>NZ_JAEQAZ010000146.1 GCF_016654115.1 Streptomyces sp. MBT53
CCGCGAAGAACATAACGGGGGTGGGCCTTGGCGGCCGGGGGTGGTGGCGATGTTGCGTGTGTCCGGGCCACAGGACGTGTGGTGGGAGGTGCTGCCGGAACATGCGCGGCAGCTGCCCGTCGAGCTGGCTGGCATCGACGCGTATCTGGATGACGAGCGGTTCATCGCCCCGTGGCGTGCGGTGTTCGCCGAACGGTTGGGGCGGCCGTCGGTCCCGGTCGAGACGCTGCTGCGGCTGTTGTACCTCAAGCACCGCTACCAGCTCGGCTACGAGACGCTCTGCCGTGAGGTGGCGGACTCGCTGAGCTGGCGGCGGTTCTGCCGTATTCCACTGGCATCCCCGGTGCCCCACCCGACCACGCTGGTTAAACTCGTGCGCCGCAGCGGCCCCCAGATCAGCGAGCAGCTCAACGCCGCACTGCTGGACAAGCTGGTCGAGGAGAAGCTGCTGCGGTGCCGCAAGCTGCGCATCGACACCACCGTGATCGAGGCCGACATCGACCATCCCACGGACGCCGACCTGCTGGAGCACGGAGTGCGCAAGCTGGGACGGCTGGTGCGCCGGATCAAGGCCGCCGGCGCCGCCGGGCGCACTCCATTCCGGGATCGCAGCCGCTCAGCAGGCCAACGCCTGAAGCAGATCTCCCGCACTCTACGGCGGCGCACCGGCCGGGCCCTGGGCGAGATCGACCGACTCACCGGCGAGGTCGCCGTCATCGCCCGTGCGACGCTGCAGGACGTTGCCGCCGTGGAGCGCAACGCGCGGCGCGCGCTGCGCGGGCGGCCCACTGGGCAACTGGCGCACCTGGTCGGTGAGCTGGCCGGGACGGTGGCGGGCACCCGGCGCCTGCTGGAACAGACCGCGTTACGGCTGGCGGGGATCCGCACGATCCCCGACCGGATGGTGTCGCTGGCCGACCCTGACGCCCGGCCGATCCGCAAGGGCAAGCCCCAGCACCCCACCCAGTTCGGCTACACCGCGCTGGTCGCCGAAGACGAAGACGGTTTCGTCGTCGACCACCAGGTCAATCGCGGAAACCCGGCCGATGCCCCGCAACTGGTGCCCGCAGTCGAGCGGGTGACCGCTCTGACCGGCCGCGTTCCGGCAACTGTGGTCGCCGACCGCGGCTTCGGCACCGCGGCCAACGACCGGGCCCTGGCTGAACTCGGGGTCCGAAGGATCGGCCTCCCACGCACCGGCATCCCGGTAAAGGCCCGCCGGGAGTACGAACGCAGCCGCCCGTTCCGACGGATGCGCAACTGGAGAGTCGGCATCGAAGCCCGCATCAGCCACCTCAAGCGCAGTTTCGGCTTCCGCCGCACCCGCCTGCGCCGCCTCGCTGGCGCACAGACCTGGGCAGGACTCGGGATCTTCGCCTACAACCTGCACCGGATGACCGTCCTCAGCCGGTGAACAAGGAAGGGCAACCCAGCCCCGCCCGGGACCAGGTGTCAGCAACAGCCCGCCCACCAGGCCAGATCCTTTTTTCAGGGGCAAGTAGCTACTCGGCGATCCTGGTGGCCGCCTCCACGTTCGGCCAGCGGGCGAGGGAGATCATCGCCAGCACCCGGTGGATCAGATAGCCGGCCAGCGGCAGTTCGGCGAAGACCGCGAGGGCCACGGCCGACCAGACGTCGTCGGTGCCGAAGGCGAGCGACACGTCGAACCACGCGTCGCAGATCAACAGGGCCGCCGAGAAGATCGCCGCCACGATGACCCCGCGGTTGCGCCGCCAGCCGAGCAGCGCGGTGGCCGCCATCGAGAGCACGAGCAGGACGTCGAACCCGACCCAGGTCACCCGCCACTGGTGCACCTCGTAGGCGGACGGCAGCGTCACCGCCAGCAGAACCGTCCAGGGGATCAGTCCCACGGCGCAGACGGTGAGCAGTTCCAGGGTGTGCCGCCGATGTCGCCGTACCCGCTCCAGCGTGTCGGACGGCGGAGCCGGGGTGGCTGTCACCTGCCGTATGTCGGCCTTCGACGTGTCGTTCACCTTGACTGCTCCGTTCTCAGGAGTCCGGCCATGATCCGGTACCTAAGGCTGAAACAGCCCTGGACCGCGCTCTCTTCCCGAGGTGCGCGTACGCGGATTCCGTGCTTCCGGATCCCTTCAAACCGGATGGATTATCCCGATAGCGGATGAACGGGGCGGCGGGCTAGACTCGCGCAACCTACGACGCGGGGAGTCCGGCATGCGACGGTGGGCCGAATTCGTACTGCGGCACCGCAAGGCGGTCGTGGCGTTCTGGGGTCTCGTGCTGATCGCCGGCATCGCGCTGGCCGGCCGGACCACGGACCGGCTCACGATCGACTTCTCGCTGCCCGGCCAGCCCGGCACCGTGACCGCGCACAAGATCGAGAAGGCCTTCGGCAGCGGCGGCGACACCAACCCCTATCTCGTGGCGGTCACCCTGCCCGCCGGACAGACCGTCACCGGCCACGAGACGGACGTCGGCCGTGTGTTCACCGCAGCCGGCACGGCCGCGCCGGGACTGCGGGTCATCGACGAGGCGAACACCGGCGACAAGGCGTTCCGGACGAAGGACGACCGCACCGCCTACGCGCTGGTGTTCTACCGGTTCAACCCGTCCCCCAGCCAGAAGCTGCTGACCGACCCGATCCGTACGGCCGCCGAGAAGGCCATGCCGGCGGGTGCGAAGGTCGGCGTGACGGGCGAGGACCCCCTTGCCTCCGGCGGCGACGACGGGGGCGGCCCCGGAGTGCTCGGCGAGACCCTCCTCGGCGCCGTCGGCGCACTCGCCGTCCTCGCCTTCGTGTTCGCGTCCTTCCTGGCCCTGCTGCCGCTCCTGGTCGCCGCGGTCTCGATCCTCGCGACCTTCGTGATGCTGCTGCCGCTCACCTACGCCACCGACGTGTCGTTCATCGTGCAGTTCCTGGTCGCCCTCATCGGCCTCGGCGTCGCGATCGACTACTCACTGCTCTTCGTCACCCGCTGGCGCGAGGAGCGCGACCGCGGCCGGGACAACCACGACGCGGTCGTCGTCGCCATGCAGCACGCCGGGCACGCCATCGTGTTCAGCGGTGTCACGGTCGCCATCGGCCTGCTCTCCCTGGTCGTCCTGCCCGTCCCGTTCCTGCGCAGCATGGGCTACGGCGGCGCGCTCATCCCGCTCGCGAGCGTGCTGACGACACTCACCCTGACCCCCGCGATCCTCGGCGGCATCGGCCCCAAGGTCGACTGGCCAAAGATCCGCCACGAGAACCGCGCGAGCCGCTTCTGGACCCGCTGGACCGCGGCCGTCGTACGACGCCGGTGGATCGCGGCCGGTGCGGCGCTCGCCGCCCTCGCGGCCCTCGTCGGCGTCTTCCTCGGCATCAAGATCGGCCTCGCCTCCTCGGAGTCGCTCGCCAAGAACGGGCCCGCCTACGACACCCTGCAGACCCTCGAACGCGGCGGCGTCCCCACCGGTGCGCTCACCCCGATGGAGGTGCTGGTCAGCACCGACCAGGCGAAGCCCGTCGCCGCCGCACTCGCCAAGGTCGACGGCGTCAGCAGCGTGTTCGTGCCGTCCGGGCCCGCCGGCAACCAGGGCGGTCAGAGCATCGTCGTCGTCATCCCCGACAACGAGACCGTCAACTCGAAGAGCGTCGACGTCGTCAGACGGGTCAAGACCGCCACCGAGCACCTGCCCGGCGCCGTCGGCGTCGCCGGAGTCGGCGCGGCACAGATCGACTTCCTGCACGCCGTGTACGGCAACTTCCCGCTGATGCTCACGATCATCGCGCTGCTCACATACATCCTGCTGGTGCGCGCCTTCCGCTCGCTGCTGCTGCCGCTGAAGGCGGTGCTGCTCAACCTGATCTCACTGGCGGCGACCCTCGGCCTGATGGTCCTCTTCTGGCAGGACGGTCACGGCTCCAACGCGATCTTCGGCATCGCCGCCACCGGGGCCGTCACGTTCTGGATCCCGATCATGATCTTCGCGTTCCTGTTCGGACTGTCCATGGACTACGAGGTGTTCATCCTCACCCGCATCCGGGAGGGGTACGACGCCGGCCTCTCCACCGACGAGGCGGTGGTCGAGGGCATCGGCCGCACCGGGCGCCTCGTCACCAGCGCCGCACTCATCCTCTTCCTCGCCTTCGCCGCACTCGCCTCGGGACCGGGCACCGACCTCAAGACCCTCGCGACCGGCCTCGGCATCGGCATCCTGCTGGACGCGACCATCGTGCGGATGCTGCTCGTACCGTCCCTGGTCTCCCTGTTCGGCGGCTGGAACTGGCACCTGCCCGCCTGGGCGGCCCGGCCGCTGCGCGTACAGCCGTCCGCCCCGCACCCGGAACGGACCGAGGCGACGTCACCGACTGATTGAACCCCCGCTCCACGGCGCCCTGTTGAAGCGGAACGGCATGAGGACGTCGGGTCGGTGGCCGGTGCGGACGTAGTCGGCGAGGGTACGGCCGGTCACCGGGCCCAGGGTGACGCCGAGCATGCCGTGCCCGGTCGCGGCGAACGCGTTGTCGTGCCCGGGAACCCGGTCGACGACCGGCAGCCCGTCCGGCAGGAAGGGGCGCCCGCCCACCCACGGATCGCGGATGAGACTCACGAGATCGTCGGGGTCGTCGAACCAGCGGCCCAGATAGTGCCTGCTGGCGAGCGCCACGGCGACGATCCGGCGCCAGTCGAGACGGTTGTTGTTGCCGCTCAGCTCCATCGTCCCGCCGATGCGGGTGGTGGCCCCGATCGGCGAGGCGACCGCCCTGCGCTCGCCGAAGTACATTGTGTGCCGGGGCGCCGGATCGAGGTCGACCGAGAAGCTGTACCCCTTCCCGGCCTGCAACGGCAGCGGATGCCCGAGCGAGCCGAGCAGATCCGAGGAGCGCATGCCGGCCGCGATGACGGCTGCCGAGCAGGGAATCTCACCGGTCGTGGTGCGGAGCGCGGTGACCCGGCTCCCCTCCGTCCGGAACCCCGTGGCCTCCGTGTTCTCGTGGACCTTCACCCCGGACGCGGCGAGCGCCTCGCCCAGGGCGCGGGCGAACGCCTCCGGATCGACCACGCCCTCGCCCTCCACGAGATAGGCGGCCCGGACCCGGGAGGACAGCGCGGGGTCGAGGAGACAGGCCTCGTCTCCCGTGACCACGTCGTCCGGCAGCGGGTAGCGGCCGTGCGCCATCTGCCGCTGGACGGCGAGGTGGTGGCGGGCCTCGGCGGGGGAGAGGAACGCGTGCACCATGCCGGGCCGGGTCAGCCCCGTCTCGACCCCGGCCGCGCGCAAGCCGTCGAAGAGGTCGAACGTGCCCCGGTTCAGCTCGGCGATGGCCGTGTAGCCGTGCCGGAACGCGGCCGGGGTACTGCTGCGCCAGAACCGCCACAGCCACCGTACGAACGCCGGATCGGGCAGCGGCCGTAGATACAGGGGCGAGTCCGGGCGGCCCAGGGAGCGGAGCGCGTAGCGCACCACGCCGGGCGCGGGGACCGGCGTCGAATGGCTCAGGCAGATCCAGCCCGCGTTGCCCCGGGACGCCCCCGAGCCCAGCGCGCGCCGCTCGACGACCTCCACATCGAGGCCCGCCTCGGCCAGGTAGTAGGCCGTGCACAGCCCCACGACACCGCCGCCCACCACGACGACCGGACCACCGGGCCCGGTCATGACGCCGACCCGTAGGCGGCGAGGAAGGCGCGGGTGCGGGCCTGTTCGGGGTGGTCGATGACCTGCCCAGGCCGGCCCTCCTCGACGATCCGGCCGCCGTCGACGAAGACGACACGGTCCGACACCTCGCGGGCGAAGGGGAGTTCATGGGTGACCAGCAGCATCGTCATGCCGTCGGCGGCCAGTTCGCGCATCACGCTCAGCACCTCGCGGGTCGCCTCCGGGTCCAGGGAGGACGTGGGTTCGTCGAAGAGCAGCACCTCGGGCCGGAGCGCCAACGCCCGTGCGATGGCCACGCGTTGCTGCTCGCCGCCGGAGAGCCGGTCGGGCAGGGCGAGACCGCGATGGGCCACTCCGACCCGGCGCAGCAGGGAGACGGCCCGCTCCAACGCCTCCAACTCCGGTACGCCCGCCTTGCGTTGGGCTACGACGACGTTCTCCACGGCCGTGAGATGCGGGAAGAGGTTGAACCGCTGGAAGACCATGCCGACCGTACGGCGCAGCCCGGGCAGGTCGCGGCAGACCGTACGGCCGTCGCGGTGCACCACCTCACCCGCGACCTCGACCGTGCCTCGGTCGGGCCGCTCCAGCAGGTTCACGCAGCGCATCAGCGTCGTCTTGCCGCCGCCGCTCTGCCCGATGACGCTGACGATCCGGCCGCGGCCGACCTCAAGACTCACGTCGTCGAGCACGAGCCGCCCGTCGAAGGACTTGCTGAGTCCCTCGATGCGAACGACCGTTTCCGCGTGGGCAGTTGGGTCGACTTTCGCCGTGGTGACGGGCTCGGTCATACGGCCGACTCCTTCATGGTCGCTCCGAGGTCGGCGGCGAGCAGTGCCCGGGCCGCCCGTACCCTGCGTCGTCGCCAGGGGGAGAGGGGGACGCCCGCCCGGACCTTGCGTTCCAGCAGGAGGAGGAGTTGGGAGAGCGGGTAGCACAGGGCGAAGTAGATGGCGGAGATGACGAGATACACCTCCAGGGCGCGGAAGGTGGCCGAGGTGATGAGCCTGCCCTCCGACATCAACTCGGCGGCGGACACGGTCACCAGCAGCGAGGTGGACTTCAGCAGGTCCACCAGCATGGTGTTGGTGCCGGCCAGCGCCTGCCGGACCGCCTGCGGCAGCACGATGTGGACGAAGACACCCACCTTCCCGATGCCCAGCGCCTCACCGGCCTCGGTCTGTCCGTCGTGCACCCCGCTGATCGCGGACCGGAAGATCTCGGAGAGATAGGCGGCGTAGAAGACGACGAGACTCAGACAGCCGGCGGTGAACACGTCCAGCCGGATGCCCGCCGAGGCCAGACCGAAGTAGGTCAGGAAGATGATGGCGAGGAGCGGGATGTTCTTGAACAGTTCCGTGTAGACGGCGGCGAGGGCGCGTGCGGGCCATGCCCTGCTGAGCCTGAGCAGCGCCACGACCAGACCCAGCAGAACCGCGCCGACGAAGCTGACCACCGTGTACGAGATCGTCCGCCAGAGTGCGTCGATCAGGTCGGAACGGTAGTCGGACCAGGGGACTTGGAAGAGACCCGACATGTCAGTGCCTCACTTCCCGATGGACGGCGGTGTCCAGTCGCTCGGCCGGTCCACCCCGCGCCGGGCGGTCGCGACATCGGCTGCGGGCTTCAGGAACTGCTCAGGATCGCCGCCGTACTTGGTGACGAGCTTCGCCAACTCGCCGTTCCTGTACATCGCGTCGATCTGCGCGGAGATCGCCTGCTCCAACTTCGTCGCCTTCTTGGGGAGATAGAAGCCCGTCTGGTACGGCTGGAAGTACTGGAGGGCCGGCTTCGCCTTGACCTCGGCGGCGGTCGGCGGGGTCAGGTACTCGGTGGCGATCTTCAGGTCCGGGCGCTGCTTCTGCGCCGCGATGATGATCAGCGGGTCCAGGAAGCCGACGTCGATACGGCCGGCGCCGAGGTCGTCGAAGACACCGTTGGCGTCCGGGTAGGCGTGCAGCTTCGCGCCGGGCACGGCCTGGATCGACTTGACCCAGACGTAGCCGTCGACCGTGCCGAGGTTGAGGCCCTTGAGGTCGGCGAGCGTCTTGTAGGTCTTGCCGCTGCGCACGGCCATCGCCGGGGGCGAGTAGTACGGCGGATCGGTGAACAGCCCCTGTTTCTGCCGGTCGGCGGACCAGGCGACACCACCGATCGTGATGTCCACGCGGCGGGACTGCACCCCGGCGAGCATGCCCGCGAAGTCCGTTACCTGGGGCTTGACTTCGAGCCCCAGCTTCTTCGCGACATAGGTGATGATGTCGCCGTCCAGCCCGACGATCCTCCCGCCCTGCACAGTGGTGTAGGGCGCGTACGGCTGTACGGCCACTTTGAGGACGCCGGGCGTGAGGGTGCCCAGGGCGGCGGTCTTCGCGGAGACGTTCTTCGGGGCGCCGTCGCCGCCCGAACCACAGGCGGCGACGGTGGACAACATCAACGTCGCGGACAACGCCACGACTAGCGAGCGCACACGGATCATCGGCACGGGCCTTCCGTATCGGCACTGAGGGATCGGCACTGAAAGGGACCCGCCGTTCACCGCGCTGTGCCCTCGGCGGGAAGTGATTGGGCCCAAACGCTAGGCATCAACCGGCCGCGCGTCATCGTCCACCTCGTACGAAGTTGTGGCCGGATTTATGCGCTCCCCTGTACGGTGCGTCCAATCCGACACGCCCGCGACGGGAGGAAACCCCGTGCTCAGCCCGTCACTCGCCCAGGAGATCGCCGGGGACACCTCCGCCGTCATCGGCTTCAACGTGCTGATCACGGACGCCGAGGGGATCGTCATCGGCAGTGGAGACAGCAGCCGCGTCGGCAGCTTCCACGAGGCCTCCGTGGACGTGGTCCGCACAAAGGAACCGGCCACCCACAGCGCCTCCCAGGCTCAGCAACTGCGCGGAGTGCGCCCGGGAGTCACCCTCCCGCTGATCACCAACGGACAGGCCGTGGGCACCGTCGGCATCACCGGCACCCCCGCGCAGGTCCGCCGCTTCGGCCTGCTCGTCAAACGCCAGACGGAGATCCTGCTCCGCGAGTCCGTGATGCTCCGCTCCCGGCTCCTCGCCGAAAGCGCCGCCGAGAAACTCCTCGCCGACATCGCGTCCTACGACCCTCGGGTCGTCGAGGGCGACTTCCTCGTGTTCCGCGCCGCCGAACTCGGCTACGACCTGCGCCTACGACGGGTCGCCGTGGCCTTCGAGGTGACCGTGCCGCACCCCGCGCCCCGCCGTCCGGGCGGCACCCGGAGTCGGGACATGGCCCTGGTCCGCTCCGAACTCCTGCGCACCGTCGGGGAGTTCTTCGCCGACCCGCAGGACATCGTCGCCTCCACCGCGCCCGGCTGGATCGGTGTCCTGCACCGCCTCCCCGCCGGACGCTCCACCGCCTCCCTCGTCGCCGACTGCCGACGCGTCACCGACCTCATCGCCGCCCAGGACGGCCTCGCGGCCCGCGCCGGCATCGGCGAGGCGGCCGACTCCGTGGGCGGTCTGCACGACTCCTACCAGGACGCGTGCGACGCGCTGCGCCTCGGCGCCCGGTTCGCGGACACCGACCGGGTCCATCCGATCACCGATCTGCGCGTCCACCAGGTGGTGACGGCGGTGAGCCAGTCCGCGCGCCATCGGCTGCTGGAACTCACCGCCACCGAACTGCGCGCCCAGCCGGACTGGCCGGCCCTCCGCGCCACGGTCACCGCCTGGTGCGAGAGCGGCTTCAACCTCGTCCGCACCGCCGAGGCGCTGCACATCCACCGCAACACCGTCGTCTACCGGATGAATAAGATCGAGCAGATCACCGGCCGCCCGCTGCGCGAGTACCGGACGGCCATGGCGCTCTATCTCGCCTGCCTGGCCGACCGGTTGGGGCACTGAACGCGTCCCGTCACACGACCCCGGCCCGCGCGCGGAGCATGCGGCTCACCTCGTCCGAGCGCTCCAGGAGCGTGGTGCGGACCACCGGCACCGCCTCCTTGGACGCCTCCTGGGCCCGCTCGATGTACGTCGGGTCGATGGCGTGCAACGGGAAGAGGCGGTGCGTGTAGCTCATCGCCAGGAGCATTCCTCCCTGGTGCAGCTTCGGTATCGACTCCAGATAGCGTTCGGCGTACGGGGCCAGCAGCGCGTCCTGGCCCGGGCGCCAGAAGGCCGCCGCCACCAGGCCCACCGAGTTGACGGGGACGGCACGGTCCACGGTCAGCTGCTGCCAGACCTCCGCCTTCGTGGCCGCGTCGGGCAGCGCGGCCCGGACGGTGAGGGCGCGGGTCCAGGCGTCGGGGTCCGGGTCCCGGGCGAGCAGCTGCTCGGTCTCCGACGCGACCTCCCCGCCCAACTCCGCGTCGCGGACCAGCGCACGCCAGTGCAGGTCCACGTCGGCACCGGCCCGTTCGCGGAGCCGGTCGAGATCCTCCCGGGTCGTCGCGGTGCGGGCCAGCCCGCGCAGCGCGACCTGACGGCGGCCCGGGTCGTCGGCGAGCCGGAGACAGGCCGCCGCCACCGCGGCCGACAGTTCGGTCCGCTCGGTGGCCGGCGCCCACAGCTCGGCGATGTTCGCTGCGAGAGTCAGATACGGCTCGATCACCGCGTCGGACGTCTCGGCCGTCAGCAGCGCGGTGAGACACCGCCCGGCCTCCGCCGCCGTGGCCTCGCCGGTGGTCAGCATGTCCCACACGGTGGCCGCGGCCACGCCCCGCGAGATCGCCGTGGGCAGCCGTGCCGCCGTACGGAAGAGAGCGTCCCTGGTGGCGGGGTCCGGGCGGGTCGTCGCGAAGGTCAGGTCGTCGTCGTTGATCAACAGCACGTCGGCGGGCGGGAGTCCGGTCACCGGCGTCCGGGTCTCGGTGACCTCGACCCGCACCAGCGCCCGGCGTTCGAGAGCGTCGCCGTTCTCCCCGTACGCGCCCACCGCCAGCACCTGCGGGCGCGGGCTGCCGTCGGCCACCAGCGTGAGGGTGTCGCCGTCGCGCTCCAGCGTGAAGCGGTCGGTGCCCGCCGTCGTCAGCCAGGCCGTGCGCCAGGTGTCCAGATCGCGGCCACTGGCCTCGGACAGCGAGTCGATCAGGTCCTGGAGCGTGGTGTTGCCCCACGCGTGGCGGGCGAAGTAGGCGGCCATGCCGGTCCTGAAGTGGTCTTCGCCGACGTACGTCTTGAGCTGTTGAAGGACGGACGCGCCCTTGGGATACGTGATGTTGTCGAAGATCGACGCGGCCTGGGCGACGTCGTGGATGGGCTGGTGGATCGGGTGCGTGGCGGGGCCCTGGTCGGACAGGTACGCGCTGATCTTGCCGATCATCAGATGGCTCGCCCACGCGTCGGTGTGCCGGGTGGCACGCTCGGCGGCCCAGTGGCAGGCGAACTCCGCGAACGCCTCGTTCAGCCAGAGGTCGTCCCACCAGCGCATGGTGACGATGTTGCCGAACCACATGTGCGCCATCTCGTGCAGCAACACCCTTGCGAGCAGCACGTGTTCGGCGGGAGTCGGCGTGGCCCGCCGCAGGAACGCGTCCGACCACGTCACACAGCCGTAGTTCTCCATCGCCCCGCCGAACTCGGGCATGAAGACCTGGTCGTACCTGCGCTGCGGGAACGGCATCGCGAAGGCCTCGGCGTAGAAGGCCAGGCCCTGGCGGGTGAGGGTGAAGATCTCCTCGGCGTCACGGTCGAGGACATCGGCGAGCGAACGGCGGGCGTACAGGCCCAGGTTGTGGCCGTCCACCTCACGGCGGACCTCGTGGAAGGGGCCCGCGTTGATGACCGTGTTGTACGTCGACAGGGGCGGGGTGTCGGGGAAGGTCCACCGGCGGGCCGCGCCCAGCTCCTCGACGTCCGCGTCACCGGAGTTGCTGGTGACGGTCCACGCGGCCGGGGCGGTGACGGTGAAGCCGTGCGGGGCCTTGAGGTCGGGCTGGTCGAAGCAGGCCCACACGAAGCGGGCCTCGTCCGGTTCGAAGCTCATCCACACGTACACCTCGCCGTCGCCGGGGTCCGTCGCCCGGTGCACGCCCTCGCCGGTGGTGGTGTCGGCCTGCACGCTCTCCACCCGCAGCACGTTGTGCGCGGCGAGAGCGGGGAGCTGGATCCGTCCGTCCTCGCCGGGTCCGACCTCGACCCCGTTCAGCGTCGCGCTCAGCACCCGCGCCGCGCAGTCCACGAAGGTCGCCGCGCCCGGCTCACGACACGTGAACGCCACCGTGGAGACGGAGCGCACCTCCGACCCGTCGGGCAGCGTGGTCAGATCGACGTCCACGTCGTACCGCTCGACCGCGATCAGCGCGGCCCGGTGCTCGGCTTCCGTGCGGGTCAGGCTTCGGATCCCCATGTGTCCTCCCTCGGCAGACAGCGGCCGTAAGCCTATGACGGAGATCGCCGGGGAGCAGAGGGTTTTCGCCGCGCGGCGGACGGACCGGCGACGGTGGCCGATCGCCCACGTGGGCCGGGCGGAGGGCCGCGCCGACGAGAGGCCGGTGGCTCGGCCGAGTCACCGGCGTACCCGCGGACACGGCCGTCTCCGCGGCCCGGTGCTCATCCCCGCAAGAGCGCCGGGCCGCGTCGTCGGCCCCCGGTGTCATCGCCCCCGCAGGCCCATGCCGATGACCCGGGCGGTTCGGCGGGCGGCCTCCGCGAGCCGCTCCAAGTGGTGTGCCGGGTCCGTGAGGACACACAGCGCGGCCAGGGGCGCGGCGCCCGTGCCGAACAGCGGAACCGCCGCACAGCACACCCCGCTCACCACTTCCTCCCGGTCGAAGGCGGTACCCCGCTCCCGGATCGCGGCGGCGTCCCGCGCCCAGGACGCGGGCAGCAGGCCCGGCAGCGGCGCCGGACCGGCCATCGCCACCAGAACCTTGCCCGCCGCGGTGAACCACGGCCAGGTCATCCGGGTCTGCAGCGGATCGGGCCGTACAGCGTCGTCGGGACACCACTCGACCATCAACGTCTCGCCCTTCCACAGCACGGCGATCCCCACCGTCGTGCCCGTGAGCTCGGCCAGCCGGCGCATCGGTTCCCGGGCCGCGGTCCGCAGCCGGGGATGCGGCTGCCAGGCCCGCCCGAGGCGGAACATCCGCGGGCCCACCCGGTAACTCCCCCCGCACCGCTCGACCGCGCCCAGATCCGCCAGCTGCTCCAGCAGCCGGTACGCGGTCGTCTTCGGCAGCCCGCAGTCGGACGCCAGCCTGGTCGGCCCCGCCTCCACGGCCCGCTCCACCGCCTCCAGCAACGCGAACGCGCCCTCCAGCACACTCCTTCCGCCGGCGTTTCCCGTCGCGGCCGATAACACATCCGGCCGCCGTACCGGCACCCGTGTCCCAGGTGCCATCACTTCCCCTGTGATCACACTGCTCGCCCCCGTTTGCCTGTTGCGCAGCCGCCAGGCGACGGCCCTGCCGTGATGCCCGAACGGTGCTTCGGTCAGAGCCCGTTCGCTCCCCAGCAGACTGGCACCGGTGGGTGGCAGGAAACCTTGCCGAAGGCTTGTCGCGCCGCGTACACGTCCGTGAAAGAAAGGAGGAGGCTTTGTGCGGGGGGTGGCGCACACCATGGTGGACGTGCAGTTGCTGGGGCCGGTGGAATTGTCTGCGGCGGGGCGCGCGGTGGAGGTGGGCCCGCCCCAACGCCGTACCGTGATGGCCGCGTTGGCCGTGGACATCGGCCGTCCCGTCGCGGTGGACGTGGTCATGGAACGGGTCTGGGGCACGCGCGCGCCGGACGGGGCACGCGGCGCCGTGCACGCCCATGTCGCCCGGATCCGGCGGGTGTGCGAGCAGGCCGCCGAGACCGCGCGGGAACCCTTGTCCGTGGTGCGGCGCTCCGGCGGCTACCTCCTGGAGGCCCGCCCGGACCAGGTGGACGTGTACAGATTCCGGCAGTTGGTGGACCAGGCGAGGACCGCGGGCCCGGCCGACCCGGAGCGGGCGCGGCTGCTGCGCGAGGCGCTGGACCTGTGGCGCGGGGAGCCGCTGTCCGGTCTGCGCGGGCAGTGGGCGGCCCGGATGCGCGAGGCCTGGCGGCGCCAGCACCAGGACGCCGCCGTCGGCTGGGCCCGCGCGGAACCGGTCCACAGCGATCCCGCGTCCGTCATCGGCCCGTTGACCGCCCTGCTCGGCGAGTACCCGCTCGCCGAACCCCTCGCCGAGGCGCTGATGCGGGCCCTGCACGAGACCGGCCGCAGCGCGGAGGCCCTCGACTGCTACGCGGCCGTCCGCAAACGCCTCGCGGAGGAACTGGGCACCGACACGGGACCCGCACTGCGCCAGCTGCACCAGACGATCCTGCGCGGCCACCGCTCCGCCCCCGCCAAACGACCCGAACCGTCCGAGACGGCCCGCCCGGCCGAACTCCCCGCCCAACTCCCCATGGGCGTACGGGGATTCACCGGCCGCGACGAGGAACTGACCCGGCTTGAGGAGATCCTCGCCTCGGCGCAGGGCGAGTTCGCCGCCGTGGTGATCTCGGCGGTCTCGGGCATGGCGGGCGTGGGCAAGACCGCGCTCGCGGTGCACTGGGCCCGCCGGGTCGAAAGTGCCTTCCCCGACGGGCAGTTGTATGTGAACCTGCGCGGCTTCGACCCGCAGGGCGCGGTGATGGCTCCCACCGAGGCGGTCCGCGGATTCCTGGACGCGCTGGGAGTACGGCCGGACCGGACACCGCCGGGCCTCGAGGCCCAAGTCGGCCTGTACCGCAGTCTGCTGACGGGACGTCGGATACTGGTCGTCCTCGACAACGCCCGCGACGAGGAACAGGTGCGCCCGCTGCTGCCGGGGGCGGTCGGCTGCATGGCGCTGGTGACCAGCAGGAACCGGCTCACCGGGCTGGCCGCGACCGAGGGCGCCCATCTGCTCGCGGTCGACCCGCTGACCCCGGACGCGGCACGGGACGTCCTGGCGGAGCGGCTCGGGACCGGCCGGGTGGCCGCCGAACCGGAGGCCGTCGCGGACATCGTCACCTGGTGCGCGGGACTGCCGCTCGCCCTGGCCGTCGTGTCCGCCCGCGCCGCAGCCCAGCCACGACGGCCGCTCGGCACGCTCGCCGAGGAACTCCGCGAGGTGGGCGGCCGACTGGACGCGCTCGACGGCGGCGAGGAGGCCAGCCAGGTACGGGCCGTGTTCTCGTGGTCCTACAGCGCGCTCGGCCCGGCCGCCGCCCGGCTGTTCCGGCTGCTCGCACTGCACCCGGGGCCGGACCTCGGACGGCACGCGGCAGCCGCCCTGGCCGGCGCCCCGCCGGAACGCGTCCGCGGACTGCTCGCCGAACTGACCGGCGGGCACCTGCTGGCCGAGCACGCTCCGGGACGGTACGCGTTCCACGACCTGTTACGCGTCTACGCCGGGGAGTTGGTGGCCGCGTACGACGACGAGTGGGAACGGCGTGCGGCGCTGCACCGGATGATGGACCACTATCTGCACTCCGCACGCGCGGCCGACGTCCTGGTGACCCCGCAGCCCAACCCCGTCGCCTCCGCCGCGCCCAGAGCGGGCGCGAACCCGATGGTGCCCGAGGACTACGACAGAGCGCTGGCCTGGCTCGTCGCCGAACACCCGGTACTGCTGGAGATCGTGCGGCAGCCACCGCCCGGCTTCGACGGCCATGTGTGGCGACTGGTCACCGTCCTGACCACCTTCCTGGACCGGCACGGCCAGTGGGAGGCGCTGCTGACCGCCGGGCACAGCGCGCTCGCGGCGGCCGAACGCGACGGCGACCTGCTCGGAAGAGCGGGCGCCCACCGCGGACTCGGCCTGGCCCTGGACCGCCTCAAGAGCCCCGAACCGGCCAGGCAGCACTACTTACAGGCATTGGAATTGTTCGCCGAGTTGGGCAGCGACGCGGGGCAGGCCCGTACCCACCAGCATCTCTCGCGGATGTCGGGCACCCAGGGCAACCCCGGCCTGGCGCTGGAACACGCCCACCGGAGCCTGGAGCACTACCGGGTGGCGGACGACCCGGCGGGCCAGGCCGCGGCGCTCAACCACATCGGCTGGATGGAGGCCCAACTCGGCGACCACCACAGCGCGTCGGCGCACTGCGAGCAGGCGCTCGCGCTCGCCCGTGAGGCCGGTGACGTGGACGGACAGGCCCATATCTCCGACAGCCTCGGCTACATCCACCACCAACTCGGCCTCCACCGACAGGCGGTCGACCGCTACCGGGAGGCGGCGGCCCTGTTCCGCGCCACCGGTGAACGCCGCAGCGAGGCCGCCTGTCTCCGCTGCCTCGGCGACAGTCACCACAGCGCCGGGCAGCCCGACGCCGCACACGAGGCATGGACCCGCGCCCTCGCCCTCACCGACGAACTCGGCCTGCCCGCCGACGATCCCCTCCGCACCGATCTCCACGACCGCCTCAACGAACTGCCCCTGCCGTAGCGGACTTTGAGGCCCGCGAGGACGCGCCCCCGTCGCCGAGCCCGAGGCTGATGACGGCACCGAAGACCGCGCACCCGCAGGTGATCCACCAGGTGGAGTGCCAGCCGCCGGTCCGGGTCGCCAGCCACGCGGCGACGGTGGGGCCCACGAAACTGCCCGCGTTGAAGAGCTGCTGGATCAGCCCCATGGTGGCCGGAGCCGAACCGCCCGTCGGCGTCAGCCCACCGATCAAGCGCAGCAGCGTCGCGGGTATCGCCCCGCCGGTCAGCGAGAAGGCGACGACACACAGGAACTGCCAGGCGGTACCCGCCGGGACACGGTGCCAGTCAACGGCGAAGGCCAGCAGAGAGGTTGAGGCCATCAGCGCGAAGGCGGGCACGACGACGGCGCGCACGGCCAGGCCGCGTTTCAACAGCGCCGCCGTGCCGATCGAACCGACGGCGTTCACCGCACCGACCACGGCGCTCAGCACCCCCGGCCAGCTGCCCGTCATCCCACCGTCGCGGTAGACGGTCGGCAGGAACCCGACCACGGCCATCCACGGCAGCGTGTAGCAGGCGAAGACGAGACCGGCGGTCCAGGGAGCGGGAGCCCGGACGGTACGGCCGATGCGCGCGAGGGCGGCCGCCGCGCCCCGCGCACCGCCCGCGTCGTCACGCGGAACGCGGGTCAGCACCCACGGCAGCGGCGCCAGCGCGACCACGGCCATGCCCCACCACCACACCCGCCACGACACCATCTGAAGGACCAGCGCGCCGACCACGAGCCCGACGGAGGTGGAGATCCCCTGGTAGGCACCCCAGAAGCCCATGGCCGTGGTGAAGCGACCCGGCGGAGCGGTGCGCCGGATCAGCCCCGGACCGGTCACCGCCACCAGGATGAAACCGGCACCCTCCATCGCCCGCGAGGCCAGCAGCGGAGCCGCCGATCCGGCGAGACCACCGCTGGCCGAACCGAGGAACAGCAGTACAAGCCCCCCGCTCAGACAGCGCCGCTCACCGATCAGCTCGGCCAGCAGCGAGACGGCAAGTCCCCCGAGCATCCCGGCCAGTTGGACGACTCCCAGCAGGGTCCCGGCCTGGACCAGACTCAACGACAGCTCGTGCCGCAGGTACGGCAGCGCGGGCGGCACCTTCCACACCTGGAGCCCGGCGGCGACCCCGGCGGCCACGACGACGATCCAGGAGCCACCGGTACCGGCGGCGTACGACTTCGAAGTCATGACGGCGGTCCTTCAACGGGACGGAGGCGGGAGACGGACCACCACCTAGACCACGCGCCAGGGCATCGGCGCAACACAGGTCTCCTCCGATGCGACAGATGCTCAATGAGATGTGATCCAGGTGTCAGAATGCGCACCATGACAGAGATGGACACCTTGGACGCCCGGATCGTCCTGGCCCTGGACGACGACCCGGACGCCACGATCCTGGCCCTGGCGCAGACCCTCGGCGTGGCCCGCAACACCGTGCACGCCCGGCTGCGGCGAATGGCGGCCGAGGGCGCCCTCAAACCCTTCAGCCGCCGCGTCGACCCCGCCGCCCTCGGTTACGGCCTGGTCGCGTTCATGTCGCTCGCGGTGAGCCAGGCCGAACCGGAGAGTGTCCACGAAGGCCTGCTCGACCTCCCCGAAGTCATCGAGGTGCACTACACCACCGGCGACGCCGACCTCCTCGCCCAGGTCGTCGCCAGGGACACCACGGACCTGCACCGCATCACGAAGGCGATCCTCGCCATCGACGGAGTCGACCGCACCAGCACCGCCATCTCACTGGCCGAGGTCATCCCGTACCGACCCCGCTCGCTCCTCAACCGGCTTGCGAAAGGCGGCACTTAGAGGTCCAGCTCCAGCACCGGCGAGTCGCAGCGGCTCACGCAGATCATCATCGTGGTGGCGGCGGTGCGTTCGGACGGCTCGATCACCGAGTCGCGGTGAACCGGGAGTCCGGCCACGACCGCCGTCTCGCAGCTGCCGCAGTAGCCCTCCTCGCAGGAGTAGGGGATGTCCGGGAGCTTCTCCCGTACGACGTCCAGCACGGAACGGTCGGCGGGCACGGTCAGCCGCAGCCCCGAACGACTCAGGACCACCTCGAACTCCCCGGCGGATGAGCCGAGTTGGTCGGCGGCGGTGAAGCGCTCCAGGTGAAGTGCCCGCGCGGAGCCGGCCGTCCGGCACAGTGCCGTCAGCGCGTCGAGCATCGGCTGCGGGCCGCAGGCGTAGACGCCGTGCGCGGGCGGGGTGGCGGCGAGTTCGGCGGCCAGGTCCGGCAGACCCGCCTCGTCCTGCGGTACGAGCACCACCTGGTCACCGCCCAACGCCACCAACTCCTCGGCGTACACGAGCCGCGACCGGTCGCGGGCGCCGAGGACCAACCGCCACGGCAGACCGCGTGCGGTGAGCTCGCGGGCCATCGGCAGCAGCGGGGTGACGCCGATGCCGCCGGCCAGCAGCAGATAGCCCTCCGCGGGCATCAGCGGGAAGCGGTTGACCGGCCCGCGCACCTCCAACTCCCGCCCCACCAGGGCGGTTTCATGGATCTCCCGGGAGCCGCCCCGCCCCTCCGGCACGCGGTGCACTGCGATCGTCCACGCCTCCGTGTCCGTCACCTCCCCGCACAGCGAGTAGGCCCGCCGGAGCCCCGAAGGCAGCGTCAACTCGATGTGCGCTCCCGGCTCCCACGCCGGCAGGGCGCCGCCGGTGGCCCGGGTCAGCCGCAGTTCCACCACGTCATGGGCGACCCAGCGGACCTGCCGGACCAGGAGCCGCTGGGTCGTCGTAGGAGAGGAGTCGTGGTCAGAAGACACGGAAGTACTCCCGCTGTTCCCAGTCGGTCACCTCTTGGCTGAAGCGGTCTATCTCGGCTCGCTTGATGCTCGCGTAGTACGCCACGAAGTCCTTGCCGAGCCGGTCGGCGAGCATGCGGTCGGACTCCAGGGCGTCCAGGGCCTCGGCCAGCGAGCGGGGGAGCGGTTCGGCGCGGGCCGCGTACGGCTCGTCGGCGGCCGGTCCCGGTTCCAGTCCGCCCGCCACGCCCTCCAGTCCGGCGGCGAGTTGGGAGGCGAGGTAGAGGTAGGGGTTGGCGGCTGGTTCACCGATCCGGTTCTCCAGCCGGGTGGACGAGGGCCCGTCACCCAGCACCCGCACCATCGCCCCGCGATTGTCCCGGCCCCACACCGCGCGGTCCGGCGCCAGCGACAGCGAGCGAAAGCGCTTGAAACCATTGAGAGTCGGGGTCGAGAACGCGCTCGTGGCCCGCGCGTGCCGCAGCAGCCCACCGAGAAAGGCGGTCCCGTACGGCGACAACGGCGGCCCGGACGCGGTGAGTTCGCCGCCTTCCGGTGCGAAGACACCCACGCCGTCCCGGACCATGCTCTGGTGCAGATGCCAGCCGCTGGAGAACACGCCGGGCAGATGGGGGCGGCACATGAAGGTGGCGTGGTGGCCGTGGCGGGCGGCCACCTGCTTGACGGCGCTGCGCAGCAGGACCATCGCGTCGGCCGTGCCCAGACCGTCGGCGGGCTGCAGGGTCAACTCGACCTGGCTGGGCCCGAATTCGACCTCCAGGCTGCGCAACGGCAGCCCCAGGCCTTCGATGTTCGCGCGCAGCACGTCGAGGATGGGATCGAGTTCGTCGTAGCGCAGCTCGCTGAGGTACTGGTAGCCGTGGTTCAGCATCCCGACCTCGGGCGCGGCTCCGGGCTGGCCCTGGTCGCCGGGGCCCAGGCGCGGATCGTCGAGCCGGAAGAGGTGGAACTCCACCTCCAGGCCGGTGCGGTAGGTCAGTCCGTCGGCCTGGTCGAGGACCGAGCGCAGCAGCCCGCGCGTGCACAGCGGGACCGGCGTGCCGGAGGTGAAGCGCAGGTCGCACAGCAGCCAGCCGGTGCCCGGCGACCACGGCAGCATCCGGAAGGTCGACGGGTCGGGGACCATCACCATGTCGGCGGCGCCGCGCAGTTCGGGCAGCCCGAGCGGCGTCTCCTTGGTGAAGAGGGGGAAGACGGTCCGCCCGGAGGTGTCCTTGGCGAGCAGGGAGGAGGCGATGCCGGTGCCGTCGCGCAGCACGTTGGACAGTTCGCCCACGGTGACGGTCTTGCCGCGCAGCAGACCGTGCTGGTCGGCGAAGACCAGCCGTACCACGTTCATTTGGCCGCTCTCGGCGCGGCCGAGTATCTCCCGTGCGGCGGCGGCCTGTTCGGGGTTCCACAGGCCGTGGCGTTCGATGAATCCCACGCGGCTCAGCCGTCCGTTCCCAGCGGCCGCGCCCAACTGCTGTCGGCGCGCTGCTTGTCGGTGACGGCCGTCCAGTGCTCCAGCCAGCCCTCGGTCGGGCCGATCCCGTCCAGCGCGACCGGACCGTGCAACCGCCCCGCCTCCTCGACCGGCAGCACCAGCGGCGGATCCTCCCCGCGCTCAACTGCGCTGATGGCCTCGCCGAGCATTCGCCGAAACATCACGATGGCCTTGTCGGAGCGGCCCAGATGCTCACGGGTGCGGTCCTGTTCGGCCCCCTGCCCCTCCACCGCCCACTGGTCGTGCACGTTGATGTCGAAGCCGAGCCCGGTGTACGTCGTCGTGCGTTGCTCCACCGGGTCGTAGCCGTAGCCGTTTTCGCGGCCGAAGCGCGGCCGGTAGTCGGGCAGGGTGACCGCGTCGACCCGCTGCCGGCGCATCTCCGCCTGGTCTACCGGGCCGCCGACACTCGTGAACAGGGCATACCAGTAACTGGAGTTGTCGTCGATCGGCACATGCCACTGGGTGATCGCCGTCTCCGCGTCCAGCGGGATGTGGAAGGCGTGCGGGAACACCTGGTGGGTGATGCGGACATGGGTACGGCTGCCGTCCATCGGCAGGCCCTGCGTGTCCGTTCCGTCGAGCGTGCGCCGGGCGGTGATGCGGATGCCGTAGGGGGTGCGGACGGCGTCGATGTCGGGGCGGCCGTACTCGCGCAGGATCTTCGTCATCGGCAGGTCGGTGCCCTGGGAGGCCGCGCGGAACTGTCTGCCGTAGCTGTCGGCGGGGTCCTCGTCCTGGAAGAAGCGGTGGAGGTAGGAGGCGTGGGCGGGGTCGATGCCGACCTCCAGGGCCTGGAGCCAGTTGCACTCCAGCAGCCCCTTCCAGGCGAAGGCGTGGTCGGTGGGTGCCTGGAAGCAGTCCAGGGCGGGGAGTTGGGGCGGTTCGCCGGGGCCGAGGTAGCCCCAGATGATGCCGTTGATCTCGCGGACCGGATAACTGCCCAGCCGGACGCGGGACTTGAGCGGGCTTTCGACGGGCTCGGCGGGTGTGTCGAGGCACGAGCCGTCGCGTGCGAACAGCCAGCCGTGGAAGCAGCAGCGCAGTCCGCCGTCCTCCAGGCGGCCGAGCGCCAGGTCGGCGCCCCGGTGCGGGCAGCCCCGGTCGACGAGACCGAGCTCGCCGTCATCGTCACGGAACAGGACCAGGTTCTGGCCCATCACCTTGGGTGCCACCAGCGGTCGTACGCCCGAGAGTTCCTCGCTCAGGGCGATCGGCTGCCAGTAGCGGCGCATCCACTCGCCGGCCGGGGTGCCGGGCCCGGTCCGGGTGAGCCGGGTGTTCTCTTCCTCGCGCATGGGACGCCTTTCGGGGGAGGTTGGCGCGGTCAGCCGCAGCAGTGGTCGGGGGCTGTGGGGCTCGGCGTGTGGC
>NZ_JAEQAZ010000147.1 GCF_016654115.1 Streptomyces sp. MBT53
CGCCCCTTCCCACCCCGTGCCATCCTTGACCCCGTGAACCGCGAAGATCTCGTACGGCTGCGCCAGGCCCGCGACCGGATGAACCGCGAGTACGCCGAACCGCTCGACATGGCCTCGATCGCGCGGACCGCGCTGATGTCGCCGGGGCACTTCCAGCGGAGCTTCCGCGCCGCGTACGGGGAGACGCCGTACAGCTATCTCATGACGCGGCGGATCGAGCGGGCGAAGGCGTTGCTGCGGCGCGGGGATCTCAGCGTGACGGAGGTGTGCATGGCCGTCGGCTGTACCTCGCTCGGTTCCTTCAGTTCCCGCTTCACCGAACTGGTCGGCGAGACCCCCAGCGCCTACCGCGCCCGCTCCCACGAGGCCGGCGCGGTGATCCCGTCTTGTGTGGCCCGCACTTTTACCCGGCCAAACCGGGCAGGACCTCCCCTGCGCCCCTAGCCTGTCCCCCATGGATCTCAAACTCCGCCAGTGCTTCATCGCCGTCGACGACCACGACAAGGCCCTCGCCTTCTACTGCGACGTGCTGGAGCTGGAAATCCGTAACGACGTCGGTTTCGAGGGCATGCGGTGGGTGACCGTGGGGTCGCCGTTGCAGCCGGACGTGGAGATCGTGCTGGAGCCGCCGGCCGCGAACCCGGACGCCTCGCCCGCCGACAAGCAGGCCATGGCCGAACTGCTCGCCAAGGGCACCCTGCGCGGGGTCAACTTCACCACCGCCGACTGCGACGCCCTCTACGCCCGTGTCCAGGAGTCCGGTGCCGAGGTGGTCCAGGAGCCGACGGACCAGCCGTACGGTGTCCGCGACTGCGCGTTCCGGGACCCGGCCGGGAACATGCTGCGGTTCATGCAGCGCAGCGGGGACTGAAATCCGCGGGGGCCGGTCTCTTCCTCCGGCTTACGATCACGCCATGAGCATCCGCTGGACCTACGCCTTCGTCGACCGCCCGCACGCGCTCCTCGACCCCGCCCGCACCTTCTGGACGGCCGTCACGGACACCAGGCTGTCCGAACCGCGCGGTGGGGACGGGGAGTTCGTCACCCTGCTGGTGGAGGGGGCGGATCCCTGCGTGAAGGTCCAGGGGGTCGGGACGGGTATGGGCGGGGCGCACCTCGACTTCTCCGTCGAGGACGTGCCGGCGTTCGTCGCGTCCGCGCTGGCGCTCGGCGCGGAGACCGTCGCCGAGCACGACGGCTGGGCCGTACTCCGGTCCCCCGCCGGGCAGTTGTTCTGCGCGGCCCCCTGGCACGGTGAGGCCGTACGGCCGCCCGTCGTGGACGGCAGCCGCCTCGACCAGGTGTCCCTCGACATCGGACCCGGCTCCTACGACGCCGAAGTCGCCTTCTGGAGCGCCCTGTTGCCCGACTGGGCGTCACTGCGCGGCGCGCTTCCCGAGTTCCATGTGCTCAAGCCGCCGCCCGGCCTGCCGATCCGCATCCTGCTCCAGCGGCTCGGCGAGGAACGCCCCGCGTCCGCCCATCTCGACCTGGCCTGCGCGGACATCGGCACGACGACGGCACGGCACGAGCGGCTCGGGGCGAGTGTCGTCTCCCACGGCACGCACTGGACGGTGATGCGGGACCCGGCGGGCGGCATCTACTGCCTGACCGGCCGCGACCCGGAGACCGGCGGGCTGCCCGCCCGCTCCTAGCGACTCATCCCGCCCACGTCTCGACCCCCACCACCGCGTCCACCGGAATCGGCCCGTAGATGTGCGGGAACTCCTCGCCGCCCGGCTGCGGCGCCTCGTACTTCAGCGGTACGCCGAGCCGTCCCGGGTCCACCTCCAGGACCACCAGCTCGTCGGGGCCGTCGTAGGAGCCGTACAAGAAGGCTGCCACGCGCGGGAGTTGGGTGCGGGTCGAGCAGTGGATGAAGCCCTCCTCCTGGAGGGTGCGGCCACGGGTCGACCACTCGTAGGCGCCGCGCTCGCGGGCCGCGTCCCAGAGGGTGCGCTCGGTGATGTGGAGGACGGTGGTGGGTTCGTTGTCCGGCATGGGACCACGCTACGACGTCGGCCCGGCCGAGGTGCGCGGCCCGGGTTCACCGGGCTCGGCGCCCTCGCCGGCGTACGCCTCGCACTCGGGGTTCCGGCACGGGCCGGCCACCCACTTCGGCACCCATGCGCCGAGCGTCTTGTACCGCCGGACGACGGTGGCAACCGGCTGTCCGCAGACGGGACAGGTGTGCTCTTCTCTGCCCATGCCCTCAGACTAGAACCGTTCGGGGCTCGCGCCACATCGGATACATGCGCGGTCCGTCCGGAAGGTCGAGGGTGGTGTCGGTGAAGGCGTAGCCGAGCCGCTCGTACAGCTTGGTGCTGCGCTCGCTGCTCGCCTCCAGGTACGCGGGCAGGCCCTCGCGGTCGCAGCGCTCCAGGACGTGCCCGATCAGCGCGGCGCCGAGGCCCTCGCCCTGCCGGTCCGGTGCCACGGCGATCATCCACAGGTACTCGTGGGCCCGGCCGGTGGGATGACCCTCCTCCATGAGCCGGACGATCGTCTCGACCCGCTCGTTGTCCGGATCCACGAACTCCCGCAGCGCCACGGCCTCGTCCTCGCCGTCCGCCGCGTGCGCCTCGGCCGGCATGGACAGCCACAGCGCGCAGGCCGAGCCGTCCTCGGCCAGGTCGATACGGCCGTCGGCGAGCACCGCGTCCGTGAAGGCGGCCATCAACTTGTGGTGGGTCGCACGGCGGTACTCGGCGTCGGGGAAGATCCAGCCGCTCACCGGATCGTCCTGGAACGCGTCGTCCAGCAGCCGGACGACCAACTCCCGGTCACCCTCGCCCGCCGCCCGTATCGCCACGCCCATGTTCCGCCTCCGCGTCTCAACAGTCGTATTCCGTAAGGGTGTTGAGACTAGCGGGACTTACGGGCGAGTGAGCCGAAGGGGCTCGACACAGGCTTTGGCGCCCCGGAGGCGAACCGAGCCCTAAAAAAAGGCTGGCCCCGCGCACCGTGGGGATGCGCGGGACCCGCCGGTCCGGGGTCCGGGTCACCGTGCGGGGTCAGGACCGCACGGCACCACAAGACCCCGGAGTCCTCAACTGCTGCGCCGGGTCACGAACTCGGCCAGCGCGAGCAGACCGCCCGCGTCCTGCGGGTCGGGGATCGCCCGGGCCAGCTCCTGCACGGCCCGCGCCATCCGGTCGGCCGCCTGGGCCTGCGCCCAGTCCCGGCCGCCGGCCCGCTCCACAGCGAGCGCGGTGCGCTCCAAGTCCCCTTCCTCGTACGGCATTCCGTACAGTTCGGCGAGTTCCGCGGCCGCCGGGGTGCCCGAGGTGAGCGCGGCGACCACGGGCAGCGACTTCTTGCGTACGGCGAGGTCGGCGCCGGCCGGTTTGCCGGTGCGGGCGGGGTCGCCCCATATACCGATGACGTCGTCGATCAGCTGGAAGGCGAGCCCGGCCTGCCGGCCGAACGCGTCCAGCGCCTCCACGTCCTCGGCGGACGCTCCCGCGTACAGCGCGCCCACCGCGCAGGCGCAGCCGAGCAGCGCGCCGGTCTTGGCCTCGGCCATGGCGAGCACCTCGTCGAGGGTGACCTCGTCGGGGGCGCGCTGCTCCATGGCGGTGTCCGCGTGCTGGCCCGCGCACAGTTCGACGACGCAGTCCGCGAGCCGGGCCGCGGCGGCCGAGGCCGCCGGGTGCGGGTCCTCGGCGAGCAGCCGCAGCGCCAGCGCCTGGAGCGCGTCCCCGGCGAGGATCGCGTCGGGGTCGCCGAACACGGTCCACGCGGTGGGCCGGTGTCTGCGGGTGGTGTCCCGGTCCATGACGTCGTCGTGCAGCAGTGTGAAGTTGTGGATCAGCTCGACCGCCGCGGCGGCCCGCAGCGCGCCCGTCCGGGCCCGCTCGCCGCCGAGTGCGCCGGCCGCGGTGAGGACGAGGGCGGGGCGGATCGCCTTGCCGGCGTTGCCCGCCGCCGGGGTGCCGTCCGCGTGCTCCCACCCGAAGTGGTAGAGCGCGACCCGGCGCATGGAGCCGGGCAACGAGTCGATCGCCGAGCGCAGTTCGGGGTCGACGGCCGTCCGGGCCCCCTCCAGGATCACCGCCGCCTCGTGCCCGTCGGCCGGCTGCGTCCGGTCAGGATGCTGTTTCGTCTCCGCCCTGAACTCGGCCATGGGGTCCCCCTCGGAGAGTCCGCGGACGGTGGCGTTTCCACTGCGGCTGGGCACATGTGACCGGGGTGTACCCGCCCCGAAGGGCGGGGACACCGCGTCCAGCTGCTGAAACGTCACCTCCAGCGGCCGATCTCGACGTTCTCCAGGACGCCGAGGGCGTCCGGCACCAGGACCGCCGCCGAGTAGTAGGCCGTCACGAGGTACTTGATGATCGCCTGTTCGTTGATGCCCATGAAGCGCACCGACAGGCTCGGCTCGATCTCGTCCGGGATGCCGGCCTGCTGGAGGCCGATGACGCCCTGGTCGGCCTCGCCGGTACGCATGGCGATGATCGAGGTGGTCCGCCGGTCGCTGACCGGGATCTTGTTGCACGGGTAGATCGGCACTCCGCGCCAGGTCGGGATGCGGTTGCCGGCGATCTCGATGGACTCCGGGACCAGTCCGCGCTTGTTGAGCTCGCGGCCGAACGCGGAGATCGCGCGCGGGTGGGCGAGGAGCATCCTGGTGCCGCGCCGCCTGCTGAGCAGCTCGTCCAGGTCGTCCGGGCTGGGGACGCCGTCGTGCGGCTGGAGCCGCTGGTCGTACTCGCAGTTGTTGAGCAGGCCGAACTCGCGGTTGTTGATCAGCTCGTGCTCCTGGCGCTCCTTCAACGCCTCGACGGTGAGCCGGAGTTGCTGTTCCGTCTGGTTCATCGGCTGGTTGTAGAGATCGGCCACGCGCGAGTGGATGCGCAGGACGGTCTGGGCGACGCTGAGTTCGTACTCGCGCGGCCGGGCGTCGTAGTCGACGAACGTGTGCGGGATGTCCGGCTCGCCGGAGTGGCCCGCGGCGAGGTCGATGGCCTTCTCGCCGTACTTGTTGGTGCGCTGCTCGGGGATCGCGCGCAGCTGTGTGAGGTGGTCGCGCAGGGTGTCGGAGCGCTCCGCGACCTGCTCGACGTCCCCGCGGGCCAGCACGAGCACCGTGCAGGCGGTGTCCGCGCGGGCCGTGTACTCCCAGATGGCCTCCGGGTCGAGCAGTGCCTGGTCGCCGAAGTAGGCGCCGTCGGCGAGGACTCCGAGGACGGTGTCGTCGCCGTACGGGCCCGTGCCGACCTTCTCCACCCTGCCGTGTGCCAGCAGGTACACCTCGTCGGCCTGGCTGCCGAACGACGCGATCGCCTCCCCCGGGGCGAACTCGCGCTGCCGGCAGCGGACGGCCAGTTCCGAGAGGACCTCCTCGTCCTCGTAGTCCCGCAGCGCGGGCAGTTCGCCGAGCTCCGCGGGGATGACCTCGACGCGGTCGCCGGTCTTCACGAATGTCACCCGGCCGTCGCCGACGGAGTAGCTCAGCCGTCGGTTCACCCGGTATGTGCCACCCTGCACGTTCACCCACGGCAGTGTGCGCAGGAGCCAGCGGGAGCTGATCTCCTGCATCTGCGGTGCGGACTTGGTGGTGGTGGCCAGGTTCCGCGCAGCCGCCGTGCCGAGACTCTGCTGCGGCTTGTTCTGCTCCGCGCGGACCTCTTCGCCTACCGACATAGAGAAATGCCCTCCCCATTCATGCCGGGCCTGTGCGCCCGGCATTCGTTCTCGCGCACCAGCTTTCCTCACTCTGCGTGCCGGTGGTATTACCCGAAAGAGCGGGAATGGATCATCACGTGCTGGGCACGGGGGCTGTTTACGTCGAATGTTGTTCGAGTTGCGGCCGGGGCCGCCGTTGTCCGGATCGGCTCGCACGCCGTACGAACAAGTCGTGCGTACCAGGATTTTTTCGGTACAAGCAGCGATAACAGGCGGCCGTGCACGTCGGCCGTCGCACAGCACGAAGGAGGCGTTCATGGCCTCACCCATGTCCGCAGGCGGTTTCCTGGACGCGCTGCGGGACGAGGGCGTCACGGTCGTCGAGGTCGGCGACTGGGAGCACCACAACCGCAACCACAAGGGCCCGTGGGGACCCGTCCACGGCGTGATGATCCACCACACGGTCACCAAGGGCAGCGCACACACCGTGGACCTCTGCCGCGAGGGCCGCCCCGACCTGCCCGGCCCGCTGTGCCACGGCGTCATCACCAAGGACGGCAGGGTCCACCTGGTCGGCTACGGCCGCGCCAACCACGCGAGCCTGGGCGACGACGACGTGCTGCGCGCGGTGATCGCCGAGAAGCGGCTGCCGCACGACAACGAGGCCAACACCGACGGCAACCGGCACTTCTACGGCTTCGAGTGCGAGAACCTCGGCGACGGCGAGGACCCCTGGCCCGAGGCCCAGTTGGAGGCGATCGAGAAGGTCTGCGCGGCGATCTGCCGCCACCACGAGTGGTCCGCGCGCTCGGTGATCGGGCACCTGGAGTGGCAGCCCGGAAAGGTGGACCCGCGCGGGTTCACGATGGACTGGCTACGCGATCGGGTGGGCGAGCGCCTGAAGTGACCCCCGGGGTACACGAAGGCCACGGGCCCCCCGGGTGACAATGGTCCCGTGACCAGCCCCGACCTCGCCGCCCTACGGCCCCGGCTGCCGTCGCCGGTGGAGGAGATCACGGACAGGCGCTTCGGCCGGCACGGCGTCCGGCTGCTGCTCAAGCGGGACGACCTGATCCACCCGGACCTGATCGGCAACAAGTGGCGCAAACTCGCGCCCAACCTCGCGGCGGCGGCCGGCCGTACGGTCCTCACGTTCGGCGGCGCCTACTCCAACCACCTGCGCGCCACCGCCGCCGCGGGCCGCCTCCTGGGCCTGCGCACGGTCGGCGTGGTCCGCGGCCAGGAGTTGGCGGACCGCCCGCTCAATCCGTCCCTGACCCGGTGCGCGGCCGACGGGATGCGTCTCCACTTCGTCGACAGGTCGACGTACCGCCGCAAGACCGAGCCCGAGACGCTGGCCGGCGTCCTGCGCGAGGTGGACGCGGAGGACGCGTACGTCGTCCCCGAGGGCGGCAGCAACTCCCTTGCGGTACGCGGCTGCCGGGCCCTGGGCGAGGAACTGCGCGCGCGTGCAGACGTCGACGTCGTCGCCCTCGCCTGCGGCACCGGCGGCACACTGGCCGGACTGGCCGCGGGACTCGCCCCCGACCAGCGGGTGTTGGGGATACCGGTTCTCAAGGGCGGCTTCCTGGGCACCGATGTCGCGGCCCTTCAGGAACGCGCCTTCGGTGGCAGGCAGGGCGCCTGGTCACTCGACGACCGCTTCCATTTCGGCGGCTACGCGCGCGTGCCCGCCGAACTCGCCGCCTTCGCCGAGGACTTCGAGGACCGACACGGGCTGCCCGTCGAGCGTCTCTATGTCGCCAAGTTGCTGTACGGACTTGTTGCCATGGCGGACGAAGGGGCCTTCCCGCGCGGGAGCACGGTCGCCGCCGTCGTCACCGGGCGACCGTTCCCGTAGGGTCCCGCCACGTGCTGAGGCTGCCCGGCGGCTCAGGTCGCGGAAGAGCGGCGGTAGTCGACGGCGTGCCGGTGAGCGGGGCGAGGCTCGTGCGGCTGCGAGGCAGCGGCCGAGGGCTGGGGGCATCGGCGAGTGATGACAACGGCGGCTGGGGCACCCGCGCACTTGGGTCAGCGGGGAGCAGGTGCCACGCCCCGCGTCTGCGGCATGGCCGTCGGCCGCCGACGCCCCGGTCTCGGCTTCGCCCGACCGGGAGGGGGACCCCCATCGCGTCGCCGCCCCCCTCCGCTTCGCGCCTGGCACGCACCAAGCCCCGCGTCCACAACCTGATCCTCACGGCACGGCCTGCCTTACGACAGGCCCGGGCAGCCTCACGACAGACCTACGCCGCCTCCCGATAAGCCGCCGCCTCCTCCAGGTCCAGCCTGCGCAGCAGCGTGCGGAGCATCTCGTCGTCGATGTAGCGGCCGTCGCGCAGGCGGACGAACATCGAGCGTTCGGCGCTGATCATCTCGCGGGAGAGGCGGCGGTAGGTGTCGTCGACGGTCTCGCCGGT
Source organism: Streptomyces sp. MBT53 (assembly GCF_016654115.1). Lineage (GTDB taxonomy): Bacteria > Actinomycetota > Actinomycetes > Streptomycetales > Streptomycetaceae > Streptomyces. Next base: position 8,046 of record NZ_JAEQAZ010000147.1, read on the forward strand.
GACGGGGTTGGTGGCGCCCAGGCGCTCCCAGACGGCGTTGCGGCGGCGCTCCAGGACCTCGCGGAGGCGGTCGGCCAGCGGAGGGGGCAGGGCGTTGCGCTCGTCCTCCAGAAGGGCGTTGAGGCGTTTCTCGGCCACGCGGGAGGCCTGCGCCTGGGCGTTGGCCTCGGCGAGGGTCTCGGCCTGGGGGTCGCGGCCGGGGAATTTCAGCAGCCGGATGATCGGGGGCAGGCTCAGGCCCTGCACCACCAGGGTGCCGATGACCGTCGTGAAGGTCAGGAACAGGATGATGTTGCGCTGCGGGAAGGGGTCGCCGCCGTGCACCGTGAGCGGGATCGAGAAGGCGATGGCGAGCGAGACCACGCCTCTCATACCGGCCCACGCGGTGGTCATCGCCCCCTTCCAGGTGGGGTTGTCCTCGCGTTCCCTGATGCGCGCGGAGAACATGCGGGGCAGGAAGGCCGCCGGGTACACCCACACGAAGCGGGTCGCGACGACGACAAGGAAGAGGGCGATCGCGTACAGGGCGGCGTCCAGGCCCCGGTACTCGCCAAGTCCCTTGAGGACGACCGGCAGTTGCAGTCCGATCAGGGCGAACACCGCCGACTCCAGGACGAAGGCGACCATCTTCCACACGGCCTCCTCCTGGAGGCGGGTCGCGAAATCGACCTCCCACGCGCGGTGGCCCAGATAGAGCGCCACGACCACGACGGCGAGCACTCCGGAGGCGTGCACCTGCTCGGCGACCGCGTAGGCGACGAACGGGATCAGCAGGGAGAGCGTGTTCTGCAGCAGCGCCTCCTTGAGGTGAGTGCGCAGCCAGTGGATCGGCACCATCATCAGGAGCCCGACACCGACACCGCCGACGGCCGCGAGCAGGAACTCCCCGATGCCGCCCGCCCAGGTGGCGCCCTCGCCGACCGCCGCCGCGAGGGCCACCTTGTAGGCGGTGATCGCGGTGGCGTCGTTCAGCAGGGACTCGCCCTGGAGGATCGTCGTGATCCGCGAGGGCAGTCCGACCCGGCGGGCCACCGCCGTCGCGGCGACCGCGTCCGGCGGCGCCACCACCGCGCCGAGCACCAGCGCCGCGGTCAGCGGCAGCCCCGGCACGATCACGTACGCGGCCCAGCCGACGACGAACGTGGCGAAGAGCACGTACCCCACCGACAGCAGCGCCACGGGCCGCACTTGGGCCCGCAGGTCGAGGTAGGAGCTGTCGGTGGCCGACGTGTAGAGCAGCGGGGGCAGCAGCAGCGGCAGTACGACGTCCGGGTCCAGGGTGTAGTCCGGGACCCCCGGGACGTACGAGACGGCCAGCCCGACCGCGACCAGCAGCAGCGGCGCCGGCACCGGGGTGCGCCGGGCCCCCGCGGCCACCACGGCACTTCCCGCCACCAGCAACAGCAGTGGCATCACGTCCATCGTCCTCGCCCGCCCTCGTTTTTCCGCGCGGCCAACCGCACAGCCGTCGTAATCTGGCAATCATGAAACAGTGCACGCACGCCGACGCGCTGCCGCTCCCGGAACCGAAGCCCCAGAGCGAGACCTGCCTCGAGTGTCTGGCGGCCGGCACCCACCCCGTGCAGCTGCGACTCTGCCTCTACTGCGGCCATGTCGCCTGCTGCGACTCCTCGCCCCTGCGCCACGCGACAGCACATCACAAGGAATCCGGGCATCCGGTGATGCGGACCTACGAACCCGGGGAGAGCTGGCGCTGGTGCTTCGTCGACCACGTACTCCTGTGACCTCGTGATTCCGACCGCCGGTTTCGACGGTTCGACCGTCTGACGTGTGGGTACGTCAACCCGGCGCGCGCTCTTCCCAATTGGGCCCGCAGGACCCCTAGCCACGGAGCGTATCCGTAGGTTTACTATGAGTGACAGCATGGGGTTGGGGTCCCGGGGACAGGAAAGTTCGGAGCGCGGTAGCGTCACCGCTGAACCAAGTATCGCGTTACCCCGGGGGGCGACCCCTGGGCCCCCGAAAGAGCTTGTACCACCTTGGAGGTGAGGGTGTCCCAGATCGCAGGCGAGCCCGCGACCCAGGACTTCGTGGAAGTCCGGCTGCCGGCTGCGGGTGCCTACCTGTCGGTGCTGCGTACGGCCACGGCCGGCCTCGCAGCCCGTTTGGACTTCACCCTCGACGAGATCGAGGACCTCCGCATCGCGGTGGACGAGGCCTGCGCGATCCTGCTCCAGCAGGCCGTGCCCGGCTCAGTGCTCAGCTGTGTCTTCCGGCTCGTGGACGACTCGCTCGAAGTCACCGTCTCCGCCCCGACGACGGACGGTCACGCACCCTCGCGCGACACCTTCGCCTGGACCGTGCTCTCGGCCCTCGCGGGCAAGGTCTCATCGGCAGTCGACGAGGACAAGACCGTGACGATCAGCCTCTACAAACAGCGCGGCGCGGGACCCGGGCCGGCGTGAGGAACGGGGACGGGCCGGTGCGGGACGAAGAGCGCGGCACAAGGGAGCTGCCGGCCGAGGGCGGCACGGGCGGAAGCCGTACGGCGGACGCCGGCCCCCTGGTGCCCTGCGGCGGAATCCCCGAGCAGGCCCGGCCGCATCCGGAGGACGAACCCTCGGAGGCCGGTGTGACGGACGACGGTCAACGTGAGCAGGACGGTGCCGTGCGTATTGGTGGGGTCTCCCCTGTTGCCGGGGGTTCCCCCGCTCCGACTCAGTCGAGCGTGGGGGAGGAGGCGAAAGCTCGGGGAAGGGCGACGGACCAGGCGATGAGCGAGCACGAGCGGGACGACGTGGCGGGCGCGCAGGCCGTGCAGAGTGTGCAGAGCACTCGGCACGACCCCCAGGACCGCAGCGGAGCGCGTGCGCTCTTCATCGAGCTGCGCACGCTCAAGGACGGCAGCGTCGAGTACGCGGAGCTGCGCAACCGGCTGGTCCGTATGCACCTGCCGCTCGTCGAGCATCTCGCGCGCCGCTTCCGCAACCGCGGCGAGCCGCTGGACGACCTGACCCAGGTCGCCACCATCGGCCTGATCAAGTCGGTCGACCGCTTCGACCCGGAGCGCGGGGTCGAGTTCTCGACGTACGCGACCCCGACGGTCGTCGGCGAGATCAAGCGGCACTTCCGTGACAAGGGCTGGGCGGTGCGCGTCCCGCGCAGGCTCCAGGAGCTGCGGCTGTCGCTGACCACGGCGACGGCGGAGCTCTCGCAGCGGCACGGCCGCTCCCCCACGGTCCACGAGCTGGCCGAGAAGCTGGGCATCTCGGAGGAGGAGGTCCTGGAGGGCCTGGAGTCGGCGAACGCCTACTCCACGCTGTCCCTGGACGTCCCGGACACGGACGACGAGTCCCCTGCGGTCGCGGACACCCTGGGCGCGTACGACGAGGCCCTGGAGGGCGTCGAGTACCGGGAGTCGCTCAAGCCGCTCCTGGAGGACCTGCCGCCCCGGGAGAAGCGGATCCTGCTGCTGCGCTTCTTCGGCAACATGACGCAGTCGCAGATCGCGCAGGAGGTCGGCATCTCCCAGATGCACGTGTCCCGGCTGCTGGCCCGGACACTGGCCCAGCTGCGGGAGAAGCTCCTCGTCGAGGAGTAGGACCGGGCCGGGGGCTAGCCCTTCGGCTCTTCGGTACGGCGGCCGGGCCCTCGGATTCCGAGGGCCTGTGTCGTCGCCGGGTTCACCAGCAGCACCAGCGAGGCGACCGCGACCACCGCGAGCGCGATCCCGGCCGGGATGGCCACGCTGTCGGCCCGGAGCAGGTTGTAGGCCACGGGCAGCGCCATGATCTGCGTGATCACGGCGGGACCCCGGCTCCAGCCGCGCCGGCCGAGCAGTCCGCGCGCGGCGAACAGCGGCAGCAGCGCGAGCACCACCAGGGTCACGCCTCCGGTCACGGCCTGCTGCCGGTCGTCCGGGTCGCCGGTGAGCCCCAGGACGAGCATCCACACTCCGCCGACGGCGAGCGCGAGACCCTCCAGCGCGACGAGGGCCGCCGCGTAGGTCAGCCGGCGCGGACGGGGTCCGTCGGGGCCGTCGGTCTCCGGGGCGGGGGTCTGCTCAGCGCTCACCCCAGAAGGGTAGCCCTCGGAAAACGGCCCCAGGTGTTCAGGCTCACGTCGTCTCCTCTTACCGAACCCCTACCTCGGTATGGGACGGGTACCCCTCAGTAGGTACGCTGCAACTCATGCGTGCACTTCTCGTGGTCAATCCGGCGGCAACCACCACAAGCGCACGTACGCGCGACGTCCTGCTCCACGCGCTCGCCAGCGAGATGAAGCTGGAGGCCGTCACCACGGAGTACAGAGGCCACGCGCGCGACCTCGCCCGGCAGGCCGCGGAGAGCGGGAACGTCGACCTGGTGGTCGCCCTCGGCGGCGACGGCACCGTCAACGAGGTCGTCAACGGCCTGCTGCACACCGGCCCCGACCCGGAGCGCCTGCCCGGCCTCGCGGTGGTCCCCGGCGGCTCCACCAACGTCTTCGCCCGCGCCCTGGGCCTGCCCAACGACGCCGTGGAGGCCACCGGCGCCATCCTCGACGCCCTGCGCGAGGGCAGCGAGCGCACGGTCGGGCTCGGGCTGGCCTCCGGTACGCCCGGCACCGAGGACGAGGCGGTGCCGTCCCGCTGGTTCACCTTCAACGCCGGGCTCGGGTTCGACGCGGGAGTGGTCGGGCGGGTCGAACAGCAGCGGGAGCAGGGCAAGAAGTCCACGCACGCGCTCTACGTGCGCCAGGTGGTCCGGCAGTTCCTCGGGGAGCAGCACCGCCGGCACGGGACGATCACGCTGGAGCAGCCCGGCGAGGATCCGGTCACCGATCTCGTGGTGGCCATAGTCTCGAACACCAAGCCCTGGACGTATCTCGGCAATCGCCCGATGTACACGTCACCTAAGGCGTCGTTCGATAAAGGCCTCGACGTACTCGGTCTCACCCGCCTGTCCAGCGCCGCGGTTGCCCGGTATGGCACCCAGTTGCTCACTTCGTCCCCCGAACGCGGACCCCATGGCAAGCACGCTGCGGCTCTGCACGACCTGAGCGAGTTCACCTTGCATTCGAAGGTCCCCCTGCCCCTCCAGATGGACGGCGACCACCTCGGACTGCGTACGAGCGTGACGTTCACAGGCGTACGCCGTGCACTGCGTGTGATTGTGTGAGCAGAAAGGGCTGAAGTCCTTTCACTCGAACGTTTAGACCAGGGTCCACCCCATGGAAGTACGGCTGTGACCTAGTCGACACCGAGGAATCAAAAAAAACTTTCCGGTAGGGGTTGTATCCGCCGCTGAGGTTTGCGAGTCTCTACGTGGCGATCGAGACGGCCCGCAACACCGGCCTCCACGGATCACCGGAACCCCTCTTCAATCCACAGGACCCCGCCAGTGAACCTGGCGTACGGCCCTTCACTTGTTGAGGGATTCGTGAAAGCGTTCACATTCACAAGCAACCCGCACGTAATACCAAGGAGAGGTAGCAGCCATGGACTGGCGTCACAACGCCGTTTGCCGCGAGGAAGACCCCGAGCTCTTCTTCCCCATCGGCAACACCGGTCCTGCGCTGCTGCAGATCGAGGAAGCCAAGGCCGTCTGCCGTCGCTGCCCCGTTATGGATCAGTGTCTGCAGTGGGCGCTCGAGTCCGGCCAGGACTCCGGCGTCTGGGGTGGTCTCAGCGAGGACGAGCGCCGCGCCATGAAGCGCCGCGCCGCTCGCAACCGGGCCCGTCAGGCATCCGCCTGACATCCACCCTGCTAACAGCCTGAGCTTGGCGGCGCGTACAGCGAGTACGCATCTCCCGCCCCCGAGCCGCAGCGCGCAGTACCCCCGATGCGCATAGCAACGAGCGACTGGCCCCGGATCATCATTTGATCCGGGGCTCTTTGCTGTTCAAATGCAGGGCTTTCAAATGCAGGCAGGCCTACGGCTGTTCAGGCCCGCCCATGTGAAGATCGTGTGCGAGTACGTCACTTGTGCGCCTCCACCGGCACGTCCAGGATCACCCGGGTCCCCCGCTCCGGCCCCGGCACCATGTCGAACGTGCCGCCCAACTCGCCCTCCACCAGCGTCCGTACGATCTGCAGGCCCAGGTTGCCCGAGCGGTGCGGGTCGAAGCCCTCGGGGAGTCCTACGCCGTCGTCCTGCACGGTGACCAGGAGGCGGGCGTCCTTCGAGGTGCCGCCGCGCACCGCCGACACCTCGACCGTGCCGGTCTCGCCCTCGCGGAAGCCGTGCTCCAGGGCGTTCTGGAGGATCTCGGTGAGGACCATGGAGAGCGGGGTGGCGACCTCGGCGTCCAGTATTCCGAAGCGGCCGCTGCGCCGGCCGGTGACCTTGCCCGGGGAGATCTCGGCGACCATCGCGAGCACCCGGTCGGCGATCTCGTCGAACTCCACGCGCTCGTCCAGGTTCTGGGACAGCGTCTCGTGCACGATCGCGATCGAGCCGACCCGTCGTACGGCCTCCTCCAGGGCCTCCCGGCCGCGCTCCGACTCGATCCGGCGGGCCTGGAGGCGCAACAGGGCGGCGACCGTCTGGAGGTTGTTCTTCACCCGGTGGTGGATCTCCCGGATGGTCGCGTCCTTGGTGATCAACTCCCGCTCGCGGCGCCGCAGTTCGGTGACGTCCCGGAGCAGTACCAGTGAACCGATGCGGGTGCCTTTGGGTTTGAGCGGGATCGCCCGGAACTGGATCACGCCGTCCCGCGCCTCGATCTCGAACTCGCGCGGCGCCCATCCGCTGGCCACCTTGGCGAGCGCCTCGTCCACCGGGCCGCGGGTGGGGGCGAGTTCGGCGGTGGTCACGCCCAGGTGCTGGCCGACGAGGTCGGTGGCGAGGCCCATGCGGTGGTACGCGGAGAGGGCGTTGGGCGAGGCGTACTGCACGATGCCGTCGCCGTCGAGGCGGATCAGTCCGTCGCCGACGCGCGGCGAGGCGTCCATGTCGACCTGCTGGTTCGGGAACGGGAAGGAACCGGCCGCGATCATCTGCGCGAGGTCCGACGCGCTCTGGAGGTAGGTGAGTTCGAGGCGGCTCGGGGTGCGCACGGTGAGCAGGTTGGTGTTGCGCGCGATGACACCCAGGACGCGTCCGTCCCGTCGTACCGGAATGGACTCGACGCGGACGGGGACCTCTTCGCGCCACTCCGGGTCGCCCTCGCGCACGATCCGGCCCTCGTCGAGGGCGGCGTCCAGCATGGGGCGGCGGCCGCGCGGGACGAGGTGGCCGACCATGTCGTCCTGGTAGGAGGTGGGGCCGGTGTTCGGCCGCATCTGGGCGACGGAGACATAGCGGGTGCCGTCACGCGTGGGGACCCACAGGACCAGGTCGGCGAAGGAGAGGTCGGAGAGCAGCTGCCACTCCGAGACCAGCAGGTGCAGCCACTCGAGGTCGGAGTCGTCGAGTGCGGTGTGCTGGCGTACGAGTTCGTTCATGGAGGGCACGTCTGCGAGCGTACCCGCCGGTCTGTACCTGTCCTAAAAACACCCGCGGGCCGCGGCGCCTGAGAGGGACCCTCAGCCCTCTCGGCACCGCAGCCCGGAGCAGCAACGGCCACGGGGTGTGCGGTCCCGTTCGGCCGATGGATGAGGACCCGGGGCAGTCAGGGCAGAGAGCTCCGGTTCCTCGATCCGTCTTCCTGTGCGGGGAAGACGGAGGCTTACGCCTTTAACACATTGTGGACTAGACCACATTCGGTGTCCATGCCTTGAAGGCTTTCGGAAAGCCTAACCGTGTCGGGTCCTGTGCGGGACTGATTGGTCATGGGAATTTCCATGGCCGGTACATGGAGGCTCAGCGGGTCTCCGTCACCTTGGCCAGGGCGCGGGGCGCGTCCGGGTCCTGGCCGCGGGCGATGGTGACCTCGTAGGCGAGGAGCTGGAGCGGGAGGATCTCCAGGATCGGCTGGAGTGCCTCGGGGACGCCCTCGACGGGCAGGACGAAACCGGCCGAGGCCTGTTCGACCTGGCCGGCCGGGCCGATGACGACCAGGTCGGCGCCCCGGCCGCGCAGCCGGTCGAGCACGGGCTGGAGGGCGGCGCCGCCCTTGCCGTCCGTCACGACCGCGATGACCGGCGAGACGTTGTCGACCATGGCGAGGGGGCCGTGCAGCAGGTCGGCGCCGGAGTAGGCGAGGGCGGGGATGTAGCTGGTCTCCATCAGCTTGAGGGCGGCCTCCTTGGCGGTGGGATAGCCGTAGCCGCGGGAGGTGATGACCATGCGTTCGGCGAAGCGGTAGCGGGAGGCGAGGGTGCGGACCTCGTCCTGGCGGGCGAGCAGCTGCTCGGCGAGGTCGGGGAGCGCCTTGGCCGCCGCGCCGTCGCCGCCGCGAAGTCCCTCGACGAAGAGGTAGAGCGCGAGCAGGGAGGCCGTATACGTCTTGGTCGCGGGGAGGGCCTTCTCCGGTCCGGCCATGATGTCGATGTGGTACTCGGAGACGGCGGCCAGCGGTGAGTCCGGGTTGTTGGTCACGGCGACGGTGATCGCGCCGGCCTCGCGGGCGGCGCGGGTCGAGGCGACCAGGTCCGGGGAGCCGCCGGACTGACTGACGGTGACGACGAGGGCGTCGGTCAGGTCGGGGCGGGCGCCGTAGGCCGTGGTGGTCGACATCGAGGTGAGTCCGCAGGGCAGGCCGAGGCGGATCTCCAGGAGGTACTTGGCGTACAGGGCCGCGTTGTCGGAGGTGCCGCGGGCGGTGAGCAGCACGAAGCGGGGCTTGCGGGCGGCCACGTCCTGGGCCACCTGCCGGATGCGCGGGGCGCCCTCGTCGAGGATGCGGCGCAGGACATCGGGCTGCTCGGCCATCTCACGGGCCATGATCCGGCCGGGGAGTTCGCTGTCGGGAGCCGGGGGTGTGGCGGTCATGCGGGGTCCTCCGGAGGTGGGTCGTGGCGGCGGTGCGGTGTCCATTTCACCCCTTCTTCCACGGTGGCGCCCGTGCGGGACGGTGGGACGTGGATCACTCTGGGAGGGCGGTACCGATTCTGTTAGATTGGACACGATTGGTCTAAACCACATGATTCTCTTCAGAACGGCAGGCCCCGCGTGGAAGTTGTCATCGTTCCGGACGCCGAGTCGGGCGGCGAGCTGATCGCCGAGGCCATGGCACAGCTGCTCCGGCGCAGGCCGGACGCCCTGCTGGGCGTGGCCACCGGCTCGACGCCCCTGCCCATCTACGAAGCGCTGGCGGCCAAGGTCCGCGCCGGCGCCGTGGACACCTCGCGGGCGCGCATCGCCCAGCTCGACGAGTACGTGGGGCTGCCCGCCGAGCACCCGGAGTCGTACCGCTCGGTGCTGCGCCGTGAGGTGCTGGAGCCGCTCGGGATCGGGATGGATGCGTTCCTCGGGCCCGACGGGACGGCCGAGGACGTGCAGGCGGCGTGCGAGGCGTACGACCGGGCGCTGGGCGAGGCCGGCGGGGTCGACCTGCAGATACTCGGGATCGGGACCGACGGGCACATCGGGTTCAACGAGCCGTGCTCGTCGCTGGCCTCGCGGACCCGGATCAAGACGCTGACCGAGCAGACGCGGGTGGACAACGCGCGCTTCTTCGACGGTGACATAGGCCAGGTCCCGCACCACGTCATCACGCAGGGCATCGGCACCATCCTGGAGGCGCGGCACCTGGTGCTGCTGGCGACCGGCGAGGGCAAGGCGGACGCGGTCGCCGCGACCGTGGAGGGACCGGTCGCCGCGGTGTGCCCGGCGTCGGCGCTGCAGCTGCACCGGCATGCGACGGTCGTGGTGGACGAGGGCGCCGCGTCCAAGCTGAAGCTCGCGGACTATTTCCGGCACACGTTCGTCAACAAGCCGGACTGGCAGGGGATTTGAGACGCGGGACTTGAGGCGCGGGTTCCTCGCGCGTACGTACCGGTGCCGGGCTCCCTCGTGGTGGGCCCGGCACCGGCGTATCACCTGAGGTCACTCCCCCGCGATGACCTCCGCCGCGGCCTGGCCACAGACTCGGGCCGCGCCGTGGGTGGCGATGTGGAGGGCTCCTCGGGGGGCGGCCTGCGGGATGCCCATCTCGACCACGACGGTGTCGGGGCGGGCGGCCAGCAGGGTGTCGAGGGCGGACACCATCCAGGGGTGCCGGTGCTCGTCCCGCACCACGACCACGATCCGCCGCGTCCCCGCCGCCTCCAGCACCGCATCCCCGGCAGCCTCCCCGGCGAAGTTCCCCGTCTCCGTGCCGGGCAGCAGCCGGGCGAGTTCAGCGGCCACGCCCCAGGGCGTCTCGTCGCCGACGGCGATGTTGGCGACGGGGGTGAGGAGAGCGACGTAGGGCGGTTCGGTGAGGGGGGTGAAGCCCTCGGCACCGGTGACCGTGAGGGCGCGGCGGGCGGCGACGAGACCGATGTCGACGCGCGTCACGTCCGCCGTGGGAGCGGCGCCTTCGTCCGAAGCGGAGGCCGTAGCGGAGGTCGATGCGGACGCCGATACCGTGGCCGCCCAGCGGGCCAACCCCCGTACCCGTTCCGCCGCTTCGGCCAGGCGTTCCTCCGGGAGTTCGCCCGCGCGGACCGCGCTGACCAGGGCGTCGCGCAGGCGTCGTACCGTCTCGTCGTCCGCGAGGCCGCCGCCCACGCAGAGCGCGTCGGCTCCGGCGGCGATGGCGATGACGCTGCCGCGTTCGATGCCGTAGGTGGCGGCGATGGCCTGCATCTCGATGGCATCGGTGACGATGAGGCCGTCGTAGCCGAGCCGGCCGCGCAGGAGGTCGGTCAGGATGTGCGGGGAGAGGGTGGCCGGGTGGTCCGGGTCCAGGGTCGGGACCAGGATGTGGGCGCTCATCACCGCACGGGTGCCGGCGGCGATGGCCGCGCGGAACGGGCGGAGTTCGCGTCGCTCCAGAACGGAGGACTCCGCGTCGATGCGGGGCAGCGCGTGGTGGGAGTCGACCGCCGTGTCGCCGTGGCCCGGGAAGTGCTTCGTGCAGGCGGCGACGCCCGCGGCCTGGAGGCCGGTGACGTAGGCGGCGGTGTGGCGGGCGACCAACTCCGGGTCGGCGCCGAAGGAGCGGACGCCGATGACCGGGTTGGAGGGGTTGGAGTTGACGTCGGCGGACGGGGCCCAGTTGAGGTTCACGCCGCAGGCGGCGAGGCGGCGGCCCAGTTCGTACGCCACCTCCCTCGTCAGGTCCACGTCGTCCACCGCGCCGAGCGCGTGGTTGCCGGGGAAGGAGGAGCCCGTGCGCACCTCGAGGCGGGTGACGTCGCCGCCCTCCTCGTCGATCGCGACCAGCACGTCGTCCCGTTCGGCCCTCAACTGGGCGGTCAGGGAGGACAGTTGCTCGGGTGACGCGATGTTGCGGCCGAACAGGCCCACCGAGGCCAGGCCTTCACCGAGGCGCCGCAGCAGCCAGTCGGGGGCCGTGGTGCCGGGGAAGCCGGGCTGCAGGACGGTGAGCGCGTCGCGCGTCAGGGTGTCTGTACCGCTGGCGAATGTCGTCATCGGTTGGCGTTATCCCTTCACAGCGCCGGCGGTCAGACCCGCGGCCATCTTGCGCTGGACGAGGAGGAAGAGGACGACGATCGGCACGGCCATCATCGTGGCGCCGGCCATCATCGGGGCGTATTCGGTGCCGTGCTTGGTGGTGAAGTTGCCGAGCCAGACGGTCGCCGTCTGGTGCTCCTGGCTGAGCAGCATCAGGGCGTAGAGGTACTCGTTCCAGGCCTGGATGAAGCCGTAGACCGAGGTGGCGACCATGCCGGGGGCCAGCAGCGGGAAGACGACGCGGATGAAGGCGCCGGTGCGGGAGCAGCCGTCGACCATGGCCGCCTCCTCCAGTTCCTTCGGGATGTTGACGATGAAGCCGCGCAGGGTCCACACCGTGAACGGGAGGATGAAGGTCAGGTACGTGATGATCAGGCCGGAGAGCTTGTCGTACTGGTCGAGGTCGTTCAGCAGCAGGAAGACCGGAATGATCATCGAGACCAGCGGGACCATCTGGACCGCGAGAATGCCGACGATCACGATCTTGCGGCCGCGGAAGGCGAAGCGGGAGATGGCGAGCGCGGCCAGCAGGCCGACGACGATGCCGATCACGACGACCGACAGGGACACGATCAGGCTGCGGCCGACCGGGCCCCAGAAGTCGGCGATGTCCAGCGCCCGGCGGAAGTTGTCGAGCGTGATGCCGGTGGGCAGCAGGCTCGGGTCCGGGTCGATGGCGTCCTTGGCCGGCTTGAACGCCGTGTCGACCATCCAGTAGAGCGGGAAGCCGACGACGAGGAAGACGAGGAGGCCGACGAGGTTCCAGCCGAGCTTGGACTTCTTGCGCCCGCCGGTCGGCCTGCGGGGCGCGTCGGTCGTGAGCGCGCTCATTCGACCTCTCCGATCTGAAGCATCTGACGCATGTAGACGGCGACGACACCGAGCAGCAGCACCACCGTGACCAGGGCGATCGCAGAGCCCTGTCCGTAGTCGTTGACGACGAAGGCACGGTCGTACGAGTAGGTGCTCAGGAGTTGGAAGTCGGCCTCGGGATGGCCGCCGCGCATCACGAACACCTGGGGGAAGACGCCCATGTCCCAGATCACCGAGAGGGTCGTGAGCATCACGATGATCGGCTTGAGGATGGGCAGGGTGACGTACCGGAAGACGCCCCAGGCGCCGGCGCCGTCGAGCCGGGCGGCCTCCTCCAGCTCCTGGGGGACCTGGGTGAGTCCGGCGCTGAGGGTGATCACCACGAAGGGCACCGCGCCCCAGACCACCAGAAGCATGATGACGAGGAGGCCCTGCGGTCCGCTGGCGAACCAGTTGTGGCCGACCATGTCGATGCCGGGGAGCTTGCTGAGCAGGGCGTTGAAGACGCCGTAGTCGGTGTCGAAGAGCCACTTGAAGACGGTGGTCGCGACGATGACCGGCATGCCCCAACTGGCCACCAGGACAATGTTGATGAGCGTCTTCATCCAGCCGGAGACCCGCTGCTGGAGCAGGGCGAGGGCCATGCCGGCGACCATCGTGAAGATGACCGAGCCGGCCGCGAAGACGATCGTGCGGACGACGACGCCCCAGAACTCGCCGTCGCCGAGGATCCCGGAGAAGTTGTCGAAGCCGATCCACTCGGCGGGCTTGAAGCCCCACAGCTGGGACTGTCCGAAGGACTGGAAGGACAGCGTGACCAGGCGGACCAGCGGATAGCCCATGACCAGGGCGAGGATGAGCAGACAGGGGGCGAGCAGCAGCCAGGGGATCCCGGTGCCTCTCGCCGTCCGCTTTCCGCGAGGTGCGCCGGCAACGCGCGGTGGGGGCGCCTGCCGCGGCGGCGGCACCTTGGCAGGGGTGGTCGTGTCGGCACTCATCGCGCGCTCCTCAGCGGTCCCTCAGGTCGTACGGCCGTACGTGAGGCGGGGCCCTGCCCCGAGAACACCGAGGTGTCCAACAGGGCCCCGCTGGGTCCTGCCGCCGAACTCCCGTCGTCCGCCCGGAGGGCAGGCGGGAGTTCGGCGGCAGNCAGGGCCCGGGTCACTTGGTGTTGATGACCTTGTCGATCGCGGTGTCCGCGGCCTTCGCGGCGTCCTCGACCGACTGCTTGCCGGTGCCGATGTTCTGCAGCATGGTCTGCAGGACCTGAGCCTTCTCGACCTGGCCCCAGCCCGGTGCCATCGGGACGAACCAGTTGGACTCGGCCGCGGTGGCCGGGACCGCCGTCGCGGGGTCGTTCTTCAGCGTCGCGAGGTCGGTCTTGTTGTTGGGCAGGTTGCCCTTGGCCATCAGGCCCTTCTGGCCGGACGGACCGGTGAAGGCGTTGATCCACTCGGCGGCGAGCGCCTGTGCCTTGGACTTGACCGGGACGGCCAGGTCCGAACCGCCCAGGAACACGGGCATGTTCTTGCCGGACGGGCCGGGCATCACGAAGTTGACGAGGCTGGTCTTCAGCTTGCCGCCGGTCTTGTCGGCCTTCGGGTCGGCCGCGCTCGCGCCCTCCCAGGCGGCACCGAAGATCATGGCCGACTTGCCCTGGCCGTAGACGATGTAGCGGTCGGACTCGTCCTTGGTCTTGTCACCGTGCATGTACTTGTCGATGACGTTCTTGAACTCGGTGAGGCCCTTGATGGACTCCGGCGAGGAGAGGTTGCCCTTCCACTGGCCGCCGGACTCCGCGGCGATGGAGCCGCCGGCGTCGTAGACGAAGGACATCGCCGCGTACCAGTCACGGGTGGGCTGGTACCAGGCGCTGAACTTGTCGCCTTCCTTCTTCTGGATCTTGTCCAGGTCGGCGGTCAGCTCGGTGTACGTCTTCGGGGGCGCCTTGATGCCGACCGAAGCGGCGATGTCCGAACGCCAGTTGCCGACGCGGCCACCGGCGTAGTACGGGACGCCGTAGGTCTTGCCGTCATAGGTGACCGAGGCCTTGAGGCCGTCGAGCCATTGGGAGGAGTTGGTGAACTTCGAGGCGTCGAGGGGCGCGAAGGCGCCCTTGACCATGTAGCTCAGCATCTCGGTGTTGCCCATCTCGACCACGTCGGGGGCCTTGTCGGTGGCGAGGACCGCGTCGAGCTTGGTGTTCTTGTCGGGCCAGCCGTAGTACTCGTGCTTGATCTTGACGCCGGGGTGCGCCTTCTGCACGGTCGCGTCGGCGGCCTTCACCAGGTCGGGCCAGTTGTTCTGCGCGTCGACGGTGAGCCAGACGGTCAGCTCCTTGGCGTCGGCGCCGCTGTTCGAAGAGCTCTTGTCGTCGTTGCCCCCGCACGCCGCGATGGAGACCATCATGCCCGCGATACCGATCGCGGCTATGAGCTTGCGCTTCACGCCACCCTCCTCAGGGATGCCTGCCACACCTCCCGCCCATGGGCCGGGACCTGAACCAATGGTGTAGACCAGTACCGGGAGCTTGGACCAGACCACAAGGCCTGTCAAGGGTTCCCGAAACCGCCCTGACCAGCCGTTATGGGACCTACATATGCAGGAACCTTTAAGTAAGAAGGCAGCGAAAACAACCGTGCCGGAGTACTCTCCTCCACTAGACCACTTGGCCTTGTGGACTAGACCAAAAGCGACCGCGACGGTATACAGAAGGGATCACGAAGTGACCCTTGCCCGGAGCCGGAAAGGCGGAGCATGAGCACCGACGTCAGCAGTGCGGAGAACGAGGGTGGGGCCACCGTCCGCACCGCGCGTGTGCCCAAGTACTACCGCCTGAAGAAACACCTGCTGGACATGACGGAGACCCTGCCGCCCGGCACTCCGGTCCCGCCCGAGCGCACGCTGGCCGCCGAGTTCGACACCTCGCGCACGACGGTCCGCCAGGCCCTTCAGGAACTGGTCGTCGAGGGCCGGCTGGAGCGCATCCAGGGCAAGGGCACGTTCGTCGCCAAGCCGAAGGTCTCGCAGGCGCTCCAACTCACCTCGTACACCGAGGACATGCGCGCCCAGGGCCTCGAACCCACCTCGCAGCTCCTGGACATCGGCTACATCACGGCCGACGACACCCTCGCCGACCTGCTCGACATCACCACCGGCGGCCGGGTCCTGCGCATCGAGCGCCTCCGCATGGCCAACGCCGAACCGATGGCCATCGAGACCACCCACCTCAGCGCGAAGCGCTTCCCCGCACTGCGCAGGTCCCTGGTCAAGTACACCTCTCTCTACACCGCGCTAGCCGAGGTCTACGACGTCCATCTCGCCGAGGCCGAGGAGACCATCGAGACCTCGCTGGCCACCCCGCGCGAGGCCGGCCTGCTCAGCACCGACGTCGGCCTCCCGATGCTGATGCTCTCCCGCCACTCCCTCGACAAGGAGGGCAAGCCGGTGGAGTGGGTGCGGTCGGTGTACCGGGGGGACCGCTACAAGTTCGTGGCCCGCCTCAAGCGCCCGCAGGACTAGTCCGTGGCGCGACTCAAGCGCCCACAGAACTAGGGGACTTACGGAGTTACCCGGGTTGCTCTACGTTCCTCCCGTCGCCGCATGGACGGGAGGACAACCCGGTGCGTACCGCGAACGTCCGAACCATCGTCGTCTGGACCCTCGTCGCGCTCGTCGCCGCGGCGGGCTGGTCCGTCCTCGCGCTGGCGCGGGGCGAGAACGTGTCGGCCGCCTGGATGGTCGCCGCCGCACTCGGCTCGTACGCCATCGCCTACCGCTTCTACGCCAGGTTCATCGCGTACAAGATCCTGAAGGTCGACGCGACCCGGGCCACCCCGGCCGAACGCCTCGACAACGGCATCGACTACCACCCCACCGACCGCCGCGTCCTGCTGGGCCACCACTTCGCCGCGATCGCCGGCGCCGGACCGCTCGTCGGACCCGTACTGGCCGCGCAGATGGGCTACTTGCCCGGCACGATCTGGATCATCGTCGGCGTCATCTTCGCGGGCGCGGTCCAGGACATGGTGGTGCTGTTCTTCTCGACCCGGCGCGACGGCAGGTCACTTGGGCAGATGGCCCGCGAGGAGATAGGCCCCTTCGGCGGCGCCGCCGCGCTGCTCGCCACCTTCGCCATCATGATCATTCTGCTCGGTGTGCTGGCCCTGGTCGTCGTGAACGCGCTGGCCTCCTCCCCCTGGGGCACCTTCTCCATCGGCATGACGATCCCGATCGCCCTGCTGATGGGCTTCTATCTACGGGTACTCCGCCCCGGCCGCGTCTCCGAGGTCTCCCTGATCGGTGTGGCCCTGCTGCTGCTCGCCCTGGTCGCGGGCCGCTGGGTCGCCGAGTCGTCCTGGGCCGGCACCTTCACGCTCGCGCCCTCGACGCTGGTCATCTGGCTGGTGGCGTACGGCTTCATCGCCTCGATCCTCCCCGTCTGGACCCTGCTCGCGCCGCGCGACTACCTCTCCACCTTCATGAAGATCGGCACCATCGCCCTGCTGGCGATCGGGGTCGTCGTCGCCCTGCCCGACCTGAAGATGCCCGCCGTCACCGAGTTCGCGAAGCACGGCAACGGCCCGGTGTTCGCCGGTTCCCTCTTCCCCTTCGTCTTCATCACGATCGCCTGCGGGGCGCTGTCCGGCTTCCACTCGCTCATATCGAGCGGTACGACGCCGAAGATGATCCAGAAGGAGACGCAGATCCGGATGATCGGCTACGGCTCCATGCTGATGGAGTCGTCGGTCGCGATCATGGCGCTGGTCGCCGCGAGCATCATCGACCCCGGCCTGTACTTCGCGATGAACGCACCGGCGGGCGCGATCGGCACGACCGTGCAGAACGCCTCGCAGGTGGTGACCGGTTGGGGCTATCACATCTCCCCCGCCGACCTCGCGCAGGCCGCGAAGAACGTCGACGAGGCCAGCCTGCTCTCCCGCACCGGCGGCGCTCCCACCCTCGCGGTCGGTGTCTCGGAGATCTTCGCCAAGGTCACCGGCGGGAGTCTGCGCGCCTTCTGGTACCACTTCGCGATCATGTTCGAGGCACTGTTCATCCTGACCGCACTGGACGCGGGCACCCGGGTGGGCCGGTTCATGCTCCAGGACATGCTGGGCAACCTCTACCGCCCGTTCAAGAACGTGAGTTGGAAGCCGGGCCTGGCCCTCACCAGCGCGATCGTGTGCGCGCTGTGGGGCTACTTCCTCTGGGTCGGCGTCCACGAACCCCTCGGCGGGATCAACCAGCTCTTCCCGATCTTCGGCATCTCCAACCAGCTGCTCGCCGCCGTCGCCCTGGCCGTCTGCACCACCCTCCTGGTGAAGTCCGGCCGCCTCAAGTGGGCCTGGATCACCGGGATTCCACTCGCCTGGGACGCCACGGTCACACTGACCGCGAGCTGGCAGAAGGTGTTCTCCAGCGACCCCAAGGTCGGCTTCTTCAAGCAACGGTCCGTGTTCCAGGACGCGATCGACGCGGGCAAGGTACTGCCACCCGCCAAGTCGATGGACGACATGCACACCGTCGTCACCAACTCCACGGTGGACGGAGTGCTTTCGGCCATTCTCGCGGTGCTGGTCGTGGTCGTGATCGCGGACGCCCTTCGGATCTGCGTTCGGCACATCCGCCGCCCGGCGCTCTCCACGCTGAGCGAGACGCCGTACGTCGAGTCGAAGATCGTGGCACCGGCCGGGCTGATCCCGACCCGGGAGGAGAAGGAGGAGGCGGCACGTGATGTGGTCGGTGCTCAGGCGGGCGACTAGCGGAGTGCGCTGGTACGTCCGGGAGTTGACCGATGAATCGGCCTACGACCGGTACGTCGCACACGTACGCCGGGACCATCCGGACGCGGAGGTCCCGAGCCGGCGCGACTTCGAACGCATGCGGACGGACCGTCAGGAAGCCGACCCGAGGCAGGGTTTCCGCTGCTGCTGACCCATGCCGGACCCCTGCTTTTGACACCGATGTCAGGGTTTCACTAAATCGACATGACGATATGCGGACGGGGTCTTTCGCTCGCGTGATGCCGTGACCTACATTGCCTGCGCGTTACACAGGTGATCAGTGAGGGGACGGGAGCCGCGAAATGTCAGATGTGCCTGAAGTTCCGCCCGAAGTGACCGCACCGGTGGTGACCCCGGTCCGCGTCGTCATCGCGGTGTGCCTGTTCGCACCCTTCGTGGCACTGCTCTGGGTCGGCTCCTACGCCAAGACGGACCCCGCGTTCATCGGCATCCCGTTCTTCTACTGGTACCAGATGCTGTGGGTGCTGATCTCGACGGCGCTGACCATGACCGCCTACAAGCTCTGGCAGCGCGACCAGCGCGCCCGTCATGGAGGTAACCGGTGAACGACGGCGTGAACGGCGTCGCTCTCGGCGTCTTCATCTTCTTCTTCCTGGCCGTCACGGTCCTGGGCTTCCTGGCCGCGCGCTGGCGCCGGGCCGACAACGAGCACAGCCTCGACGAATGGGGCCTGGGCGGACGGTCGTTCGGCACCTGGGTCACCTGGTTCCTGCTCGGCGGCGACCTCTACACCGCGTACACGTTCGTCGCCGTCCCCGCGGCGGTCTACGCGGCGGGCGCGGCCGGCTTCTTCGCGGTGCCGTACACGATCCTGGTGTACCCCCTGATCTTCACGTTCCTGCCCCGCCTCTGGTCGGTGTCGCACAAGCACGGATACGTGACGACGTCCGACTTCGTGCGCGGCCGCTTCGGCTCCAAGAGCCTCTCGCTGGCGGTGGCGGTCACCGGCATCCTCGCGACGATGCCGTACATCGCGCTCCAACTGGTCGGCATCCAGGCCGTGTTGGACGTCATGGGCGTGGGCGGCAGCGCCAACTCCAACTGGTTCGTGAAGGATCTGCCGCTGCTGATCGCGTTCGCCGTGCTGGCCGCGTACACCTACTCGTCCGGCCTGCGCGCCCCCGCGCTGATCGCGTTCGTGAAGGACGGCCTGATCTACATCGTCATCACCGTGGCGATCATCTACATCCCGATCAAGCTCGGCGGCTTCGACGACATCTTCAGCGCGGCGGGAGCCAAGTTCAAGGCGGCGGGAGCGGGCGGACTCGTCCCCGCCCCGGCCGGCCAATGGACGTACGCCACGCTGGCGTTGGGCTCGGCACTCGCCCTCTTCATGTACCCCCACTCGATCACGGCGACGCTCTCCTCCAAGAGCCGCAACGTGATCCGCCGCAACACCACGATCCTGCCGCTGTATTCACTGATGCTGGGCCTGCTGGCGCTGCTCGGCTTCATGGCGATCGCGGCGGGCGTCAAGGTCACCAACGGCCAACTCGCCATCCCGCAGCTCTTCGAGAACATGTTCCCGGACTGGTTCGCGGGCGTGGCCTTCGCGGCGATCGGCATCGGAGCGCTCGTCCCCGCCGCCATCATGTCCATCGCGGCGGCGAACCTCTTCACCCGCAACATCTACAAGGACTTCATCAACCCGGCCGCGACCCCGGCCCAGGAGACCAAGGTCTCCAAACTGGTCTCCCTCCTGGTGAAGGTCGGCGCCCTGGCCTTCGTCCTGACGATGGACAAGACAGTGGCCATCAACTTCCAGCTCCTGGGCGGCATCTGGATCCTCCAGACCTTCCCGTCCCTGGTGGGCGGCCTCTTCACCCGCTGGTTCCACCGCTGGGCCCTCCTGGCGGGCTGGGCGGTGGGCATGCTCTACGGCACCCTCGCGGCCTACGGCGTCGCCTCTCCGACCCAGGACCACTTCGGCGGCTCGTCCAAGGAGATCCCGGGGATCGGCGAGATCGGCTACATCGGTCTGACGGCGTTCGTCCTGAACGTGGCGGTGACGGTGGTCCTGACGTTCATCCTGAAGGCGGCGAAGGCCCCGGAGGGCGTGGACGAGACAAGCCCGGCGGACTACACGGCGGACGCGGGCGACCCGGGGGTGGAGGTGGAGCTGCCTCCGGCGACTGCCGGCGCCGCTCACTAACCCCACCCAGGGGCGCGGCGAACTGTGCGCCCAGCCACAACGAACCCGCAGCGGGCCGCCGACAGCAAGAAAAACGGCGGCCCGTTGTCGTACACACTCATCCCCATGAACATCCTCATCCGCCCAGCAGACCCCACCGAATACGAAGACCTAGGCGAGATCACAGCCCAGGCGTACCTACAGGACGGCCTCCTCGACTTCGGCGAAAGCGACGAATACCTGGGCGAGTTGAGAGCCGTAGCGAAACGAGCCGCCGCAGCGGACGTCCTCGTAGCCGTCGAGAACGACCACCTCCTCGGCGGAGTGACCTTCGTCCCGTCCGGCGGCCCCATGGCAGACATCGCGCGACAAGGCGAGGCCGAGATCCGCATGCTGGCGATCGCCCGCGAGGCCCGCGGCAAGGGCGCCGGCGAGGCCCTCGTCCGCGCCTGCATCGACCGCGCACGGGCCACCGCGGGCTGCACGGCCATCGTCCTGTCGACCCAGCGCACCATGCGTGCCGCCCACCGCATCTACGAACGCCTCGGTTTCACCCGCACCCCGGAGCGCGACTGGAACCCCCTGCCGGAGCTGGACGAGATCACTCTCCTCACTTACAAGTTGACGCTCTGAAACAGCCGCGACACAACATCTGGGGGTGCCACGACAGCCCGGCACAAGATGTATGCTCATGCTCGCTGTCGCCGCAGGGGAATCCGGTGCGAATCCGGAACTGTCCCGCAACGGTGTACTTGCGTGCATATGCACGCCTGGTCAGTCCGAGGACCTGCCGACGGCGCGCCCGGCCACCCGGTCAGGGCGCATGACGTCCGGGCCTCGTGGAGTGGGCCGGTGGACGCGACGCCCCGTGCGCTCGTGAGCTGCCGCCTGCCCTCCGCAAGGCCCCGTGCCGAGCGAGGGAGAGCCCCACCGTGACCATCGCGCCAGCAGAGCCGGCATCAGCGATCCAGGCGAACGAGGCGATCGCGACCGGAACCGACATGCCGGGAACCACCGTTCCCGGAGCCGACGGTCCCGGTGCCGCGATCCTGCGGACCCTGACCGAGCTGACCGCCGACCTTCCCGACGCCGACCCCGGCCGGGTCGCCGCCGCCACGTTGCGCGGCCGGTCCGCGCACGCGGACGAGACGGAACTGCGCGAACTGGCCACGGAGGCCGCCGCCGGCCTCATCTCCGAGGACCCGGTCTACTCCCGTCTCGCCGCCCGGTTGTTGACGATCAATATCGCCGCCGAGGCCGCCTCCCAGGGCGTCACGACGTTCACCGAGTCCGTCGCCGTGGGCCACCGCGAGGGCCTGATCGCGGACCGCACCGCCGACTTCGTGACCCTCCACGCGGCCCGCCTCGACGCGCTGATCGACACCGAGGGCGACGACCGCTTCGGCTACTTCGGCCTACGCACACTCCACAGCCGCTACCTCCTCCGGCACCCGATCACCCGCAAGGTCATCGAGACGCCCCAGCACTTCATGCTGCGCGTGGCGGCCGGTCTCGCGGAGGACGACAGCACCCGCGCCCTGGACGAAGTAGCCGCGCTCTACCGCCTGATGAGCCGCCTCGACTACCTCCCCTCCTCCCCCACCCTCTTCAACTCCGGCACCCGGCACCCACAGATGTCGTCCTGCTACCTCCTCGACTCCCCGCTGGACGAGCTGGACTCCATCTACGACCGCTACCACCAGGTCGCCCGCCTCTCGAAGCACGCGGGTGGCATCGGACTCTCGTACTCCCGTATCCGCAGCCGCGGTTCGCTGATCCGGGGCACGAACGGGCACTCCAACGGCATCGTCCCGTTCCTGAAGACGCTGGACGCCTCGGTCGCCGCGGTGAACCAGGGCGGGCGGCGCAAGGGTGCCGCCGCGGTGTACCTGGAGACCTGGCACTCCGACATCGAGGAGTTCCTGGAGCTGCGGGACAACACCGGTGAGGACGCCCGCCGTACGCACAACCTGAACCTGGCGCACTGGATCCCGGACGAGTTCATGCGCCGGGTGAACGAGGACGGCACCTGGTCGCTGTTCTCGCCGGCCGACGTGCCCGAGCTGGTCGACCTGTGGGGCGACGAGTTCGACGCGGCCTACCGCAAGGCCGAGGCAGCGGGCCTCGCGAAGAAGACCATCCCGGCCCGCGACCTCTACGGCCGCATGATGCGCACCCTCGCGCAGACCGGCAACGGCTGGATGACCTTCAAGGACGCGGCCAACCGCACCGCCAACCAGACGGCCGAGCCGGGCCACACCGTCCACTCCTCGAACCTCTGCACGGAGATCCTGGAGGTCACGGACGACGGCGAGACGGCGGTCTGCAATCTGGGCTCGGTGAATCTGGGCGCGTTCGTGGTCGAGGGTGACATCGACTGGGAGCGGCTGGACGAGACCGTCCGCACCGCCGTCACCTTCCTCGACCGGGTCGTGGACATCAACTTCTACCCGACCGAGCAGGCGGGCCGTTCCAACGCCCGCTGGCGCCCGGTCGGTCTGGGCGCGATGGGCCTCCAGGACGTGTTCTTCAAACTCCGCGTCCCCTTCGACTCCCCCCAGGCGCAGGCCCTTTCGACCCGGATCGCCGAGCGCATCATGCTCGCCGCGTACGAGGCCTCCGCCGACCTCGCCGAGCGCAACGGCCCGCTGCCGGCCTGGGAGAAGACCCGTACGGCCCGGGGCGTTCTGCACCCCGACCACTACGACGTGGAACTCACCTGGCCGGAGCGCTGGGCCGCGCTGCGGGAACGTATCGCCCAAGTCGGCATGCGCAACAGCCTGTTGCTGGCGATCGCGCCCACCGCCACCATCGCGTCCATCGCGGGTGTCTACGAGTGCATCGAGCCGCAGGTCTCGAACCTCTTCAAGCGCGAGACGCTGTCCGGCGAGTTCCTCCAGGTCAACTCGTACCTGGTGAACGAGCTGAAGCAGCTCGGCGTGTGGGACGCCCGCACCCGGGAGGCGCTGCGGGACGCCAACGGCTCGGTGCAGGCGTTCAGTTGGATCCCGGCCGAGGTCCGTGCCCTGTACCGCACGGCCTGGGAGATCCCGCAGCGCGGCCTGATCGACATGGCCGCCGCCCGCACCCCGTTCCTGGACCAGTCCCAGTCCCTGAACCTGTTCCTGGAGACGCCGACGATCGGCAAGCTCTCCTCGATGTACGCGTACGCCTGGAAGCAGGGCCTGAAGACGACGTACTACCTGCGCTCCCGCCCGGCGACCCGCATCGCCCGCGCGGCCCAGGCCCAACCCACCGTCCCCGTACAGCAGTTGACGCCCGACGAAGACGCGGTCGCCTGCTCCCTGGAAAACCCCGAGTCCTGCGAGGCCTGCCAGTAATGCCCACCCGTCGCCCGACCACCGCCCCTGAAGGACAGCGCTTCGCGCCGACAGATATGACTGCCAAGAACCTTCTCGACCCGGGCTTCGAGCTGACCCTCCGCCCCATGCGCTACCCGGACTTCTACGAGCGCTACCGGGACGCGATCAAGAACACCTGGACCGTCGAGGAGGTCGACCTCCACTCGGACGTCGCCGACCTCGCGAAGCTGACGCCGGGCGAGCAGCACATGATCGGGCGGCTGGTCGCGTTCTTCGCGACGGGCGACTCGATCGTGGCGAACAACCTCGTGCTGACGCTGTACAAGCACATCAACTCCCCCGAGGCGCGGCTGTACTTGAGCCGTCAGCTCTTCGAGGAGGCCGTGCACGTCCAGTTCTATCTGACGCTGCTCGACACCTACCTCCCGGACCCGGAGGACAGGGCGGCCGCCTTCGACGCGGTGGAGAACATCCCCTCCATCCGCGAGAAGGCCGAGTTCTGCTTCAAGTGGATCAACGAGGTCGAGAAGCTGGACAGCCTCCAGACCCAGGCCGACCGCCGCCGCTTCCTCCTCAACCTGATCTGCTTCGCCGCGTGCATCGAGGGCCTGTTCTTCTACGGCGCGTTCGCGTACGTCTACTGGTTCCGCAGCCGGGGTCTCCTGCACGGTCTGGCCACCGGCACCAACTGGGTGTTCCGCGACGAGACGATGCACATGTCCTTCGCGTTCGAGGTGGTCGACACCGTCCGCAAGGAGGAGCCGGAGCTGTTCGACGACCAGCTCCAGCAGGAGGTGACCGACATGCTGCGCGAAGCCGTCGAGGCGGAGCTGCAGTTCGGGCGCGACCTGTGCGGTGAGGGCCTGCCGGGCATGAACACCGACTCGATGCGCCAGTACCTGGAGTGCGTCGCCGACCAGCGCCTCCAGCGGCTGGGCTTCGCCCCGGTGTACGGGTCCGAGAACCCCTTCTCCTTCATGGAGTTGCAGGGTGTGCAGGAGCTGACCAACTTCTTCGAGCGCCGCCCGTCGGCGTACCAGGTGGCCGTGGAGGGCACGGTCGACCTGGACGAGGACTTCTAACTCCGCTTATCTGCCTCTTACTTCGCGGACGGCCCATGGAGCTTCCATGGGCCGTCCATGGAGTTTCTATGGGGCGGCAAAGTTCTTGAGGGGTATCTGTTCGCGGTCGTGCCGCCCCGGCTACGTTCTGCCCGTCCTGTCCATGTCATGCACAACGGCATCACAGAACGTTCCAAGTGTCATGCCCATGACGACGTTCAACGCCGCCGCTACGCGCGTCACAGGCCTGCCACCACGCCGAGGAACCCCACTCCAATCGACTCGACGGAGGCAGTACCCCCATGCGTGAGAAGCCCAGACGAAGCCTGCGAAGACTACTGAGCGCCGCCGTACCCGCCCTCGCCCTGAGCGTCTTCGGCCTGGTGGCCGCTACGCCCGCCGGTGCGCAGACCGTCCCCCACGCCACCACCCAGTCCGCCCAGGTCTCCAAGGTCACCCAGAACGCCAAGGCCCTGACCGCCCCCGCGGCCCAGGCCGTCCACTCGACCGGCAAGGCCGGGCAGAAGGTGCCGACCGAGCACCTGTGCGCGAAGGCGGCCCCCGGTTCGGCGGCCTGTTTCGCCCAGCGGCGCACCGACATCAAGCAGCAGCTCGCCGCCGCCGTGCACCCGGACGCCGCCGCCGCGGTCTCCGGCCTCAGCCCGGCCAACCTGCACAGCGCGTACGCGCTGCCCTCGACCGGCGGTTCCGGCCTGACGGTCGCGGTGGTCGACGCGTACAACGACCCCAACGCGGCCTCCGACCTGGCCACTTACCGCTCGAACTTCGGCCTGTCGGCCTGCACGGTGGCCAGCGGCTGCTTCAAGCAGGTCAGCCAGACCGGCTCGACCACCTCCCTGCCGACGAACGACACCGGCTGGGCGGGCGAGGAAGCGCTCGACATCGACATGGTCAGCGCGGTCTGCCCGAACTGCAACATCATTCTGGTGGAGGCCAGTTCGGCCACCGACTCCGACCTCGGCACCGCCGAGAACGAGGCCGTCGCCCTGGGCGCGAAGTTCGTCTCCAACAGCTGGGGCGGCTCCGAGTCCTCCTCGCAGACCTCCGAGGACACCTCGTACTTCAAGCACCCGGGTGTCGCGATCACCGTCTCCTCCGGTGACGAGGCCTACGGCGCCGAGTACCCGGCAACCTCCCAGTACGTGACCGCAGTCGGCGGCACGGCCCTGTCCACCTCCTCCAACACCCGCGGCTGGACCGAGTCCGTCTGGAAGACCAGCTCCACCGAGGGCACCGGCTCCGGCTGCTCCGCCTACGACGCGAAGCCGAGCTGGCAGACCGACACGGGCTGCACCAAGCGCATGGAGGCCGACGTCTCCGCCGTCGCCGACCCCGCCACCGGCGTGGCCGTCTACGACACCTACGGCGGCTCCGGCTGGGCGGTCTACGGCGGCACCAGCGCCTCCTCCCCGATCATCGCGGGCGTCTACGCGCTGGCCGGCACCCCCAGTTCCAGTGACTACCCGGCGAAGTACCCCTACTCCCACACCAGCAACCTGTACGACGTCACGAGCGGCAACAACGGCTCCTGCTCGACGAGTTACTTCTGCACCGCGGGCACCGGCTACGACGGCCCGACCGGCTGGGGCACCCCGGACGGCACCGCCGCCTTCACCGCCGGCACCACGACCGGCAACACGGTGACCGTCACCAACCCGGGCAGCCAGTCCACCGCGACCGGTTCCACGGCCAGCCTCCAGATCTCGGCCACCGACAGCGCGAGCGCGACCCTCACCTACAGCGCGAGCGGACTGCCGACCGGTCTGTCGATCAGCAGCTCGACCGGGCTGATCTCCGGCACCGCGTCCACCGCCGGCACCTACGCCGTGACGGTGACCGCGACCGACTCCACCGGCGCCTCCGGCTCGGCCTCCTTCACCTGGACGGTCAGCACCTCCGGCGGCGGTTCCTGCACCTCGACCCAGCTGCTCGGCAACCCGGGCTTCGAGTCGGGCAACACCACCTGGACCGCGAGCAGCGGTGTCATCACCAACTCCAGCAGTGAGGCCGCCCGCACCGGCTCCTACAAGGCCTGGCTCGACGGCTACGGCTCGACCCACACCGACACGCTGTCCCAGTCGGTGACGATCCCGAGCGGCTGCACCGGCACGACCTTCACCTTCTACCTGCACGTCGACACCGCGGAGACCACCACCAGCACGGCGTACGACAAGCTGACGGTCACCGCCGGATCGACCACCCTGGCCACGTACTCCAACCTCAACGCGGCCACCGGTTATGTTGCGAAGTCCTTCAGCCTGTCGGCCTTCGCCGGTACCACGGTCACGCTGAAGTTCAGCGGGGTCGAGGACTCCTCGCTCCAGACCAGCTTCGTTCTCGACGACACCGCCGTGACGACCAGCTGACCTCCTCATGAGCTGAGCCCCGGCCGTCTCGCAGCGGCCGGGGCTCTGTCATGTCCACGAATACTTCACTTCTCACGGCGGATCCGGATGCGTCCGTGACACGTCAAAGGAGCAAGGAGGCCCCCCATGCGCCGATCCATCCTCGCTCCGTCCCTCGCCGTAGCCGCCCTGGCACTCGCCCTCACGGGCTGCGGCGGCACGAAGTCCGACACCGGCAGCAACAGCGTGTCGCCGTCCTCGTCCCCCACACCGAGCAAGAGCAGGTCGGCCTGTACGTCGAAGGAGACGCTCGCCTCCACCGACGACAATGGCACGTTCTGTCTGACGACCGGCAGCACGGTCCGGATCCTGCTGGACGGGACGGCGTCCCGGCCGTGGGCCCAGGTCAAGACCGCGGGCAGCGGCCTGGAGGCCACCAACAGCGGGATCCTGATCCGGCCCGGCGACGCGAGCAACGCGTTCAAGGCGGTCTCGGCCGGGACCGTGAAGCTCACGTCGTCCCGGCCGCTGTGTGCGACCGCTCCGCACAAGATCTCCTGCAAGGGCATTCAGGAGTGGTCGGTCACCGTCGTGGTGACGACGTCATGATCCGGTGGGCGGTCCGGATCTGACGGTCGATGCGCCGCTCGTGCGCGATGCCGAGCAGCGACGGGAAGGCCACGGCGACGAGGATGCCGAGGACGGTCAGTAGGGCGATGAGGTTGTCCATGGCTGCGTTCATAGACACCAGTGTCGCGACTTACGCTCCTTACCGTGAGTGGCAGTACTGCCGTACACCCTCGATTTACTGCCAGATCCGGCGCACACTAACAGCATGCTGAAAAACGTGGCCGTGGTCCTGCTCGACGGAGTCCATCCCTTCGAACTCGGCGTCGTCTGCGAGGTGTTCGGCCTCGATCGCAGCGACGAGGGTCTGCCGGTCTACGACTTCGCGGTCGCCTCGGCCGAGGGGCCGACGCTCGCCACCCACGCGGGCTTCTCGCTGGCGGTCCAGCACGGGCTCGAGCGGCTGGAGAGCGCGGACCTGATCGCCGTACCGGCGGGTGCGACCTACGCGGCGCGGGAGTATCCGGAGGAGCTGCTCGACGCGCTGCGGCGGGCCGTGGACCGGGGTGCCCGGGTGCTCAGCGTCTGCTCGGGGGTGTTCGTGCTGGCCGCCGCCGGGCTGCTGGACGGGCGGCGGTGCGCGGTGCACTGGCATCACGCCGAGCTGCTGGCCCGGCGGTATCCGAAGATCGTCGTGGAGCCGGACGTGCTGTACGTCGACGCGGGCCCGGTGATCACCTCGGCGGGCACCGCGGCCGGTATCGACGCCTGTCTGCACATCGTGCGCACGGAGCAGGGGCCCGAGGTCGCCAACGCCATCGCCCGGCGGATGGTCGTACCGCCGCACCGCGACGGCGGGCAGGCCCAGTACATCGAGCGGCCGTTGCCGCGCTCGCAGTGCGACACGGTGGGCGAGGTGCTGGTGTGGATGGCGGAGCACCTCGACCAGGAGGTCACCGTCGAACAGCTCGCCGCCCGCGCCCACATGTCACCGCGGACCTTCGCCCGCCGCTTCCAGCAGGAGACCGGGACCACGCCGTACCGCTGGATCCTGCGTCAACGGGTGCTGCTGGCGCAGCAGTTGCTGGAGGGGACGGACGAGACGATGGACGCGATCGCCTGGCGCACCGGCTTCGGCACCGCGCCGGCGCTGCGCCACCAGTTCGTCCGCGCCCTGGGCACCACCCCGAACGCCTACCGGCGCACGTTCAGGGGCCCGGAAGCCGCCTGAACGCACGCCTCTCGTCTCACCTGGGGATCGGCCTGAGCATCAGCCGGTGCGGATGGAGGGTGATGCCGACGCGGGTGGTGTCGTAGGAGCCGGACACCAGCTCGAAGCGGTACTTCGCCGCCACCGCCGCCGTGAACAGGCTCAGCAGGGCCATCGAGAAGTGGTCGCTGGGACACTTCCGGTTGCCCACGTTGAACGGGCTCATGGCGAACTTCGGTACGTCCTTGGACCGTTCCGGAAGCCAGCGGTCGGGGTCGAACTCCAGGTTGTGCGCATACGACCGCGGGTCGCGCTGGATCGCGTAGGGGCTGTAGATGATGTCGGCCCCGGCCGGAATCCGATAGCCGCCCAGTTCGGTGTCGGTGACCGCCCGCCGCGTCAATATCCATACGGCGGGCCACAGGCGCAGTGTCTCGACGAGGACATTGTTGGTGTGGGTGAGCGCGCGGACGTCGTCGAATGCCACCGGGCGTCCGCCCGTCACGGATTCAACTTCCGCACATACCTTGTCGGTGTGTTCCGGGTGCTCGGTCAGGACTTGGAGCAGCGACATGATCGTGGACGCCACGGTTTCACTTCCGGGGGTGAGGATCGCGACGACCTGGTCGTGGATCTCCTGTTCCCCGATCGGCTCGCCATTCTCGTCGGTCGCCTCCAGCAGCGCTGTCAGCAAATCGTCCGGCTTTTGACCAGATGCCCGGCGTTCGGCGACGATCTCGTCGACGAGGAGATGCAAATCGGCCAGCGCCCGGTCGAATTCGCGGTTGGCCGGAAGGGGCAGCCGGTAGAGCGGTCCGGCCGGGACGACCATCCGCCGGTACATGCCCCGGAAGACGGTGGCGAGGGCGGCGCACAGCCGCTCGGCGCGCTCGTCCATGAAGTCGCCGCGCAGCAGACAGCGGGCCGCGATCCGCACGGCGACCCGGAAGGCCTCGGAGGTGCAGTCGATCGTCCCGCCGTGCTGCCAGCGCTCGGTGAGGGCGTGCACCTCCTCCTCGATGATCGGCCCGTAGCCGGGTATCGCGTCGAGCCGGAACGCGGGCTGGATGATGCGCCGTTGGCGCCGGTGGGTGGGTCCGTTGGCGGTGGCCACCCCCTCCTTGCCGAGCAGTCCCTCCAGGGACTCCCACAGCGGGCCCGCGATGATGTAGTCGGGGCTCAGCGCGACCGCCCCGGTGAGGGCCGGCGCGGTGACGGCGTACACCGTCTTGGGGCCGAGGCGAAGTCGTACGACGTCACCGTGGTCGCGCAGCCGGGCCATGAAGGCCAGCGGGTCGCGGACCAGTTTCCAGCCGTGGCCGAGCAGCGGGACTCCGCCGCCCGCGACGGGCGGCTCCAGCGGTTCCGGCGCCTCGGGGGGCGCGGGCTTCACAGACTCGACGGTCATTTCTCACCTGCCGCTTCGTTGTTGACGTACGGGGGTGTGGACCGGTCGTCCCAGCTGTCGACCATGTAACGGCCGGACTCGTGGTGGAACCAGTAGACGGAACTGAACCAGTTCCGCATATTGCCGAGACAGGACCGCACGGCGGCGCTCAATTCC
Source organism: Streptomyces sp. MBT53 (assembly GCF_016654115.1). Classification (GTDB taxonomy): domain Bacteria; phylum Actinomycetota; class Actinomycetes; order Streptomycetales; family Streptomycetaceae; genus Streptomyces. Next base: position 38,336 of record NZ_JAEQAZ010000147.1, read on the forward strand.
ATTCCGCGTACGGTGCCGTCGTCGAGGCGGTCGGCGAGCCGTAAGGTCTCCTGTTCCGCGACGAGGAAATCGGCGATGCATTCCTCGACGCGGCGCCTTATTTCGGCGACCGCTTCCTCAAGAGTCAGCCCCTCGTGTTTGATGAGGCTGATTCCGAGATTGTGGACCTCGTCGCCCGCGATTTCCTTGGGCAGCGAGCAGAGGTCGTTGTACCAGGCGGCGAATTCCTGGCTGAGCAGTGCCGCCCGCCGAAATCCCGGGTGTTTCCTCACCGCGTCCGGGAGTTCACAGTCCGCGCTCGTCTCCAGCAGATCCGTCCAGATCCAGTGCGCGAAGGTGAGCCGGCGCAGTGCGAGATATTCCTCGACCGTGGGAATGATCCCCTCGGAGCGATTGCGGAATTCCCGGTCGTAGGCCTCGATCACGGCGTGGAAGTGCCGGGCGAACCGCGCGTTCCAGGTGGCCGGGAGGAACGAGTAGATCCGCAACACGCTGTCGGCGAACCCGGCGACCAGGGGATCCGGGTGAAGCAGGTGGTGGCGTGGTGAGTCCAGCGCCGCGTGCAAGCGGAACCGCAGCCGCCGCCAGGCGTCGGGCCGGCCGTACACGATGTCCCGGTCATGGCGGTCGTCCCAGACGAAGAACCACGCGCTGTAGTCCGCTATCGCCTGGAGCACCTCGTCCGGTGCGCCCAAGTAGTACCCGGCCATCAAGTCCGTGTAGCAAAGACCGTCGGCATATTCGCGTACCTTGTCCGCCGGCATCAGACGCTTTTCCAGCAGCCAGACGCGTGTCTTCTCCTGGAGCCTCGGCCAATACGGATGCAGTCGCCGGGGAAACGCCGCCTCGATCACCGGGAGAGAGAGCGATGGTGGAACCGCGATCGCCGTCGCTGCCGACGTCGATGCCGTTGTGGTGCTGTACGAGAAAGCAGGCACGAACAAACCCCTCTCAGCAGCCAGTTGCACACGCCCCTCCCGCTGTGCCGGGCGTGCGCCGTTGCGTATCCCCGCACTTCCCATTCAGCACCACAACTGACCGTTCTGGGAACGGATTTGCTCCCTTCACTACCCCCAAGTGCCGAGAATCCATCCTTGTGTGACTGATTCTGGATCACTACAAGAGCAGAAACGATCGAATGTGCGACGGACATGCGAACGGCGCCTGGTCAGGGAGGTGCACCTGAACAGACGCCGTACGTAAGGGGGTTGTGATCGTCCCTGGGACTCCCTGGGACTCGCCGGGGCTCAGTCGTTGGCGACCACGGCGTAGCGGGGCTCGTTCTCGGCCATCTGCCGCAGCGCGTCCTTGCGGTCGCGCTTGGAGAGCCGGTCGATGTAGAGGTAGCCGTAGAGGTGGTCGGTCTCGTGCTGCAGACACCGGGCGAAGTAGCCGGTGCCGCGGACCTTGATCGGGTTGCCGCGCTCGTCCTGCCCGGTCACCTCGGCGTAGTCGGGCCGCGCGAGCGGCGCATACGCGGTCGGCACGGACAGACACCCCTCGTTGCTCTCGTCCAGGTGCCGCTTGTCGGCGGGCAGATCGACCAGCTTGGGATTGCAGACGACACCGACGTGCCGCTTGCCCTCGTCGTCCTGGCAGTCGTAGACGAAGACCTTCAGGCTCACGCCGATCTGGTTGGCGGCGAGGCCGACACCCTCGGCGGTGCGCTGCGAGGCGAACATGTCCGCCACCAGCGTCTCCAGCTCCGCGCCGAACTCGGTGACGTCCGCGCACTCCTTGTGCAGCACCGGATTCCCGACGACCGTGATCGCCCGCGAGGTCCCCCGCTCCCGCCAGGCCGCCTCACGCTCCTCGGTCCCCTCGGTGTCGACGACAAACCCCTCGTCGTCCACGGGAAGCACGCCCACGTGCTGCTGATCGGTGTCCTGCTGCGCCATGCCGACGAACGCCTTCCTGAAAACCAAGGGGGGTGAGTTGCTGATACAGGGTACGTGGAGTTCGTTCAGGGGCGCGGGGCTGTGCATATGTGCGGCTCCGCCGCGCGGGCGCGACCAGCGACAACGCCCTGTCTTTCAGGGCGCGGGGAACTGCGCGACCAGCCACAACGGACCCGCAGCGACCCACCGGCCTCAGCAGACCTCTTCCAAATCCCGCCAGTCCCTCGAATCCGGGCTGTCGGCAACCCACCCGTCCAACAGCCCCCTCACGAGCGACGCGGGGGCCGCAAGCCCACACTCCCGCTCCGGCACCCACAGCTGCCCATCCGTCCGATGCCCCAGCGGCCCAGGATGCCCCGGCTCACTGTGATCGTGCGGATCGAGATGCTCCCCGTCACCCTCGTCGGACGGCATCCGCGACTCCGAACACATCCGGCACAGCAACCGCACCGAGGACGACCAGTCCTCCGCCGCGAACCCGGCGTCCGCCGCCAACTGCTCCAGCGCATCCCGGTCGGCCTCGGCGGCAGCTTCGAGCAGCACCACCCACGTGGGCACGGGCGACGGCGCCCACAGCTCGATCTCGTCGAAGACCGGGTAGGAGTGCCCGGCCGCGGTCGTCCGCTCGCCGTGCGGCACCCCGTCGTGCAGGACGACCTCACCCCAGCGTCGCCCGGACGAGGGAAGCGGAATGGACAGCACCTCGATCCGCGCCGGATCCAGCCGCCGCCCCCACACCACCTCGGCCTCGCCCTCGGGAGAGAGCCGTACGGCCGCGCTGCCGAGGTCCATCCCGGCCGGTTCGCCCGCCGCGGTGACCCCGCCCGGCACCCGCAGCCCGTACGCCTGCCAGGCCCGCCGGGCCAGCGGCCAGTCCTGGAGGGCGGTGGCCGCGATGCCCACGTTCCACCAGTCGGGCGCGCCGGCCTCCCGCTCCAGCAGCGCGACCGCGCGGAGCCCGGCCGCCCGGGCCTGCTCCCAGTCGTGCGGGCCTGCTCCCAGTCGTGCCGGAACTTGTGCAGGAGGGCGAGGTTGAACCAGGACTCGGACAGCCAGGGTTCAAGATCGGCGGCACGTGTCAGCAACGCGCCCGCGTCCTCGTAGCGACCGTCGCCGATCAGCGTGAACGCGCGGTCTGTGGCCTGCCGCCAGGAGGCGGAGGGCCGGTGCCGTCCCTTGCCGAAGATCCTCACGATTCCCGCCTGCCAGTTCCGTTCGTTGGGCTGGCTCTGCCCCCGGACACCCTCTTCTTCGCATCCAACCACGTACGGCTGGGAGGGCGCTCATTACCCATGGGTTACCCAGCCGAGGGCAAGGTCAGACAGCCACGGGAGAGCACCCGGGCCAGCGCTTCCACGACCTCGGGAGCGTAGTCCCCGGCGGTCCCGAGGCGCAGCTCCTCCAGCGCCTGGAGGGGCCCGCCGGGGCCGCCTGCCCGGGTTTTCTCCTCGTACGCGTTCACGGCCCGCACGATCCGCGCCGAGACGGGCTGCTCCCGGCACGGGTCGGCCTGCCGCTCCACGACGGCCGCCACCTGAGGACTCACCCCGGTCTGCCGTACGACGGCCCCGCCGAGCAGTGCTATCCGCCGCTGCTCGGCCACGGGGAGTACGGCGGTGGCGCCGGCCGGTACCGGGTCGACGAGGCTGAGCTGGCCGATGTCGTGCATCAGGGCTGCGTACTCCAGGACGGTGAGGTCGGGTTCGGACAGTCCCATGTCCCGCCCGACCGCCTGACAGAGCGCGGCGACCCGGCGGGCGTGCCCGGCCGGGGTGTACCCGGCGATCTCGGTGGAGCGGGCGAGGGAGGTGATGGTCTGCCGGTAGGTGTCCCGTACGGCCGCGTACCGGCGGAAGGACAGCTGGGTCAGCAGCAGCGGCACGGAGAAGACGGGCAGCGCCCACAGCCCCACGACGGCGACCGCGAGCGCCATCACCGCGCCGGTCGCGCAGACGGCCGACCCGATGCCGAGCATCCCGCGCAGCTCGTCCCGCAGCAGCGGCCCGAACGGCCAGCGGGTGCGGGAGTGCGCGAGGGCCGCGGCGAGCACGGCGTCGCAGAGCGCGGTGAGGGAGAGCAGCGCGAGCAGGAGGAGGGCGTAGGCGGGGCCGCCCCAGTGGCCGAACACCCCTTGGTTGTAAAGGGGTTGGAAGCAGACGGCGGCGAAGCCGACGGTCAGGATCCGGCGTGCCAGGTGGTCGGGGGTCCCGCTCTGCCCGCGCGCGATGTGCGGCACGCAGCCGACCAGCGCGGCGACAGCGACCACGGTGACGACCTGGAAGACGCCGTGATGAGTGGGGTGGCCGGCGTTCGTACCGAGGAGGGCGTAGGAGAGGGCGCCGGCGGCGCCGAGACCGGCGGTGCTGTTGCCGTTCCAGCGGCTCAACTCGCCTACGGCGACGAGGAGTCCGAAGGCGAGGGCGACTCCGCGTTCTTCGAGGCCGGTCCAGAGGGTGTGGGTGAGGGCGGTGGTGGCGAGGAGGGCGGCGGAGGTGTGGATGAGAGTGAGGGGCAGGAGGTTGCGGCGCCGCGTCATCGGTGTACTCCCGGCCGGCTCGGGACCGGCGCGGGCGGCGGCACGAGGTCGGCGGGCTCGTCCGCGGTGACTGCGGGCCGCCAGCCGTACTTGCCGAGGGCCAGCATCAGCGCGGCCACCATGCGCGGATCGAACTGTGCCCCCGCACACCGCTCCAGCTCCGCCAGAGCTGCCGGAACCGGCCGGGCCCGCCGGTAGGACCGAGTCGACGTCATCGCGTCGAAGGCGTCGGCGACAGCGACCACCCGCGCGGACTCCGGGATCTGACCGCCCAGCAGCCCGTAGGGATAGCCGCTGCCGTCCAGCCGTTCGTGATGGTGCAGGACGGCCGCACGCGCCTCCCCCAGGAAGCCGATGCCCCGCACGATCTCGTGTCCGTACTCGGGATGCAGTTCGATGACCCGCCGCTCCTCGGGGGTGAGCGGCCCGTCCTTGCGCAGCAGGCGCGTGGGCACGCCCAGCTTCCCCACGTCGTGCAGGATCCCGGCGAAGCGCAGCACCTCCACCCGGGAGTCGTCCATCCCCAGCTCCCGCGCGATCATCATCGACGCCTGTCCGACCCGCTCACTGTGCCCGCGGGTGTACCCGTCCTTGATGTCGACGGCCTGGACGAGGGCGCGGATGGTGGCCTGGTGGGCGGCGTGCTCCCGGTGGTACTGGGCGAACACCCACCAGGACACCCCCATCGGCAGCAGCACGAGCAGCGCGGCGACCGGGCCGTAGGGGCTGCGCCACAGGACGGCCATCATCAGCCCGGCGAGCCCGTGGACGCCGATGGGCGCCAGGGACCGTAGAAAGAGACCGCGCCAGGCCCGTCGTAGCGGCATGCGTTCGGCCAGCGCGAGGATCCCGCCGTCGAGGACGGTCAGGGCCAGGCAGAAGGCGAGGACGGCGGCGAGGGCGGGCAGCAGGGCGTAGGGGAAGTCGGAGGCGACGACCGCGTTCCGGCCGCCCAGCGCCCAGTGGACGCGGCCGGCGGCCCACACGGCGAGCGCGAGCTGCGCGGCCCGCCAGCTGCGCCGCAGCCAGGGCGGGCCCTCGTCGACGTGGGAGAAGAGCGCGCCCGGCAGCGGTACGAGCGCGGCGGCGGGCGGGGGCAGGAGGAAGGCGGCGGCGAGCAGCACCGGGTAGAAGGTGCCCGCGAACCGGCGCCGGGCGATCTGCTCGCAGCCGGCGTAGAGGGCCGCCAACAGCGCGACCGCCCACCAGGGTGCGTGGACGGCCGGCAGCGGGAGGAGGCAGAACAGGGCGCCCGCGACGACACAGAGGACGTACGCACGTGCCCGTGCCGGTGTCGCCTCCATGGCTGACGCCCTTCCCCCCGACCATGCCTGTCCAGGCCGAGGAGCCTAGGGCGATCAGGGGGAGGCAGCGGGCGTATCACCCGGGGATTAGCACATTCGAGTGACGACAGCCCGTTCAGGACTCCTGCGGAGAGGCCGTCACATCATGCTCGGGCACGACCTGCCCGGACCGGATCATCTCCAGGCGTCCCATCACCTTGGAGCGGAGGTCCGACGGCACGTCGTCCTGCCCGCAGCACCGCTTCACGAGCTTCTTCACGGCCTGCTCCAGGCCGTACTTCTCCAGGCACGGCGAGCACTCCTCGAAGTGCACCTCGAACTTGGTGCAGTCCGCGTCCGGCATCTCCCGGTCCAGGAACTCATAAAGATGCGCGAGGACCTCACTGCAGTCCGTCTCGTGATCGTCACCGCAGCTCATGAGCCCGAGCCTTTCGCTTCGTTCGACTCCCCGGCACCGGCCGGGACAAGTCCGCGGTCACGCGCGTAGTCCTCGAGCATGCCGCGCAGTTGACGGCGGCCCCGGTGCAGCCGGGACATCACCGTACCGATGGGTGTCCCCATGATGTCCGCGATCTCCTTGTACGCAAAGCCCTCTACGTCCGCGAGATACACGGCGATACGGAATTCCTCCGGGATGGCCTGGAGGGCTTCCTTCACATCCGAGTCGGGCAGGTGGTCGAGCGCCTGCGACTCGGCGGAGCGCAGACCCGTGGACATGTGCGACTCGGCACGCGCCAGCTGCCAGTCCTCGATCTCCTCGGCCGCGGAGCGCTGGGGTTCGCGCTGCTTCTTGCGGTACGAGTTGATGAACGTGTTGGTGAGGATCCGGTACAGCCACGCCTTGAGGTTGGTGCCCTCCCGGAACTGGTGGAAGGACGCGTACGCCTTGGCATACGTCTCCTGCACCAGGTCCTCGGCGTCGGCCGGATTGCGGGTCATGCGCAGCGCGGCCGAGTACATCTGGTCGAGGAATTCGAGCGCGTCCCGCTCGAAGCGCGCACTGCGCTCCGTCGTGGACTCCGTGCTCGTGCCCTGGCCCTCGGGCTGCTCCGCCTGGCCGTGTTCGGTCCCTGCGTCGGTACCGGGAACCGGACCCACCTCCTCAAGATTCCGGGCAGCACCGAAGCCGATGCCACCAGAATCGGAGGATAGACGACGATCCGGTCCGCCCGCCGCCCCAATAGGGGTGGCCTTGGTCGCGTGCAGCACCGACCAGTCCAGGTCAGGGCGGCTGCTACGGGCCGGGCAGAAGGTCGAACCCATGCGGAGGACTTCCTTTCTACGACTCTCTGTGCTCGGCACAACAGTGGTAAGGGTCCCGGCATTCCCGCCCATCACCCGAGTGTTCGAGTCCACTCCACCACGCGCCCCGTGATGATCTCCAGCGCCTCCTCCTGACCGATCTCCGCCCGCTTCGGCACCGCGAAACCGTGATCGCCGTACGGCACCTCGACCAGCTCGAAGTCGCCCTCCGGGAACTCCGCCGGTTTCCCGAAGGGGTCGTTGCCACCCTGCACGACAAGCGTGGGCACCCCGGCGCCGAGCAACTCGTCGGCCCGCGACTTCTCCGGCTTCCCGGGCGGGTGCAGCGGGAAGCTCAGGGCGAGGACGGCGGCGGCGCCCAGCTCCGTCGCCGTACGACAGGCCACGCGAGCGCCCGCGCTACGGCCCCCGGAGACCACCGGCAGCCCCGGCTTCGCGACCGCCGGCCAGATCCCCCGCCAGCCGATGTCGAGCGTCTTGGGCGCGGACGCCACCTTCTTCCCCGCCACCCGCCACGGCTGCTCGACCAGCGCGACGGTCACCCCGTGCGCGGGAAGTGCGGCGGCGAGAGCCTGAAGATCCCGCGCCTCGATGCCACCGCCGGCCCCATGACTGACGGCGAGGACGAGCCGGGCCTTCTTCGCCGGGTGCCAGGTGATGCGGGCGGTCCCCGCGTCGGTCTCAATGATCTCGCTGGAAATGATCTCGCTCACGCTAGAAGAGTGTGCCCTCCTCGGGCCCCTCCAGCTCCTTCAGCAGCTCCGGCCCGTTGTTGCGGACGTTGCTGACGGCCGTGGACACCGGGTAGGCACGCATCAGCCCGGCGGGCGGCGGGGCGAGCAGCTCGCGCAGCTCGTCGGGGTCGGTACGGGCCGGGTCGAGCCAGGAGTCCCAGCGGTCCGGGGTGAGCATCAGCGGCATCCGGGGGTGGATGTCGGCGAGCGCGTACGGCCCGTCGGCGGGGGCGACCGCGAGCGGGGTCGTCTCCGCCTCGGTGGTGATCACCGAGCAGGTGACCCACCAGGACAGCGGATGGTCGTCGGGCAGCGTCCGGTCCCGCCAGAACTCGTACAGCCCGGCCATCGCGAACACCGACCCGTCGGCGGGCAGCACGAAGTACGGCTGCTTCCGTTGCCGCTTCTTCTTCCCCTCGACCTCCAGCTCCCGCTCGTCCTTGGCGGTGACCCACTCGTAGTAGCCGTCGGCGGGGATGATGCAGCGCCGGGCGGCGAAGGCGCGACGGTACGACGGCTTCTCGTGCACGGTCTCCGCGCGGGCGTTGATCATCCGCGCCCCGCCCTCGGGGGTCTTCGACCAGCTCGGCACGAGTCCCCACTTGAGCTTCCGCAGCTGCCGAACCGGCTCCGGGCTGTCCGCGTCCTTAAGTGGACGGTCGAGGACTGCATAGACCTCTTTGGTCGGGGCCACGTTGTAGTCGGGGGCCAGAACCTCCTCGGGCTCCCACTTCTCGATCTCAAAGACTCCTGCGAGATCCTCGGGCCCACGACTAGCTGCATACCGTCCGCACATACGTGCCAGACTGCCAGATTCGACTAGACCCACGGGAGCTACCGCCGCCAATGGACAGCACCGCAATCGCCTCGATACCCGCCCTCTGGGACGAGGTCTTCGGCAGCCAGCCCGACCCGGATCTGTGGGTGGTGATCGCCACCCTGGTCGCCGCGCTCGCGGTGGTCGTCCCGCACGGACTCTGGCGCGTCTCCCGCAACGCCATCACCATCGCCCACGAGGGCGGCCACGGCCTGGTGGCCCTCCTCACCGGCCGCCAGCTCACCGGCATCCGCCTCCACTCCGACACCAGCGGGCTCACGGTCAGCCGCGGCAAGCCGCACGGCCTCGGCATGATCCTCACGGCAGCGGCCGGCTACACCGCTCCCCCGCTCCTGGGCCTGGGCGGCGCCGCCCTCCTGGCCGCCGGCCACATCACCCTCCTCCTGTGGCTGTCGACCCTGCTGCTCATCGCCATGCTGGTGATGATCCGCAACGCGTACGGCGCCCTGACGGTGATCCTGAGCGGCGCGGCCTTCCTCCTGGTGTCCTGGCTGACCGGTCCCCAGGTGCAGGCGGCGTTCGCTTACGCGGTGGTGTGGTTCTTGTTGTTGGGTGGGGTACGACCGGCTTTCGAGCTCCAGGCGAAGAGGTCGAGGGGCGGTGCGGGCGACTCGGACGCGGACCAGTTGGCACGCCTGACGCACGTACCGGCGGGCTTGTGGCTGTTCCTCTTCCACCTGGTGTCGCTGTGCTCGCTGATAGGTGGGGGGCGCTGGCTTCTGGAGCTATGACGCGCCCCCGAAGGGGGCAGGCTTCAGGGGCGCGGGGCTGTATCTATTTGCGGCTCCGCCGCGCGGGCGCGACCAGCCCCAACGGCGCAGCACCCGAAAGACGGCCTACTTATACAGTGGGTCACATGGCCCCGAACAACGACCAACCCGCCCTCTGGCCCGCCCCCCACGCGCGCGGAGCCGTCGACGCGACGGTCCACGTCCCCGGGTCCAAGTCCGTCACCAACCGCGCGCTCGTCCTGGCCGCCCTCGCCAGCGAACCGGGCTGGCTCCGCCGCCCCCTCCGCTCCCGCGACACCCTCCTCATGGCAGGCGCCCTGCGCGCGATGGGCGTGGGCATCGAGGAGGGCGTGGGCACGGAGAAGGGCTCCGGCGAGTTCTGGCGGGTCATCCCGTCGGGCCTGCACGGCCCGGCCACGGTGGACGTCGGCAACGCGGGCACCGTGATGCGCTTCCTCCCCCCGGTCGCCGCGCTCGCCGACGGCCCCATCCGCTTCGACGGCGACCCGAGGTCGTACGAACGCCCCCTGAACGGCGTCATCGACGCCCTGCGCGTACTCGGCGCCCGCATCGACGACGACGGCCGGGGCGCGCTGCCCCTGACCGTGCACGGCGGAGGCGCGCTGGACGGCGGCCCGGTGGAGATCGACGCGTCGTCCTCGTCGCAGTTCGTGAGCGCCCTCCTGCTCTCGGGCCCGCGCTTCAACATGGGCGTCGAGGTCCGCCACACCGGCTCCTCCCTCCCCTCCATGCCCCACATCCGCATGACCGTCGACATGCTCCGCGCGGTCGGCGCCCAGGTGGACACCCCGGAGTCGGGCGGCGAGCCGAACGTCTGGCGGGTGACCCCGGGCGCGCTGCTGGGCCGGGACCTGACCATCGAGCCGGATCTGTCGAACGCGCAGCCGTTCCTCGCGGCGGCGCTGGTCGCCGGTGGCAAGGTCGTCGTACCGGACTGGCCGTCCCGTACGACCCAGCCCGGTGACCGGCTGCGGGAGATCTTCACCGAGATGGGTGGTTCCTGCGAACTCACCGAGTACGGGCTGGAGTTCACCGGTTCGGGTGCGATCCACGGTATCGACGTGGACCTGAGTGAGGTCGGCGAGCTGACCCCCGGCATCGCGGCTGTCGCCGCCCTCGCGGACTCCCCGTCCACGCTCCGGGGCGTCTCCCACCTGCGCCTGCACGAGACGGACCGGCTGGCCGCGCTCACCAAGGAGATCAACGAGCTGGGCGGCGATGTGACCGAGACCGCCGACGGTCTCCACATCCGCCCGCGCCGCCTGCACGGCGGGATCTTCCACACCTACGAGGACCACCGGATGGCGACGGCCGGGGCGATCATCGGCCTCGCGGTCGAGGGTGTGCAGATCGAGAACGTGGCGACGACCGCCAAGACGCTTCCGGACTTCCCCGATCTGTGGGCCGGGATGCTCGGGAGCGATGGGGCGTAGGGGACTCACGCCATGCGCCGCTACGGCAAGAACACCGACGAGGACGACATCCGCCAGCGCCCGAACCGCAAGGGCAACCGGCCGCGTACGAACATCCGCCCCAAGCACGAGGAAGCGGTCGAGGGCATGGTCCTCACCGTCGACCGCGGCCGGCTGACCTGCCTGGTCGAGGACCGGGTCGTGATGGCGGTCAAGGCCCGCGAACTGGGCCGGAAGGCGGCGGTGGTCGGCGACCGGGTCGGCATCATCGGTGACCTGTCGGGCGACAAGGACACCCTCGCCCGCATCATCCGCATCGAGCCGCGCACCTCCGTGCTGCGCCGCACGGCCGACGACGACGACCCGTACGAGCGCGTGGTCGTCGCCAACGCCGACCAGCTCGCCATCGTCACCGCCCTCGCCGACCCCGAGCCGCGCCCCCGCCTCATCGACCGCTGTCTGGTCGCGGCCTACGACGGCGGCCTCGACCCGCTGCTCGTGCTGACCAAGTCCGACCTGGCGTCACCGGACCAACTCCTTGAGCTGTACGGCGCGTTGGGCGTGCCGTATGTCGTGACGAGCCGCGAAGAGCTGGAGAACGGCAGCGCGGTGGAGCGGGTCCGCAAGCAGCTCGACGGCAAGATCACCGCGTTCGTCGGGCACTCCGGTGTCGGCAAGACGACCCTCGTGAACGCGCTGGTCTCGCTGGAGCGGCGGCGCAGCACCGGCATCGTCAACGCCGTGACCGGCCGCGGCCGGCACACCACGACCTCGGCGCGCGCGATCCCGCTGCCGGACGACTCCGGCTGGGTCGTCGACACCCCGGGCGTGCGTTCCTTCGGCCTGCACCACGTGGACCCGTCCCGGGTCATCAAGGCCTTCCCCGACCTGGAACCCGGCACGGTCGACTGCCCGCGCGCGTGCAGCCACGACGAGCCGGACTGCGCCCTGGACCAGTGGGTGGCCGACGGCCACGCGGACCCGCAGCGGCTGTACTCGCTGCGCCGGTTGTTGGCCACCCGTGAGCGAACAGACGGCGACTGATCGCCGTCTGACCACCGCGTGTTTGTGGGGGCTCAAGTTCGGTAAGTGCATAATCGCACCGAGCCGGACAAACGGGAGGACAGCACATGGCGTGGCTGCTGGTTGTCGTGGCCGGAATTCTGGAGACCGGGTTCGCCGTGTGCCTGAAGCTGTCCCACGGCTTCACGCGGCTGTGGCCGACGGTCGCCTTCTGCGCCTTCGCCCTGGGCAGCTTCGGTCTCCTCACCCTCTCGCTGCGGAAGCTCGACGTGGGCCCGGCCTACGCCGTGTGGACCGGCATCGGCGCGGCCGGTACCGCGATCTACGGCATGGTCTTCCTCGGCGACCTGGTGTCGACGCTGAAGCTCGTGTCGATCAGCTTCGTCATCGTGGGCGTGATCGGACTCCAGCTGTCCGGTTCCGCGCACTGAAGTTATTTGGCGCCCAGCGCACTCCGTACGAGTTCGCCGACGCCGCCTTCTCCCGGTGGCGCCGCCACACACGACAGCGCGAGCCGCACGACGAGTTCGCAGGAGCGGGCCAGGTCGGCGGTGTCCGGCCTGGCGGCCCCGGGTCCGACGAGCGCGGCCACGGCACGGTCGCGGACGACGGCCACGAAGTCGCCGGGCGAGGGCAGCGGCCCGTCGGCCCGGCGCTGTGCCGGTACGGCGGAGGAGGACGGCACGGCGGACAGGGTGGGCGAGGGCAGCCGTTCGCTCCAGCAGCCGGTGAGCATCGCCCGCACCAGCGCGTTCTCGCGGGCCGCCGACGTGGTCCACTCGGCGGTCGCGGTCAGCCGCTCGCGGGCGTCGGCATGCGCGCCGAGGGCCCGGTCCACGCCGACGAGATAGCCGTCGGCCTCCCTTCTGACCAGCGCCCGCGCGAGCCCGTCCTTGCTGCCGAACTCGTTGTACAGCGTCTGCCGGGACACTCCGGCCGCGGCGGCCACGTCCACCATGCGCACGGTGGACCACGACCTGCGTGCCAGCGCCGTATAGGCGGCGTCCAACAGGGATTCCCGCGCTGCAGGCATCATTCGCCTCCCGGGGACGAGCGGCTCTGCGCCCAGATTTGACGCGCACGGGAGCACTGTCAAGGGTTCGCGGCTGCGCCGGGGGGCGCACTTCGGCCATTGCGCGCGGGAGTTGGGGCGGAGGTTCTCCCTTGGTGGTCTCCTCCGGGTCCCTCACCTCACGTTTCGCCCACCGGACCCTGTAGCCCCGCGCCGACCCCTGAAGATACGGTTCACGCATGGCCGACTATCACGATGACCTGCGCCTCGCCCACGTCCTCGCGGACGCCGCCGACGCCGCGACGACCGCCCGGTTCAAGGCGCTCGATCTCAAGGTCGAGACCAAGCCGGACATGACTCCGGTCAGCGAGGCGGACAAGGCCGCCGAGGAACTCATCCGCGGCCATCTGCAGCGCGCCCGCCCGCGGGACGCGGTCATCGGCGAGGAGTACGGCGTCGAGGGCACCGGCCCCCGCCGCTGGGTGATCGACCCGATCGACGGCACCAAGAACTACGTACGCGGAGTCCCGGTGTGGGCCACGCTCATCTCCCTGACGGAGGCGGCGGAGGGCGGCTACCAGCCCGTCGTGGGCCTGGTCTCCGCGCCCGCGCTGGGCCGCCGCTGGTGGGCCGCGAAGGGCCACGGCGCCTACACGGGCCGCAGCCTGTCCTCCGCGTCCCGGCTCCGCGTCTCCCAGGTCTCGAAGCTGACGGACGCCTCCTTCGCGTACTCCTCGCTCACCGGCTGGGAGGACCAGGGCCGCCTCGGCGGCTTCCTCGACCTGACCCGCGAGGTGTGGCGCACACGCGCGTACGGCGACTTCTGGCCCTACATGATGGTCGCCGAGGGCTCGGTCGACATCTGCGCCGAACCCGAACTCTCCCTGTGGGACATGGCCGCCAACGCGATCATCGTCACCGAGGCCGGCGGCACCTTCACAGGCCTCGACGGCCGCCCGGGCCCACACAGCGGCAACGCGGCGGCGTCGAACGGGATCCTGCACGACGAGTTTTTGGGGTATCTCAATATGCGCTACTGACCTGCTAGGGGTCGCTGAACTGATCGACCGCGTACGCAGGGTTGAGGCTACGGACCCGGGACGATCACGAATGGCGTGACCGTTGACAGAGTCGTGTCATCGGGGTTGTTCTCCATCAGGGCCTCCTCCGCTCCGCGATCAGCACACGGGCCAGGATGCGCACCAGCACGGTGTTCGGCTCGACGAAGCCGGCGTGCTCGCGGTGTGCCCACACGTCCCGCCCCGGTCCGCTCATGCCCTCCTCGTGCCAGAGGTGAACTGCGTCGTGGGGATCGGTGATCGGCTCGTCGCAGTAGCGGCAGAAGCGCAGGGTCATGACGGACCCGCGATCTTCGTGTGGCAGGGACAGGTGCAGCGTCACACGAGGACCAGGCCGCCCCCGTGGGGTAGTGGGATGTCCTTGGTCTGACGGCAGTCGTAGTGCAGTTCCTGGTATCCGTCCAGGGCGGCCACCGCGCACTCGGCGGAGCGCGTCGAAGGGTCGTCGATGGGCGCGGTCACGGGCGCGCGCCGAGGCTCTCGTAGTGGTCGCACAAAGCGTTCAAGGTGCGTGCCAGGCATCGGGCATAGCCGACTTCTCCGCCGAATCTACGGATCGGCTCGGCCCGGAGCTTTCCCCGCGCCTCACCTACGCAGGCGAGCGCGCAGTACTGGGGGACGCTGTCCTTCTTCAACCGCCTGACGGCCGGCTCAACCTCGGGGATGAGCAGCTCCAGGTGGCCCCGAACCATCTGGGTCAGCGTCTCCAGTTCATCAGCGGTTGGGGGCAGCGCCACGGCGTCTGGGTCCAGCAGAATCTGCACGGTCTCGCGCATGACGGTGATGTCAGGTCGATCGGCCTGCCGGCGCCGAGTGCCTTCGGATGCTGCGGTGGTGCGGTTCGCCATGTCGACGCCTGCCCAGTCGGCCACGCCCGGGGCCGTTCGCGTGGTCGCCGGGTCTCGTCGTGCCCCTTGAAGCTAGGAGTGCGATGGACGTCCATGCCAGCGATGTGCAGATCTTTGCATTTATGCCAACCAGCCATTTTCCTTCGCGAGTTCGGTCTCTTGACCAGCTACGCCCTCTGCCAAGAGTGTCGCAAAGAACTGCACATCTCATGGATGGAGACAGTCATGTCGCTACGGTTCATCGGGATCGACCTCGACACCAAGACCGGGGACTCACCGACCGTGTGGGTCGACCAGGAGAAGTGCGAACTCGTCCTCCAGGGATGGAAGCCCGACCCTCAACTCGAAGCAGAGTGCGCCGTGTTCGAAGTGCCAGTCATGCCGTCGGCATTCCGGTGGACGAGGCCGTGATCCGCGTCCCTGCCAGGATGGTGCACATGATCAGGGAGGCGTGCGATGTCCTCGATCGTTCCGACGATCGCCGAACTCATGGACGAGTGCACACGCTCCGCTTGGCACCTTGAGATGCGAGATCACTACGGCGTGGCCGCAGAGGCTGACGACTTCCGGACATGGCTGGAGACCGGCCGTCTCGACACCGACCCCGGATCGCCGGACTGGGCCCCCTGGGTGGAACTGATCTCCCGTGCCGTGGCGCGCGGCGTGGCAGTACGGCGCGCCCGGATCGTGTCCGAACCCGTCACGGACTACATCCGCTACGAACACGCGTCCACCGGCGTCAACGTGCATGCCGGGGAACAGGTGCGCTGGTTGCCCCGCCGACGCGCCTCGGACATCGCCCTGCCGGGCAACGACTTCTGGCTCTTCGACGACCAGGTGATCCGATGGGGCTACTTCTCCGGCGAAGGGGCCATGATCGGCCACGAAATCTCCGAGAACCCAGCCGCCGCGAAGCTGTGCGCTGAGTCCTTCGAGGCCGTATGGACGCGCGCGACCCCGCACGACCAGTACCAGATCCACTGACCAGAAAGCACCGGCAGCCACCATGCCCGCCTCGCCCTCCTCGTCTGCCCAGGCCGCACGTGAAGCCGTCGCCCACCGGCTGCGCGACCTCCGCAAGGAAGCCGGCCTGACGGTCGTGCAGTTGGCTGCCGCATGCGGCTGGCACTACTCCAAAACCTCACGCATCGAGAACGCCCTCACCGGGCCGTCCGCGAACGACATCCGACGGTGGTGCACCGCGACCGGGGCGGACAGCCAAGCGCAGGATCTCGTCGTGCAGTCCATCAACGCCGAGTCGATGTACCGGCAATGGCGCGACCAGGTCCGCGCCGGACTACGCCACATCCAGGACAGCAGAATGCAGGCGTCCCGCGAGACCGAGAACTTCCGGATCTACTCCTCCAGCATCGTCCCCGGACTGTTGCAGACAGAGGGATACGCCCTCGCTGTCCTCGGTATCGCCGCAGGCATCCACGACTTGAACATCGACGACAGCGCGGACGCCGCACGCGCTCGGCTCGAACGCTCCCGCATCATCCACGAACAGGGACACCGTTTCATTGTGGTCGTCGAGGAGGCCGTCCTGCACTCCCAGGTGGCCGACCCCGACGCGATGGCAGCGCAACTCGGCTACCTCCTCACTGCCGGCGCCCTTCCGGCCGTCTCCCTCGGCGTCATCCCCATGACCATCCGCCGGACGCACTGGCCCGAAGAGACCTTTCACCTCTACGACGACAAGCACGTCTCCGTCGAGCTGGTCTCCGCCGAGGTGAACGTCACCCAGCCCTCCGAAATCGCCCTGTACGCGAAGGCATTCGAGCGGTTGCGCAGCATGGCCGTGTACGGCGCGGACGCTCGTGCTCTGATCGTGAAGGCCATCGAAGCACTGCGCTGAGCCCCGACTCTGCCCAAATCGGTGGTCGATCCACATCCCCCCTTCGGTTGCCTCTTGTCGTCGTCACCTCGCCTGTAGACCTCGCCGTTCCCAGAGGCCGCATGCCCGGGTCTGTCCCGAAGGCGACTTAATATCCAGGCCATGGCAGACATCCCCGACGAATTGATCAAGCTGGAACGTTCCTCCGAAGACGCCCGTCAACAACTCGCCGGCCTAGTTGGTGAGGAGTACGAGGCGCAGTGGAAGGCGTGGCGTGCGGCGGCCGAGGACTTCCAGGCCGCAGTGACCGTATACACGACGCGCGAAGAGGTGACCCTGTCGCGGCATGAGGTGGAGCAGGCAGCGAAGCGGGCTGTCCGGCACGCCGAGCCCTCTGGTGCTTGACCTAGGAGTCCTCGGAGTTACTCGCCGACGGCAGCCTGTTTGACCACAGCGCCCCGTGCGCCCCGGCATCTTACGGTCCGCTTCCTCACTGAAATCCGGCCGGTCGCGAAAGTCGTCGCTGCCCCACGCGACCGACTGAGTTACAACTTTCTTTACGGGTTCGAGCACGGCGGTGTAGGTGATACTGGACGCCACGTAGAGCCTCTGGTTGTACGGAACGTGATCTTCGCAGACCCGTTCCTACCAGGGGCTTCACTCATGTCTGACACCGAGTCAGCATCCCGCCGTCCGGCATCATCACACACCGCAACCGTCACGTTGCCGAGAAGACTTCAATGAGCGCCTTGTCGCTTAGCGAGGCGATGTCTGGAGGATGCCTCGGGCTGATGCTCCGCTGACTTCGGGCGGAGATTGCAACCTTGCAAAACGGAGTTGCCCGGTAGCGAGGAGTGCTAGCTTCCTCATCACGTCCACGCTCGGGGGAGAGTAAGCATGGTCAGAACTGAAACCTATGTATCTGCAAAGCAGTCCGAAATCGCGGTTATTCTTACTACCGTGGTGTCCGCAGGGCTGGTTATCTTTTTCGGCTGGATCGCTGATGCTTCGTACTGGTTCACCGTTCCCGTTGGCGTTCTTTTCGGTCTGCTCGCATTCGCATGCTCGGCAATCTTGCTCGGTACCGCGTCAACGCAATTCGACCCCCGCCGTGAAGACCAACTGCTCAATGAACTCCGAGGCGATGACCGTCAGCTAGGGATGCTGTCCGAGCTGAATCGTCAAGAAGTTCTCCGATATCACGACATCGTCACCAAGCAAGCTGACCACTCATTCCGGTCGGGCCAGTTGGCTGCGACGGCGGGTCTAGTGGCAGTAGGTGTATGCCTGTGGGTCGGCCTCCAATATGACGGCCCTAATGCGAAAGCGTTTAGCGGTGTTATTGCTGCCATCTCCACCGCCGTAGCCGCTTACATCAATCGCACCTACATGCGCATGTATGAGAAGTCCATCGATCAACTGAGTCGATATTTCGATCAGCCTGTCGTTACCGGGTATTACCTGACGGCGGAACGGATGGCGAAAACAGATCTACAAGAGGGTCTTCGTCAGCGAATCATTGAGTCTGTTCTTGAGACCGCAATGCACATCACCAAAAGGGAGTCCGATGCTCCGCCCGCCAAAAGAGAGGGCTCTCAGGAACAAGGTGAGGTGGAGGGAGCCTCCAGCAAAGCGGATGCAGGAGAGGGGGGTAGCGCACCAGCGTGAGACTGGCATGCAAGCGGTCCGCACACTGCCTGAGTGAACCGGGTTGCGTGGCGGCCAGCGCGTGCTTCGTCTATTTCTACGGGCTCGCCGCCAGCGGATGGGAGGAACGGCCAATTCCGCGACTGGGAACCGGACAAACAGCGGAAAGTTCAGGCCACGGATCTTGTGTGGCGCCTGTGGCTCCATGAGAGTGATGATTCGACACGTGTTCGATTCTTCTTAGGGGGAGAAATGAAGGCGCGTTTTATCGTCCCGCTTCTCGCGGCGGGGGCCCTGCTGGTGCCGGCTGCCACGGCGTCGGCTGCTCCGAGCGGCAGCACGGGAAGGGCCGTCGCGAAGCCTGCTGCCTTTCCCGTGTGGTGCACGTTCCAGGGTGAGAAACCGTTCCAGGTCACCCAAGGCGGCCCACTTTACGCCCAGGGCCATTACACGGGTTGCTCAACTCCGGCACCCGACCAGTGCCGGGCCCAGGTCGATCTTCAGGAGTACGTGCGCGACGGGTACTGGCGCGCGGTGAAGCACAAGGACAGCGGATGGACCAAGTGCAGCGGGCGCTACACCACTCCAGGGCTCACGTGCGTGCATGATGGAGAGAAGGAGACGTACAACACTCAGGTGACCTTGCAGGTCGAATACGAGGGACGCTTCAGCGAACCGGGAATCGCAGACACGAGCAACACCGTGATTGACTGCTGAATTCCGTTCACCCGTAACGGCCTGCCGGATTGATTCGGTAGGCCGTTTTCGGCTTCGGTCGCACAGATGAAAGTGAGGCAGCAGCATGCACGTTCATTTTGAAGCAGTAGACCCAGAGAAAATGATCAAGTTCTGGGGCAGCATCCCGGGTTGGGGTGGGTACAGCGTCGGCGAAGCGGAATCTCCGGCTGTACTACCGGTCGTCACGGTCCTCGTCGGAACGATCGCCGAACAGGTTCAGACGCTGATCGCCAAGGGTGCGTCTCTCGTGGAACCTCACGATTGCATGCACGCCCTGATGACGGATCCGGAAGGCAACAGGTTTATGGTGGTGCTCGACCCCGATCACGAAACATGACGTTCTCCAGCGTGGATGTGGCCCGGCGTACGGCACTTACAACGGCTACTGAGCTTGAACTCATGAAGTCGTTGGGGTGGGGGAAAGGCCGGTTCCGGTGAGGCATCCGTCGATGAGGTGGGGGCGGTACTGGATCTTCCTCATCCCGTGTCGGATGGTCTGGATGAGGTGCTCGGGAGTGGTGAAGGCGGTGTTGGAGAGCCAGCCGCGGCGCAGCAGTGGCCAGATGCCTTCGACGGGGTTGAGGTCGGGTGCGTAGGAGGGCAGCTGGTAGACGGTCAGCCAGTCCTGCCGGTCGATGAACTGCCGCATGCCGTAGGCGAGGTGGACGTTGAGGTTGTCCCAGACGAGCACGATCGGCCCGCCGAGCTGCTGGTGTGCGGGGATGAGCAGGTCGCGGTAGTTGGTCCAGGCGAAGCTCTTGCGTCCGTCGCGTCGGCCGTCGTCGCGGCGGGGTCGGTAGATCAGCCGGGAGCGTTCACCAGGCTTGTAGCAGGTCAGGGCGGCGATCGAGATCCGGCGGCGGGAGCGGCCTCGAACCCGGATCACGGGTGTCTTGCCGCGGCGGGCCCAGGTGCGGGCGATCGGCGGCGTCATCGAGAAGCCGGACTCGTCCTCGAAGACGATCCAGGCGTCGAGCGCCGCCGCGAGGTTTCCACCTGCGGCCAGGTCTCCTTCACCCAGCCGGTGACCAGGTCCTCGTCCCGCTCGACCGCTCGTCTGGCCGGCACCTGGCAGGAGAAGCCGTGCCGGATCAGCAGCTTGCGCACCCCTTGCAGGGTGTAACTCTTGTGGAAGCGGCGGCCGATCACGGTCTTGATCCTCGACAGCGTCCACCGCTGATCCGGCCAGCCGTGCGCAACCGGCCCCTTCACCAACTCCGCCTCCAGCTGGGCGAACTGGGCCTCGCTCAACCGGGGCGGCGAGGCGGATCCTGCCGACCGCAGAGCCCGCGGGCCGCCCTTGTCCCACAACCGCCGCCACCGCTGCACCGACCGGACGCTGATCCGTAACTCCTTGGCGATCGCCGAGCACGGCTCGCCCCGGGCGAAGCCCTCGGCCGCCTTCATCCGAATCCCCTCGCGGAACTGCCGGCGCTCGTCCGACAGACCGCCGCCCTGCGCATACCTCATAACAGACGGCGTACCGCGAGGATCAAGCCCTGTCAGCAGCTACGACAACCCGAGTTCAAGCTCAGTAACTGTCGTCGGCTGAGGCTCAGAGACTCTTGGCCCAGGCTCCGCTAAGGGACGTTTGAAGCGAAGAGACTGTGCCATTCGTGTGCCAGATCCTGCGGGGAACCACGGGGACTGATCCCGGATGCGATCAGAGCACCAACCCACCCCGCCGCGGGTCATCCCAGCAACCGTCTCCAAGAGACCCAGGCTTCCCAAGCTGAGAGGCAGCATTCAGACGTCGGGCACCCTCTCGACCGCGTCGAGGGGCACATCGATGCCGGTGTCGTCTCCGAAGATCTGCACAATCAGCTGTACGCGGTGGCGCTCCTGGTCAAGCGCGCGCACCGGCCCCGTGAGCTGCGCGAAGGGGCCATCAATTACCAGGACAGTGTCCCCTGGCTGTAGCTCCAGGCCACTCGGCATGGTCACTCCCTGACGGCGTAGGCCGGTCCGAACTTGATGGTGATTCCCAAGACCCTAAGGTGCCGACACCCGGGGCCCGTCTCAGTTTCCGTCTCATTCAGCCACGTTCACCGCCGTTCAGAGGGAGCCAAGGGGCCAAACCATCTCGGCGACCAGCCGACCTTGAACGCAGGTGAACGCCCTTGTACGAGCGCCACCACCCCACCACCACAGTTGGAAAAACTGTTGGTGACCGTCAAGTTGGGCGTGCGCCACCCCCGGATCCACGACACGTGATCAGGTGAGAACGTGGAGACCATCATCGCCAGTGCCATAGCCGTTCTGGGAACCCTGCTCGGCTCGGGGCTCACCCTGGCGTTCCAGCAGCACACCACCGACAAGGGGCACCAGTTCACCCGCCGCGAGAAGCTCCGGCAAGAGCGACTGGATGCCTACTCCGCCTACGCCGGCGCGCTCATCAACTACCGTCGCTGCCTGGTACACCTCTGGTTCTGCGAGCACGAGCAGCCACCACCGGAGAACCCCGACGCTGTGCGGATCCGCGCCTACGATCTGCGCTCCAACGCCCAGGAGGCGCTGTTCCGGGTGCAGATGCTCACAGATGACGAAACCCTGGCCCAGACCGCGGAAACCGTGCTCACGGACATCACGGCACTGTCCAAGTCGGGTACCGGAACTGATCTTGACCAACGCAGAGTCACCACCCGCGACGACGTCAGCCGACTGGTGAAAGCATCAAAGCACCACCTCTGAGACACATCCCGATGGACTTGTTCGCACCGCAGGTCCATCACAAGGCGCGCACCAACGAGACCGCACCACAAGCGCACCAGAAAGAGCGGGGACCAGCGGGGGAACCACGGTGAAGCGGGTCGGCCACGACGAGGCCACGCCGTAGCCATTCGGCCAGGTCAGCGCCTGAACCTCCCACGAATGCCCGCAGCTTCCCAAGCCGATGTCCGGCGACTCTCCGGGCATTCCTGCGGCCGCCTCGCTGGGCCGTCTACGGGCCGTCCGAGGCTGACCAACGACGACCACCAACGATCAGTGACGACCGCAACCGTGCAGCTCGTCGACGAGATGGAGGGTGACCCCGCACCCCACCGACGACCGCGATCAATACATGCGCTACTGAGCACAACGTGACGCCCGCACACGCCCCCAACCGGCCGCGCGCGCCCTCTTGTTGACCCGTGCTTTACCTGCGACTCTGAGAGTCCCCCCACTTGTGAACTTGTGAATCCGGTAACTAGCAGACCTCGGCCGGGCGACCGCCGGACCCGAGGCCCGTTCGCCGATCCGGATTCCACTAGGAGGTGGCCTCATCCCATGTTGGTCCGCGACGCCATGAGCACGGTGGTTCTCACCATCGGCCCCGCCCACACCCTCCGCCAGGCAGCCGCCCTGATGGCCTCGCGCCATGTCGGCGCGGCCGTGGTTCTCGACCCCGACGCCGGCGGTATCGGCATCCTCACCGAACGGGACATCCTCAACTCGCTCGGCAAGGGCCAGAACCCGGACACCGAGCGCGCCCACGCCCACACCACCACCGACGTCGTGTTCGCCACCCCGGCCTGGACGCTGGAGGACGCGGCGAGCGCGATGGCCCACGGCGGCTTCCGCCATCTCATCGTTCTCGACCGCGCCGAGCCCGCCGGCATCGTCTCGGTCCGCGACATCATCCGCTGCTGGGCACCCGCGCGACAGCAGGTTCCGGCCTGACAACCGCCCGACCCAAACGGTTGGATCCAGTCCAAGTCCAGCAGTCCTCCAAAGTCACACCTATTCGGGAACTGGTCACGTTGCTGTTAGGCTGGCCTGCATGAGTGACCTTCTGGAGCGGCTGCGCGGACGCGGATGGCGGATGACCGCACAGCGGCGCGTCGTGGCCGAAGTGCTCGACGGCGACCACGTCCACCTGACCGCCGACGAGGTCCACTCCCGTGCCGTGGCCAAGCTGCCTGAGATCTCCCGGGCGACGGTCTACAACACCCTCGGCGAGCTGGTCTCCCTCGGCGAGGTCCTCGAAGTCGCCACGGACAAGCGGGCCAAGCGCTACGACCCGAACGCGCACAGCCCGCACCACCACCTGGTCTGTGCCAACTGCGGCCAGATCCGTGACGTCCACCCCGGCGGCAACCCCCTCGCCGACCTCCCCGACTCGGAGCGCTTCGGCTTCACGGTCTCGGACGTCGAGGTGACGTACCGCGGGCTGTGTCCGAACTGCGCGAGCGCGTAGCAAGTCCTTCCGCGAAGCCCCAAAGCCCCGGCACCCGTCCGTGTCGAACGGGTGCCGGGGCTTTGGGGCTTCGC
>NZ_JAEQAZ010000148.1 GCF_016654115.1 Streptomyces sp. MBT53
CAGCGCCATCCCGAGCTCATCGACGGCTGCCTCACCGAAACCGGACTGACCCTCACTTCAGACCCGCCGAAGCCAACCCGAAAAGGTCAGTAACGGTTCACCAGGCACGTCTTCACTCCCGTCATCCCTTCGCGGCGTAGTGGGGAGGCTACTTCGCGTGTCCGTGTACGGGGAGGGCGTCCCCATGAGGAACCCCCTAGAAACGTTCCGCCTTGCCCGATGGGCCCGTTGACTGAGTGTCAGCCGTCCAGCGAGGAGCGCGCGCAGAGCGTCCGCTTCGGGAACGGTTCCTCAGATCGGCGGCTTCGTCCCCGTGTCCCCCGTCGGGGACGAAGCTGCTCTCCATCTCTTCGGAGGCGTCCCCACATGCCCACGATCGTCCATCGATTCGTCCTCGCCGGTACGGAAAGCGACGTGCCCTTCGCCCGGCGCAAGGTCATCGACCAGGTCCGTACGTGGGGCGTGCCGATGGACGACGAGAAAGCCGACGCCATACGCCTGGTCGCATCCGAGCTCATCACCAATGGCGTGGTCCATGGGAAGGGGCCCGTCACCGTCACGCTCTACCTGCGGTCTGGATCCCTGGTGATCGACGTCCTCGACGGCAACTCATCAGCCCCGCAGATGAGTTGGGCCCAAGACGAAGACGAGAGCGGTAGAGGGCTGGCGCTGGTCGATCTTCTCGCCTTGCGTTGTGCCTGGGCGCCATCTGAACACGGCAAGAACGTATGGGCGGAGATCGAGCTGCCCATGACAGCGCCTGCCATACGAGCCGCCGTTCTGCGCCGGTTCTTCGCGCGTCGGCCGAAGCACGGAATCGTGGCTGGGCCCGAGCCGCTGACCCTGGCGGTCGCGTGATGGTACGACATTCGCTACGACCGACTCCGCTGCCCGATCCCGATGTGGTCTTCCGTCCTACCCGTCGCGACATCGACCCCGTCACCCGGCAACCCACCGAGTACGCGCTCTGGGACCGCCACGAGTGGTTGACCCGCGGCGAGTGCTGGCTGTGGTGCGGACGTGACGACATCGAGGTGACGTGGATCGGGCCTGTCCAGTCGAGCGGCATGCACGCGGCCTTCTACGTCTGCCGCGCATGTCTGTACGAACTGGATCAGCGTGTCCTGGAGACCAACATGCGCGAGGACACGGGCGTCTTGCCGACGAGTCGCAGACCCGCCCACTCGCGGGTCTAGGGCCGCACCTCTCCCCCAAGGACAGCCGCCCCACGGCATCACTACTCCCCGGCCGTGGGGCGGCCATCGACCTCCCGCCGGAGCCCTGGCGGGAGAACCGAAAAGGAAGGAGCACGAGGTGGAAGAGCCCACGACACCGCCTCCGGCCCGGAGTGGCCTCCTGGTGGCGGTGACAGAACTGACCGCCGTCCATGACCGGTACGACAGCCTCCGGTCGGACAACCAGGGTAGTTCCGGCGACGCGCCGTGGCCGGGTGGAGACGGCAACCTGCACGACAGCGAGTAAGGCACCAAGCGGTGAGGGCCGGCGCGGTCAGCCGTGCCAGCCCTCACCGTGTCCGAAGCAGTGATCGAACCCATGGAGGACGCACGATGGAACATCGGTTGATCAGCGCCATCGAGACAGCACTCGGATGGAGCGGACCCGAGGGGCTAGGCAAGGACTTCGTACGCGGGAGCATGGACGACCCCGCACTCGTCTCCCGCATCATGACCCCGAACCGTCTGCTCGACATCGCCATGCGCAGGAGCCTGAACCGCCCGCAGTTCCGGTGCTTCCAGAAGGGCGAGGAGGTCCATCCGGCCATCTACTACACCGACAGCGTAAGTCCCCGGGGCCAGAGCATTTCCATGGTCAACATGCGCAGCCTGGGCAGGCTCCTGGGGGAAGGCGCAACGGTGATCATGGACCAGGCCAACGTCTTCGATCCGACCATGGAAGTCGCCTGCCGGGCCCTGCAGTGGTGGTCCCGCGAGCGAGTCCAGGTCAACGCGTACCTGACGACGAACGACGCCTCCGGCTTCCCCCTGCACTGGGACGACCACGATGTCGTCATCGTCCAGCTCGCGGGTGAGAAGGAGTGGGAGGTCCGCGCGACCTCCCGCAACGTCCCGATGTACCGGGACGCCGACCCCAACACCACTCCGAGCGACGAGATCATCTGGTCCGGCCTGATGCGGACCGGCGACGTCATGCACATCCCCCGGGGCCACTGGCACCAGGCGACACGAACCGGCAGCGGCTCCGGCAAGAGCCTTCACGTCACGTTCGGCATCACCAAGCGCACGGGGGCGAGCTGGCTCGCGTGGCTGGGCGACTGGTGCCGCGAGCACGAGATCTTCCGCCACGACCTCGATCGCTGGCAGGGAACAAGCAGCGAAGCCCTGACCGAGGCCGCCGCCCAGCTGGTCCGTGAACGCTCTTCGGCCGACTTCCTGGCCGCGTACGAGCAGGAGACGACGCTGCCTTGGCACCTGCCGTTCCTCGACATACTCGGGCCACTCGACGCCGTGGTGTGCACCACCCACTTCCCGCCCCGGATCCAGGAACATGGAGAGACCGTCGACGTCGTGACCTCAGGGAAGAAGGTCACTCTCGCGGCCAAGGCCCTACCCTCCCTGCGGCTGTTGCTGAGCGGGCAGCCGGTCGAGTTGGAGCGGGCCGCGGCCGTCGTGGGAGCCGAAGTAGCGGAGGTCGCCGAGATCCTGGTGAAGGAGGAGCTGTGCGCGGTGCTGACCCCCGAGTTGTCCTCGGGCTACACCGGTCTCGTCATGAACGCCAGCTCCTGACCGGGGCGCTCAACCTCGGTGTCACCGCACTCGACACCAGCACCAACTATCTCGGCTTCCGCTCGCATCAGGTCCTGGCGCAGACGGCCGGCGACCTGCTGTCGAAGTTCACGGTCTCCACGAAGGTCGGCTATTTCCCGGGGCTGGACGGGGCGGAGCATTCCCTCGACCCCATACGTCTGTACGCGGCCGTGGAGCAGGCGGCTGGGAACCTGGGACGGGAGCCGGAGCTGGTGTTCCTGCACAACCCGGAACACTCGCTCCGCGAGGCCACCGCTCACGGCCAGGAGGTGCTGGCAGAGGCGTGCGCTGCCCTCGACGATGCCACGGCCAAGGGCCTGTGCGCCGCCTGGGGCATCGCGTCCTGGGACCCGTCACCGCTGGTGAGCTTGATCGACCCGACCGTACCGAGGCCGTCAGTCCTCATGACCCGCGCCGGCCTGCTGGTCGGAGCCAGAACTCTGGATGCCGCGGATGCCCTCACCAAGGCATGGGGCCTGAGCGGCGGCGAGGTGTGGGGAATGAGCCCCTTCGGGGGCAGCACCAGTGACTCGGTGTGGGCCAGGATCGACCCACGTGTCTTTCTCCGGGATGGCGGCCGGCTCTCCCGCATGCAAGCGGCCTTCAGGGCCGCGTACCACCTCCCGCGGGTCGGCTCCGTCGCCGTGGGCACCGATGAACCCGCCCATCTGGGAGAACTCGTCGGCGCCCTGGCCGGCGAAGCCGAGGAGCGAACCATCGAGGAGTACCGGAGTCTCCTTCGGGACCGCTCGCGTGGTCAGCCTGCCTGAAGCTCCTTGATGACCTGTTCGGCCATGCGCCGGGCGGGTTCCAGCCGAGGGTCCTCAGGGTGCGCGTACGGTCCGAGGATCTTCGAGCAGGCGAACAACGTCATCAACTTGCCGTCCCGGCCCTCGAAGTCAGACCGACGCTCGTGCCAGACGCGATCGGCCAGAGCCGGGACAGCAAGAGAACTCGCCCACAGCGAGGCAGAGTCGAGCCCCCGGGGCGCGTTACCCCAGTCCTCCCAGTCGAAGAGACTGAACGCCGGAGCGGTCATGTTGGCCCAGTTCAGATCCGCGTGCGCCGGCACCCACCGCTCGATGGCCGTATCGAAATCGCCGGAGAAGGCACCGCGGATGGACTCGGTGACGAGGGTCTGGGTGATGGTGTCGGTGTCCGGTGTGGCGACCCGCCTCGTGCTCTGGGCGGCCAGCGCGTCCAACGAGGCGTTCAACGCCGCCCACCAGCCCTCCGGCAGCTCCGGGGCTTCACTCAAGATGGCGCTTCCGACAGGAGCCCCCGGCAGGAGCTCGGTTTCGTCGGCCCGCCACATCACCGGCCCGTCCGCGGCCCGCCAGACCACACATCCGTGCCATTCGGGCTGGACAATGTCTTCCAGAAGCGCGGCACTCTCAGTGCCGTTCCACCCCTGGTCGGGGATCTTGTCGAGCAGGCGCCGCTCGATCCGCACCCAGGTGCCGCGGTCGGTTCGGGCTCCGACGGATCGGCGCTTGCGCACCATCGTGTCCGTGAGTAGCCCCACTTCCAGAGACCGCTCGACGCGATCAAGAACCTCGTCAACCGGCTGTACGCGTAGATCGACAGCCTGACCCGTGGAGACCGAGAGCGCCATGGACGCGACCGTAGCAGCGATATGGCAGGAGGTGTCCGGCGCCGAGGCGTGGGCAGCAGCAGCCAGCCACGCCGAGTGCTGACTGGGGGAACCTGTCGTAGGCGGGTCTCCGTACGTCGGTCGGGGGTCGCCGATGCCGAGTAGTTCCCGCGACTCCGTCAGCTATCGCCGACTTGCCCGACGGAGCCTTGGGACTACACCGAGTCTCACGGAGATGGACAATTCCCCGGGTGGATCCTGCCCCTCTTGCCGGTCGATGGCGCTGGCGCTGGTGACCGTCACGGCCTCGGGGTTGTTCCTGCTCGCGATGTCGTACTCAACGATTCCGCTGCGTGCTGGTCATCGCGCCCGTCGAGGTGCCGGGAGGAAGCTGGCCGTCCTGCGCGGCGAGTGCCGCGTCGACGAAGGCCCGCACCAGCGCGGTCACTTCGGACGCTGGGACGTCCCTCGTCCAGTTGCTGACCGCGTGCCAACCGCTGCACTCCAGTTGGAACCGATGAACACCGTGTGTGTGCTCCAGCTCGCGGACGTACGGCTGCCGGGAGCAGCGCCCGTGTCGTTCGGTCTGCTCTAAATACGTGCTGACCACGCTCAGGTGGAACCGGCGCGGCAGGGTCCGCTGTTCGAGGCAGCCGCGGCACTCCAGGAGGTGCAGTGCGCCGCCTTCGAATTGGAGGAAGTGGTACGGCGGAGCCTTGCCCTCACGGATGTTGCAGCTGCCGCAGAGTGGTCCGCGAACATGACCGTGCTCATGGCAATGATCCCACGCGGACGCCTGACTTTTCTGGCACAGACGGCACAGGTAGTCGTCGGCCCGAGTGCCACGTCGGCGGGCCGACTCGTACTGAATCCCGTGCAGGTGGCCGGTGTAGGCCCGGAAGGCGGCGCCGGAGCACGGCGGGCACCTGGTGACGTAGCCCTTACTGGTCGATGTCCGCCAGCCGCCCCAGTACGGGCCCTGGGCTCCGCAGGTGGAGCAGAGCCGGGCCCGAGCGACCAGTTTGTCCTCCTGCTGCTCCCAACGATCCAGAAGCTCGATGTAGGCGCGGGGCAGCAGCCACTTCTTGCCGGACCATGTCAGCAGGTCCAGCGGGCGGTGCCAGCCAGGTTCTGCGAGTACCGGTACCGGCTGCTGGCCACAACAAACTCCTCCCAACTCAGGTCCCCGGGCAGCCCGTTCGACCCGACCCGCTTCCAGGAGTTGTTCCGCTCCTCGTACGAGCGTCCGTCGTGAGCTTTCTGGCGGGCCTGCCAGAACATCCACGACACCAGCCGGCGCCGCCAGTCGACGCGGTACCAGTCCTCCGGATCGCGTTCCCCGGTGTCGCGGTACGCGGGCAGTTGCACATCGACGACGTCGTCCAGGTCCAGGCGCAGGTCCGCGAATGCCTGCCCAACGCGACGGATGTCTCGCTCGTCGTACATCCAGCGCGCCTTGTGCTTGTAGCAGCGCACCGCTATGTCACCGAAGAAGACGTGGCCGTGCTGTGCCAGCCCCGGCATATGAAGAAGCTCGTCAGGATCCAGCGGCACGATGGCGTTCTGTGTCAGGTCCGCAAAGAGGGAGCGCGCATACTCCCGGCTGATGGGCATGAGCGCATGGTGGCAGTCACCACTGACAACGCCCGCCGGACCGGTTGCACTTACCGCTCTGCACACGTCGACTGGTCCAGTTGATCCCGGAATTGCTGCAACAGCATGAGCAAAGCGGTCTGTCACTCGGTCAGTTGGGATCTCTACGCTCTGCCTCATGTCGAGGCAGAAGCGAGGCAGGAAGCACCGCACGCCCTAGAAGCGAGCACCGCGTTCTCCCTCAGCACCGCGCTCCCGTGCGGCGGATCGCCGCTGCGGGGGAGTTTGGACGTGACCGCGACATTGCTGCAGCACGCGAAGCCAGACCAGTTGGTGGAGCTGTTGTTGCCGCAGCTGTGGGTGTCGATCGTCGACGGCAGCGCCCAGCCGGTAGACCTGGTGATCCGGAGCAGAAACGGCGACCGGGTCCGTTACGGCTCGCTGAACCGTCTTGGACGGGCAGGTCCTGGAACGGGCACTGCGTGTTGGTCCTGCCCGATTCCGAGCGGATCGTGGACGCCACCGTAGAGCAGTTTGACGAGGTCCGTGAGATCGGCGCGGGCCCGATGATCGGAAGGGTGGCCTTGTCGGTGGATGCGACGCAAGACAGCGGGCTCATGGAGCCAGGCGCACAAGTAGTACTCCAGCGCGGAGACCTGGTGCCGACCTACACCGTCGCCGGGCCTGAGGCGCTGGCCTCCATCGTGGACCACTCGGAAGTGGCGGCCCACACTGACGGCCACCGGCGCACCGAGGTGAACGTTGCTTCCTGGCGTTGGCTACCTTGCGAGGTGAAGGTGTGCGTGAAGACAAAGCAGGCGGCAGCACCAGTGCCGCCTGTCGCGGCTCGTGCTCAGCTCCGTATGTAGACATCACGAAGGACATGCGGCTTCTGCCGTACGAATGGCTTAGCCGGAGGCGTTGAGACTGGATTCCTCCAGCTCGTGGGACTCACCGGGGGAAGACTCACGGACGAACGCATATAGCTCGTCGAGCGAAAGCCCCAGTTCGGCGGCCAGAGCAGCGACGGTAAAGAATTCCGGCGTGGACGTGCGGCCCTTCTCAATACTGCGCACGGTCTCGACGGAGATTCCCGCGCTGCGGGCCACGGCCTCAGCCGAGCGCCCGGAGGCACGTCGGGCATTCGTCAGTCGGGAAGCCAGCATCTGCCCGCGACGCTGTGCGGCGGGATCAAGCCTCCTTCGTGGCATGGGTGTAACTATACCTGTATCATTACCCCATGACGGTGATCGCGGCGGCCGCTTCCACTAGTTGGCCTGAGGATGTGCTGCGGCTGAACGCCGTCTGCCCGTACTACACGATGTTTCCACTGGACTTCCCTCTCCAGCAGCTAGCTGCGCATCCGGCGGCGACCCGGGTACTGGACCCGTTCTGCGGGCGGGGCACCACGCTGTACGCCGCGCGGCTAGCAGGACTGCCGTCGGTGGGAATCGACATCAATCCGGTGGCCGCCGCAATCGCTCAGGCCAAGCTCATCAAGGTCACACCGGGCGCAGTGGTGCGGCTGGCCCGACAGATCCTCGACAGCGATGCACAGGGGGAGCTACCCGAAGGTGATTTCTGGCAGTGGTGCTTCGAACGGGAGACGCTGCGGGATCTAGTGACATTGCGCGAGGCCCTGCTAGAGATGACCACGCCGACGGCGGCCATGCTTCGGGCCGTCATGCTGGGCATCTTGCACGGGCCGCGCAACAAGAACCTCCCGTCGTACCTGTCGAACCAGATGCCGCGGACCTACGCGTCCAAGCCCGCCTATGCAGTGAAATTCTGGACCAAGCGCGACATGGAACCGGTGCACGTCCCGGCCTTGGAGGTCATCGAACGGCGGGCCAAGCGGCTACTGGACGCGGCCCCGCTCGCTCAGGGTGGCAAGGTCTACTTGGGTGATTCCGTCGAGACACTGGACGGCCTGCGGCAGAGGTTTGATCTGGTGGTCACCTCGCCCCCGTATTACGGCATGCGCACCTACGTGGCCGATCAATGGCTGCGCTCGTGGTTCCTCGGCGGCCCCCCGGAGGTCCCCTACGGCACACACGGGCAGATCGCGCGACAACCGAATCAGGAAGCGTTCACCCAGGCCCTGGCCGAGGTGTGGGCCGCCGCCGCCCGCCGCTGCCATCAGGGTGCCCGGCTGGCGATCCGTTTCGGCGCTCTACCCTCGGCCCGCACCGATCCCGAGCAGATGCTGCTGGCCTCTGTGAAGGAGTCGAAGGCCGGGTGGGTCGTCAAGGAGGTCCGGCCAGCCGGCACCCCAGCCAAACCGAAGCGGCAGGCCGAGCAGTTCGGCAAGGCCGGCTCCGCCATTGATGAGATCGACCTCACCGCCGAGCTGACTGGACTTGCCCGCTGATGCGGGAACTCGGTTACTTCCAACAACTACGTGACGGATTGTCAACGCCCCATGCCATCCTGTGGGGGCCAGACGAGTGAGCCACTCGCCTGTGACAAGACGAACGTGGTGTGGGGAGAGGCATGTTCGACGCAGACCAGATCAAGCAGCTCAAGCATCTGATCGGCGACCAGGTCGAAGCCGGTCGCGCGGAGCTGGACAAGCTTGTCGAGCAAGCCCGTGGCATCCGCTCCGAGGTCAGGGTAATCAAGCCGCGAGCGGCGACATCGGTCGCACTGATGGCGTCTGACGGTGGCAACAACAAGGTCGCCTTCAATCCCTTCTACCTGCAGGTCGTCCGCGTCGTTGACTCCAGCGGTAAAGAGCTGTGTATGGAGGTGGTCGCCCCGATCTCCGACATCGACGACCTAAGCCGCCGCCAGTTCCACGAAGACGGCAGCCCCAGCACAGCCCTGGGCAGGATGATGCACGGACTCGGTGTCGAACGGCTCCAGGACCTGTCGCCAATGATGTCCGGCAAATCCCCCAGCTGGGTCCAAGTCTTCCGGGACCTGTGTGAGTGGGCCACGCTCTATGACCTCATCTGCCACCGCGACTACGCGGTCGACACCCTGATCGTCCGCGATGGCCTCCTGCGCGCGAAGATCTTCAAGGGTGAGCTGTTCGTGAAGATGGGCGAGCTGATCTACCAGGCCATAGAACGGATCTACCGCCAAGACCGGCGCAAGGTGTGGCTGGTAGGACTGGCGAAGAAGACCCAAGTCTTGGAGTACTACCGGCTGGCGATCTCACTGTCTGGCGTGTTCGACAACGGCGCCGCCTGCTTCGCAAAGGTTCCGTCGGAGATGCTGGACGAGGTGTACCTCTGGGACGAGTACACGAGGGACATCGAGGACGACTCCACAGGCGAGAAGCCAAAGTTCAATTTCGGTTCGATGTACTTCGTCCGTTTCGGCCCCTACTCCGGCGACCCTATCTGGACCGTCGACGTCATGTCTCGCCAGGACAGAGAGGCCCAGGCGATCTTCGGGTATCTGCAAGCTGACGCGGTGGCCGGCTTTCCCATCCCGCTCTATCCCAACTGCATCCAGCAGGCCGACAGCTTCTCCCGCGTCGCCGACCTCGACATGGACATCATCGAAGACCACCTCGTCGACGCTGTGCGCGAACAGGTTGGCGAGGACAAAGCCCCGGTCATCGATGCTCTGCGACTGGCCTCTGATGTGGCCGCTCGCCGGTACGAATAACACCCACTTCTGTCCGTCCCGCCTCCCGTGGAGCAAGAACTGTCATGAGCCTGTTCGAGCGCGACAAAGTCGTCGGCACCTTCCGCGGCTTCTCCGAAAGCGGAATGGAGTTCCACGCCGACCTCGTGCTGCCGCACCACGACGACTTTCAGTCCATGGCCATGCACGGCCAGTTCGTCCTCGTCCAGCTTGAGCACGAGCGTGAGGCGCTACTCGGGCGTATCACCACCATCTCCTCCCAGGGGCGCCTGGTGTCCCCCATCGGCGAGGACTACGCCACACGCGCGGTGCGCGACCAGCGGCCCATCCCCGACGAGTTGCGCGAGCGCTACCTGAAGTACAAGGTTGACATTCGCATCCTCGGCGTCCTGCGCATGGAGGGGGACAAGCACATCTTCGTCCCCAGCCACCGGCGTCTTCCCCATGTCGGCGCCCAGGTCGCGCTTCTGGGCGATGATCTGCTCGCCGAGGTCGTCAACGCCAAGGACACAGACAGTGGCGCGGTGCCGATCGGCTATCTCGCTTTCGGCGAGTTCGTCTACGCCGGCAACGACAAGCGCGTGGGCGATACGTCCTGGATGCAGCTCCAGCAGCCCGCGATCATGCCGACCTTCCAGATCGACAAGCTCGTCGCCCGTCGCAGCTTCGTCTTCGCCCGCGCAGGTTTCGGAAAATCGAACCTGGTCAAGCTGCTCTTCTCCGCCTTGTACGAAGGCCAGCCCACTGTCCCACGCCGCTCTGGCGAAGCTCCCGTCGGCACGATCATCTTCGACCCAGATGGCGAGTACTTCTGGCCCGACTTCAAGGGGCGCCCCGCCCTCTGCGACGTACCGCACCTGCGCGACAAACTGGTCGTCTTCACCAACCGCAAGGGCCCCAGCGACTTCTACCAGTCCTTCGTCGTCAACGGCGTCAAGATCAACATCAAGGAACTGCAGGCGTCTCGGGTGCTGGGTATCGCTCTGCCCCCCGAGAAGCAGGACCAGCAAAACGTCGTCAAACTCAAGTCCCTCGACGGCCCCAAGTGGAGCCGCCTCGTCGACCTGATCCACCGTGACAAGTACGGTGCAGACCGCGACCAGGTCCGGGAAATTCTGCACCTCGACCCCGGCCAGGAAGCCGAGACCAACGCCGCGATCGGCAACATGACCCGCGTCGTAAACGCACTCCACGACCCTGACAGCCAGCTACTTACCGCGCTGAAGGACTGCCTCTCCCAGGGCAAGCTCTGCGTCGTCGACATCTCCCAGATGCGCGGCTCCCAGGGACTCCAACTCGCTGGAGTCATCCTCGGCGATATCTTCGAGCACAATCAGAACCAGTTCACCGAGGCCGAGCCTAAATCCATCCCCACCATCGCCGTCATCGAAGAGGCTCAGTCTGTTCTCGGCGGATCCTCCCAGAGCGAAGACGGCCCCTTCGTCTCCTGGGTCAAGGAAGGCCGAAAGTACGACCTCGGCGCTCTGCTGATCACCCAGCAGCCCGGCAGCCTGCCGCAAGAACTCCTCAGCCAGGGCGACAACTTCTTCGTCTTCCACCTGCTCTCGCAGGGCGACCTGATCTCGTTGAAGAAAGCCAACGCCCACTTCTCCGAAGACTTGCTGGCCACCCTGCTGAACGAGCCGCTCGTCGGCAACGGAATCTACTGGTCCAGCGCACCCGGGACTGACCGCCACTCGCGCCCCTACCCCGTCTCCGTGCGTGTCCTCAGCTTCGAGGACTCGTACAAGATGGCCGACCCCGATTACGGGCTCCCGGCTCCTGAAAGCTTCGCTGTCCAAGCGCGAGCCGCGGTCGAAAAACGGCGCACTGAAGCGAGGGCTGCTTCCGCCAGCCTTGCCGCCAGCCACCCCCAAGATGCCAGCACCGACCAAATCGAAGACGTACCGATCGCGGACGACACTGACATCGCCATAGCTCACCTGCGGGATAAGGCCGATTTCCAACGGAAGATTAAGACGCCCGAAGGTATCAAGTGGGGAAGGATCGGCTTCCTACTTGCTGAAAAAGCCCCCGAACATGCCAAACGAACAGGTGCAGACCGTGAGTGGGGATTCGGCTTGGTCAAGGGAGCCTTGGATCGCCTGTACCCCGACCAATGGACCACAGACACGCGCAATGATCCGGGTACCACCACGCCCCGCAAATGGGTCATGCTCAAAGAGTTCGCTTCGAGAGGCGAGTCGAAAGTAGAGCAGGCTCTGAGTGAGGCTCTGCTCGACTCTGCAGAGGCGGAAGAAGAGCCACCCTTCTAAGCTGGTTCCACTATCGAGAGGTGTGGTCCGTGAAGCCACGGACCTGCTGAGATTTGGACATCGAATTTGAGACCCTGAATCGCTGACAGAGGACAACAGTTCGCCGGGGGCAGACAGGAAAGATCCCGCAAGGACTGGTGTGCTGCCGCAAACCATGTCAACGTACAACGCGCTGACGGAAAACCTTCCCCCTGAGCCCATGGAGGCGCCCCTGCACCCGCACCACCCCAGCGATTCCTCCCATCCCGACTCATCAGCCCCGGTCTACTGGGTCGCTCCCCGCCACCTGGCCGGTGACGATGGCGCTCTCGCCGAGCGGATCGGCGACACCCTGGCCGGCCTCGACTGGCGCATGTGGCCCACGGCCCGCAACACCCTGCTGTACGTGAGCCCGGACGGGCTGTGCGGCGCCGAGTGGATCCTCGCGGCCTACCCGTTCGAGCTGGGCGGACTGCCCGTGGCCTGGCAGTTGAGCGCCCGCTCGCATGCCGCCTCCACAATGGCGGAGTGGAACGCCTACTTCACCGTCGGCGTCCCGTACGAGGCGCTTGCCGACCTGCTCGTCGCGCTCGACGCCCGTGAGGCGCCGGACGCCGGTTACGCGGGGCTCGAGATGGTCGTCAACGCACTCAGTGCGCGGGGCTGGGTCCGCGACGTCGACCGGCCCCACACCACCGCCAGCGACCCCGGGTTGTCCTCCAACGTCTCCCTGGAGATGCTGCCGCCGCTGATCCAGGACGCCGATCCGCGTCCCGATCTGGTGGGTTGGCAGGCATGGGCGCAACCCATTCTCCGCGCCCCGTATTTGTGGTGCGCCAGCTTCAGCGCCAGCGTCCCGCATGAGCTGGTCGCCGCGTTCGCCTCCTCGCTCGCCTCACCAGACCCAGTGCCCCGTCGCACGCTGCCCGAGAGCACCGAGGGCCGGCTCAGCGTCGTCCGCCGCAGCTGACAATCCGCGCCCTGGAGCGGCTCGTGCTGCTCGTCGCCAATTGGTCTGAATTGCGCGTTCCCTGTGCCCGTCCGATGACAGAGATGGAGACTTCATGTTCCGACGACGTACTCGCGCCGACCGTGAGTTCCTTAGGGCTCAGCGTGAGGCGCTCGCGCTGCTGCAGATGCACGCGCGGGAGCCGATGCCGTTCGACAGCGTCCAGGCCGAGGCGTCGGCTGGGTCGGGTTCGGAAGCGGTTGCGACTGACTTCCTGCCGGCCGATCTGCGGGTGCCCTCCAGGCAGGACGTCGAGGGAATGATGATGCGCTGGATGCAGCCGCTCGTCATCGATGGCGAGGTACATGCGTGTGCGACGTGTGGCCTGTACCGGGACTGGATCGTCTTCTGCCTGCGCGACGACTCGGTGTGGCTGCGCTGCCGGTCCGGTCACCAAGTGCAGGAGCCTCGCCCGGACGCCGCCTGGTACAACCGCAACTCCGGTCCGGTCGACCACTGGCATCCCACCCTTGAGGACGGGCTGCGCCACCTCGGCCACTGACCTCCGAAACCCCACCCCTACGTATCGCCGGCGCCCGGAGGGCCGGCCTGGTCAGACCGTCCGCTCCGCACCAAGTTTGGGGTTTCGCATGCGCTTTCACACCACGACCGTCCTCCGGCTGAGCACCCAGGTGCTCGTCGGCAGCACACCCATCACGGTCACAACCCAGAAAGTGCCCGCCCCGCAGATGGGCGACGAGCGGTGGAGCCAGCTGCTCACCTTCACCGCCGGCGGACGCAGCAGCGTCGTCAAGGAGACCGCCGTCCGCACCGGGACGGTGGTCGTGGTGCTCTCGGGCTCGTCTGCACTGGTCGATGCCCACGCGGAGAAAGCGGTGGCGAAAGCCCGTGTGAACCATTGAGTCCGTCTGAAAGCGTCGCAGGCCCGACCGATGTTTCCGGTCGGGCCTGCGACGTACTGGGGCCAGTGTCAGCGACGGTGCGGGCGTGGTGTCATGGGCGCTGGCCGGTGGGCGGCGTTCCGGTGGGGCGTCGTGGTCTGGGGCTTTGCAGTGGCGGCGGCTGCTGGGGCGTAGTCGGGGAGGTCCGTGGTGCGCCGCAGACGCCAGACCAGGATGTCGCTGATGGAGTCGGCGGTGTCCAGTTCCCTGCTGGCGGCGGCCTCGGCGAGTAGGGTCTGGGTGTTGTGGCCTGCCTGTGTGGCGTCGGTGAGGGTGGCGGCCAGGGCGTCCCAGCCGGGCTCGGCCAGGACGGTCTCGGCGAGCTCGGGCAGGGCGGCGCGCACAGTACCCGCGTGGTGGCGGCGCAGGGACGGGGCGATACGGCGGCCCCGTTCGCGCAGCACAGTGAAGGGTTCGACGGCGGCCTGCCGGTAAGCGGCCCGCAGGTGCTCGGCGGCCCGGTAGGCGGCCTCGGCCTGCTGGACGTGCTGACGCTGGGCGTGCCAGTGGGCGGCCGCGATGGCGAGGAAGATCAGCGTGTCCAAGACCATCGCGGTGCCGGCCCCGTCCTCGCCCCTGCCGAACGCGGGCCCGCTGTACAGCAGGTCGCGGGCCGCCCGGCGTAGGCCCTGCGCGTGGCGGAACTCTGCTCGGGTGTGGGAACGGGAGGCCCGTTCGAACTCCCTTGCCGCCTGGCGCAGTTCGTCGCGGGTGTGGAGGGCGGAGGTCTTCGCGAGGGCATCGAGGACCTCGCCGGTCGCGGCGATCTGGGCAGCTGCCGCGCCGTCGTCGCCGTTCGCGTCGAGGACGAGCAACGCCGCCCAGGCCGCGTGCGCGGCAGTGCGCCGCGCGGTAGCGGGTGCCGAGAGCGCTGTGGGGCGTTCCGACCACTCACCGTCGAGAGCCTCCGGTAGGGCGGAGTCGGTGGTGAAGCGTTCCTGAATGCGGGGCAAGGACAGGTCGGGGGCGAGGGTGGATCCGGCGTAGAAGATCGGCTCCTTGTCCCCGTTGCGGTCGCCGGGCAGAGCGACCGTGTAGCCCTTCAGGTCGCCGAAGGGCAGCACCCTGGTGCGCACGAGAAGCCCGGCGTCCTTGAGGCGGCCGAGGAACTCGTCCGTGGAGTCGGCACCGGCGACCGCGCGGCGTACCGTCTCGCGCAGTTCCTCACGCGCGGCGCGGTCCCGGCCCTGGCGCTCGGCCTTGTGCCGCTCGGCGCTGGTGGTGCGCTTGGCGGCGGTGCCGTCGCCGGAGGTGACGCGGTGGAGGTCGTAGTCGGCTTCGATGAGGCGGGCTTCGGCCTGGGCGCGTTTGCCGGATCGGTGATGGTCGGGACGGCGGCCGTCTTCGCGGACGAGGGTGGCGATGATGTGGATGTGGTCGTCGGCGTGGCGGACGGCGGCCCAGCGGCAGCCTGCACCGTCGCCGGGGTCGATGCCGGTGGCCGCGACGATACGGCGGGCGATGTCGCCCCACTGCTCGTCGGTCAGGACCGGGTCGTCGGGGGCGACGCGCACCGAACAGTGCCACACGTGCTTCTCGGGCCGCTGGTCCTCGTCGAGTAGGTGGAGGGGCTGGTCGAGGATGTGAGCGAGGTCCTTCTTGGTGGCCGAGGGGTCGCGGCCGGGGTCGGGGGCCATGTGGTCGAAGGAGGCGACCAGATGCGGATCGACGTGCTCCTCATGGGTGCCCTTGCCGTAGAGGTAGCGAAGCAGGCCGAAAGTACTGGTGCCCTGCCGGTGGATGCTCGGGATCAAGCCGGCTCACCCTCCTGCTCCTGGGGGTTGGCGACCCGGTCGACGGCCTTCTTCACGGCGACGGCCGTGCTGTGAACGTCGCCGAGCACCTCCTTGAGGTAGGGCACATCACCACCGGAGTTGAGCACCTTGGCCACCTGGTTGAGATTGCTGCCTGCCCAGCCGAGCTGCCGGCGCATGGCGAACAGCTCGGTGAGCACATCGCGTTCGGTGGCAATGGTGGCGGCAGTGCGGGACTGGTCGCGGGCAGCTGCCAGCGCGGAGTAGGCGAGGAAGCCGGCCAGACTCATGCCGACGGCATCGGCCCCGGCCTGGATGACGGCGTGCTCGCGATCGCTGAGACGGACGCTCTGAGCGGGACGCTGCTTCTTCGCGCGCGGACGCGCCTTCCCCTTGATCTTGGTCCGGCGCTCGCCGACGACCCTTCCTGGCTGCGATCCGCCCTCGGTTGCAGCCTTCCCGTCCGGCGCCCCCTGGTGCCGGACGGGCCCCGCCACCCCTGGGGCGGGGTCGGGTTCGGGCGCTCCCCCTGCGGGGGAGTGTCCGAACCTCCAACTTGCTGTGCTGTTCAGGCCGGTGGTCATCTCCCCTTCGGGCGTGGGGAGTTCGTAGTTCGGGTCGTGCATGGGTCGGTTCTCCGTGGGTGCTGTTGCCGGGTGCTTCGCTGTGCGCAATCCCTGTGCCCCGGGCTTGTCTGCCTGGGGCACGGGGTGAGCCGGAAGGGCGGGGCGGTCGGTGTGTTTGCGGGGCTCAGGTGGTACCGACGGCGGCTGTGCCGCGTTGCCTCTGGCGCTCGGAGGCGGCTTCGACGCGTCCGCCGACAGGCTCGGTCTCGGAGCCGTCGTGGGCGGCGGGATCTGGCCGGTCGGTGCGCTCGATCTGCAGCTGGTCGCGCAGGGTGCGGGCGCGGGTCTGGCTGATCCTGAGTTCGTTGCGCAGGCGCTGTGCGGTCAGCCGGTCGTCGCTCCAGTCGGCGGTCAGGCGTCGGGCCTCGGCGAGGACTTCGGCGTCGGTGCGCGCGCGGTCGGCCGCCGAGTTGATGGTGGCGGGGACCCGACCAGCCGCACGGCGCGGGGCGACTCCGCTCGACTCAACCGTGGCGGTCGACCGGGACGGTCGGGTCGAGGGGGCCGTCTGGGCGGCCTCGGTCGCCCTCGGCACGGGCGTGTTGACGACCTTCACGCGGGCCGATTTGGCCTGGTCAGAGCCCGACCGTGCGACCGGCTCGTTCACTTGCCGACCAGCCGCTGAGGCAGAGTCGGCCGCCTCGGGGTTGTGGTGCAGCACTTTTGCGACGAGGTCCGACCCGAAGTAGATCGACCCGACCGGTAGCGAGGTCGCCAGGAGTACGAGGGCGCAGTTTGCCGGGTCCCAGTCGGTCAGTCGGCCCCACCGGGTCGGCATGGTGTGCAGGGCCGGGGTCAGGCCGTGGACGTAGTTCAGCAGGAGGCTGGCGATCGTGTAGGTCGCCAGGACCCGCAGCGCGAACTTCCGGTCGGCATCGGGCAGCACGAGTGTGGCGATCAGCGCGAGGGCCATCAGCCCGTCGACCACGATCGGGTAGAACAGGGCGGCGGTGGCGTCGGCGCCGATGGCGCGGGCGACGTCGGACAAGGCGTTCCACGAGACCCGGAAGGCCATGAGGACCACAGCCATCAGGCCGAGGACGAGGGTGGATCGTGCACCGCGGTTCGGGCGATGACTCTCAGCTCGTGCGTCGGCGCGGCGCCGGTAGAGAGCTCGGAGCCGGACGAAGGCGGAGCGGTGGCTGTCGGCGCTGGGGATGGCGGCCGGGGGTATCGGAGTGGGGGAGGGCAAGTCAGATATCTCCAGGGTGGGCGCAGGCGGGCATGAGGTGAGGTCTCCGAGGAAGCCGTCCGGGCATGGCATTGGTGCTGCCGACGGGCGGTGAAGGTGGGATTCGGGTGCGCCGAAGGGGTCGTTGATCAGGCGCCGGCGCCGATAGGGCACCGCGCCGGTCACGAGGCTTCTTGCCGGGCCAGCTTTGCCACGGCGAGGTCCACGCGGGTGGGGTGCGGCGTCGTGCGGGGTGCGTTGCCCTGGGCGTGGCCGTCGAGCCCGAGGCGCCGGCTGCGGCAGGGCTCGCCCTTGTCGGCGTGGCACCACCGGCACGGGACGCCGAGAGCGTCGGGCTGTCCGGCGGCGACGGCGGCCTCGCGGGCGGCACGCGCGGGCCGGTAGGGGGCGAGTGTCGCGCGGACGGCCGGCGGGATGGACGATCCGACGGTGGCGAGGCGGGCATCGATGTCCCGGTGCTGGCCCCCGGCGAGCTGTCGGTGCGAGGAGGGCGCGGCCATGCCGGTGGCGACGGCGTGCCGTGTGCCGAGCAGTTCGTTGCGCCAGGCGGCGGGGTCGTCCGGATCGGCGGCCGGGGTGGGATCGGTGTGCCGGTCCAGGCGGTCGCGACGGTAGGTGCGCCACTTGCGGGCGACGTCCACCGGGAGAATCGGGTACGGGGAGGCCAGGACGTGGGCCCGTATCGCCTCGCGGACGTCCCAGCCGTGATCGGTGGCGAAGGGCACGTCGTCGAGTAGCTCCTGCCACTGCGCGATCTGGTCACGGGCATCACCCGTGCTGGCGGCGATGGTGCGGGGATCGAGGCGGCCGATGTAGGCGAGGACGGCGGCGACTTCGCGTCGGTCCAAAGGCGGGTTACTCCGTTCCGGTGGGTTCGTCGAGGGCGGCGAGCAGGGCGGCCGTGTGCGCCTCGGTGCGCGTCATGCCGGTGGTCGAGGTGGGAGTGGGTGTGCCACCGGGCAGGGCGTAGAGGGTCGGGCGACCGGGGGCGGGGGTGCGTTCCCGAGCGATCCACGCACGCCAGTCCGCGGCCCACGCGTCGGCGGTGCGGGGATCCCACAAGCTCCGGAAGGTGCGCCACTTCGCGTCGGCGGTACGCAGGCCGTGCTCGCCTAGGCGGTCGAGATGCCCGTCGTGCCGGAGCCAAGCGTGGGCGCTGTCGTCGATCTGCCACTCGGCGGCGGAGATGAGCGGGGTAGAGCTGCTGCTGCTCTTACTACCGTTCACCTTCGGTTCTCTTCTGTTCTGGGGGTCGGAATCCGCACCCCCCTCGGGTCGGAATCCGTACCCCCTGGGGGCCGGATTCTGTTCCCCGGGGCCGGGTTCCGATCCCCCCTCGAAGGGCTCGGCAGGGTCGGATTCTGACCCCCCGAGGGCCGGATTCCGGCCCTGTTGGGGTGCCGGATTCCGGTCCCCCTCCCGAGGCTCATCGCCGAGGAAACGGGCGGCGATGGGGAGGCGGTAGTACGTCTCTCCCCTGGGCCCCTTGCGGCCAGGGAGCTGCACCAACTCGCCGTCGGCGATCAACTTGGCGAGCGCATCGCGCACGGCTGTGCGAGAGGCGTTGGCGCGCTTCATGAGGGCGGGCACGGACGCGTACGCGACGCAGTGCCGGTCGCCGCACCGGTCGGCGATCAGGGCGAGGACCATGCGGGCTGTGCCCTTGCTGTGGCTGTGGTCCCACACCCATTCGCGGGCGTCATAGCTCATCGGGCGGCGGCTCCTGGGGGTCAGTGCATGGAGGTGCAGTCGGCCCTTGTCGGGCGGTGCACAGGGAGGGGGGTTGGCCCACCGCCCCGGCCGACGGCGCGGGGGAGGGCTGGTGGCGTCGTATAGCCAAGACAGCCACATCCATGCCGCTCAAGTCCAGCATTCCGCCGAGAAATTCAGACAGCTGACGGCGAACGCTTACTGCGAGCTAGGCATCCCCAAAATTATAAACGCGAATCGGCCGCTGCCGAAATAACGGACCGTCAGGCGAAGCCAGAAGCATCACATCGGCAAGCCGTTGACGCGCCGCCGACGGGGAAGCTACAACACAACACCGCACGTCACAGCATCGATCGACGCACCCGTCCGCGCCCTCGTCCCGACCCCCGAAAACCTCTCCCCGGCGTACGGCGCGGAGCGCAACATAGCCGACGATCGCCGGTTACCAAAACCGGCGATTGAGCCTTTCAATTGGAGCCATGCCCCCACGCTCATTGGAAATCGGGCCGGCAGGAATGCAGGCGGCCCGTGCCATCGAAATCCTCCGCGCCGAACGCGGCCTGTCACAAAGGCAGTTGGCCGACCGCGTGACAGCCCTCGGCCACCCGATGTCCAACACCATGTTGTCCCGCATCGAGCGCGCCCAGCGCCGATGTGACGTCGACGACCTCATCGCGATCGCCGAGGCCCTTCACGTCCCGGCACCCGCACTGCTGCCCGGCCGCCCCGCAGTCTGAACCGCCTTCGCCGCGCCGCAACTCGCCCCATCCCGCACCCGAGTGAGGACCCACCGCCCTTGCGCCTGCCCGCAATACCCCCGGCTCCCGCCTGCCCCCAGCGCCCCTCCGCGACGGAGGTGATCGCGAATGGCTGACCGCCTCCTGACCGTCGCCGAGGCCGGCGAAATACTCGGCACAGGCGAGCGCTTCGTCCGCCGCCTGATCGCCGAGCGTCGCATCCGCTACGTGAAGCTCGGCCGCCCGGTCCGCGTCCCCGAGAGCGCGATCGCCGAGTACGTCGAGGCGCGCACCGTCGAGCCGGTCCGCCGTGTCCGTACCCGCTACGGGAAGGCCGCCTGATGGCGGGACGCAAGCCGCAGCGGCGGCGCGAGTTCGGCACGACCCGCAAGCTTCCCTCCGGTCGATGGCAAGCCCGCTACATCGGCCCCGACGGGCAGCGGCACACCGCTCCGGAGACGTTTGAGACCAAGTCCGACGCCCAGGAGTGGCTCAACCTCACCCGCGCCGACATCGAGCGCGACGTGTGGCGTGACCCGGACGCGGGCGCGGTCAACTTCGAGAAGTACGCGCTCCGTTGGAAGGAGGAGCGCGGTCTGGCCCCGACCACGCTCGACCGCTACGACGGGCTGCTGCGCCTGCACATCCTGCCGACCTTCGGTGGGAAGGACCTGGACGAGATCACCCCACCGTCCGTCCGCACCTGGCGTGCTGAGCGGCTGAAGGCGACCGGCGCCACGACGGTCGCCAAGTCGTACCGCCTGCTGAAGGCCATCCTGCAGACGGCGGTCGACGACGACCTCCTGCGCAGCAACCCGTGCCGCATCAAGGGCGCCGGCAAGGAGGAGGCCGACGAACGCCCCACCGCGACCATCGAGCAGGTCTTCGACCTCGCCGACGCCATGGGCCCACGCTGGCGCCTGATGGTCCTGCTCGGCGCCTTCGCCTCCCTCCGCCCGGAGGAGTTGGCCGAACTGCGCTGTCGAAGTGTCGATCTCGCCGCATGCTCCCTGCGCGTCACGCAGGCTTCTCCGGAGCTGACCAACGGCAAGCGCGTCACCGGCGACCCCAAGACCCGGGCGGGCAAGCGCACCGTGTACCTGCCCGACTTCATGCTTCCGGAGCTGCGGCGGCACCTGCAGTGGTTCGCCGAGAAGGAGGTGGACGGCCTGCTCTTCATCGGTGAGAAGGGTGCTCCGTTTCGTCGCTCCACCTTCGGCCGGAAGTGGCGCAAGGCGCGTACCAAGGTCGGCATCCCGGAGAACTTCCGTTTCTACGATCTCCGCCACACCGGCAACACCCTGGCCGCCGACACCGGCGCCAA
Organism: Streptomyces sp. MBT53; assembly: GCF_016654115.1. Taxonomy (GTDB): domain Bacteria; phylum Actinomycetota; class Actinomycetes; order Streptomycetales; family Streptomycetaceae; genus Streptomyces. The sequence continues at coordinate 21,080 of NZ_JAEQAZ010000148.1, forward strand.
GCTGAAGGACCTGATGGTCCGCGCCGGCCAATCCTCGGAGCGCGCCCAGCTGATCTACCAGCACTCGACGGCGAAGCATCAGCGCAGGCTGGCTCAGGGCATCGATGCTGAGGTGCGTCAGCGGCTGCGTGAGTCGGGCACGGAGGAGCAGCAAGTTGGAGGAGTGTGAGTGCGTTGTGGCAAAGGGAGTCCCTGTTCGATAAGGG
>NZ_JAEQAZ010000149.1 GCF_016654115.1 Streptomyces sp. MBT53
CCGCGTTTCCCTTTCCGGCGACTCCGACTTTATCAGAGGTTCTGAGTCGGAATTTCCGGCCCTCCGGGAGTGGCTCCCGTACACGCGAAGTGTCCGGGTTCCCCCTCAGGCGGAGCCGTAAACGTACTGGAGCGGGCCGCCTCGATGCAAATCGAGGCGGCCCGCTCCAGGTTCACGCGTACGAGGGGGTCGTACGACGGTCAGACCTCCACGACGACCGGGAGGATCATCGGCCTGCGCCGATAGTTGTCGGAGACCCACTTGCCGAGCGTGCGGCGGATCAGTTGCTGCAGCTGGTGGGGTTCCACCACACCGTCCTGGGCCGAGCGTTCCAGGACCTCCGTGATCCTCGGGACCACGTCCACGAAGGCGGAGTCGTCGATGCCGGAGCCGCGGGCCTGGATGTGCGGGCCGGCCGTGATCTTGCCGGTGGACGAGTCCACGACGACGAAGACGGAGATGATGCCCTCGTCTCCCAGGATCCTGCGGTCCTTCAGCGCGGGCTCGCCGACATCGCCGACCGAGAGGCCGTCGACGTAGACGTAGCCGGCCTGGACCTTGCCCGAGATCTTGGCCTTGCCCTCGATGAGGTCGACGACCACGCCGTCCTCGGCGATGACGATCCGGTCGTGCGGGACGCCGGTGAGGGCGCCCAGCTCGGCGTTGGCCCGTAGGTGGCGCCATTCGCCGTGGACCGGCATCAGGTTCTTCGGCTTGCAGATGTTGTAGAAGTACAGCAACTCGCCCGCCGAGGCGTGTCCGGAGACGTGGACCTTGGCGTTGCCCTTGTGGACGACGTTGGCGCCCCAACGGGTGAGGCCGTTGATCACCCGGTAGACGGCGTTCTCGTTGCCCGGGATGAGCGACGACGCCAGGATCACCGTGTCGCCGGCGACGATGCGGATCTGGTGGTCGCGGTTGGCCATGCGGGACAACGCGGCCATCGGTTCGCCCTGCGAGCCCGTGCAGACGAGGACGACCTCGCTGTCCGGGAGGTCGTCGAGCGTCTTGACGTCCACGACCAGGCCCGGTGGGACCTTGAGATAGCCGAGGTCACGGGCGATGCCCATGTTCCGGACCATCGAGCGGCCGACGAAGGCGACCCTGCGGCCGTACTCGTGTGCCGTGTCCAGGATCTGCTGGATGCGGTGCACGTGGCTGGCGAAGCTCGCCACGATGATGCGCTTGTGGGCGCCCGCGAAGACCTGGCGCAGGACGTTGGAGATGTCCCGCTCGGGCGGGACGAATCCCGGGACCTCGGCGTTCGTCGAGTCGGCGAGGAGAAGGTCGATGCCCTCCTCGCTGAGACGTGCGAACGCGTGTAGATCTGTCAGACGACCGTCCAGCGGAAGCTGGTCCATCTTGAAGTCGCCGGTGTGGACGACCATGCCCGCGGGGGTGCGGATGGCGACCGCGAGGGCGTCCGGGATCGAGTGGTTGACCGCGACGAACTCGCAGTCGAAGGGACCGATGCGCTCGCGGTGCCCTTCGGCGACCTCGAGCGTGTACGGGCGGATGCGGTGCTCCTGGAGCTTCGCCTCGATGAGGGCGAGGGTCAGCTTGGAGCCGATCAGCGGGATGTCCGCCTTCTCGCGAAGGAGGTACGGGACTCCGCCGATGTGGTCCTCGTGGCCATGCGTGAGGACGATGCCGTCGATGTCGTCGAGGCGGTCCCTGATGGACGTGAAGTCCGGCAGGATCAGGTCGACTCCGGGCTGCTCCTCCTCGGGGAAGAGCACGCCGCAGTCGACGATCAGCAGACGGCCGCCGTATTCGAAGACCGTCATGTTTCGGCCGATTTCCCCGAGGCCGCCGAGTGGGGTGACCCTCAGGCCGCCTTCGGGGAGCTTCGACGGAGGGGCGAGTTCAGGATGCGGATGGCTCAAAAGACTCTCCTACCCATGCGCGCCACGTACCGGTGGGCACGTGGCGCGCATGACGTTCGTGCAAATGCAGTTATTGGATGTGGGGTGCAGGCGCCGAAGCCCTGCGTATTCATTTGTGAAGTCTGTTGTCAGAGCTGTACCCCGCCGGCGGCAAGATCGATCTTGAGCTGGGCGATCTCCTCGGGCGAGCACTCCACCATCGGTGAGCGCAGCGGTCCGGCGGGCAGTCCCTGGAGGGCGAGCGCGGCCTTGGTGGTCATGACGCCCTGGGTGCGGAACATGCCGGTGTAGACGGGGAGCAGCTTCTGGTGGATCTCGGTGGCCTTCTGGACGTCACCGGAGACATAGGCCTCCACCAGGGTGCGCAGTTCGGGGGTGACCACATGGCCGACGACCGAGACGAAGCCGACCGCGCCCACGGAGAGCAGCGGCAGGTTCAGCATGTCGTCGCCGGAGTACCAGGCCAGGCCGGTCCTGGCGATGGCCCAGCTGGCGCGGCCCAGGTCGCCCTTGGCGTCCTTGTTGGCGACGATCCTGGGGTGCTCGGCGAGTCTGACCAACGTCTCGGTGCCGATCGGGACGCCGCTGCGGCCGGGGATGTCGTAGAGCATGACCGGCAGTTCGGTGGCGTCGGCGACCGTCGTGAAGTGACGGTACAGGCCCTCCTGCGGGGGCTTGTTGTAGTACGGCGTGACGATGAGCAGGCCGTGTGCGCCGGTGCGTTGGGCCGTGCGGGCGAGTTCGACGCTGTGGTGGGTGTCGTTGGTGCCGACGCCGGCGATGACGTGGGCGCGGTCGCCGACCGCTTCCAGTACGGCTCGTACGAGATCCGCTTTCTCCGCGTCGCTGGTGGTCGGGGACTCACCGGTGGTGCCGTTGATGACCAGGCCGTCGTTGCCTGCGTCCACCAGGTGGGTAGCGAGCCGCTGCGCGCCGTCGAGGTCGAGCGCGCCGTCCGCCGTGAAGGGCGTGACCATGGCGGTGAGGACCCTCCCGAAGGGGGTCTGCGGAGTGGAGGTCGGAGCCATGGGTAACACGCTACTCGCTGCTCAATGCGGGGTCTGCCCTCGGGGCAGGCGACAAGTCGTGACAAATGTGGAGCCCGGCACTGCCTGCTCGGGGGTTCAAGCAGTGCCGGGTCCGTTTGATCAGGCTAGATGAACTTCTCCAAATGCCGCAATACGGACACTTCGCACGACTGACCCGTACATGTGTGCCCGCGCGGCAAACAGAGGTGCGCTACGGGGCGACACGACCGTTGGCATTGAAGGCGGAGTGGGTGAGCGGCATGAGCTTGGCCCACTGCTCCTCCATCTTCTCGCCGACCATCTCGATCTCCCGCTGCGGGAACGACGGCACCTTCGCCAGCTCGTGCTGCGTGCGCAGACCGAGGAAGTGCATCAGCGAGCGTGCGTTGCACGTGGCGTACATCGAGGAGAAGAGGCCTACGGGGAGGACCGCGCGGGCGACTTCGCGGGCTACACCCTGAGCCAACATTTCCTGGTACGTCCCGTACGCCTGGCGGTACGACTCCTGCATCGCTTGCTCTACGAAGTCATGCTGCTCCGTAGTGCCCTCAACGAACACGTACTTGCCCGGCCGTCCCTGCTGGACCAGCTTGCGGGACGTGTCCGGCACGTAGAAGACAGGCTGCAACTCCCTATAGCGGCCCGATTCCTCGTTGTACGACCAACCCACCCGGTGCCGCATGAACTCGCGGAAGACGAAAATTGGGGCACTGATGAAGAAGGTCATCGAGTTGTGCTCGAAAGGGCTGCCGTGCCGGTCCCGCATCAGGTAGTTGATCAGGCCCTTGGAGCGCTCGGGGTCCTTGCCCATCTCTTCCAGGGACTGTTCGCCGACGGTCGACACACGGGCCGCGAACAGCACGTCGGAATCGGTCGCGCTGTGTTTGACCAGTTCAACGGTCACTTCACTGCGGAGGTCGATCTTGAAGTCGTCGTCGGATGTGGGCGTCACGGTTCGGAGGTCCTTCCCATCTCGGCACTTGGCGAGCGCCACTCTACGGCCCACCAAACCGGACTTTCACTGTCTTGACCGAGTGAAATCGGAGGAACAGGGCACCTTTCGCCGCGTTCGCTCGTCTGTACCGGTAGCAACCAACCGTTCGATCCCCGAAGGGAGATGCACCACCGATGCTCCGTCGGCGCGAACCCGTCCCGTTCGCCTTCATCGCCGAGACCGACCGCTTCCGCAGCAATGTCACCCCGCCGCCCCGTGAGCGCGCGTCCGCCGGTCAGATAGCCGGGCGTTGGCTGCTGGGGCTCACCATCGTCGCCGGCATCGTGGGCTCCCTGGTCCTCGGGATGCCTGCGCTGTCCCAGCACAACCTCTCGACCCAGAACCAACAGTCGCAGGCCGCCGACAACCACTGACCTGCAGTGCAGCCAACCGTGACTCTCCCCCACTGCCTAAATGGCGCGGGGGCACCCCCATGGACCCCCAATGGTGGTGAGCGGGAACACGGCCGGATAGCCTCACCGGGCACAGCCCACGCATGGATTCAGTGAGGACACCAGCCGTGCCCCTGCCCTTCCTTACGGCCGACCGCGCATTCGAGGCCGCGGACGAGCTCGCGCTGCCGTTCGACGACCGCGACCGCTGGCGGCGCCCCTACCGGCCCGGACCGTGGCGGGTGGCGGTGTCGGCGCTCGTGCTGCTGCTCGCGTCGTACGTGCTCTTCGCCGCCGTCATCATCGCGTTGACCGGCTCGCGGTCCGAGGCCGGGGTGATCCTCGGTATCGCCGTGGTCGTCATCCTCTGCGCCCTGCGGTTGCTGCGCATGGGCGTGTGGGTGAGCGCGCGCGGGCTGCGCCGAGTGCGGTTCTTCTACACCCTCACGGTGCGGTGGGACCGGGTCGCCGCCGTGCGCACGGTGCAGCAGCCGGTGCGCTGGCTCGGGCTGCCGCGCACGGTGCAGGGACAGGCGCTGCTCCTCGTACGGAAGGACCGTGCTGCCGAGGACGTGGCCGCGCTGCTGACCACGCACGACATCGACTTCCTGGCGCGTGCCTCCTCCTTCGACCGGGCCGCCGACTCGGTCGAGGTGTGGTCCGACGAGTACCGGCGGACCTGACCGACCGAGAGCGACACGAAGGGGCCGGTCCGCAGCGAGTGCGGGCCGGCCCCTTCGGCGTTCAGGCGTACGGCCGTGTTTCGTCCTACGCGTCAGGCCTGGACGGGGCGGCCGGCGTGCAGGGCGATCGCGCGCTGCATGGCCTTGCGGGCGCGCGGGGTGTCGCGGGCGTCGTGGTAGGCGACGGCGAGGCGGAACCAGCTGCGCCAGTCGTCGGGGGCCGCCTCCGTCTCGGCCTTGCGCTTGGCGAAGACCTCGTCGGCGGAGTCGCGGTCGATACGGCCGCTGGGCGTGCGCCTCAACTCGTCGACGGGCAGGCCGCCTTCGGCGTCGAGGAGGGCGGCGAGGCGGTTGGCGTTGCGGACGAACTGGGTGTTCTTCCAGAGGAACCACACGCCGATCACCGGCAGGATCAGGACCGCGATCCCGAAGGTGACGGTGATGACCGTGCCCGACTGTATGAGCATGACGCCGCGGCTGCCGACCAGGACGAAGTAGAAGACCAGGACGGCGGCCGTGACGGCGTAGGTGAGTTTGGCACGCATGTCGTGAGCCTCAGCCCAGGTCCAGGAAGTGTTCCAGGCCGAAGGTGAGGCCCGGGGTGCTCACCACGCGGCGGGCGCCGAGCAGGATGCCCGGCATGAAGCTGCTGTGGTGGAGCGAATCGTGACGGACGGTCAGCGTCTCGCCCTCGCCGCCCAGCAGAACCTCCTGGTGGGCCAGCAGGCCGCGCAGGCGGACGGAGTGGACGGGGATCCCGTCGACGTCCGCGCCCCGTGCGCCATCCAGGGCCGTCTCCGTCGCGTCCGGTGCCGGAGCCGTGCCCGCCTTCGCGCGCGCCTCGGCGATGAGCTGGGCCGTGCGCGTGGCCGTGCCGCTCGGGGCGTCGACCTTCTTCGGGTGGTGCAGTTCGATGACCTCGACCGACTCGAAGTAGGGCGCGGCGATCTGCGCGAACTTCATGGTCAGTACGGCTCCGATGGAGAAGTTGGGCGCGATGAGGACGCCCGTCTCCGGGGATGCCGCCAGCCAGCCGTTGAGTTGCGCGAGGCGTTCCTCGGTCCAGCCGGTGGTGCCGACGACCGCGTGGATGCCGTGCCGGACGCAGAAGTCGAGGTTGTCCATCACCGAGGCGGGGGTGGTCAGTTCGACAGCGACCTGGGCGCCCGCGGCCGTGAGCGCCTCCAGGGTGTCGCCCCGGCCCAGGGCGGCCACCAGTTCCATGTCCTCGGCGGCTTCGACGGCTCGTACCGCCTCGGCGCCGATCCGGCCCTTGGCACCGAGGACCGCCACGCGCAGCTTGCTCATCGTTCTTGCTTCCTTACGACGGGTGTTAGGCGACGGCGTCGTTCAGTCGGGCCGCCTGCTTGTCCTTGAGCGGGCCGATGACCGCCAGCGAGGGTCGCTGTCCCAGGATCTCGCGGGCGACCTCGCGGACCTCGTCCGGGGTGACCGAGGCGATCCGGGCCAGCAGGTCGTCGACGGACATCTGCTCGCCCCAGCACAGCTCGCTCTTGCCGATGCGGTTCATCAGCGCGCCGGTGTCTTCGAGACCGAGGACGGTGGAGCCCTGGAGCTGGCCGACGGCGCGGCCGATCTCGTCGTCGGACAGGCCGTTCGCGGCGACCTGGTCGAGTTCGTCGCGGCAGATCTTCAGCACGTCGTGGACCTGCGAGGGCCGGCAGCCGGCGTAGACCCCGAAGAGGCCGCAGTCGGCGAAGCCGGAGGTGTACGAGTACACGCTGTAGGCCAGGCCGCGCTTCTCCCGGACCTCCTGGAAGAGGCGGGAGGACATGCCGCCGCCGAGGGCCGTGTTGAGGACGCCGAGGGCCCAGCGGCGCTCGTCGGTGCGGGCCAGGCCCGGCATGCCGAGGACCACGTGCGCCTGCTCGGTCTTGCGGCCGATCAGTTCGACGCGGCCCGTGGTGCGCAGGGTGCGGCGGCCGTCGCGCGGGGCGATGGGCGCGGCCTGGGCGTTCTTGAAGGCGCCGGCCTTGTCGAAGGCGGCACGGACCTGTCGTACGACCTTGTCGTGGTCGATGTTGCCCGCCGCCGCGACCACGAGGTGGGTCGGGTCGTAGTGCTTCTTGTAGAAGCGGCGGATGCGGTCCGCGGTGAGGGCGTTGACGGTGTCGACCGTGCCGAGGACGGGGCGGCCGAGGGGGTTGTCGCCGAACATCGTGCGCGCGAACAGGTCGTGCACGCAGTCGCCCGGGTCGTCCTCCGTCATGGCGATCTCTTCGAGGATGGCGCCGCGCTCTACGTTGACGTCCTCCTCGCGGATCAGGGAGCCCGTCAGCATGTCGCAGACGACGTCGATGGCGAGCGGCAGGTCGGTGTCGAGCACGCGCGCGTAGTAGCACGTGTACTCCTTCGCGGTGAACGCGTTCATCTCGCCGCCGACCGCGTCGATCGCGGAGGAGATGTCGAGCGCGCTGCGCTTGTGCGTGCCCTTGAAGAGGAGGTGCTCCAGGTAGTGCGTGGCCCCGTTCAAGGACGGCGTCTCGTCGCGGGAGCCCACGTGTGCCCAGATGCCGAAGGTCGCGGAGCGGACCGAGGGCAGCGTCTCGGTGACGATGCGCAGGCCGCCCGGGAGGGTGGTCTTGCGGACCGTGCCGATGCCGTTGGTGCCCTGGATGAGGGTTTGGGTACGGGCGACGGCCCGCGCCTCCGAGGAGGTGCGGGCCGTCGTCGTGGTGCTGGTCGACGTCACTTGTCGCCGTCGTCCTTCTTGTCGTCCTCGGCGTTCTCTTCACCCTCGATGACGGGGATCAGGGAGAGCTTGCCGCGGGAGTCGATCTCGGCGATCTCGACCTGGACCTTCTGGCCCACGCCGACGACGTCCTCGACGTTCTCCACGCGCTTGCCGCCGGCGAGCTTGCGGATCTGCGAGATGTGCAGCAGACCGTCCTTGCCCGGGAGCAGCGACACGAACGCGCCGAAGGTGGTGGTCTTGACGACCGTACCCAGGTAGCGCTCGCCGACCTCCGGCATGGTCGGGTTGGCGATGCCGTTGATCGTGGCGCGGGCGGCCTCGGCCTGCGAGCCGACCTGGGCACCGATGTAGATGGTGCCGTCGTCCTCGATCGTGATCTCGGCGCCGGTGTCCTCCTGGATCTGGTTGATCATCTTGCCCTTCGGGCCGATGACCTCGCCGATCTTGTCCACGGGGATCTTGACGGTGATGATCCGCGGGGCGTTCGGGGACATCTCGTCCGGCGTGTCGATCGCTTCCATCATCACGTCGAGGATGTGGAGGCGGGCGTCACGGGCCTGCTTGAGAGCGGCGGCCAGGACGGAGGCGGGGATGCCGTCCAGCTTGGTGTCGAGCTGGAGGGCGGTGACGAACTCCTTGGTGCCGGCGACCTTGAAGTCCATGTCGCCGAAGGCGTCCTCCGCACCGAGGATGTCGGTGAGGGCGACGTAGTGCGTCTCGCCGTTGATCTCCTGGGAGATCAGGCCCATGGCGATACCGGCGACGGGGGCCTTGAGGGGCACACCGGCGTTCAGCAGCGACATGGTGGAGGCGCAGACCGAGCCCATGGACGTCGAGCCGTTGGAGCCGAGGGCCTCGGACACCTGGCGGATCGCGTAGGGGAACTCCTCGCGCGTCGGCAGGACCGGGACCAGGGCGCGCTCGGCGAGCGCTCCGTGGCCGATCTCGCGGCGCTTCGGGGAGCCGACGCGGCCCGTCTCACCGACGGAGTACGGCGGGAAGTTGTAGTTGTGCATGTAGCGCTTGCGGGTCACCGGGGAGAGGGTGTCCAGCTGCTGCTCCATGCGGAGCATGTTGAGGGTGGTGACGCCCAGGATCTGGGTCTCGCCACGCTCGAACAGCGCGGAACCGTGCACGCGCGGGATGGCCTCGACCTCGGCGGCCAGGGTGCGGATGTCGGTGACACCGCGGCCGTCGATGCGCTTCTTCTCCTTGATGACGCGCTCACGGACCAGGGACTTGGTCAGCGAGCGGTACGCGGCGGAGATCTCCTTCTCGCGGCCCTCGAACTCCGGGAGGAGCTTCTCGGCGGCGAGACCCTTGACGCGGTCCAGCTCGGCCTCGCGGTCCTGCTTGCCGGCGATGGTCAGCGCGGCGGCGAGCTCCGGGCGGACGGCGGCGGTGAGGGCCTCCAGGACGTCGTCCTGGTAGTCGAGGAAGATCGGGAACTCGCCGGTCGGCTTGGCGGCCTTCGCGGCGAGGTCGGCCTGCGCACGGCAGAGCACCTTGATGAAGGGCTTCGCGGCGTCCAGACCGGAGGCGACGACCTCCTCGGTCGGCGCCTCGGCGCCGCCCGCGACCAGCTGGATGGTCTTCTCGGTGGCCTCGGCCTCGACCATCATGATCGCGACGTCGCCGTCCTCCAGGACGCGACCGGCGACGACCATGTCGAAGACGGCGTCCTCGAGCTCGGTGTGCGTCGGGAACGCGACCCACTGGCCGTTGATCAGCGCGACGCGGACGCCGCCGACCGGGCCGGAGAAGGGCAGACCGGCCAGCTGCGTGGACGCGGAGGCGGCGTTGATCGCCACGACGTCGTACAGGTGGTCGGGGTTGAGCGCCATGATCGTGGCGACGACCTGGATCTCGTTGCGCAGGCCCTTCTTGAAGGACGGGCGCAGCGGGCGGTCGATCAGGCGGCAGGTGAGGATGGCGTCCTCGGAGGGACGGCCCTCACGGCGGAAGAAGCTGCCGGGGATCTTGCCGGCGGCGTACATCCGCTCCTCGACGTCCACCGTGAGGGGGAAGAAGTCGAGCTGGTCCTTGGGGTTCTTGGAGGCGGTGGTGGCCGACAGCACCATGGTGTCGTCGTCCAGGTACGCCACGGCGGAGCCGGCGGCCTGCTTGGCCAGGCGGCCCGTCTCGAAGCGGATGGTGCGGGTGCCGAAGGAGCCGTTGTCAATGACGGCCTCGGCGTAGTGGGTCTCGTTCTCCACTAGCGTTTTCTCCGTTACTTGTCGTCTTTCGTCCCTCCCCGCCCGTGTGGCGGGGGGACGGTGGCGGAGAAGCGCTGTCTGGTGCGGGCCGGTCTTCGATCGAAGCACCCGGGGTTTCCTGCCCGGGGGCCACTACCGAGGACCGGCGGCTGCGAGGCGCGCTTCTCCTCGTTCGTTTCGTACGTTGTCCGTACGTTGTCGTGCTGTCCTGCGTTGTCGTGCTGTGTCCTGCGTATTGCGTTGTGCTACCACACTACAAAGCGGCAGTGACACTCCGCACGTTTCCGCACGTACGGGCAATCCGCACATACGGCAAAGGGAGCGGCTCCCGATCGTTTCGGGACCCGCTCCCTTCACGGCGTCTTACTTGGCGCCCGCCGCACCGCGACGGATGCCCAGGCGGTCGACCAGCGCACGGAAGCGCTGGATGTCCTTCTTGGCCAGGTACTGCAGCAGCCGGCGGCGCTGACCGACCAGGATCAGCAGACCACGACGGGAGTGGTGGTCGTGCTTGTGGGTCTTGAGGTGCTCGGTCAGGTCCGAGATACGGCGCGAGAGCATGGCGACCTGGACCTCGGGGGAGCCGGTGTCGCCCTCCTTCTGGCCGAACTCGCTGATGAGCTGCTTCTTCGTAGCGGCGTCGAGCGACACGCGTACTCCTCGTAGTCTTTGATGTGCCACCGAGTGCCCCTGGTCCACTTCTCAGGGGAGCTTCCGTAACTCGGGAGGCGGGATCCGCTGGGCGCGGCCTCCGGAGCGGTGAGCTCCAAGGGTGCGTACACAAACGGCCGCTACACAGCGTACCAGCCTGGGGGGACACCTCGGTCCAGCTCTGTGAAGGGCCCTGACCGGGGCGGATACGGCTACTAGGGTGATCTGCATCTACGCATGGACCGTAGATCACGTCGGTTCGTCGGGAAGGGGTCGCTTCGCCATGGCGGAGACGGAGCAGGAGATCAAGGCACGCAAGGAGCGGGAGCGGGACGAGCTGTACGCCCTCGACATCTCGGGCGTGGAGTGGCGCAGCGCGCCGGGCACGGAGGAGCACGAGGAGCGCGTCGAGATCGCCGACCTGCCCGACGGAGGGATGGCCATGCGCTCGTCGCTCGACCCGGACACCGTGCTGCGCTACACAGAGGCGGAGTGGACGGCCTTCGTGCTGGGCGCCCGGGACGGCGAGTTCGATCTGGAGCCGGCTCCGGAGGAGCAGCAGTAGTCGTAGACATGCGAAAGGGGCGGCACGCGTGCGTGCCGCCCCTTTCGCATGTCTACGGCTCCTAGCTGGTCATCGCCCGTGCCTGCGCGTACACGTCGAAGACGGCCAGGGAGAGCGGGATCAGGGTGAGCAGGACGAAGCTCTCGGCGATCTCCAGGAAGCGGCCCCAGAAGGGGGTGACTCCCCGCTTCGGGGTGATCAGGCCGACCGCGGTGACCAGTGCGGTGGACGCGGCTACGGCCGCCGCGAGCCAGACGCTGCGGATGTCGAGGGAGTTCGGGTCGCCGAGGAACGCGTCCCGCACGTACGCGTGCGGCGGGTTCAGGGCGAGGCCGAGGCCCAGGAAGACGAGGGCGGCCAGGCCCGCGGCGAGGGTGGCGCCGACCTGGGCGGTGTAGCGGAACAGGTGGGCGCGCATCAGCATCGCGACGCCGGTGGCGAGGGCGAGGAGCTGTGCCCATACGTCGCTGGAGAAGCCGAGGACGATCGAGGCGCCCACGGAGACGAGGGCGCAGCCGCCGACCAGGCCGACGAGGAGTTCGTGGCCGCGGCGGGCGCGGGCGGCGATGCGTTCGGCGTCGACGGGCTCCTGGGCCACGGGTTCGCCGTCGCCGTAGCCGCGGTTGGGGTTGGGCGGTTCGAAGCCGATGGGGAGGCGGGCGAAGCGCATGGACAGGCCCGGCAGGAAGGCGAGCGCGCACACGGAGAGCGGGGCGCAGATCGCGGCCGTCTCGATGGGCTTCAGGTGGGCGAGCATCGCGGTGAACGTCGTCAACAGGCCGATGGCGGAGGCGAAGACGAAGGCCACGAAGGGGCCGTCCCCGCCGGGTGACACCAGGGTGAGGACGACGGCCGCGACGAGGACGGCGGCGCAGGCCAGCAGGAACTGGAGCCGACCGATGCCTTCTCCTTCGGAGAAGGGGAGCAGTCCGGAGCCCGCCACGGCGATGTTCGGGAGCGCGCCCAGGCCCAGGGCGACCGCCGAGCCCCGGTCGTCGTACACACGTGCGCGTACACAGGCGATGGTGACCAGGAGGATGCCGGCGAGACCGGCGACGATGCCCTGGAGGCCGTTCATGTCGTGGTGGATCTGGGAGCTCCAGGCCACGAACGCGAGCAGCGCGGGCAGGATGCCGCCCGCGACGAGACCGGCGGCGCGCGTCAACTCGCCGTTCCACAGGGCACGGTCACGGGTGACGGCGGCGGCGACGGCCTCGGAGACGTCGTCGTAGACGGCGGGCGGCAGCGAGTCGGCGAAGGGGCGCAGGGTGAGGAGTTCGCCGTCGAGGATGCGCTGGGCGGCGAAGGAGCGGGCGCCGTCGAGGACGGTGCCGTCGCGGCGGACGAGGTGGTAGCCGACGGGGGCGCCCTCGGTGAGGCTCTGCTGGGACAGCCTCAGGATCTCGGGGTACAGGTCGGCGACGGGTACGTCGTCGGGCAGGGCCACGTCGATCCGGCTGTCGGGCGCCACGATGGTGACCCGGCAGAAGCCGAGGCCCGTGCCCGCCCCGGATGGGGCTCCGCTGCCCGTTCCGCCGGTCGCGCCCGCCGGCGCGGAGGCCGTGATGCTCACCTGCTGTTCCCCCTTGTCAGTGACGGACGGTCCGCGCATGCTGCCGCGCGCGTCCGTCGCGAAGATTCCGCCGTAAAGATCCTGTGCAGGTCGCGCCGTACCATCCGTCCCGCCGGTCGGCCGCGCCGTAGCGCCCTGCGCTCAGCGGGATCCGACGGGATCCGCCCGCCGCGAACACTGCGGTTTTGCCCGGTTTTCCCGGAACGATTCGCAACTGCTCACACGTCTCACGGGCACCCTACCGCCCGTCGTTGTCAGTGGTTGTCAGTAGGATCGCGCAGTGCGGATCGGCGTCCGCCCGACACGGGGCGGCGGACGTAAACAACTCGGTCCGGCAAGGGAATTGGTGCTTAGTGAGCCAGATCGTCGTCAAGCGCCCGCCGAGGTCGCTGCCGAAGGAAGTGCCCACGGACGAGGTCATGCTGCAGGCTCCGCCGGAGCTGCCGCGCGGCCAGCAGGAGGGCGCCCTGATGCAGCTCCTGCCCATGCTCGGCATGGGCGGTTCGGTGGTGTTCTTCTTCAACCCCAGCGCCCAGCCCTTCATGAAGATCATGGGCATGGTGATGATCGCGTCCACGGTCGCGATGGGCATCTCGATGCTGGTCCGCTACCGCCGGGGCAACCAGGGGCAGATGGCCGACATGCGCCGTGACTATCTGCGCTATCTCTCCCAGACCCGGCGTACGGCCCTGGAGACCGCGCGGGCCCAGCGCGACGCCCAGTACTACCTGCACCCTTCGCCGGAGCAACTGTGGGCGCTGGTCGCCGAGGGCAGCCGCGTATGGGAACGCCGCACCAATGACGAAGACTTCGGGCAGGTGCGGGTCGGCCTCGGCCCCCAGGGTCTCGCCACTCCCCTGGTCCCGCCGGAGACCGCCCCGGTAGACGAGCTGGAGCCGCTGACGGCGGGCGCCATGCAGCGTTTCCTGGCCACGCACAGCACCCTCGAGGACCTGCCGATGGCGGTCTCGCTGCGCGCCTTCTACCACGTGACGATCAGCGGCGAACCGGCCACCGTGCGCGGCACCGCCCGCGCCCTCGCCGCCTCCCTCGCCTCGATGCACTCCCCCGAGGACCTGGTCATCGCGGTCGCCACCGGGCGCGAGTCGGTGCCCGAGTGGGAGTGGGCCAAGTGGCTTCCCCACGCGCAGGCGCCGGGTCTCGCGGACGGCGCGGGCAGCATGCGCCTGATCGCCACCGACCCGATGGCGCTGGAGGAGATGCTCGCGGAGCGCCTCCAGGGCCGCCCGCGTTTCCACCCGGCCGGCGCGCCGGTGCCCGAACAGCCGCACCTGGTGGTCGTGTTGGACGGCGTCTCCCTGCCGCCCACCTCCTTCCTGGCCAGCCCCGAGGGCCTCCAGGGCGTCACGATCGTCGAGGTCGTGCCCGGCGACCTCAACAGCGGACGCGGCGACCTCTCGGTCGTCGTGCACCCGAAGGAACTCCGCCTGGAGTCGGGCCACGGCATGGTCTACGAGGGCACACCGGACGTCCTGTCGTACGAGGCCGCCGAGGCGCTGGCCCGCCAACTGGCGCCGCTGCGCATGGTGTCGGGCGGTGACGACGACGAACCGCTGCTCGCCAACCTGGAGTTCACCGATCTGCTGAACCTGGGCGACGCGGCCTCCGTGGACCCGAAGCGGACCTGGCGCCCGCGCTCCACGGCGGAGCGGCTGCGGGTGCCGATCGGGCTCGGCGAGGACGGCCGGCCCGTGATGCTCGACCTCAAGGAGGCGGCCCAGGAGGGCATGGGCCCGCACGGGCTGTGTGTCGGCGCGACCGGTTCCGGCAAGTCGGAGCTGCTGCGCACCCTGGTCCTCGGCCTCGCGGTGACGCACTCCTCGGAGACGCTGAACTTCGTCCTCGCGGACTTCAAGGGCGGTGCGACCTTCGCCGGTATGGCGCAGATGCCGCACGTGGCGGCCGTCATCACCAACCTGGCGGACGATCTGACGCTCGTCGACCGTATGGGTGACTCGATCCGCGGTGAGTTGAACCGCCGCCAGGAGATGCTGCGCGACGCGGGCAACTACGCCAACATCCACGACTACGAGAAGGCACGCGCCGCGGGCGCCCCCTTGCAGCCCGTGCCGTCACTCGTCCTGGTGATCGACGAGTTCAGCGAACTCCTCACCGCAAAGCCGGACTTCATCGAAATGTTCGTGCAGATCGGCCGCATCGGCCGTTCCCTGGGCGTGCATCTGCTGCTGGCCTCGCAGCGCCTGGAGGAGGGCCGGCTGCGCGGCCTGGAGACGTACCTCTCGTACCGGATCGGTCTGCGTACGTTCTCGGCGGCCGAGTCGCGGGCCGCGCTCGGTGTGCCGGACGCGTACGAGCTGCCGAACGTGCCGGGTTCCGGCTTCCTGAAGTACGGCACCGACGAGATGGTCCGCTTCAAGGCGGCGTACGTCTCCGGGGTGTACCGCACCGGTTCGCAGCAGGCCGCCGCGCTCGGCGGGCCGCTCCCGGTGGACCGAAGGCCGGTGCTGTTCACGGCGGCGCAGGTGCCGGTGCAGTACGCGGCCGTGCCGCGGCAGCGCCAGGCGGAGACTCCGGACGAGAAGGACGACGCGCTCGCCGACACCGTGCTCGATGTGATCGTGCGACGACTTGAGGCGCAGGGTCCGGCCGCCCACCAGGTGTGGCTGCCCCCGCTGGACAGCCCGCCGTCGCTCGACTCCCTGCTGCCCGGACTCGCGGCCGTACCCGGCCGGGGCATGACGCAGCCCGGCTACGAGGGCGCGGGCCGACTCGTCGTCCCGGTCGGCCTGGTCGACAAGCCGTACGAGCAGCGGCGCGACCCGCTGTGGACGGACTTCGGCGGCGCGGCCGGCCATATGCAGATCCTCGGCGGTCCACAGTCCGGCAAGTCGACGCTGCTGCGCTCGCTCATCGCGTCGTTCGCACTCACCCACACGCCGCGCGAAGTGCAGTTCTACGCACTGGACTTCGGCGGTGGCGGCCTGTCGGCGGTGGCCGGTCTGCCGCACGTGGGCGGGGTGGCCTCCCGCCTCGACCCCGAGAAGGTCCGGCGTACGGCGGCCGAGGTCTACGGCGTGATGACCCGCCGCGAGGAGTACTTCCGTACGGCCGGAATCTCCTCGATCGCCGAGTTCCGCGCCCGCCGCGCGCGCGGCGACATCTCCGTGACGGACCAGCCCTGGGGCGATGTCTTCCTCGTCATCGACGGCTGGGGCAACTTCCGTACGGACTACGAGGCGTTGGAGCCGGTCGTGCTGGACATCGCGGCCCGCGGCCTCGGTTACGGCATCCATGTGATCCTCACCGCTTCGCGCTCCATGGAGGTCCGCGCGAATATGAAGGACCACCTGATGAACCGGCTGGAGCTGCGGCTCGGCGACCCGATGGACTCGGAGTTCGACCGCAAGGTCGCCGCCAACGTGCCCACGGGCGTGCCCGGGCGCGGCCAGACCCCGCAGAAGCAGCACTTCATGGCGGCGGTCCCGCGCATCGACGGCCTCTCCTCGGACACGGACCTCGCGGAGGCGACGACGGCCCTCACGGCCGAGGTCGCACGGCACTGGCAGGAGCCCGGCGCACCCGAAGTCCGGCTGCTGCCGAGGGAGTTCGCGGCGGCCCAGCTGCCGTCCGGCGACCGTTTCCCGAACCGGGGCATCTCCTTCGCCCTCGACGAGGACAACCTGGAGCCGGTGTTCGTCGACTTCGACCAGGACCCGTTCTTCCTGGTCTTCGGCGAGAGCGAGTCCGGCAAGTCGAACCTGCTCAAGCTGCTGATCAAGCGCCTCGGCGAGCGATACGACGGCACCGATTGCAAGCTGTTCGTGGTCGACAACCGGCGTTCCCTGCTGGGCGTGACCCCGTCCTCGCACCTGGCCGAGTACATCCCGATGTCGAACCAGATGCAGCACCACATGGACGCGCTGGCCGACCTGATGCAGCGCCGGACGCCGACGTCGGACGTCACTCCGCAGCAGCTCCGGGACCGGAGTTGGTGGCGGGGCCCGCAGGTCTTCGTGATCATCGACGACTACGACCTGGTGTCCACGTCGAGCGGCAACCCGCTGTCGGGGCTGACCGAACTCCTGCCGTTCGCCCGGGACGTGGGCGTGCGCTTCATCATCGCCCGCTCCACGGCGGGTGCGGGGCGCGCCGGTTACGAGTCGTTCATGCAGCGCATGAAGGAACTCGGCGCCCAGGGCGTGGTGTTGGCGGGCGACCCGGCCGAGGGCGACCTCCTGGGCGGGGTCCGGCCGCGGCCGATGCCCGCCGGGCGGGGCGTGTTCGTGTCCCGGAAGCGGGGGAAGCCGCTGGTCCAGATCGGCCGGGTGGCGGACAGCGACGAGTAGGCGCCCGGCTGGTCAGGGACCGAGTAAGCCCCCGGTGGGCCGACGTGTTCCTCAGAACGTGGTGAGGGCGACGACCTTGCTGTCGTGCATGAGGAAGACGCGGTTCCCGTCGGCGGCGAGGCGGGTGTAGTCGGTGCGGGGGAACTCGTACCGCCACAGCCTCCCCCCGTCGACCGCCTTCGCGGCGTCGAGTTCCATGGGATCGGTCGCCACCACGCTTTTGTCGATCGACCAGACCGCGTGCCCCTGCGGCAGGGCACGGCCCGCGTAGAGAGCCGTGCCCGCTGATTCGGAGTAGCCGGACCACAACTGGCTGCCGTCGCGCGGGTCCAGGCGTCTGGGATAGATGCCCTCCGTGGCGTAGAGCCTGTTCCCGGAGACCGTCACGGGTCCCCAGCGCTCCCGGTAGAGGTCCCCGTGGGGCTTGACGCTCCAGATCCGTTCCCCGTCGGCGATCCGCACCGCCTCCAGGGTGTAGCCGCCGAGGTACACGGTGTCGCCCCGGACAGCCGGGCGGCGTACGCGAGCGTCGCACCCAGCGCGTATACGTCACCCAGCGGACGCGGCTGCCCACCGGCCGCCTGCTCGGGCGGAAGACTCCCGGCGTCCAGTCCCGGCGCTCCCCACCGCGGCACACCGTCCGCTCCGGCGGCCCGTACCGCCCCGAAACAACCCAGCCGAGGCCCGTCGGCGGCGAGCAGCACGGCCGCCGGACACACCCCTGCGTGCGTCAACTCCTGCCCGTGCAGCACCGCGAGGGACTCGGCCAGCGCTACGGCGAGCGCGAGCACGATCCGCTCGGGCAGCGGACCGCGGTTCACCGCGAGGACGGTGGGGAGGGGCAGCGCGGGCAGGTAGGGCCGGGCGTGCCATGCCTCACCGCCCGGTGCGGCGAGTTCGACGGCCGGCAGCGCCCAGGGCCCGAGCAGATACCGCGAGGTGTCGGCCTCCGCCATGAACCGCCCCGGGTCGACCCCGGGCAGGGGCGCTCAGCAGGACGGTGCGGTCACCGTCGGGGCTGCGGGCGATGAAACGGCGTTCGGGGGTGGGGAGTTGAGGGACGGGGGTGTTGCTGTCGAGCCGGGTGACGACGGCGTAGGGACCGATCCGCCGAGTCGTTGCGCTGGTCACAGCCATGGATCGTGTGCTCCCCTCCGTCCGGCATCGGCTGGCGCTCACCCTCTCGTGCGGGGGCCGGGTACGGCAACAGGGTGGGCGCCTCCCGCGCGCACCCACCCTGTGTTGCTGTTGTTGCTACGTGCCTCGCCCTACTGGAAGTAGCTGGCGGCCTTCTTGTCGCCCTCCATGTAGGTACCGCCCGACGTGTACACGACGTGGCCGATGCCGGTCAGCGCGGTGTGGATGTCGTTGGCTTCCTTGTCCCAGCGGTGCAGCTTCTCGTTGAAGGTGTTCTGCGCGTCACCCTCCCAGTACTGCAGGCTCTTCACGACCAGCGCGCGAAGCTCCTGAAGATCCTGCTCCAGCTGCTTCGCCTCGTTGCCGATCTTGGTGGCCGCGAAGTCCAGCCCGTCATAAGTGACGGAAAGGCCGTCGGAGTTACGGCTCATGCGTGTGTACCTCGTCTCGTTCGTATGGCGCTGTGGGCGGCGTGACTCAGTAGGAGCTGAGCGAGGACGTGGGCACGGTCGGTGCGCCGTCCTGGAGGTCGATCTTGTTGACCGCCGCGCGGACCTCGTCTTCCTTGCTGTCCTTGATGTTGCGCGTCGCGGTCATCGCCTCGATGACGTCACCGAGGATGGTGCCGATCTTCTGCAGCGACTCATTGATCTCGTACTGCTTCTTGTCGAACGCGGCACGACCGATTCCGTGCCACTGACCCTCAAGCCCGTCGATCACACCCTGAAGCCCGTGCACGCGCTTGGCGATGCCGTCGTACTTGTCGAGCATCTGCTTCTGAATATCGACTACTGCGGCATCTTCGAGCTTCTGCTTGTTGGACATGGTCAGCTCACCCTTCTTCTATTGACTGGCGTCTTTTCTATTGACTGGCGTCGTGTGTTGACTGATTCGCGGTCTGGCTGGAAATCCCGGTCACCTGGCACGCCGTGCGCGCGCTACGGCAAAGCCCGCGCCGCCGATGACGAGCACGGCGGCGGCACCGGCGAGTGCGATCCAGGGCGTGTTGTTGTCGCTGGACGACTGTGCGCTTGATCCTGCGGCTGAGGTGCCGCCGGTGGAGGTCTTTTGCTGGGCCGGTGATGTGGCTGAGGCAGAAGGCGAGGGTGATGTTGCTGATTTCGCCAGCAGGTCCCCGCCATTGTCCTTCGCGAGCGGGTCGACGTTCGCGGGGCCGGCGTTGTAGTTGGGGTTTGCAAGGACCAGGCGCGGACGAATGAATCCGAAGCCAGCGTATTTGCTCGGGTCGTCCTTCGCCCAGGTGCGGCCTGCCGTGTCGATCAGAGAGCGCGTGACTTGGTTCACCGACCAGTTGGGGTGTGCGGACCAGACCAGAGCCGCAGCGGCCGAGGTAAGGGCTGCCGCAGCACTCGTACCGTTCTTGTCGTCGCAGTACGAGCGGAAGTTCGCATCGCACCAACCGGGGAACCCATCACCGGGCGCAGCAAGATCAACGTAGTTCCCGCTGGAGGAAAACTTCGCCACCGTCAGAGACTTGTTCGCCGCCGACACACCGAGCACGTACGGAAACGCGGCGGGATAACCAATACGGCCCTCGGTCTGGCCCTCGTTGCCAACCGCAGCGACCAGCAACTTCCCCTTCGAAGCAGCGTATTTGATCGCTTCCTCTTCGGTGGAACTCGGTCCCTCCGACCCGAAGGACATGTTGATGATCTTCGCGTCGGTGTCGGCTGCGGCCCTGATCGCGTCCGCAGGCTCGGGGGTCTCCTTCTTCTCGTCCGCCCCGCCCGTCAGATCGTCGAACTTGACCCGGTAAGGAACGATCTTGGCCCCGGGCGCCAGGCCCTGCAACCCGTCCTCTGCTCCAGTGCCCGCGATCAGCTCGGCCATGGTCGTGCCGTGGCCGTTGTAATCGTCCGTGGCTCGATAGGCCACGGACTTGGGCACCTCGTCTGTCAGAACCTGCCCCTTCAACGAGGGCGTGTTGGCGTTCACCCCGCTGTCGATGACCGCGACCTTGACTCCCTCGCCCGTGCTGACCTTCCACATCTGATCGGCCTGCATCGGGTCCAGATACCACTGTTTCGACTGAGCGTCGTAGGCTGCGGCACTCGGGGCAAAGCCGACACTCACCGCAGCCAAGGCGCCGACAACCGCACCCACGGCGCGCGCTCGACTTCCGTAGCACGCCTTGCGGAGTGCAGCCTGCTCGGCTGGTCGGCTGGTCCCTGACTTCATGGTGTTGTCTGTCCTCGCTCGTGCTCAGTTGGTGGCGGGCGGCACCTCGCGCCGCGGGTTGGTGGGCAAGTGCGTCTCTTCGCCCTCGACCAAGTGGTCGGGGCACGAAGCGCCGTCCGAACCTCTCCTGTCCTCACGCTTTCCACTGCCGTCCGGCCCTCGTACGAGGCCGGAACCTCCACGCGTCATGCCGTTCCGCTCTGTTCGGGCAACAGAATTTCGTTCAGTCGGCCGACTGGTAACAGCCTCGGACGCTGCTGTACCGCCACGAACGGTGGAATTCGAACCAGGCTTGTCGGCGGGCCCGGTCGCACCGAACACTCCACGCTGCCCGGGACGCCCGTTCCCAGGGCGAGAGTTGGTCGACTCCTCGGCGCCGACCACTGTGCCGCGGGGAATCCTCGATCCGCTATTCGCCGCCGTACCGGACGTAGTCGTGGGCCGCCCCCCAACCACACCGTTCGATCGGCCCGCACCGGTGGCTGAGCCATTGCCTACACGCGGCGTTGTCCCTCCCGCAGCACGTGGGGTACCGCCGGTGACGCCGCGCCCCATCGGGGCGGACTTGCCTCCGGAAGCAGTGCCCTTGGCCAGGGACTGACCGGTACCCGAAGCACGGCCCATTTGGTTCATGGGACCTCGTCCCGGGGAACGACCCGAACCCGAGTTGCTCAACCCGGACGTACCTGTTCTTCCCTGCGCGGTCGCGGGGGTACGGACACCGCTCGCTCCGCCGATACCCCGCCCCGAGGAAGCGTTGGGGATCGGCGTTCCGTAGGCACCGTCGAATCCGCTGGGCGAGCCACTACCCATGCTTGGCGTAGTCGCGACTGGTGACGTGTGAACAGGTCCAGGTGAGGTCGAGGTCGGCGGCAGCGTGCCGAGGCTGTCGATGTTCGTCGCCACAGGAACGTCGGGTTGCGTCGTTACGGCTGTGACATGCCTCGCAGGTGCCGAGGTCTCGTTCGTACTGTGCTTCGTGACATCACCCGTTGACGCAACCACCGTATGGCGGCTCGCGTGAACCGCCGCTGCCGAGTCGCCATGCGAACTCACGACAGACGCCGGAGGGTTGTAGCCGTACTCCTTGGCCGGCTGGGGGACGCCCACATCAGGCATGGTCGTGAACTCTGGCGTCTTGTCCTTGGAAGGCAAGGTCGACAGCGTGTCACTGGTTACCGCGTAGTAGGACGCCAACCGATTCATCTGGTTGATCGCCTCTTGGCGGTCCTTCTCCACCCGTACGGCAGCGGCGTACTCGGTCTTGTCCGCGACTTTCTCGGCCGCCGTGAAGGCCGTGGGGTGCTTGCGACTTGCCTGAGTGTCCCGAGGCGGCATGGCACCGCGTACCGACGCAAGGCCCACGGCGGCAGCCGAGATCTGGTCCCCTGCTTCTCCGGCGAAGTCGCTCAAGTGGTGCGTATTACTGACGAGGGAGCGACCCCAGCCACGGAATGCGTCGCCCGACTCTCCGACCCAATGGACCCTGTCGATGTGACCGTCAAGTTCCGTGGCTGCCGCCTTGATGGCATCCCGTGCGTCCCACAAGGCCTTCCCTGAGGACTCAAGGTCCTCGGGATCCGAACGCTCGACAAGGTCGATCAAGTCGTTCAGTTCGAGCTTGCGCTCCCCGAAGTCCGTGCCGCGCGACACAGCCTGCCCCAAGGGCGTGCATCCGACGGCCGAGCGAATGGCGCCGTTGAGGAACCCGCCTCGCGGGCCCTCTTCGACACCTCGGACAAAGTCGGTGACAGAGTTCTGCGCGGATGCACGGTGCAGGTCCGCGTCATGCTTGTGGTCAGTCATCGTCACGCCTTCAGGCCGGTACCAGTGCCGGTGCGCTGCTTGTCGTACCGCGCGTCCTGCGTCTGCTGGATCTGCGATTGAATCGCCCAGAACCGTTGGCGCTGTTCCTCTTCGAGGTTGTCGAAGCCCCGGTGTGCGCCCTGAACCGCGATGCCGATCGCCTCAATCTGCAGATGCAGCGACTTGGACAGCGACGTCAACTCCTTGTGGACACGCTCGTACTGGGAGTACAGGGCGTGCGCCTCAGGGAAGTCGCTCTCCTTTCCACTACTCAGAGAGGTCATCTTGATCGTCTGCGCACCCACCTTGGTCGGGTTGCCCGCCGACGACTCAAGGTCGCTCAGAACCGTGTCCACCCGCTTCATGAAGGTGGTCAGCGCCTCATTGCTGGCCTCCAGGTTCGCCGCCCTGGTCGCCGACACGTCCCCCACCATGTCTGCCGGAAGCACGACGCTCCTCCCCGTTTCCCCGTACATCCATCGGTCGCAGCTGAACCGAGGACGATGAACCGCTCACCCTACGATCGCAAAGCGAGCCACTCCTGACAACGCGTTTACCACTCTAGTCAACCTGTACATCGGGGCCAACCGGCCTGTGTGTTAACTCAGTTACGAGGCCGGGTCAGACGCCACGGTCTGCCGGTTTTGTCACTTTACGACTTATGGATCACGCGTCCGCGGTACCGGCGCCCCGTCGGAGGTCCGAGCCCGCACGACCACGTCGGATGCCGCCGGACGGGCCCTCATTGCGATCTTCATGGAATTCCCACACGCGACCGGCCGCTCCGGATCACCACGGCTCCCACGCGCCACTCGGGGCGCATCGGTGTCGAAAGGGGGCGCCCGGTCGAGTCACACGCTGGCAACGCCGGGTTTCGGCCGCCACGGCCTTCCGGTGCCGACGAGCAAGCGCGGATGTGACCACCGCCCCGTCGACCAACCACACACTCAGCACCCGCTCGAACCTTCACGATCGACAATCCGCGCAGATCGGACGCGACCTTAATTTTCCTCGGCACGGGTTGCTAACTTGACCAATCATCGTCAACAGGAGACGGCATCGCCTGCCGACTGGTGCGCCGGAGGCAGAGCACGGGGGAAGGTGGCCAACGGTGGGCTGGGACGAATGGGAGCAGCTCAAGGGCGACGCGCTGGCGCGCCAGCAGAGCTCCACGCACATGCAACTCAACTCGATCCCGGCCGATCCCGGCGGCGGCAATCCGCAAGGTGACCTGCGGGTCAGCCAGAGCGATCTCGCCGCGGTCGGCGACGCGGCGTACGAGTTGCACCAAGCCTTCCAGCACGACAGCGACCTCGCCCGTATGAGTTCCATCAAGGCCGGCGACAGCCTCAAGAGCGAGGGTTACGAGATCGGTTCGGCGCTGGACCACGTCGCCGAGCACTGGGTGGACCAGGTCCAGTCGCTCCTCGACGCGACGGCCCACATCTCCAACCACCTCGACTACACGAAGGGCGCGCACGCGGGCGACGAGGCGTACATCGCGGGCACGCTCAGCAGCATCGCCACGCTCGACCAGGGCTTCAACGAGCGGAAGGGCAGCTGAACCGATGGATCTCGACGCGCTCCGCTACGGCAACTTCCACCAGCTCGACGAGGCGATCACCGACTGGCAGAACATGGCGAAGAAACTCAAGACGCTCGCCAGCGACGCCGACAAGAACCTCAAGGGCAAGGCCGACAAGGCGGATTGGGCCGGCGTCAACGCCACTGTCACCCGTGAGTTCATCGACAAGACGGCGGGCGAGTTCGCGGACGCCCACACCCAGGCGGACACCGTCGCCAACATCCTCAGTGACACCCGCGGCGAACTCGTCGGCTACCGCGACCAGTTGAACGAAGCCGTCGCGGGCGGCCAGAAGAAGAGCCTGACGGTACTGGACACCGGCCAGGGCACTTTCGTCGTCACCCGGACCACCCGCCCCGACTGGGCTTCCGATCCCAGCGGCCGGTCCGACGCCGTCGACCAGCAGGAAGTCGACGCCCTGCGCGACGAGATCCAGCGAATCCTCACCAAGGCCGCCGAGAGCGACTCCACCGCGGCCAAGGCACTGCGCCTCATCGTCGACCAGGCCAAGTACGGCTTCTCCGACGCCAGTTACGAGGACCGGGACGCCGCGGCCAAGGCGATCGCCGACGCCGACGCGATGGCCAAGATCCTCGCCAAGAACCCGCACGACGTGACGAACACGGAACTCGCGAGCCTCAACGCCGCCTTGGTCAGATACAAGAACGACCCTCTTTTCGCCGAGGAGTTCGCCGAGCAGGTGGGCCCCAAGAAGCTCCTCACCTTCTACGCCGGCATCGCCGATCCGTACCAAGGGGGCTACGACCCCGCCCGCGGCGAGCAGGCCAAGCAGCTCCAGAAGAACCTGGGCATCACCATCGGCCGCGCCACGCTCTCCGACAGCGACAGGATGCAGAGCTGGGAGAGTGAGATGACCAAGCTCGGCCCGGACCAGCTCGGCATCGACGACGCGAGCAATCCGACCGGCTATGCCGTCATGAGCAATCTCATGCGCTTCGGCGACTACGACGACCAGTTCCTCAACGACTACGGCGACAAACTCCTCGCCTACGACAAACAGGTCAACGGCGAGGGCATCAGCCTCTGGGTCAACAACGCCAACCAGGGAGACCTCAACTACTGGGGCTACAAGAACGACCGCGGCCGCGATCCGGTGACCGGCTTTCTGGAGGCCCTGGGCCACAATCCGGGAGCGTCGGAGCAGTTCTTCGCGCGGCCCGATGTACCGGAGGGAGCCGTGGACAGGGACACCGTCGACGCGAACTCCGAGGTCAACGAGCACCTCAAGTACCTGACCCAGGAACGTGTCTGGGTGTCCGACGCCACCATGGAAGGCGACCACGACTTCATCGCCGGGCGGGACTCACTCGGCCATGCCCTCGAAGCCGCCACGACCGGATACGCCTACGACGCCACCGCGGACGCGGTGAAGGCCGGGGGTGACCATCGCACTGCCGCCACCGCGGCCGTGATGGAACAGGTGGCCTACCTCTACGGAGGCGAGGACGGCCCGACGTTGCTGCACGACCAGCCCGAACTCGCCGACAGCCTGGGCAAGATGGGCGGTGCGTACATCGATGACATCGACTACGAGCTGTCCGGTATCGGCGACCACGGCAAGGACGCGAGCGACTTCCCCGCCCAGTACGCCGGACGCGCGCGGTTCGGAAACCAGGGAGCCATCGACTTCCTGAGCGTCCTCGGGCAGAACGAGGACTCGCACAAGGGCGTGACGGCCGCTCAGCACCTATACACACTGAGCATGCTGGACGCCAACCCGGCCACGAGCGAGGCCCACATGAACCACGCCCGTGACGTCATGGCGGTCGGCGCCGAAGCGCGAGGCATCCTCGACAACTCCCGTGTGCAGCAGGCGGAGACGACGTACGGCCAAGACTCGGAAGAAGCGAACAAGGCGCTGGGTAGGTCAGCCGACTGGAAGAAGCTGCTCGTGGGGGCGGTCGTGGCGGGCGGAGTCGCAGCAGTACCACTGCCCGGCTCGACGGCCGCCGCACTCGTCATCGCCCCTCTCGCCGCGGACACCCTCACCGATGCAGCCAACACACTCCTCGGGCAGGAGATCGACAAGGCCACGGACGCCGCCGAATCCAATCCGGTCAACCGGTCGCAGATGACCAGTCGGCAGTTCTACGGCCAGGGCGTCGACGACCTCGGAACAACATACGAGTCGTACCTCAAGGACAACCCGCAGGCGAAGAACACGGCCGACCAACAGCAATGGACCGAAGAAACGAAGAGCAGTTATATGGGCACCGGCTCGCATGAGAACGACTACCGCGGCCGGCCCCCTTACAAAGACTGAGCAGGGACAGGGAATGCGTCGAACTATAGGGCGGGCCGCACGAATGAAGGCTCTCGCCATCACCGCCGCGGCCGTACTCGTCAGCGGTTGCAGCAACAACGCCGATGACAGCGATACGGCGGGGCAGGACACCGGTGCACCGGCAGGGAAGGTGTGTGACGGGACCATGGACCCGGCTGCTTCGGCCGCGCTGCGCCGGCTGGCCGGTTCGGATCGGTTCGACGAACTCACTGGGACCAATGAGGCAGGCGAGCCCAACACCTTCTCCTTGACCAGAGCCGTCAAGCATCTGCACGACGAGTACCTCAAACGGAGCGCGTGCAGACTGTACAAGTCCGGTGACAACAGCGGCCAACCCCTTCTGGAAGTCCGCTTTTCGGCATCCAGCACTCACCCCTCGGCCTCTGCGACGGAATCCAGCAGCGACCGGATCTCATATCCCTTGGGCGTCTACGCACTGGCCGGCAGCAACGGAGCGGACCTCTTCTTCCGCTGTCCCACCAAGGCAACCACCGGCAGTGCATCAGTCGGCGACACGAACTACGTAAAGGCGGAAATGTCCGCGATAGCCAACAACCTGCATGGCGACAGCGTGAACAAGGACCGCATGGTGGTGCTGAATTCGATGGCCAGGGCGGTCGCCAAGGCCGCCGGCTGCGCTTCCACCGCCGCGCTGCCGGCAGAGGTACCCGCAGCCAAGGGCAGCTGAGTTGAAGAAGGCCACGCGGGTGCCTACATCCTGGCGGCGGCCAGAAGGACGTCGCGAACATGGCGAATACAAGGACTGCCTCGTGCGACGACAGACACTCGAACCGCTGCAATACACGCCGAGCGCACGTACCGTACGGCCCCCAGGTCTACGTTTCCGCTTTCGACGCGTCGACAGTCAAGTCCCGACAACGCATGGGTGACACAACCAAGTTCACAGAGATGCCCAGTAGCGATGCAGTCATCCACTGATCGACAATGACTTTCTCGGCATCCAAGTAAGTTTCGAAAACAGACACTTCAGAGTCGGGTGGGGACTCCGGGAAAACCTTCTACCTCATTGGCTCGTACGCCCGGACCGGGGCACCAGCAGCGCCCTGCTCGCCGGGGCAGATTTCCACAAAGGCAACAGGCCGGGACTTGATGACCGTACTCAACTCCCTCTCGGGACAACTCCGAGCAGTATCACGCCGAGGGAAACCAAGTCTTCGAGCACGGTTTCAAGGCATCGATGCAGTCGGCGTACACGGTGCTCGACAGGGCCGACCATGATTCCTCTTGGACCAGCGGAAGCCCGGTCCAAGAAGACGTCGGCCAGCTCCCCTCCTCCGAAGGCTGAACCATGGCCTTCTCCCTCTCGAAGTCAGCGCTTTCGACGGCGATCGCCGTTCTCGCCGTCACGCTCTGCGGCCGCTCGTCGAAGTCGGCGCCGACACCTGAACCGAGCTCTTCGAGGAGGGGACAGGCGACATCGCAGGGCGCACCGGAGGTCAACTGACCATCTCCGCCCAGTGGGTCAAGGTCGCCGCCGGAGACCGCACCTGGAACGGCGCCAACGGCTGGACCGTTTTCGACCTGGCGGGCGACGGCGACAGAGACGTGAGCGTGCCGTACGCGAGTGCCGCGTCCGACACCTGGCACCTCGACTTCCGCTGCCCCGTCGGTCCCGGACGTGCGACGAACACCGCGCTCTCCCTGGTCGTCGGAACGTACCGACTCAACCAGAATCACGACGCCCGGGCCCCCGAAGACCTGCCCCGCGTCGTTGGGCGACTTGAAGAAACTCACCTGAACCGGCGGTGTCTTCCCCGAAACTTCACACGCCGACAATCACTACATTTCGGACCTGACCAGGACTTTACCCGGAGTGGGTTGCTAGCTTGACCGGAGATCGGAATCGAGCGCACGGGGGAAGGGTCTGTCCATGGCCTGGGAAGAGTGGGAACAGCTCAAGGCTCAGGCCGCCGACCGGCAGTCGCCTGCCATGCAGTTGAACCACGTCGACGGTGGCGGCGGGACGTACGGACCCTATGTCCTGCCGAAGGAGTACGGCGATCTCCGGGTCGGGCAGAAAGACCTGGCGAAGATCGGCGGCGCCGCGAACTCCCTCTACAACCAACTCTGGGACAAGGCCCGCGTCGCCGTGCCCAGCAGCGACTCCGCGGCCGGCGACCTCTCGACGCAGGGGTTCGCGCTCGGCGCCGGGCTCCGGCATGTGTCGACCCGCTGGGAGGAGCAGCTCAAGTCCCTGATGGACGCGTGCGCCCAGATCTCCAACCACATGCACACCACGACAAAGCTGCACGCCGGTGACGAGGGCTATATCCAGCGGCAGATGAGCAGCATCGACACGCTGGATGCCGGCTTCGACGAACGGGTCGGTGTGCCGGGCGAGAAGAATCCCGTCCATTCCGGAGACAAGGGGAAGAAGGACGAGAAGGGGTAGCGAGCGCCGGGGCGGTCAGAGGTCCGGCATATCGCCGGTCTCGTATTCGTTTCCCCTCCTTCCCCTCCTTCACCTGTTCTCCCGCCCTCTCCAAGGACACACCCCCATGCAACTCAACGCTCTCCGCGACGCGAATTTCACACTGCTCGACGACGCCGTGTCCGACTGGTCGACGCTCGTCAGGCACCTTGAGGAACTCAAGAAGGACGCCGAGGACGACCTTCACCAGGCCGCCAACAAGGCCGACTGGGCCGGTATGAACGCGAAGGTGTCCAAGGAGTTCATCGGGAAGACCGCCGGTGAATTCACCGACGCCCACACGCAGGCCCAGTCGATTCACAACATCCTCAGCGACACCCGGGACGAACTCAAGGGCTACCACGGGCAGTTGGTCGACGCCATCGAGGGCGGCCGGAAGAAGAACCTCACGGTCATCGGCTACGACGGCGGTTTCACCGTCACCACGAATGTTCCCCCCGAGGGCCGTGCCCAGGGGGACAAGGACAACGCGACGGAGATCACCGCGCTCCGGGATCAGATCCAGGGGATTCTGAACAAGGCGACCGAGAGCGACGAGACGGCCAGGACGGTCCTCCAAGCCATCGCGGATCAGAGCGAGTTGGGCTTCACGGACGCCACCTACGCCACCCGCGACGAAGCCGCGGCGGCCTTGAAGGAAGCCGACGAGCTGGCCGAGCTCGCGAAGAAGAACCCCGACGATCTGACGGTCCAGGACTTCGACCGGCTCAACGCGGGCCTCAAGAGGTACGGCGGGGACGAGCTCTTCGCGGAGCGGTTCGCCACGCGGCTCGGGCCGCAGAAGACCCTGGAGTTCTGGACCGGGATCACGGACGCCAACCGGGGGAACTACGAACTGGGGCACAAACGGCTCGACCAGTTCGACGATCTGCAGCGCAACCTGAGCATGACGCTGGCGCACGCGTCGCAGAGCGATTCGGCGGCGATGGCCGACTGGAAGCGCACGATGATCGACATCGGCGACAAGCCGCTGTACGGCGACCGGGGCGGCCCCATGGGTTTCCAGGTCATGAGCAACCTGATGCGGGCCGGCGACTACGACGACCGGTTCCTCCAGGACTACGGCACCAAGCTCATGGAGACCGAACGCAAGCTCACCGGCAACGGCGCGCACCGCAACGGGTTCTGGCAGCTCATGGGCGGAGACCCGTGGCTGAACCGCATCGGCGACGACAGCGGCTCCGACCCGCTCACCGGTTATCTCAAGGGTCTGTCCAACAGCCCTGACGCGGCCACCTCGTTCTTCAACCAGGAGTACGTCTCGAAGGACGACCCGGACAATCCCTTCGAGCGTGACTCGGACGACGAGAACGACTACAAGGGCAAGGTCACGCTGTCCAACTTCCAGTACCTGTTCGAGGAACGCGACTGGCCCCAGGAGGCGGACCTCCACGGCGACGACATCCACACCGGTCAGAACAATCTGGCCCTCGCGCTGGAAGCGGCCACCACCGGACATCCGGCGGGCGAAATGCCCACGGCGGACACTCCGGCCCACAACGCGGAGCAGGCAAGGCTGATGGAGAACATCGTCCAGTCGGTCTCCGAGGACCCGTCCCGCCTGAGCAAGAACAGCTATATGTCGGACAGCATGGGGCAGATCGCCGCGGAGTACATGCCTGACATCAATCGCCAGTTGCACGCGGGGCAGGACCATGAGACGGCGCTCTTCCCCATCGCGGGAACCGCGGCCGCCCCCGACGAGCGGGATCTGACGAGGTTCCTCTACACGGTCGGCCAGAATCCCGAGGGGTACGCCGCCGTGAATCTGGGCCAGCACAGCTATACGACCCAGTTGATGCAGCATCACTTCGAGCATCCGGACGCCTACGTCCAGGATCCGTCGTTCAGCCAGAGCGAGAACCTCAAGCAGGGGATCGACGGAGCGGCGCGCACCGCAGGCCAGATCGAGGGCATTCTCGGCGCCGGACGCGCCTATGCGGGCGAGTTGGAGGGCGGCGCCAAGGACGCCGAATACAACGCCGCTCTGGAGAACGCGAGCACATGGGGCGGAACCGCCATCGGTATCGGCGTCGGCATGGCCACGGAGCCGCTCACCGGTCCGGGGGGCGCGATCATCGGCGATCTGGCGGGGACGGCCGCCGACGAGATCATCAGCTCCATCACCGAGGGAGCCATGAAGGACAGTTCCGGCGAGGTGATCTACCGCAACGGTGCGAGCTTCCAGGACACCTCCGACTCGACGTACAAGTTGGTCGAAGCGGCGGCCAGGAAGGCGGGCGAGAATTCCGGTCACCGCTATCCCCTGATCGAGGCGTCCGTCGCGACCTCCGCGGAAGACGGATTCGACTCGGCCGGCCGGAAGGTCCACCAGTACCTCGACGGAGAGGGAATCCCCCGGCAACTCGACACGGAAGACTGAAAAGTGAAACTCACTCGTTCAAAGACTCTTCTCGCCTGCGTGGTGTTCGTCTCGCTGGCTCTCCTCGCGGGCATCGCCTACGCGGTCGAGCTGCCGCCCTTCGAGGAGAAGGTGGGCGACATCCGGGCATCGGATGTGTGCGCGACCATGGGATCCGGGTCCACAAGTGCCGCCGCCCTGAAGCGGGTTCTGCCGGAGAAGTCGTCGTACTCGTTCGACGACAGCCTGACGGACCTCCGCCTCGACGCGACCGACGACACGTACCAGACGGACTGCACCGTGGACGGGGGCGGCGAACAACTCGCCTGGACGGGGACCGAGTTGCTGGAGTACGACACCACGGAGGCATGGGCCGAGGAAGTACTGGGGCAGTACGACTCCGTGTCGGCACTGACACCGTTCACCGCCGGGGACAAGGCACTTGCCTCGTCAAAGGTCGCGGCGGTCTACCTTCCCTGCACATCGCACGGTGCCGACCGTCACCTCAGTGTGGTCGTCAACCTGAAGAAAAAGGGCAGTGCCGGCGACTCGACCCTGCGCTCCGGACTCATCACCCTCGCCAGAAATGCCGCCGAATACGCCCACACCAAGGCGAAGTGCGATACGCCGAACAAACTCGGGTGATAGTTCGTAGCGGTGCTCCTTGTCGTGGTCACGGCTTCTTGTTCTTCGTAGTCGCCCACTCGCGAGTACGCCCTGCCCAAGGATCTCCGCATCGGAGCTGCGGCCGTTCGTCGAGCAGTACGCGGCTGCCGTCGCAAAGACCAACGCGTGCCAGGACTCACGCCCCCACCTGGCCGTGACCGCCTTCTCGCAGGCGACCTTCCTCGCCTACCTGCATGGCCAATGGAACTCGGAGAGTGACGCGAAGTGAGGCACAAGACATACATCCTGCGGGGTGTCTCCACAGTCGTCGCCGGCGTCACCGCCGTCGCCGCGGCCGGCTGCTCGGCGGACAAGCCGAGTCGGGAGTTCACGGTGCCCAAAGCCCTCTGCGGGGTGTCCGTGCCGGTCGACGCGCTGTCCCGGCTCCTGCCCGCCTCCGGCAAAACGCTCACCACTGAGGCTAAGGGGTCGACCGACTCTGCGCTGCTCTGCACGGTCGACGTCGACGACGTCATGGTGCTGGCGTTGAGCAGGGAGCGCATCGTCGCCGGTGACTCGGCGCGGCACATCCTGTACACCCAACTCCGCGTCACACAGCCGAAGTTCACGGAAGGCACCAGCATCGCGTACGTCGACCACGCCGCTGTGTCACTGCTCAAGTGCCGTGGAGCCGGCGTCGAGGAGGAAGACATCAGCACCCTCGTCAACGTCTTGAAGCCCGCACGGTCGGACGAGTCGGCCATGAAGAGCCTGATCACCGACTACACGGCGAGAGTCAAGAAACAGGGGCCTTGCAAGAAGACCCCCTGAGCGGGTGTCGGGGCCCGGCAACCGGGCACCCCGTCAACTCCCC
>NZ_JAEQAZ010000014.1 GCF_016654115.1 Streptomyces sp. MBT53
TCACGATTGGGAAGTCCTTTCGGTCAGTGGGGGAACTGGACGGCGGCGCCGCTGTCGACGAGGTCGTCGGCGTCGGCGATCTCCCAGTCCCGGAAGACGGCACGGGTGTCCGCCCCTACAGGTGGTGCGGCCGGGCCGGGGCTCGACGGTGTCGCCGAGAAGCGGGGTGCCGCGGCCGGCTGCACGACGCCCTCCCGGGTGAACAGGCTGCCCCGCGCGGCCAGTTGGGGGTGTGCAGCCGCCTCGGTGAGACCGAGGACGGGTGCGACGCAGGCGTCGGTGCCCTCGAACAGGGCCGCCCATTCGTCGCGGGTGCGCTCGGCGAAGCGTTCGGCCAGCCGACGGCGCAGCTCCGGCCAGGTCGACCGGTCGTGCTGAAGTCCGGGGTCGATGTCCAGCTTCAGCAGCTCGATCAGGCTCCGGTAGAACTTGGCTTCGAGGGCGCCGACCGCCACATGTCCGCCGCCCTTGGTCTCGTAGACGGCGTAGAAGGGCCAGCCGCCGTCGAGTTGGTTGATCCCCCGCTCGTCGGTCCATGCCCCGCGCCCGAGTTTGCCGAAGGTGCTCGCGAGGAGATGGGCCGTGCCGTCGACGATGGCCGCGTCGACGACCTGACCGACTCCCGTACGTCCTACGGCATGTAGCGCGGCGAGTACGCCGATCACGAGGTAGCAGCCGCCGCCCCCGAAGTCGCCGACGAGGTTGAGCGGTATCTGCGGCGGGCCCGCCGCGTCGCCGATCGCGCCGAGCGCGCCGGTGAGGGCGATGTAGGTGAGGTCGTGTCCGGCGGCCGCGGCGAGCGGTCCGGTCTGGCCCCAGCCGGTCATCCTGCCGTAGACCAGCCGGGGGTTGCGGGCCAGGCACTCGTGGGGTCCGATGCCCAGGCGTTCGGTGACGCCGGGGCGGAATCCCTCGATCAACACATCGGCGCGTTCGGCGAGTTGGAGGAGCGCGGCGGGTCCTGCCAGGTGTTTCAGGTCGAGTACGACCGACCGCTTCCCCCGGTTGAGGACGTCCGCGGGTCCGCCCGCGTCGGGCTCGGCCGCCCGCTCGGGCCGGTCCACCCGGACGACCTCCGCACCGAGATCGGCGAGCAGCATCCCGGCGAACGGGCCCGGCCCGATGCCCCCCAGCTCGACCACGCGGCAGCCGGACAGCGGTCCTGCGCTCACAACACCCTCCCTGGCAGCCTGAGTTGAGGATCCTGGTGCTTCTACGACGCTGTCAGCGTCCCTTCCAGACCGGCGGGCGCTTCTCGGCGAACGCGGCGGCGCCCTCCCTCGCGTCCTCGGACGAGAACACCGGCGAGGCGATCTCGGCCTGCCGGATCCAGCCCTCCGCCAGCGTCCAGTCGGCGGCGGACTGCGCGATCTCTTTGGTGGCGGCGACGGCGAGGGGGCCGTTCGCCGCGATGGTCGCGGCGAGTTCCAGCGCGCCGGCGAGTGCGCCGCCCTCGTCGGTGAGCCGGTTGACCAGTCCGACCTCGGCCGCGCGTTCGGCGGTGATGGGCTCGCCGGTCAGCAGCAGCTCCAACGCGATGGCGTACGGGACCCGTTGGGGCAGGCGCAGGGCCGCACCGGCCCGGGCGACCAGGGACCGCGTCACCTCCGGTACCCCGACCCGCGCGGTGCGGGACGCCACGACGAGGTCGCAGGCGAGCAGCAGCTCGAAGCCGCCGGCCAGCGCCCAGCCCTCCACTGCCGCGATCAGCGGCTTGCGCGGCGGGGTGATGGTGATCCCGCACAGCCCCCGGCCCTCGATCGCGGGGCTCTCACCGCGCAGCCACGCCTTGAGGTCCATGCCCGCCGAGAACGTGCCCCCCGCTCCCGTGAGCACGCCGACCCGCAGCTCGTCCGTCTCGTCCAACTCGTCGACCGCGGCGGCGATTCCGGCGCCCACCCCGGCGTCCAACGCGTTCTTGACCTTGGGACGGTTGATCGTGATGACCTGGACCGCGCCCCGGCGCTCCACCAGCACTTCGTCCGACACCTTGCCTCCTGAGTTCTCGTTCTCGATGGCCGTTCACTTGACGGCGAACCGCTCCAGTTCGTGGGCGACCATGCCGTCCAGGTCCCGGGCGGGCGGCTCGGGCAGTTCGACGGCCCGCTCCCTGGTCGGCAGCAGCACAACCGCCCTGCCGGGTGTGGTGACTTCGCCGCGCTGGTTCTCGCAGCGCACGTCGATGTGCACCTCGCTCCGTCCGTCCACCTGCCGTTTGTCGACGACCGTGCCGCGCACCCAGGTGGTGTCGCCGAGGTAGTTGAACTTGCGGTGTTCGCAGCGCAGTTGCCACAGCCAGCCGTCGTCGCCGATCCAGTCGGTGAGGAGGTGGCAGAGCCAGGTCTCGCGCATGCCGCCGTAGTCGTAGGGGTTGGGCAGGCCGAGTTCGCGGGCCCGCTCGGGTTCCCAGTGCAGGCGCTGCACGGTGTCGGGGACGCCCAGGCGGTTGGGCGGGTAGAGGCCGGGGGCCTTGCGCCGTACGGCCGCTGCGATGCCGAAGGCGCCGGGCGGGGTGAGCTGCATGCCCCAGCCCAGGTGCCAGACGACCACGTCCGTCGTGGTCAACGGGCCCTTCACGCGGGGTTGCAGCACCTCGCCGACCTCGACGTCCTCCCAGTAGCGGGGTTCGGCGCCGCGCCGGGTCTCGGCGGCGTACGCGGCGTCGATCTCGGCCAACTGCTCGGGCGGGTACGGCTGTTGTTCGAGTGCTTCCTTGGCGCGCTTCTTCGACGTGTGACGCTCGGCGTTGATCCAGGTGCCGCGGCGCAGGGCGTGCATCTCGCCGCGTCCGTTGGCGTAGAGGTAGTCGCGGACGACGTGTGCGGTGCGTCCGCCGAAGCTGCTGCGCTTGAGTTCCACGCCGACCTGGGTCTGCAACACCCGGCAGCGGTCGCCCAGTTGGAGGGGCTGCCACCACTCGAACTCCATCACCGCCTGATAGGAACCGAGGCCCGCGAAGGGGTCGCCCTTGAGGAGCGCCTTGGTCTCCGGGTCCGGTGCCGGGGCCGCGTCCTCCCCCATCGTGTAGAGGAAGGTCGGCGGGGCTACGAGCGCGCCCCAGCGGGTCTTCGCGGCGTACTCCGGGTCGCAGTACAGGGGGTTGGCGTCGCCGTAGCCGTAGGCGAAGTGGCGTGAACCGTCCCACGTCACCTCGTAGTTGTGCGGCGGGTTGCGCTGCGGCTGGGGGACGCCCAGGCGGCGCCGGGAGCGTTCGACCGCCTCGTCCGTGAGCACGCCGAACTGCTCGGCCGGCTTCTGCTCGGTATCGCTCACCGGTCAACCTCCTTGCTGGACACCGCGGTTACTCCTTCGGGCACTGACGCTCCGGCGGGTTCGGCGAGCCGGGCCCGTACGAGGTCGAGGAGTTCGACGCGGCTGACCTTGCTCGACGGGGTGCGGGGCAGCTGGTCGAGCACGACGATGTGGGCGGGCACCTCGTACGGGGTGAGGTGGGTGCGGCACAGGGCGGTGAGTTCGACCGCGTCCGGTGCGGGTTGCCCCGGCTCCAACTCGACCGCTGCGACCGGTACTTCACCGAGCCGTGGCTCGGGCAGTCCGGCGACGGCCGCCTCGCGTACGGCGGCGTGGGTCTCCAGGACGCGTTTGACGGTCTCCGGCTGCACCTTGAAGCCGCCGCGGATGATGGCGTCGTCGGCACGGCCCTCGATCCACACGAACCGGTCGGCGTCGATGCGGGCCAGGTCGCTGGTCTTCATCCAGGTCCGGCCGCCGTGGGTGCTCTGCTCGGTACGGACCTCCAGTCGGCCGGTCCGGCCGGCCGGCAGCTCGGTGCCGTCCTCTCCCGTCACCCTCAACTCGACGCCGGCGAAGGCCCGTCCGGCGCTGCCCGCCTTGCGCTGCCACCAGTGTTCGTGCAGCGCGAGGGTCCAGCCCGCGACGGCTCCGGCGAACTCCGTCGCGCCGTAGGTCATCAGGACGGGGATGCCGTACGTGCGGAAGAAGG
The DNA here is from genome assembly GCF_016654115.1 of Streptomyces sp. MBT53. Lineage (GTDB taxonomy): Bacteria > Actinomycetota > Actinomycetes > Streptomycetales > Streptomycetaceae > Streptomyces. The sequence continues at coordinate 3,965 of NZ_JAEQAZ010000014.1, forward strand.
CGTCGGCGAGTTCCGGCGGGCAGGGGGCCGTGCCGGAGGTGACCACCTGGAGCGTGGCGAGGCGTTCCTTCGGGATCCGTGCGTCGAGTACGGCGCGGATCGCGGCCGGGACCAGACTCGCCGCGCGCAGTCGGTGGCGTTCGACGGCGCTCACCCAGGGCTCGACAACGAACTTGGGCATGAGGAGCATGCGGCGGCCGGTCGCGAGGCAGGCGAGGGCCCGCCACAGTCCGCCGATGTGCACGAGCGGGGTGGCCACCAGGGACGCCGACTCCGACAGGAGCCGGTCGTCCTTGCGTGTCTGGCCGCCGGAGACGAGGGCCTGGTCGAGCTGGCCGATGCGCAGGTGGACGCGTTTCGGGGGGCCGGTGGTGCCGGAGGTGAGCATCTCCACGGCGACACCCGGACTCGTCGGTGCCTCGGCGGGTGCCGTGCCGCCCGCAGGTCGTAGGGACCCGTCGGTGTCCAGTTCAAGGGCCGCGCCCTGTGCGGTCACAGCGTTCAACACGCCCTCGCGGGCGAGGACTTCGGCTCCGGACACGACGACGGGTGGGGTGCAGCGGGCGATGTCCGCGGCGAGGCGGGCGGCGGGCTGGAGCGGGCTGAGCATGACCAGGCAGCGGCCGGAGGCGATCACCGCGGCGACCACGGCGACGTGCTCGGGCCGGTTCTCCAGGACGACTCCGACGCGGGCGCCCGCGGGCAGGCCGAGCGCGTCGAGTGCGTCGCCGAGGCCCCGCGCGGTGCGCTGGACCTGTCCCCAGGTCCACCAGTTCCGGTCGTACTCGATCGCCTCGGCAGCCGCGGGCGCTTCCGCCAGCAGGCGGGACAGGCGGTCGCGAATTCCCACGTGATGAACCTTTCGACAGGACGTCGGTCTCAGATTCCGACCAGGTCGGCCAACCGGCTCCGGTGCGTCGCCGGGCCTCCGAACAACTGCTCCGACGACTTGGCGCGCTTCAGATGGAGGTGTGCGTCGTGCTCCCACGTGTAGCCGATGCCGCCGTGGATCTGGATGTTCTCCTTGGCCGCTCGGGTGAAGGCCTGCGCGCAGCAGGCGGCGGCCAGGGCGGCGGACACCGGCAGTTCCGCGGGCACCAACTGCTCGCCGGATTGCGGTGGTTCAGCGGCGGCGACGGCCGTCGCGTGGTAGGCCGCCGACCGGGCGCCCTCCACGGCGACGAGCAGGTCGGCGCACTTGTGCTTGATCGCCTGGAACGAGCCGATGGGGCGCCCGAACTGCACCCGGACCTTCGCGTAGGCCACGGCCGCGTCGAGGCATGCCTGTGCCCCGCCGACCTGTTCGGCGGCGAGCGCCACCGCCACGAGGTCGAGCACGGTACGCAGATACGGCGTGGCGTCCCCGCCCGGGCCGACCCGCAGCGCGGGCGCGCCGTCGAGGTCGACGCGGGCCAGTCGCCGGGTCGGGTCGAGGGTCTCCAGCCGGGTGCGGGTCACTCCGGGGGCGTCTCCGTCGACGGCGAAGAGCCCAAGTCCCGTGCCGGTGCGGGCCATTACGAGGATCAGGTCGGCAGTGTGGCCGTCGACGACGAACATCTTGGTGCCCGTCACGGTCCCGTTCTCGGCCGAGGTCTCGATGTCCTCCAGCCGCCAGGAGCCGCGTTCCTCCGTCATGGCCAGGGTGGCCGTCAGCGTTCCGTCGGCGATCGCGGGCAGCCAGCGTGACTTCGCCGTCTCGTCGCCGGAGGCCGTGAGGGCCTGGCCGGCGAGTGCCACGGTCGCGAAGTACGGCGACGGCAGCAGCACCCGTCCGGTCTCCTCCAGTACGATCCCCAACTCGACGGGCCCGCCGCCGGATCCGCCGTACTCCTCGGGCAACGCGAGCCCGTGGAGGCCGAGTTGGTCGGCCATCTGCCGCCACAGCAGGGGATCGTGGCCCTCGGCTGAGTCCATCGCGCGGCGTACGGCGGCGCTCGGTGCCTTGTCGGTGAGGAAGCGCCGTAGTGTCGTACGGAGTTCCTCCTGCTCCTCGGTGAACGTCAGTGCCACTGCGGTGCCTTGGAACGGAGGTAGTCGTCGAAGTCCGGCATGCGGGTGCGGTCGACGATCTCGATGCGTACGCCGTACGGGGCGAAGTGGTAGGCGAAGATGGACGGAGAGCCGTCGACGATCGCGCAGGCCTCCAGCGGGAAACCCGCCTCCTCCAGCCGTTTGGAGGTCGTCGGCAGGTCGTCGCAGAAGTAGCCGAGGTGATGGATGGTCAGGTCCCCGGACGGGGTCCATGGCGTGCCCGGGATCTCCTGCACGAGTTCGAGGTGCGGGGCGTCCAGCGAGTACGCGAAGCGCAGCGGGAGCACGCGCTCGCCGTCGGCCATGCGCACGGTGAGGTCGAAGGCCTGGGTCTCCGTCCAGCGGTGGCCCGCGATCCGGGTGAACCAGGTCTTCGCCGCCTCGACGTCCGGGACCACGATTCCCGTGTGGTACAGGTCTGTCGGGTTGAGAGGTGAGGTCATGGCGGCGCTCACCACTCCAGCTGGAGCTGCTTGATGCCGTACATGTTGCCGTGCTGTTCGAGATCCTGGCCGGGGGTGATCCCGTAGTCGGGGATGCGCCGGTGCCATTCCTCGACGGCGACGTTGAGTTCGAGGCGGGCGAGGTGGGAGCCGAGGCAGCGGTGCGGTCCCGAGCCGAACGCGATGTGGTTGGTGGTCTTGCGCCGCAGGTCCACTTCGAGGGGCCGCTCGAAGCGCTCGGGGTCGCGGTTGCTGACCGCGAGCGGAAGCATCACCATCTCCCCCGACCTGACCGGGCAGCCGCCGATCTCCACGTCCCGTGTCGCCTTGCGGGCGGGCACGACGAACGAGTAGACGCGGAGGATCTCCTCGACCGCCGTGGGGATCAGCGAGGGGTCGTCGACGATCGCCCTGCGCTGTTCCGGGTGCGTGGCGAAGTGGTAGAGGGCCCAGCCGATGGAGATGGGGACGGTGTCGAAGCCGGCCTGGAACAGCAGGATGCAGAACGCGTGCATGTCCCGGTCGCTGATCGGCTCGTCGTCGATCGTCCAGGTCATGGCGCGGGACAGCAGGTCGTCGCGGGGCGCTTCGCGGCGGAGTGCGATCTGCTGCTCGAAGTACTCCGACACGGCGTTCATGGCGCTCAACTGCCGCTCGCCGTGAGGGTCTTCGCCGTGGGACAGATGCAGCAGGTCGTGGATCCAGTCGAGGAACTGCGGGAGGTCCTGCTCGGGCAGTCCCATCAGGCGCATGAAGATCAGGGTCGGGAAGCGGCGGGCGAACGAGTCCAGGACGTCGGCGGAGCCGCTGTCCTTCACCGCGTCGATCAGGCCGGACGCGACCTCGCGGATCTCCGGTTCGCGGGCGGCGACGGTCTTGGGCGAGAAGGCGCTGCCCAACAGGCGCCGCCACGCGGTGTGTTGGGGCGGGTCCAGCATCTCCGGGATCCACAGGAACCTGGGGTCCGGATCGAGTGCCGTGACGGACTGGTTGGAGAAGGTCCGCCAGTCCTGCAGTGCCTGCTGGACGGCCTCGCCCTCGGTGACGACCCAGTATCCGCGCGCGATGGTGCTGCGGAATCCGGAGTGGGTGCGGGCGATCTCGTCCCAGCGTTCCTGATGGCTGAGGACCGGGCCGCCGAGCCGGTTGTCGAAGTGGTAGGCGGGGACGCCCTGGTGGGTCCCGTCGGGTTCGAGGGTCGCGCTCATCACGGCTCCTTTCGTACGGTCGCTTCTTCACCCGCGGCACTCATGTCGCGGCGCCGTCGATCTTCAGCGCGATCAGTTCCTCGTCGGAGAGACCGAGTGAGCGCAGCACCTCGTCGGTGTGTTCCGCGAACTGCGGTGCCCGGGTGATGTCGACCGGGGTCTCGTCGAACTGGACGGGGTTGGCGACGAGTTCGCGGTCGACGCCGTCCGCGTCCACGACGGAGGCGATGAGTCCGTTGGCGCGCAGCGAGGGGTCCTGGCCGACCTCCCAGGCGTTCTGCACCACCGACCACTGGCCCTCGCCTCGGGAGAGGATCTCCACCCACTCCTCGAAGGGGCGGGACGCGATGAGTTCGGCGACGATGTCGGCCGCCTGAGCCGCGTTGGCCATCAACTTCTCGGCGCTGTCGAAGCGTTCGTCGGTGCCGAGTTCGCCACGTCCGGCGAGCTTGCAGAACTCGGCCCAGTAGCGGCCGGGTTGGAGCATCGACAGTTCGATCCAGCGTCCGTCCGAGGTCCGATACGCCCCGATGAGGGGGTTGGTGCGTGAGCCGTGCCGGGGCTGGACGTTCACCGGCAGCGGGCCGCCGTTCATCAGCGCCATGTTGACCGTGAACTGGGTCGCCCAGGCGCCGACGCCCAGCAACGATACGTCCACCACGGACGGTTCGCCGGTCGCCGCGCGGGAGAAGAGGGCGGCGGCGACACCGCCGGCGATGGTCATACCGCCCATCGAGTCGCCGTAGGCACCGGCGGGCATCCGGATCATCCGGTCCGAGCCCGGCGGTGTGACACCGGCGGCGCTGCCGCCGCGCGCCCAGAAGGCCGTGGAGTCGTAGCCGCCCTTCGTGGCCTCGTCCCCGCGCTGGCCGAAGCCACTGCCCCGTACGTAGATGATGTCCGGGTTGATGGCCCGGATGTCCTCCACCTCGATGCGCAGTTTCGCGCGGGCCTCGGGCAGGAAGTTGGTCAGGAACACATCGCTGCGGCGGACCAGTTCCTCGAACGCCTTGCGGGCCGACGGCTTCTCCAGCGCGAGGCCGACGCTGCGTTTGCCGCGGTTGGGTCCCTCCACGATCGGGAAGAACGACGACCCCTCACTGGTGGCGTCGTAACCGAGGACACGGACCAACCCCCTCTGTCCGTCGCCGCGTTCGGCGTGTTCGATCTTGATCACATCAGCGCCCCAGTCGGCGAGCACGGCACCCGCCGCCGGGACGAAGGTGAACTGGGCTACTTCGAGAACGCGTACGCCCTCCATCGGCCTGCGCATCGACCAACTCCTCATACTCATCTGCCGTCACGCACTCCGAGTATGGACCGAACCTCGCTAAAAAGTATACTGTTTTGCTGTCGCCGACCAACCCGCACCTTCCGGAGGGCCGATGCTGGACTTCTCGATCGAACCCGAGTTCCAGGCCAAACTGGACTGGGCGACAGCCTTCGTACGGGAGGAGGTCGAGCCGCTCGACCTTCTCTTCCCGCACGGCGGAGACCCGTACGACACGCGCAACGAGAAGGCCCGCGCGATCCTCAAGCCGCTCCAGGACCAGGTCCGCGCCCAGGGCCTGTGGGCCTGCCACCTCGGCGCGGAACTCGGCGGCGCGGGCTACGGCCAGGTGAAGCTCGCGTACCTCAACGAGATCCTCGGCCGTTCCTACTGGGCGCCGACCGTCTTCGGCACCGCGGCCCCCGACACGGGCAACGCGGAGATCCTGGCCATGTTCGGCACCGAGGAGCAGAAGGCGCGCTATCTGCAGCCCCTGCTCGACGGGGACATCGTCTCCACCTTCTCGATGACGGAGCCGCAGGCCGGAGCCGATCCGAAGGAGTTCACGTGCCGGGCCCGGCGTGACGGGGACGAGTGGGTGATCGACGGGGAGAAGTGGTTCTCCTCCAACGCCCGGTACGCGGCCTTCCTCATCGTCATGGCCGTCACCGACCCGGAGGCGCCGCCGCACGCCCGGATGTCGATGTTCATCGTCCCGGCCGAGACACCCGGCATCGAGATCAAGCGCAACGTCGGCACCATGGACGAGCGCGACTCCCTCGACGAGGGCATCCACGCCTACATCCGCTACGACCAGGTGCGGGTCCCGCTCGACGCGATGCTCGGCGGTCCCGGCGAGGGCTTCAAGGTCGCCCAGGCCCGGCTCGGCGGGGGCCGGGTCCATCACGCGATGCGCACGGTCGGCAAGTGCACGCGCGCCTTCGACATGATGTGCGAGCGCGCGCTGTCCCGTCGTACTCAGGGCACTCTTCTCGCCGAGAAGCAGGCCGTGCAGCAGTTCATCGCGGACTCGTGGGTGGAGTTGCAGCAGTTCCGGCTGCTGGTGCTGCACACCGCCTGGATCATCGACACCCAGCCGCACGGCGCGGCCCGCACCCAGATCGCGATGTGCAAGGTGCAGACGGCGAAGGTGCTGCACGACGTCATCCAGCGCGCCCTGCATCTGCACGGTTCGCTCGGCACCACCAACGAACTCCCGCTCGCCAAATGGTGGATGGCCGCACCGAACCTCGCCCTCGCCGACGGCCCCACCGAGGTGCACCGCACCACCATCGCCAAGCAGCTGCTCAAGCACCGCAGTCCGGCCGACGGTCTGTTCCCCAGCGAGCACATCCCGCCGAAACTGGAGGCCGCCCGCAAGCGGTACGCCCACATCGTCGAGGACGACAGCCTCTCCGGCCGGGTGCAGGCATGAGCGACGCACGCGACACCAAGTCCCTTGCCCCGGCCGACCTCTTCGACCTGTCCGGCAAGGTCGCGCTCGTCACGGGCGGCAGCCGGGGCCTGGGGCTCGCGATGGTGCGCGCCTTCGCCACCGCGGGCGCCGACGTCGTCATCGCCAGCCGCAAGCTCGACGCGTGCGAGACGGCGGCGGCCGAGGTCCGCGCCCTCGGCCGCCGCGCGCTGCCCGTCGCCGCCCACGTCGGCCACTGGGACGACCTGGCCCGCCTCGCCGACGCGGCCTACGAGGAGTTCGGCCGGGTCGACGTCCTGGTCAACAACGCCGGCATGTCACCCCTCGCCCCCTCCTCGGCCGACACCAGCGAGGCGCTCTTCGACAAGGTGATCGGCGTCAACTTCAAGGGCCCGTTCCGGCTCGCCTCGTTGATCGGACAGCGGATGGCCGACTCGGAGAACGGGGGCTCGATCATCAACGTCTCGTCGTCCGGGGCGCTGATGCCCCAGCCGCGCTTCGGCCCGTACGCGGGCGCCAAGGCCGCGCTCAACGCACTCACGACGGTCTTCGCCCTCGAATACGGCCCGACCGTGCGCGTCAACACGATCTCGGCCGGACCGTTCCTCACCGACATCTCCAAGGCCTGGGCCCCGGAGAAACGGGAGACGACACGCAGCGCGGTCGGTCGCCCCGGGCAGCCGGAGGAGATCGTCAGCACCGCGCTCTACCTCGCGAGCGACGCGTCGAGCTATACGACGGGGGCGCTCATCAGGGTGGACGGCGGGCTGTACTGACCATCGAAGGAGCGGTCCTACACCGCTGAGAATCCGCCGTCGACGGTGAGCGTGGCGCCGTGGATCTGGGACGCCTCGTCGCTCGCGAGGAACACGACGGCGGAGGCCACCTCGCCCGGAGTACCGGCGCGGCCTGAGGGCATGCGCGCGACGAACGGGGCCAGGCGCTCCCCCATCGCCATGGCCTTCTCGGTCAAAGTCGGGCCGGGAGCAACGGTGTTGACCCGCACGCCGTGCGGTCCGTACTCCCCGGCCCACGAGGTGGTGAGCGAGTGCACAGCCGCCTTGGTCATGTTGTAGAGCGCCGAATGCGCGGTGCCCCGCAGGCCGGCGATGGAGCCCAGGTTGACCACGGCGCCGTGGCCGCGCTCGGCCATGGGCGGTGCGAGCAGGCCGGTCAGGAGGAACACCGACCGCACGCTCACGGCCAGCGCCTCGTCGATGGTCTCCTGCGCGACCTCGGCGGTGGGGGCGGGCGTGAGCAGCAGCGCCGCGTTGTTGACGAGCACATCGATCCGCCCGCCGGCCGCGGTGAGCGCCTCGGTGGCGAAGCGGTCGATCGCTTCGACGCCCTCGGACAGATCCGCCTTGACGAAGGCCGCCGCACCGCCGTCCTTCTGGATGCGGGACACCACCTCGGCGCCACGGCGCTCGTCGCGTCCGCTGACGACGACGAACGCTCCCTCGGCGGCCAGGGCCACTGCGATGGCGACGCCGATGCCGTTGGTGGAGCCGGTGACCAGGGCTTTCCGCCCGGCAAGTCGCTTGGTCATGATGCTGCGCCTCTCCGAATCCGACCCGCCGGAAGCTGATCCAACCGGCTGGGAACGGCAAAGTTGCCACTCAGAAAATGGACCCGCAAGTCCAGAAAGTGGCACAGTGACGGCATGGCACCACGACTCACACCGAAGGGCGCGGCCACCCGGCAACGCATCGTCGAAGGAGCCGCGGCGGAGATCCGCGCCCGCGGTGTGACCGAGACGACCCTGGACGACATCCGGGCCCGTACGTCCACCAGCAAGAGCCAGCTCTTCCACTACTTCCCCGGCGGCAAGGAGGAGCTCCTGCTCGCCGTGGCCCAGAACGAGGCGGACTGGGTCCTGTCCGACCAGCAGCCCCACCTCAACGCGCTCACCTCGTGGCGGGCCTGGCACGACTGGCGGGACGCGGTCGTCGACCGCTATCGACGGCAGGGGCAGCGGTGCCCGCTCAACGCGCTCATGTCCCAGCTGACCCCCGCCTCACCCGGCGCGCAGGCCGTCACCGGACAGCTCGTCGCCTCGTGGCAGGACAAGCTCGCCATCGGCATCCGGGCGATGCAGGACCAGGGCGAGACCCCGGCCGGCCTCGACGCCGACCAGGCCGCGGCGGCCCTGCTGGCCGGTATCCAGGGCGGTGTCCTGATCATGATGTCCACCGGCTCACTGGCACATCTCGAAGCGGCCCTCGATCTGGGGATCCGTCAACTTCGGGCTGTGCCCAGCAGTTCGGCCGCCTCGTCCAACAACACGGGCAGCGCGGGCAGCATCCGCTGATGCATGGAGTTCAACTGCCCTGATTTACGGCCCCGTTTGATCAGCAGGGCGGTCGCCGCCGACTCCTTGTACTTGGTGAGCGCCTCGAACCACGACAGGTCGTGCAGCGACTCGCCGCGCAACTCCTCGTAGGCGGCGACCAGTTCGGCCTTGGAGGGCATGCCGGTCGGCTCGTCCGAAGCGGAGGCGGGGTGGCGGGCCTCGTCGGTGAAGAAGGTCAGCCAGGTCATGTCGACGCGGGGATCGCCGAGCGACCAGATCTCCCAGTCGATGATCGCCGTGACCGAGCCGTCCGCGCACAACGTGTTGCCCAGTCGGTAGTCGCCGTGGGTGAAGACCGGTGTCATCGCGGCGGGCGCGGTGGCGTGCAGCCGGTCGGCGACCGCCTCGTGCCCGGTGCGCAGGTCGTCGGGGACGGTGCCGAACGCCCGCGTCCAGCGGTCGATCTCGGCGTGGAGCGACACGGCCGGCTCCGCCGCGAGTGCCGTCCGCGCCGGATCCACCCGGTGCAGGTCGGCCAGCATCCGGGCGGCGTCCAGGGCACGGGACCGCACATCCTCCCGCGTGAGCGTGCCGCGCGGCACAAGTATCGGTTCGACGCACTCCCCCGGCACCAACTCCATTGCCACGAAAGGCTGGACGTCCGGCGGCGCCCCCGCGTCACAGAACAGCACCTTCGGTACCCGCACGCCCGGCTGTCCGGCCAGGGCCGCCATGAGCCGCGCCTGGCGCAGCACGTCCCGGTTGCGGACCGGAGGCAGGCCGGGCGGGGCCACTTTGAGGACGACCCGTGCGTAGCCCGCCGGGACACCCGACAGGGCGGCGACGTACGTCAGGCTCGATGTGCCGCCGGTGAGCGGTTCGACGCCGTCGACGGTGGCGCCGGGGATCCAGCCGCCGACCACGGCGGCCGTACGGTCCGTCAACTCCCGTAGCAGGGCAGGGCTGTTGGTGGCGACTACGCTCATGGCTGCTGCCCCTTCGTCCCGTTCTCCGGTGCGGTGAGTGCCGCCACGATGTCGCGGCGCACGAGTTTGCCGGTCACCGTGCGCGGGAGTTCGGTCCAGTACGTGATGCGTTCCGGGGTCTTCGATCCGCGCAGGGTGCCGCGTACGGCGGCGCGCAGTGCTCCGGCGTCGACCTGGGCGCCGTCGCGGGGTACGACCACGGCCTCGATGCGCTGGCCCCACTCCTCGTCGGGGACACCGACCACGACGGCGTCGAGCACATCGGGGTGGCGCAGCAGAACGTCCTCTATCTCGGCGGGGGCGATGTTCTCCGCGCCGCGGATGATCGTGTCGTCGGTCCTGCCCTCGATGTGGAGATAGCCGTCGGCGTCGAGGCGGCCCCGGTCGCGGGTGTGGAAGAAGCCGCGCTCGTCGACGGCGGATCCCTGACCTGCGTACTCCCCCGAGACCTGCTCGCCGCGCACCCAGATCTGCCCGGTCTCCCCCGTACCGAGGGGTTCCCCGGTCACGTCACGGACCTCGATCTCGATGCCCGGCACCGGCAGTCCCACCGAGCCCAGCCGGGACCGTACGACGGGGTCGTCACTGGCGACCGCCGCGCGGTGTTCGGCCGGACCGAGCACGGAGATCGTGGACGAAGTCTCCGTCAGGCCATAGGCGTTGGCGAAGTCCACCCCCGGCCAGGAGCGCAGCGCCGTCTCGATCACCCGGACCGGCATCCTGGCGCCACCGTAGGCGAGCGAGCGCATTGAGGGCACTGATCGGTCCAGGCCCTCCGTGTCCATGATCCGGGCGAGCATGGTGGGGACGACCATCGCGTGGGTGATCCGCTGTTCCCGGACGAGGCCGAGCCAGCCCTCCGGGGTGAACTGGTCGAGAGTGAGGGTGCGTCGGCCGGCGTAGAGGTTCGTCAACACATTGGAGACGGCGGCTATGTGGTACGGCGGCACACTCATCAGCGCTGATTCGGCAGGGTCCGCCGCGGCGAACTCGACTGTGCCGAGCACATACGACACCAGGTTGTGGTGGCGCAGGACCACACCCTTCGGGGCCGAGGTGGTGCCGCTGGTGTAGATCAGTACGGCGGGGGCATCGGTCGGCGGGGCCGGTTCGGCGTCGGCCTCGGCGTCGGTGTGCGCGGCGGCCTCGGTGAGCCATTCGGCCGGGCTGCGGACCGGCAGTCCGGCCCGGCGCGGGGCCGCGTCCTGGTCCGGGGCGGCAATGACCAGGGCGTGCGGATGGTTCGCGAGCAGGGCGTCCAACTGCTGGTCGCCCAGGCGGTAGTTGACCGGGACGAGCGGGACTCCGGCGTGGGCCGCGGCGAACTGGGCGACGGCGAAGGCGGGGCCGTTGGTGGCCAGGTACACGAGCGCGTCGGCGCCGGCCGCGTGGACCAACCGGGCCCCACCGAGGGCCAGTTCGCGCAGTCGTACGGGGGTGAGCCCGTCCTGTGCGCGTCCGATCACGATCCGGTCGCCGAAGCCCTCGGCGGCCATGTCCAGGATCATCGACACGTTCATCGGCGCGCTTCCCTCTTCTCAGTCCGAGGCCGGGAGCGGCTTCGCGGTCTTCACGGGCAGCGGGACGCCGTTCACCGCGAGGGTGCCCGGTCCCTGTTTCGTGCAGAGGAGTTCGAGGCCGAGTTCCTCGTCGGCGTACCGCTTGCCGAGCAGTGAACCGCCCATCCGGTCCGGGTCCGCGGCGCCCGTGGGGGCCGCGGTCGCGGGCCCCTCGGCCATCGCGGCACCGCCGCAGGTGATGTCCAGGTCGCTGTCAGGACAGCGCACGACGATCACCGCCGTCGTGTCCACCGTGCTGGCGAGCATCTGTCCCACTCGTGGCCTCATCGCAGGTTCCTCCGCGGATCTTGTTCCGTTCCGGGCGCCCGAAGACCAGAAAAAAGTATACTACTTACCTCGATCGCGTCGAGATGACGAACCGAGTCGACGAACGGAGTCGCCGGATGGATCTCAAGACCGTCCTGTTCGAGGTGACCGACCATGTCGCCACCATCACCCTGAACCGGCCGCAGGCCATGAACAGCTTCAATCAGGAGATGCTGGAGGAGTTCGCGCTCATCTGGCGGACCGTGAAGACCGACGACGACGTGCGTGTCGTCGTGCTGCGCGGCTCGGGCGAGCGCGCGTTCAGCACCGGCATGGACGTCAAGGAGGGCATCGACCGCCATCCCAACGTCTGGTCGCAGACCGACCCCGGGGAGTTCCTGTCGCCGAAGCTGAACCAGGTGTGGAAACCGCTGGTCTGCGCGGTGCACGGGATGGCCGCCGGCGGCGCCTTCTACTGGCTCAACGAGGCCGACATCCTGATCTGTTCGGACGACGCGACCTTCTTCGACCCTCATGTCAGCTACGGACTCACCGCCGCCCTCGAACCGATCGGACTGGCCCGCCGCATCCCGCTCGGCGAGACCCTGCGCATCGCGCTGCTCGGCCTGGACGAGCGGGTGTCGGCGGCGCGCGCTCTCCAAATCGGCCTGGTCAGCGAGGTGTTGCCGGGTGCGGAGCTCTGGAAGCGGGCGGACGAGATCGCGCGCATCATCGCCGCCAAGCCGCCGGCCGCGATCCAGGGCACGGTCCGCGCGATCTGGGAGTCCCTGGACTCGACCCGCACCCAGGCCCTGCGCACCGGGCTGTCGTACACGCAGATCGGGAACCCCGTCGGAAAGGCGGAGGTGGACCGCGCCGCGGTGCCGCGGGGACGGTGGACACTGCGCTGACACTCCCCTACGCTCCATAAAACAGTATCCTTTTTTACGAGGCTCCATGAAGGGCTGGCTCTGATGCGATTCGGCATGCCCTGGCCGGGCCGAGAGGTGGCGCACGAGGCCGAGGAGGCCGGTGCGGGCGCCTTCTGCGCCGGCGAGTTCGTCGACCACGACGCCTACCTCACCCTCGCCGAGATCGTCGCGAACTCCGAACGCGCCCTGGCGGGGCCCGCCATCGCCTACGCCTTCGCCCGCACCCCGTACGCGCACGCCACCGCACTGCGCCAGCTCCACGCCCAGGCGCCGGGGCGGCTCTTCCTCGGCCTCGGCAGCGCCGCGTTCCGCATCAACCGCGACTGGCTCGACGTACCCGCCGACCGGCCGGTCGACCGGATCGCGGAGACCGTCGGCGCCGTCCGCGCCTGGCTGCACGCCGAAAACGGCGAGAAGGTGCAGTACTCCGGCGAGTTCTATTCGCTGGACGCCGATGTCCGCGCTCCCGTACTCGGCCGGCTCGACATCCCCGTGCTGCTCGCCGCGTTCAACACGCGCATGGCCGCCACGGCGGGCCGGGTGGCCGACGGCGTGATCGGGCACGGGCTGTTCACCGGCTCCTGGTGGAACGACGTCGTACGACCGTCCGTCGAGCGCGGCACCGCCACCGCCGGACGCACCGAACCGCCGCTGGAACACGGCTGGGTCATCACGGCGGTGGACGACTCGGCCCCCGAACGCGCGGTGGCCGACGCCCGCCGGATGATCGCCTTCTACCTCACGGTGAAGACGTACGACCCGTTCGTCGCCCACCACGGCTGGGAGGGCCCGGTGGCGCAGCTGCGCAAGGCGTTCCGGGCCGGGGACACGGACGCGATGGCCGCCGCCGTCACCGACGAGATGCTGACCGCGATCGCCGTGTGCGGGACGACGGCCGACGCGAAGGACATGCTCGCCGCTCGCGCCGGCTCGCTCCCTCGTGACGTCGGCTATTTCGCACCGCCCAGCTTCCTGGTGAGCCAGAGGCGCCGGGCCGCGTACGCCCGCGCCTCCCTCGCCCTGATCGGCGAACTGCCCACGCCCTGAAAGGAGAAGCGGCGGGCGGCACCCTCGGACCGCCCGCCGCTGTCGTCGCGTTTCAGTGCCCTGAAACGCCGTTCCGGTGATCAGGCGCTCTCGGTGACCGGGGCGAGTTTCCGGCTCTTGTCGAAGTGCACGATCTCGGCGAGCGTGCCGCCCAGGATCGCGGCGCGGTCCTCGTCGTTCACGCCCTCGAAGTTCTCGGCGATGCACTCCGCGCTGCTGCGGAAGGTGCCCTCCGCGTGCGGGTAGTCGTTGCCCCACATGACCGTCGAGAGCCCGGTGATGTGGCGTGCCTTGACGGCCGTGGGGTCGTCGGCGAACTGCACATGGATCTGGCGCTGGACGTACTCGGTGGGCTTGAGCGGGTAGGGCCACTTGTCGTTGATCGCGAACAGCCGCCCCATGGAAGGCTGTTCGGTCGCCGGGCGGCTGTCGTCCCAGAAGCCGAGCCACCAGTCGGGGTCCTGGCCGGTGCCCGTCTTCCACGCCTTGTCCATGTAGCCCATGAAGGAGACCAGCCAGCCGGCCGTGTACTCGATCAGGTTGAAGTGCAGGTCCGGGAAACGCTCGCACACGCCACCGCCGACCAGGCTGGCGATGATGCCCTGCGGACCGGCCACACCGGCGCCGGCCGCGAAGCCCATGGTCCGGCCCGCCACCATGTCGTCGGTCAGGTTGCCCTTGCCCATGTTCATGGCCGTCATCAGACCGCGCACGGTCCGCGCCGTCCCGGAGATGTTCTCCTTGACCTTCACCCCGCCGGTGGCGACGTGGATGAAGACCGGCAGGCCGTGGGCCTGCGCGGCGGCCCAGATCGGGTCGTACTCCCGCGCGTAGTACGGCAGCGGCGGGATCTCCGGCAGCAGGATCGCGCCGAGGCCGAGGCCCGCGACCCGCTCGATCTCGGCCACGGCAGCGGGGACGTCCGTGATCGGGATAGCGGCGGTGGGGCGCAGTCGGTCCTTGTAGGGGAGGTACCGCTCGACGAGGTAGTCGTTCCACACACGCGCGTGGGCCATCGACAGCTCGTGGTCGTCGGTGAACAGGACGAACAACGAGAGGTTCGGGAACATCACCGAGGCGTCCACGCCGTCGAAGTTCATGTCCCGGATGATGTGGTCGGGATCGCCGTCCGGGGTCTCCCCGCCGGTCTGGCGGTACTTCGAGATCGTCCAGCCGTCGAACCCGATCGTGTGGAGCTTCTTGAACTCCGTGTGCCCACCCGGAACGATCGGCTCGTCCAGGGTGAACTCCTCCTCCCACAAGGCGCGTTCACGCAACGCCTTGGGCAGACGGGTCTTGAACAGATCGACCGGCTCGATGATGTGCGAATCGCCGGACACGACAAATTCCTTGAACACAGGCGGTACCTCTTTTCGAACTCCGTCGTTCGTAGCCAGAAGGCCGACCCCCAGATATCTGCGAAGTTAGCTGTACCGACCGGTCGAGTCAATAAAACTGGCACACTCCTGACCCACCCCTCTTAATTCAGTACACTCAACACGGGACACACTTGATGAGGAGACGGCACATGACGACGACGTACTCGTTCTCTTCGCGGCTCTACATCGACGGACGGCACACCGATGGCACGTCGGACGCGCGGATCGTCGTACGCAATCCGGCGACGGAAGAGACGGTCGCCGAGGTGCCGGACGCCTCGCTCGGGGATGTGCGGCGGGCGGTCGAGGCGGCGCGGCGGGCCTTCGACGAGGGGCCGTGGCCGCGGATGAGGCCCGCCGAGCGCGGTGCGGTACTGCTGCGCATGGCCGAGGAGTTGGAGCGGCGGCTGCCGGAGCTGGTCGCCGTGAACATGGCCGAGGCGGGTTCGGTGCGCGGTCTTGCGGAGACGTTGCAGACCCGGGTTCCGGTGGCGCATCTGCGGGACATGGCCGAGCGGGTGATCCCCCGCTTCGCGTGGGAGCGTCCGATGGATCCCACGATCGCGCCGGGCGCCGGCATCTTCCAAGGGGTGCTGCGCCGCGAGGCGTTCGGGGTGTGCGCGCTGATCTCGGCGTACAACTTCCCCTTCTTCCTCAGCATGATGAAGGTGATCCCCGCCCTGGCCGCGGGCTGCACCGTCGTCCTGAAGCCGGCGCCGCAGACCCCGCTCGACTCGCTGCTGCTCGGCGACTTCGCGGACGCGGCCGGGCTGCCGCCGGGGGTGCTGAACATCGTGACCGGCGATGTGGAGGCCGGCCGGGAGCTGACCACGCACCCGATGGTGGACCTCGTCAGTTTCACCGGGTCGGACACGGTGGGCCGCTCGGTGTACGCCCAGGCCGCGGCCTCCATGAAGAAGGTCGTCCTGGAACTCGGCGGCAAGTCGGCCAACATCGTGCGCGCCGACGGCGATCTGGACGGCGCTGTCCGCTCCGCGTTCTCCGGCATGACCACCCATGCGGGACAGGGCTGTTCGCTGCTGACGCGCACGCTGGTGCACGAGTCCGTCCACGACGAGTTCGTCGACCGGCTGAGCGCGGCCCTCGCCGGGGTCAGGGTCGGTGACCCCGCCGACGCGGCCACCACAATGGGGCCACTCATCAGCGCGGCCCAGCGGGACAAGGTGGAGAAGCTGATCCGGGTCGGCGAGGAGGAGGGCGCCCGGATCGTGTGCGGCGGCAAGCGTCCTGCCGGGCTCGACCGGGGTTATTTCGTGGAGCCGACGCTCTTCGCCGCCGTGGACAACGCGATGGCCGTCGCCCGGACGGAGTTCTTCGGGCCGGTCGGCGTCGTCATCCCGTTCCGCACCGACGAGGAGGCGGTACACATCGCCAACGACAGTCCGTACGGTCTGGGCGGTGCCGTGTGGAGCGCCGACACCGTGGCCGCGTACGAGATGGCGACGCGGTTGCGGACCGGCGGGGTCACGATCAACGGCGGCAGTGCCGGGGTGAGCCCGCGGTCCGCGTTCGGCGGTTACAAGCAGAGTGGACTCGGCCGGGAGTGGGGCGAGTTCGGGCTCGACGAGTATCTGCAGACGAAGACGGTGAGCTGGGCGGCCCGCTGACCGATGCTCAGCGCGTCACACGGTGAGCACCATCGCCGATCCCATGCCGCCGCCCGCGCACATCGCCGCGACCGCCGTGCCTCCACCGCGGCGGCGCAGCTCGTGCGCGAGCGTGACGATCATGCGGGTGCCGGTGGTGGCGATCGGGTGGCCGAGGCTGCACCCGCTGCCGAAGGGGTTCACCCGCTCGGCGTCCAGGCCCAGTTCACGGGTGGCGGCGACGGTGACCGCGGCGAAGGCCTCGTTGATCTCGAACAGGTCGACGTCCTCGATCCGCAGCCCGGCCCGGTCAAGTGCCTTGCGGATGGCGGCGATCGGGGCCAGTCCCGTCTCGACGGGGTCGACACCGACGCTGGCCCACGACCGTACGGTGGCGAGCGGAGCGAGCCCATGACGGGCGGCGATCTCAGAGGAGGCGACGACGACCGCGGCCGAACCGTCGTTCACCCCGCTGGAGTTGCCCGCGGTGATGGAGTAGCCCTCTATCTCGGGGCGCAGCGCCTTCAGTGCGGCGAGCTTCTCGATGCTGGTGTCGCGGCGCGGGTGCTCGTCGGTGTCGAACACGGAGACCGAGCCGCTGCGGTCGGTGACGTCGACGGGGACGATCTCGTCGACGAACTGCCCCTCGTCGATCGCGCGGACGGCCCGCTGGTGCGAGCGCAGGGCCCAACTGTCCATGTCCTGGCGGGAGATACCGGCCAGCCGCGCCGTGTTCCAGCCGACCAGGGTGGCCATGTCGTTGTTGGGGGCCTCTTGGGTCGGCGCGTGCGAGGGCGACGACCAGGGGTCCTGCCAGTCGTCGGTGCCCGGAATCCGGCGCCGGGCCTGAGGAGCGGTGGACGAGGACTGGGTACCGCCGGCGACGACCGCACGGTCCATGCCGGCGAGCACCCCCGCCGCCGCGGTCGCCACACTGGCCAGCCCCGAGGCGCAGTGCCGGTTGTGGGCGAGCCCCGGCACATGCGTGAGCTCCGCTTCGAGTGCCGCGTAGCGGGCGATGTCCCCGCCTCCGGCCAGGGTCTCGCCGAGGACGACGTCGTCGATCAGATCGAGCGGCAGCCCCGAGCGCCGCACGGCCTCCCGTACGACGACGGTGGCGAGGTCGAAGGCGCTGGTGTCCCGGAGCGTTCCCTTCCGAGCGGTACCGATCGCGGTGCGGCAGGCGGCGAGCAGAACGGCATCAGTCATGCAATTGATGATACTCAACTTGGTGGTGCGTAGGTATGAACACCTTTAAACGGCACTGGATCTCGACCAGCGACATAAAAGAGGATACCTTCTTCGAGATACTGATCCGCTGCGGACCGGGTGGTGGCTGGTGAACTTCGAGCTCAGCGAGGAGCAGGCCATGCTCCGCGAGGCCTCCCGCGACCTGCTGTCCGACCGGGCCCCGATCACCGTCGTACGAGCCTGGATGGACCGCTCCGACGACGTCGACCCCGAGCTGTGGCGGCTGACGTCCGACCTCGGCTGGCCCGGCCTGGCCCTGCCCGAGGAGTACGGCGGATCCGGCCAGGGACTGGTCGAACTCGCCCTGGTCGCCGAGGAGATCGGACGCGCGCTGGGCCGGGGCCCCTTCCTGCCGACCGCCCTTGTCGGCCGGGCGATCGCCCACGGCGGTTCCGAGCGGCTGCGCTCCGAGGTGCTGCCCGCGCTCGCCTCCGGGGAGAGCTGGGCCACCTGGGCCTTCGCCGAACCGCACGCGCCCTGGACGCTGGACGGGATCCACGCCACGGCACGCGGCGACGGCGACGGAGTCGTCCTCGACGGGGTCAAGACCGTGGTGCAGGATGCCGACGGTGCGCGCCGGCTGCTGGTCACCGCACTCCACGACGGCGAACCGGCATCCTTCCTCGTCGACCGCGCGGCTCCCGGTGTCACCGTCCGGCGGCAGCGCGTCCTGGATCCCACGCGCGCGTTCCACGAGGTCCGCCTCGACGCCGTACGCGTCCCGCTGGACGCGCGTCTCGTCGGTGGGCCGGCCGACATCCAGGCCCTGCTCGACGAGGCGTCCGTCCTGCGGTGTGCCGACGCGCTGGGCGTGATGGACCGGATGCTGGAGCTGACCGTCGAACACACCAAGAGCCGGGTGCAGTTCGGGCGCCCGATCGGGAGTTTCCAGGCGGTCAAGCACGCCTGCGCCGACATGGCACTGCTGGTACACGGCACCCGGGCCGCGACGTACTACGCGGCGATGGCCGCCGACGCCGGCGCGGACGACACCGCCCGGGCAGCCTGTGCCGCCGCCTCCTACGCCACGGCCGGCACCGGTGAAGTCGCCGCGCGGGCACTGCAGTTACACGGCGGGATCGGTTTCACCTGGGAGCACGACCTCCACCTCTATCTGCGCCGGGCCAGGGCCGATCGGGTGCTGTACGGGGACACCGCCGTCCATCGCGACCGGCTCTGCACCCTGCTTCAGCGGTCCGCCGCGTCGGTCTGAGCGCACGCGAAAGGGAATCTAGATCGATGGAGATCAAGGGCAAGAAGGCCGTGGTGTTCGGCGGGGCCTCCGGAATGGGCCGTGCCAGCGCCGAGTTGCTCGCGGCGCGCGGCGCCGACGTCGTCGTACTCGACCGTCCGGCGTCGGCCGGCGCCGAGGTCGCCGCCGCGCTCGGCGGGCGTTTCGAGCCGGTCGACGTCACCGACTTCGAGGCGACGGAGAGTGCGCTCGCCGCCGCCGTGGAGGCGCTGGGCGGGCTGCATGTCTCGATCACAACTGCCGGTGGCGGCAAGGCGAAACGGACGCTCGGCAGGAACGGTCCACACGACCTGGACACCTTCCGCGGCATCCTCGACCTCAACGCCGTCGCGACCTTCAACATCAGCCGGCTCGCCGCCGCGCACATGAGCCGCAACGAGCCCGAGGACCCGGACGGCGAGCGCGGTGTCATCGTCAACACCTCGTCGATCGCGGCCTTCGAGGGGCAGATCGGCCAGGTCGCCTACGGGGCCGCCAAGGCCGCGATCGCCGGCATGTGTCTCACCATGGCGCGCGATCTCGGCCCGTTCGGCATCCGGGTCCTGGCCATCGCGCCCAGCCTGTTCGACACGGGCGCCGTCGAGAAGATCCCGGACGAGGTGCGCGCCGAGTTGGTCAAGGACGCGGCGTTCCCCAAGCGCCTGGGCCGGCCGGAGGAGTACGCGAAGCTCGCGCTCGCCGTCGTCGACAACCCGATGCTGAACGGCCAGTGCCTGCGGCTCGACGCGGGGCAGCGGTTCGGTCCCAAGTGACCGTTGTCAGGGGCCGGTTGGAGCCAGCACGACGAGGGGAGCATCCGTAATGCCGGAACACGACGAACACCAGGGCAAGGTCGCGTTCATCACCGGGGGCGGGCGCGGGTTCGGCAAGGCGTTCGGCGCCGCGCTGTCGGCGCGGGGCGCGCATGTCGTGCTCGCGGACATCGACGGTGACGCGGCGAACGCCGCCGCGGCCGAACTCACCGCCGCCGGCGGCAGCTTGACGGGGGTGGCCTGTGACGTGGCCGACGAGGCCGCCGTCGAGGCGGTGATGGACGAGGTCGTCGCACGCCACGGCGGTCTCGACATCCTGGTCAACAACGCGGGCCTGCACGCCGCTTACAACCGGCCGTTCGCCGAACTCGGCCTCGCCAAGGTGCGCCGCGTGCTCGACGTGAACGTCATGGGCGTCGTCATCTGCTCCCTCGCCGCCCAACGGGCCATGCGGGGACGCGAAGGCGCCGCCATCGTCAACATCTCCTCGTCGGCGGCCTACGCCAACCGCAGCATCTACGGCGTCTCCAAACTCGCCGTACGCGGTCTGACGGTGTCCTTCGCGCGGGAGTTCGCGGCCGACGGCATCCGTGTCAACGCGATCGCGCCGGGCCTGATCTTCACGGACACCGTGCGCGCCGAACTCTCCGAGGCCGAGGCGAAGCGGGTGTTGGGCGAGCAGATCCTCCAACGGGAGGGCGAGGAACGGGACATCGTCGAGGCGCTGCTGTATCTGGTCTCGTCGAAGTCGTCGTTCGTCACGGGTGAGACGCTGCGGGTGACGGGCGGGTTCGCGCTCTCCGTCTAGCGTCTTGAATCACAGCGGGTGGGACTGGGGGCCCGGGGGCAGCGGCTCGGTCCCGTCCGGCCTGGTGCGCATGCCGTCCAGCAGCATCCGCAGATACCGGCGCCACAGGTCCGGTTCTCCGGTCTGGTCGGTGACCGCACCCACCATCAGTTGGATCATGGGGAGGTCCAGGGGCGCCACGTCGGACCGCAGCGCGCCCTGCTCCTTTGCGCGGTCGATCAGCGGATCGACCAGGGGCTTGATCCGCCGGTCGACGAGGGCGTGCCGCTGGGCTGCTTTGCCGGTGCCGAGCATGACCTCGCGCAGCCCGCGATCGTGTGCCTGGAGTTCGCACACCTTCTCCAGGCTGGTCGCCAGCCCGTGCCATGGATCGGGATCGGTCGCGGCTTCCCGGGCGCAGGCCTCGACCCGGTCGATCATGTCCTCGAAGACCGCGTCGACCAGCTCTTCCTTGTTGGCGAAGTGCCGGTAGGCCGTCCCCACACCGAGCCCCGCGTGGCGGGCGACGTCGTCGAGGGTCGCGGCCAGACCCCGGTCACGGAACACCTCGCGGGCGGCGGCCATCAGCCGGCGGCGGTTCAGCTCGGCGTCGCGCCGCAGCGGCGCCCTGCCGGGTTCAGCGGGCTCCGCCATAGCAGTCGTCCCGCCTTCCGGGTGATGTCGATTCGTCCAGCGCATCGTACTGCCGCGAGCTGCGCACCCCTTGATCAGGTTCGATTCCGGGCCGCGACGCCCCAGAACCAAACGGAGATGACATCTCCGTTTGATGTTACGGTGGGAGCAAGAAACGGAGATGTGATCTCCGTTTGCCATCCGATGTCGCGGGAGACGAAGACATGCGCGAAGAAGAGAAGACGCGGGCAGGCCGGCGGAGGGGTATCGCCGGCGTCACGATCACCGTCGCGGCCGGGCTGGCGCTGGTGGCCTGCTCCTCGGGCAGCAACAGCGCGTCCAGCGGTACGTCCAGCACCAGCGCCCGCGCCAGGACGGCCGCCTGCCCCACGGGTACGAGCGCCACGAGTTCCGGAGCGCCCAGCGCGGTGCCGTCGGGCAACGCGGGCGGCCTTCCGGTGGCCAAGACCATCAAGAAGTCGGACACCAGCACCAGCACCGTGATCGACCCCAAGGGTGCGCAGATCCAGTGCGCCACGTCCGGGATCACCACCACGCACGACATCACGTACTCCTCGCCGACCACCAACGGCAAGAAGACCGATCTGAAGCTGGACATCCAGGTGCCCACGTCCACGTCGGGCAAGAAGCCGCTGGTCATCTATCTGACCGGAGGCGGGTTCGTCATGGCGGACCGCACCGCCAACCTGAGTCAGCGCACCTATGTCGCCGACCAGGGCTATGTCGTGGCCAGCCTCCAGTACCGCACCACCAAGGACGGCGCCACGTACAAGGACGCCGTCGCCGATGTGAAGTCCGCGATCCGCTATCTCCGCGCCAACGCCGACAAGTACGACATCGACGCCGACCACGTCGCCGTGTGGGGCCAGTCCGCCGGCGGCTACCTGGCCGCGATGACCGGCACGACCAACGGGGAGGAGTCCTTCGACGTCGGCGACAACCTCGACCAGAGCAGTGAAGTCCAGGGCGTCGTCGACGAGTTCGGCCCCGCCGACCTGTCCAGGCTCGCGGCCGACTACGACACGGCGGCGCAGAAGTCCAACTACGCGGCAGGCAACAGTGCCGCCCAGTGGGTCTACGGCCCCGGCACCAAGAAGTCGGTCGCGGACCGCACCAGCGAGGTCGCGGCGGCCGACCCGGCGACACACATCAGCTCCAGGACGGCGCCCTTCGTGCTGTTCCACGGCAGCGCCGACAACCTGGTCTCGCCCAGTGAAACCCTTGATCTCCAAACGGCGTTGCGCGCCAAGGGGATCGAGAGCACCCGCTACGTCCTCACCGGCGCGGGCCACGGCGACCTCTCCTTCACCGGCGACACCTCGGCCGCCCTGCCCTGGTCCACGCAGGAGACGATGGGACATATCGTCGACTTCCTGGGGCAACACCTCAAGTAGTCGGGGATCAGCCCGTGTTGCCGACCACACCAGGGGGCCTACCGTGTCCAACTCCGTGTTCCCGTCGCCAAGGCGGCGGCGCGACGGGAAGCTCATCGTCGGAGCCGTCGCGGGCGTCCTCGTCATCGGCGGCCTCGGAACCGCCTGCAATCCCGACACCGGGCAAGGCAGCACGACAGCGGGCGCGAGCGGCAACGCGAAGACCCGTGGCGGGACCAAGACCGTTCCCGCCTTCGTGGGCATGGGGCTCCAGTCCGCCCAGGACGCCGCCCAGAAGCAGGGCTTCTACAGCCTCAGGTCCCATGACGCGCTCGGCCGCGACCGCCACCAGATCCTCGACCGGGACTGGAAGGTCTGCTCGCAGAACGTGAAGGCCGGCACGCGTGTCGCCACCACCACCCGGCTCGACTTCGGCGCGGTGAAGCTCGCCGAGAGGTGCCCGTCGAAGGACCAGTCCGCACCCGCACGGGCCGGCTCGACGATGCCGGACTTCAAGGGAAAGTCGGTCAACACCGCCCGCGCCGCACTCGCGTCCGGGACGTCGGTCACGGTCAAGGACGCGTCCGGCAAAGGGCGTTTCATCCTGCTGGCGTCGAACTGGCAGGTGTGCTCGCAGAAACCGTCGGCCGGGACGAAACTCACCGGGCAGCCCGTGGAGTTCAAGGCGGTGAAGTTCGGGGAGTCCTGCCCGTAGCGGTGGCAGGTCGTCGGACGGCCGGTGAACTCACCGTCCGTTCCCCGCCCTTGGCCGTACGCCGTGGTCCGCGAGGCCCTGCGCAAGCAAGCTGAAGGCGCGCGTGCCCCGTGCCCGGACATCGTCGGCGAGTTGATCCGGCGCCTCGTCAGCGAGAACACGTCGGCGTACGAGGTCGATGAGCGCCCGGTGGACACCCATCAGGGCGTTGGCCGCCACGTACGCCGTGACCTCGTCCGTCTCGGCCGTGTCACCCTGATCCGCCGCGAGGAGCGCGGCCAGTGCCGTCGTCGCATCGGTGATCGCCTGCTGTTCGCGGGCTCGTAGCGTGGGGCTGTCGGCGATCATGCGGTGCACGGTCCGCAGTCGTACGAGGGCCTCGTCGTCGCCTGCTGCGACCTGGGCGAGGAGCCCGGTCGCCCCGGTCAGGAACGTCCGTACCGCGTCCAGGACCGACGCGCCCGGGGGCCGGGAGTCGACCGCCGCGATGAGCCGTTCGCCGAAGTCGTCGAGCCGCGAGTAGAGGAGATCCTCTTTCCGCGGGAAGTAGTTGAAGACGGTGGCCTCGGAGACGCGTGCCTCGCGGGCGATCTCGGCGACCCGCACGGCGTCGAACCCCCGGTCGACGAAGAGCCGCCAGGCGATGTCCGCGATGAGTGTCCGCGTCTGCTCCTTCTTCAGCTCGCGCAGCCCCACGGTCACCTCCGTCCAGATTTCGGCGAGACAAGGAGTCTAGGGTGACCCTATATTTAGGGTCACCCTAGACAATACTCCACCCGCGTCTTCGAGGAGGTCCCGATGAGCGCCCCCTACCTGCCCCCGCCGTGGGGAGCACGGGTCATCGGCAACCGGATGGCCAAGCTCTTCGCCCGGTCTGTGCTGAGCACGCTGAGCGTCCGGGGCCGTACGTCGGGCCGCTGGCGGAGTGTGCCGGTGGCCGTCCTCGACCACGACGGGGAGCGCTACCTGATAGCGCCCCGCGGGAACACCGAGTGGTCCCGCAATCTGCGTGCCGCGAACAGTGGACGGCTCCGGCGCAAGGGCCGTGGCGAGGAGTTCGAGGCGGTCGAGGTCCCGGTGGCGGAGCGCGCGCCGTTGATCCAGGTCTATCTGGAACAGTTCGGCCGCTTCCCCACCGTGGCCGAGACGTTCCGGCAGCTCCCCGACCCCGCCGACCATCCCACGTTCCGCATCGTCGAATCCCGGGGGCTCGGCTGACGGCCGGCTATGTGCTCGCGAGCGCGGAGGGTTCGGCGGCCTTCGCCTTCGCTTCCTCCTCCTCTGATTTCACGGCGCGCAGCAGCACGATCGGCGTGGCGATCTTCCAGATGAAATACACGAGTGTGGGCAGCATGTTCGCGAGGATTCCGTTCCAGGCGAACGGGCCGGTCTTGGTGAGGAAGACGAAAGCGCCCGGGATGAGCAGAACTCCGAGCACCAGGTTGAGATAGCCGAACCAGCGCGGGAAAACCGGCTTGGCGCGGTCGTCGACGAGGGCCGCGTAGCCGATCGACCAGACCTGGAGGACGAATATGCAGGCATTTCCGACCAGCATGAGCCAGTAGATGTCCGACATCGCGTAGAGCACGTCGGGCGAGTGGCTCTCCGGTCGGTAGGCAGCGGCGGCGAGTATCGCGATCGGGAAGAAGAAGCCGATCGGCGCGACGACGCCGGTGGTGAGCTGGACCATGGACAGCAGGCCCCAGCCGCCTTCGATACGGCGCATCTGCATGCTGGTCAGGACGACGAACGGGTACTCGAACGGCACGACGAGGACCATGATCGCGGCGCAGGCGAGAATGCCCGTCTGATGGTCGGTGAGGAATTCGACGACGCCTTGCGCGTTCTTCGTCGGGTCCATCGGCGTGATGAGATGGCCGACGGAGAACGCCACGGCGAATCCCAGCAGCAGTACAAATCCGCACCACGCGGAGATGCGTTCCAATCTGAAATGAAGGTCCTGGCGCATCAACGGATCTCCTTCGATCTCGCGGCTCTTGTTGTTCTTCGCTCTCTCACCAGCCGACGAGCCTGTCCAGCAGAAGTCCCGCGCTGGACAGATAGTCGCCGTATCCACCGCGGAAGAAGAGCAGTGGTGTCTTCATCGACTCGACGCGGAGCGTGCGGACCCGTCCGACGACCAGTTGGTGATCGCCGAGTTCGACGATTTTCTCGACCGTGCAGTCGACCCACGCGACGATTCCGGCGAGGACGGGATTGCCGAGCGGGGATTCCTCCCAGTCGGTTCCCTCGAAGCGGTTCGGGCCGCCGGCCATCCGCCGGGACAGGCGTTCCTGGTTGCCGGCGAGCGCGTTGGCGCAGAACCGCCCGGCCGTCCGGATCGTCCGCAGGGTGTTGGAGGAACCGTCCACCAGGAAGGACACCAGGGGCGGTTCCAGGGACACGGACATGAAGGTTCCGACGATCATTCCCTGTGGTTGCCGGTCGCTGTCCGTCGTGGTGATCGCGACCACGCTCGTGGGGAAGTGCCCCAGCACCTCACGGAAGTAGCGCCCCTCGACCGCGTCCGACACGGCCCCTCCTTGCTCTCTCACTCTCTTGACGTCCCGTCAGATCAGGACGCGCATCGGCTCGGGCAGCTCAAGTCCCATCTGGGCGAGGGCGTTTGCGTGATAGGCCGCACCCGGGACGTGGATCATGTGCTGGAGTCCCACGTGCGCGTCCCGCCAGAACCGCTGGAGCGGGTTGCCGCGGCGGATCGCGTTGCCGCCGGAGCGTACGAAGATCTCGTCCAGGGCGGCGACGGCCCGCCACGCGCAACGCACCTGGTTGCGGCGGACGTTGGAGCGGTCCTCGACGGTGATGGGCTTTCCGGCCTCGACCTGGTCGTACAACCGGCTGATGCCGTCGATCAGTTGGACCCGGGAGGCGGCGATCTCCGCCGCCGCCTCACCGGCGGCGTACAGAACGTAGGGGTCGTCGCGTACTTGGACCCCGGTCACGGCGACCCGGTCCCGCTGCTGGTCCAGGTGCAGCGCGAGGGCGCCCTCGCAGATGCCGACGACGGCCGCGGTGATCCCGAGGGGGAACATGGAGCTGAAGGGCAACTTGTAGAGGGTGTCGGAGAGTCCGACCGCCTCGGCGGCCGTGCCCTCCTGGACCTCCTCCTGCCGGATCGTGCGATAGGCGGGGATGAACGCCTTGTCGACGACGACGTCCTTGCTGCCGGTGCCCGCGAGGCCGATGACGTCCCAGGTGCCGTCGATGATCTCGTAGTCCGAGCGCGGCAGGACCACATGGAGCACGGAGATCGGCCCGGCCGGCTGCCCCTTGCCGTCGCCGACGAGCGCGCCGAGGAAGTCCCAGCTGCAGTGGTCGCTCCCGGAGGAGAACGGCCAGCGACCGCTGAGCACGTATCCGCCGTCGACGGGTTCCGCGATGCCGTTGGGCATGTACGGCGAGGCGATCCAGGTGTCCGGGTCGTCGTCCCACACCTCGTGCGCGAGCCTGGGGTCCAACTGGGCCAGTTCCCAAGGGTGTACGCCGACGACGCCGGACACCCAGCCTGCCGCCCCGTCGTACCGCGCGACCGCCATCACCGCTTCGGCAAAGTCGCGGGGGTGGGCGCTGTAGCCGCCGAACTCCTTGGGCTGCAGGAGCCGTATCACGCCCGCGGAGCGCATGAGTTCGACGGTGCGGTCGCTCAACTTGCCCAGTTTCTCGTTCTGTTCGGCGAGTGCCGCCAGTTCGGGCCCGAGTTCCTCGACACGGTTGACCACTTCGTGCGTCACGCCGCACACCTCCTGCTGGCTGGTTCCTCGCAAGTGCCGCGCACACGCGGCGGGATGATCCCAGTGTCATTTCCGGAACCGAGCGCCTGCTGGCCGATTTCCGCTGACCGGGACTGTGGATCAGCGGGTGACGCGAGGCCGCAGGGCGGTGGTGGAGCGTCCCTTGAGGGCGGACAGCCAGACGCCCGCCCCGTAGGCGAGGTCGTCGAGGCGGCGGGCGACGCCGTAGCGGACCGGGTCCAGTTCGGCCCGGTCCCGTCGGTACTCCAGGGCGATGTCGGCCAGCGCGGCCACCGCCGCCGCCCGCCGCACCCTGCGGGAGGCGACACAGCCGACGACCGTGAGCGGCCACCAGTGCCGGTTGAGGAGGGCCGAGGTCTGGGCCAGGGCGGCGAGCGCGCCGTTGGCCGTGAGCCGCGCGGCCAGCCGGTGGCGGTCTCGGGTGTCGCCGAGTCTGCGGCCGATCTTGAAGGTGACGCCGACGAGGACGGCCCCGGCGACGGGCGCCGACCAGCGCCGCTGGGCGAGCAGGGCGGTGACGAGTGCCGCGCTCCACGGGGCGAACACGGCGGGGGCGATGAACCGCGGGTGGCGTTCGGCGAGCGGGTGGGCCCCGGTGCCGTAGACGGCCTTGCGCAGCAGCCAGTCGTCGGCGCGGGTCCGGTGTTCGTGGGCCGCCTCGGCGGCCGGTTCGTAGCGCACCCGGCGGCCCCGCTCGATCAGTCGCCAGCACAGGTCGACGTCCTCACCGACCCGCATCGCTTCGTCGAACCCGTCCGCCAGGTCGTCGGTCCGCGCCACGACGCAGGCAGTCGAGGCCCAGGAGACGGGGCTGCCGGGTCGTACTCCGGCCGGGTGAGCGCCCAGGTCGAGGGAGGAGCGGGCGTTCTCGTAGCGCTCGATCCAGGTGGGGGCGGCCGAGGGCAGTCCGGTGATGCGGGGTACGGCCATGGCGACAGCCGGGTCGGTGAAGTGCCGGAGCAGCGTGGGCACGGTGTCGGGGGCCAGCACGATGTCGGAGTCGACGAACACCACGAAGGGGGTCGTGACGAGCCTCAGTCCTGCGTTGCGGGCACCGGCCGGGCCGACGTTCGTGGTCAAGGGAAGGAGTTTTGCGCCGTGTTCGGCGGCTACGGCGGCCACGGCCTCCGGATGTCGGGACGCGTCGTCGACCACGATCACCGGATGGCCGCCGCCAACACTGCCGAGCAGCCTGGCGAGTTGGCGTGGTCGGTCGCGGACCGGTACGACCACGGTGTAGCGGGGGTCGGCGGGCGGGGGCAGTGCGCCGACGACCGGGTTGGCCATGCCGAGGTCGAGCAGCCGGTCCGCGAGCAGCGCGCCCGCCGCGTCCCGCACACACAACGTCCGCCCGGAGAACAGCCGTTGGGCCCGTGGCGTCAGCCGGATCAACCGAGTCGGGAAGCCGCCGACGAGGGCCCGGCCGCCGTCCACGATCCGGGTGTGCCGGTCGAGTTCGACCAGGAAGCCGATGGGCAGTGTCATGGTCGTACGGCCTGGTGGGCGGGCTCGGTGAGGCGGCCCCGGTCGTCGACGGTCCAGGTGGTGATCCGGCGTACTGCCGTCGACACCATCGCGTCCATCGTCGTACGGCCCTCCCCCGCAGACGCGCCGGTCGGGTCGCCGAGGACGCCTGACGGTGAGACGGCGCGGACGCCGTGTGCCATCAGCTCGGGGAGGAGGACGGACAGCGGCCGGGTGTCGCCGGTGACCGCC
This sequence comes from Streptomyces sp. MBT53, assembly GCF_016654115.1. GTDB lineage: Bacteria > Actinomycetota > Actinomycetes > Streptomycetales > Streptomycetaceae > Streptomyces. Next base: position 32,695 of record NZ_JAEQAZ010000014.1, read on the forward strand.
GCCTCCAACCGCACATGTTCCGGGGCGAGATGGAGCATCAGCGAGGTCTCCGTACGGCCGGCGTGCGCGTCGCCTCCGGGTACGGAGCAGCCGGTCCAGGCGACGTCGTGGCCTTCGGCGCGCAGCAGGCGGACGGCCGTGTCGAGGGTGGCGGCGTTGCCGCCGTGGCCGTTGACGAGGACGATCCGCGCGGCCCACAGGGAGAGTGAGCGCACCAACTCCACGAGTACCGCGCGCAGTGCCTCGTGGCCGATCGAGACGGTTCCCGGGAAGCCCGCGTGTTCGCCGCTGGCGCCGTAGGGCAGGGTCGGTGCAACCAGCGCGGTGGGAAGGGCAGTTGAGGCTCGTCGGGCGACTGCGTGGGCGATGACGCTGTCGGTGTCGAGCGGCAGATGCGGGCCGTGCTGTTCGGTGGAGCCGATCGGCAGCAGGACGAGTGCGTCGGGCGGCACGTCCGGCCAGGCGGTGTGGGCCAGTTCGGTCGTCCGGTCGCCGGTCATGCCCGGGCGGCCGGTGCGTCATGGCCGGAACGGGTGCCCAGTTCCAGGCGGAAGCCCGGCGGTATCACCAGGTCGTCGGGCGACAACTCGTGGACGGAGGAGTGCCCGAGGCCCAGCACCGCCGAGTCGAGTCCGCCGCGCAGGATGTCCAGGACGTTCTCGACTCCGGCCTGTCCGTTGGCTGCCAGGCCCCAGAGATAGGCGCGGCCGATCAGGACGGCGCGGGCGCCGAGGGCGAGGGCCTTGGCGACATCGCCGCCCCTGCGGACCCCGCCGTCCAGGAGGACTTCGATCTGGTCGCCGACCGCGTCCGCGACGGCGGGGAGCACCCGGATGGTGGCGGGGGTGGTGTCGAGGTTGTTGCCACCGTGGTTGGAGACGGAGAGCGCGGAGACTCCGGCGTCGACGGCCCGCCTGGCGTCGTCCACGCGGGTGACTCCCTTGAGCAGGAAGGGCCCGCCCCACTCCGTGCGCAACCACGCCACGTCCTCCCAGGTCGGCGGCGTGGTCTGCATCCATTCCCCGTAGGCGCCGAAGAAGGTGGGGGCCTCGCCGCCCGGGGGCCGCAGGTTGGGAACCGAAAGGTCGGGCAGGCGGCGGGACTTGGCGAACCGGAGCAGCCAGCCGGGGTGAGGCAGTACGTCGGGTGCGAACTTCAGCATGGTCTTCAGGTCGAGCTTGTCGGGGATGGACGGGCTCCCCCAGTCCCGGCCGTGGGAGAAGGACCAGTCGAGGGTGACGATGAGGGCCTTGGCACCGGCTGCCCGGGCCCGGTCCATGCGCTGCACCATCGTCGCGCGGGTGCCGCTCCAGTACAGCTGATAGAAGAGGTCCGGTTGAGCGGCGGCGACTTCTTCAACCGCCTTGCTGGCAAAGGAACTCAGCCCCATGACGACACCCCGGCTCGCCGCCGCCCGGGCCACGGCGACCTCGCCCTCGGGGTCCACCGCCTGCACTCCGGTCGGCGAGATGAGCACCGGGAGCGAAGTGGGGATTCCCAGCACGGTCGTGGACAGATCCCGCTCCGCGTGATGGCCAACCACCCTGGGGGCGAAGCCCAGTTCGGCGAAGGCCGCCGTGTTGTCGTCGATCGTACGGCCGCGCTCCGAGCCCGCGACGAGCGCGCCGTAGACCGTGCTCGGCAGTCGCTTCTTCGCCCGGCGCTGCGCTTCGGCGACCGTCTCGAACCAGGGGTTCCTGCCCATGACGTGTTCTCTCTTCTAGAGGTGCCGGCTCAGGCGCAGGCCGGCCAAGGGGTCCTCGGCGCAGTCGCTGACCGGGGGCCGTTCCAGGTCCGAGCGGCGGCTGAGGACCAGGTCCACGGGCGGGCGGCGGGAGTGGTCGACGGACGACTTCGGAAGATCCGCCCTATCCCTGGGACGCTTGGCGAGTTGCTGTTCCCCGTAGCCCTGCACGCACTCGGGGTCGGGGCCGTCGAGGGGCAGGCCGGTGAAGAACTTGGCTGCCATGCAGCCGCCCTTGCAGGTGTCGTAGAACGCGCAGGAGGCGCAGGCTCCGCCGTGCTGCGGGGTGCGAAGGCGTGCGAAGAGTTCCGAGCCCCGCCATACCTCCGTGAAACCGCCGGGCGCGCGGACGTTGCCCGCGAGGAACTCGTCGTGGATGGCGAACGGGCAGGCGTAGACGTCGCCGACCGGGTCGATCAGACAGACCACGCGTCCGGCGCCGCACAGGTTGAGGCCGGGCAGCGCCTCACCGTAGGCGGAGAGATGGAAGAAGGAGTCACCCGTGAGCACGTGCTCGCCGTGCGCCAACAGCCAGTCGTACAGCTCGCGTTGCTGGCCGGCGGTCGGGTGGAGTTCGTCCCATACGTCGGCTCCGCGGCCGGAGGGACGCAGGCGGGTCAGGCGGAGCTGGGCGCCGTAGTGGTCGGCCAGGGCCTTGAACTCGTCGAGTTGGGGGATGTTGTGGCGGGTGCAGACGACCGAGAGCTTGAAATTGCGCATGCCCGCGGCGGAGAGGTGTTCCATGGCCTTGATCGCCATGGCGTACGAACCCGGGCCGCGTACCGCGTCGTTGACGTCCGCGGTCGCGCCGTCGAGGGAGATCTGGACGTCGACGTAGTCGTTGGCGGCGAGCCTGCGGGCGGCCTCGGGGGTGATGCGGACGCCATTGGTGGAGAACTTCACGCCGACGTGGTGGGCGGTGGCGTAGTCGAGGAGTTCCCAGAAGTCGGCGCGGACGGTGGGCTCGCCGCCGCCGATGTTGACGTAGAAGACCTGCATGGCCTCCAACTCGTCGATGACCGCCTTGGCTTCGGCGGTGGACAGCTCGCGCGGGTCGCGGCGGCCGGAGCTGGACAGGCAGTGGGTGCAGGCCAGGTTGCAGGCGTAGGTCAGTTCCCAGGTGAGGCAGATCGGCGCGTCGAGTCCGGACTCGAAGAGGTCGACCAGCCGGGTCGGTTGGGCAGTGGCGGTCATGGGGTCCTTCCGACGAGCATCGAGGACTCGGCGAGCGCGGCCAACGCCCTGTCGTAGCGCGGTAGTTCGGCCTCCGGCACACCGGCCGCGAGGCAGGCGGCACGGGCCGTGGGGGCATCCGCGAGGGACTCGACGACGGCCAGGAGTCTGCGGTCCTTGAGGAACGTCAGCCTGCGGGTCCCGAAGTGGTAGAGCAGCGCGCCGAACGGTTCGGGGCGTACCGAGACCTGGGGGTGCAGACCGAGGGCGCGGTCGAGGGTCGGCGCGGTCATGCGGGCGGCTTAGTAGACACCGCACATGCCGTCGATGGAGATCTCCTCGATGAGGTCGTCGGCCTCGATCAACTGCTGTTCCGTGACGGGTTCTTCGGCCCTGCTCTCGTTGGCCGGGACGGTCGGTACGGAGTGGAGCTCGTTCATGCGAATCTCCCTGGGCATCCGGCGGGGCATACGGCTCGGCATACGAGCGGCTGCGCGGTCGACAGTAATGGCACCCGGTGCCGAAAGTGAAGAGGGAGTCACCATGATTCTTTCGACCGGTCGGTCTACATCGACGCCGAGGTCCGGTTGAGCCGCCCGGACGTCATCGTCGTGGGTGCGGGCGGCAGCGGAGCTCCCCTGGCCGCGCGGCTGAGCGAGGACTCCGACCGCAGCGTGCTGGTGCTGGAGGCGGGGCCCGTGCCGCGCCAACGCCCGCGTTTCGCACGTGAGTTGCTGGACGCGCGATTCGTTCCAGGTGCACAGCCCGGACATCCCGCCGTCCAGCCGTACGCCGTCCACCTCACGCCGCAGCGGCCCTACACGGTCGTGCGGGGGCGCGTTCTCGGCGGGTCGACCACCGTCAACGGCGGCTACTTCGTGCGGGCCCGGCGCGAGGACTTCGACCGGTGGTCGGCGGCGGGAGGCGCTGCCTGGTCGTACGAACGGGTGCTTCCGCTGCTGCGTTCCCTGGAGACCGATCTCGACTACGGCGCGGACGAGTCGCACGGCGCCGAGGGTCCGGTACGGGTCCGGCGTACGGACCTGTGGCATCCCGCCGCCATCGCATTCCGGTCCGCCGCACGGGAGTTGGGCCTTCCCGAGGAGCCCGACAAGAACGCCCAGGGCGCACCCGGGTTCGGGCCGGTGCCGTCCAACGCCGTGGACGGGATACGGGTCAACACCGGTGTCGGCTATCTACTGAGCGCACTCGATCGTCCCAACCTGACCGTGATGGGCAGCAGTTCGGTGACTCAGGTGGTCATCGAGCGCGGTCGGGCGACCGGTGTCGTCGTCGAGCGCGACGGGCGTCGTACGACGGTGGAGTGCGGCGAAGTCGTGCTGTGCGCAGGGGCTTTCGGCTCCGCGCAGCTTCTGCGTCTGTCGGGCGTCGGTCCGGAGGAAGAGCTGGCGCGCCTCGGGATTCCCGTGACCGTCAACTCCACTGCTGTAGGAGCCCGGTTCGGCGATCACCCGCAACTGGTGCTGGAGTGGCTGCCCCGGCGGCCGCTGCCCGCGCCCGTCGGCTCCTGGCTCGGTGGATGCCTTCATCTGTCCGCGTCGGACGGCGACCATCCGGGAGACTTGGAGGTTCTTCAGTCACTCGTGCCGATGGCGGGGCTGACCGGAGGCACCGTGACCGTCCCCGGCGCGCCTCTCGCCTTCCTGGCGTCCGTCCAGTCGCCCCGGCTCGGCGGCCGACTGCGCACGCTGTCCGCCGACGCCGCCACTCCCCCGCGTATCGACTACGGCTATCTGGCAACCGGCGAGGACCGGCGGCGGCTGCGTGAAGTGGCCCGTGCCACGGCCGCGTTGGTCGCCACCGACGCGTTCGCGGAGGTGTCGCGCGGGCTTGTGGAGCCGGGGCCGGACGTGCTGGCGGACGACGGGCTGCTCGACCGGTGGATCGAGGCGCGGCTCGGTACCTCGCAGCACACCTGCGGCACGGTTCCCATGGGCCCGGCCGGCGATCCCGGGGCGGCCGTCGACCACTACGGGCGAGTGCACGGTGTCGTGGGCCTGCGCGTCGCGGACACGTCGATCCTGCCGACTCCGCCCCTGCGCGGTCCGGCGGCCACCGCCGTGCTCGTCGGCGAACTCGTCGCCGACGCCATGCGGCGCGACCTGCCGTGACCCGGATCGACGGGTCAGGCGAGGGCCGGGGCCTGGCCCTCGAAGCCGGCCGCGAGTTGCCGCAGTCCCTGGTCCAACAGGTCGGCCAGGCTTGTCTGTTCGTCCGTCAGCCAGTGTTCGTAGGCGGCGATGCACGCGGCGAGGACGGTGTGGCCGATCAGCCGGGGCAGCAGGTCCGAGGGCGGGCGGCCGGTGCGGCGGGCGGCGAACTCCGTGACGAGTGTCCGCCACGACGCGTACCGCACGGTCGAGTCGGCCTGCAGCGTCGGGACCCGCAGGATGAGCGCCATGCGCTGTCGGTGCCAGGGCACCACCGCCGGGTCGAAGCGGTTGAACTCCACGACCGCGTCGCGCAGCGCGTCCATCATCGGGGCGGCCGGATCGGTGGCCGCCAACAGGGCGTCGAGCTTGACCAGTTCGGCCGCGAAGTCGCCCCACACCAGGTCGTTCTTGGAGGCGAAGTAGCGGAAGAAGGTGCGGCGGCCGATGCCTGCGGCGGCGGCGATGTCCTCGACGGTCGTACGGTCGAAGCCGCGCCGCGCGAACAGTTCGAAGCCCACCCGTTCGAGGACGGCCCGCGAGGTCGCGGGCGGTCGGCCCGTTCTGGTCGGTCGCTGTCCGTTGTCGCCGTTCGCACCATCCACAGCGCACATCATGCACAGGTGCGGGGGTCCGTGTGGTCCTGGACCACCCGCGTCACCATGCCAGCCACCGCGCGAAGGCGGCGCTTGCGGAGGTCCAGGACGGGCTTCGTGACCGAAAGGCCCTGGGACGCCAGCAGGTTCATCAGGGCCCAGATGAGGTCGGGGCGTCCCGCCACCGGGAGCTCTCTGCCGTCCGGGGCGATGACCCTGGCCTCGGTCACGCCCGCGAGGAGGCTGGTGCGGGCCCAGTCGACCACGTACGAGCGGCCGTTCGGGCTGACGAGAAGGACGACCTCCTTGGTCCGGTGGAGGACCGTCAGATAGTCCATCGGGACCGTCAGCTGCCGGGCGGCGTCGAACGGGGTTGTGCCGTCAGCAGGTTGGATGCGCAGGACCGTGTCGAGGACCGGTCCGTGGTCCTGGAAGGTGGTCGTGCTGCGCATCTCCAGGAAGCGGGCGCGCACCAACACCCCACCGCGCCGCGACCAACGGCGGCCGACCCATCCGAACCCACCTTTCTCACCCGGGAGTTCGTCCGCCAGCCAACGCGTCTCCTCGCCCGGCTCGCTCACCGGTGCCTGGTCCTCGGGGTGGTCACGGTACCGGTCGGCAAGAGCGGCGTAGCGTGCCGCCGTGTACGGGTCGAGCGTCCGCAGGTCGATCGTGTCGCCGGTCATGACGACGCCTCCGGCCTCCCGCGAGATCCGCATCTGCTGGAGCTGGCGGCCCGAGCGCCGGGTCAACTCGGCCGAGCGGCCTTCGAGATCGATCAGCCGGCTGGTCCTCGTGCCCGCGAGCAGGGCGCTGCGCGGCCATTCGGGCGTGACGGCTCGCTGCGCCCCGGGAGCGGCCGGTTCGACGAGGACGACCAGACGGCCCGCCGTGATCGCCGACAGACACACGGCCGACACCCGCCACTCGCCCGAGACCTCGAAGTCACCGCTCCCGTCGGTCCCGTCGTCGGTCTCCTCGGTGTCGCGTACCCGCAGTCTCAGTCCGATCAGCGGTGTGAACTCGTCGGGGGTGTAGTTGCCCACGTGGGTGGTGAAGGTCGACTCGCCGTCCGGGTTGTACCGGACCAGGGATGCCTCCAGTACGTCCGCCCGCAGCAACCGCGCCTGCGGCGAGCCCTGTTGGGACCGGGGCGCCAACAGCACGAAGGTGTCGTCCCGGTACGGGAGGCCCCCGCCCTTCAGGCGGTCTCTTCGTGTGATCCCGGGAAACTCCTTCCGCGTCGAGCTGATCGCGGAGACGGGGATCGTGAGCGTGATGGCGGCCCCGGCCGCCGCTACGGCCGCCGGCCAGCCCCAGCCGGGGTCGTCGTCCCAGGCGGCGTAGCCAATGGCCAGGAAGATCGGGCCCGTACAACAGCAGAGCGCGGCGAACAGCAGATTGCCGATGAACACTCCGGCGCGGCTACGCATGGCCTGTCCTCCGTTCCTGTCCTCTGGGGACTCGCTTCACCGAAAATCCGTGGACTCGCGGCTCACTGACATTGCTCACAACTCGACCCGGAACCGTCCGCCGGCCGGGTCGACCACCGCCTTGCACCAAAGGCCCACGCGCAGGGCGGGGTGGTGCGTGCGTTTCCAGGTCGTCTCGAACGTCCGCAGCCCCGGCCCGCTGATCCGCAGCTCGACCAGGACGCCGGACTCCTCGCCGTTCCACTCGAAGTCGGTCAGGTCGAGGATCTCCGCGGTCGCCGGGACCCCTACGGCGTCGAGCCGTCGGTTGTGCTCTCTTTCGAGGTTCGTGTGGAACCAGAGCCCGAGACCCACGGGAAGGAAGATCACCGTGAACACGACGCCCATGAGCAGGAGTTCGGCGCCGCCGAAGACCGTGCAGGCCAGCATGACCGGGCCGCACAGACACAGCGTCGCGGCGCTGAAGTACAGGTTCACGGCGTCCCACCAGCTGACCCGGTCGACCAGCGACATCTGCACCGGATCGGCGGCGCCGACCCCGTCGTCCGCCATGTCAGCTCTCCGGGGTCCGGGGCCGGCTCCGCTCCAACAGGTCCGCCAGGACGCGCAGTCCGGGGAGGTGCGGCTCGTCGTAGAGGACGGTGTGCTTCCTGCCGGACTTGGTGATGATCGTCAGCCGGCGGATCCGGCCGCTGCGGAACTCGATCCGGGGCTCCTCCCAGACGTGGTACCGGGCCGCGTCGACATAACCGAACACCTCCAGCACCCGGCCGTCGAAGGACAGCAGCGCGGAGCCGGTCACCGGCGCGTCGTACGGCAGTGCCGGCGTCACGGGGTCGTACCGTCCCCGGCGTAGAGGTAGGCACCCGGCCGGGCGGGGTCGGCGACCAGCAGCACCTCGTCGCCGGTGCGGGGGATCCGCAGCTTGGAGACGATGGTCCGCAGGGTGATCCGGTCGGCGCCGCCCGACGGCTGCACCACGAGGTCGACGACCGGGTCGTAGTTGATCAGCTGGCCGGTGTCGCCGATCGACACGACGACGGCGGACGTGGTCGGCGCTCCCGCCGCGAGCAACTGCTGTACGCCGAGGCCGGAGTTGTACGCCCCCATCGACTCCTGGACCCTGGCGTAGTCCTCCTTGCCGAGAAAGGCGCGGGTGGCGCGGCCGTAGAAGCCCTTGCCTCCGGCCACCTGTGCCGCGATCTCCGCGGCCCGCTCCTGGCGGCTCTGGCGACGTCCGAAGAGTCCCATGACGGTTCCTCCTTCTGATCGGGTGATGTCCCGTGGTTCCCGCTGTCCCTGTGGACGCTAGGTGCTCCCGTTCGCCTACCGATCCCAGGTTCGACCGCCCGATCCGGGACGACGTACCCTCCTGACATGCCGCTTCCGAGCCAGTCGACCGCTACGCGCCGTCCGCGCGCCATGGTCATCGATGGCTCCTGGCGTGCTCTCGGGCCGGGTCTCGAACCGCTCAGCGGTCCCGGTGGCGCCCCGCTGACCCGGACCGTCAAGCTGATCCTGCTGCCGTTGGTCGTCCGGCCCGCGCTGCATCCCGAACTCGCCGCCGACTTCCTCGCGCCGGGGCCGGCCGCCCAACTCGACGCGCTGATACGGGAGTCCGGTGCGCGGCTGGTCGCGACGGCACAGTGGTTCACTCTGCTCAAGCGAACCCGGCGGGCGCTGGGCGTGGTGGCGGGCAATCCGCAGGACCTGTATTTCCAGCGGTGCTTCGAACTCGCCGCCGAGCACGGAGCGCCCGCCGCCGGTGCGGACGGCGGTGCGGGTGCGTTGGCCAGGGCCGTCGTCGAGGACGTGGCCGAAGCGGACGGCGGCCGTACGGTGGACGCGCTCAAGCGCCATCTGGCCGACGACGCCCAACACGCCCGTATCGAGAGGGAGTTGACCCTCGTGTGGGAGAGTCGCCGGACTGCTGCCACCTCCGGTACGGCCGGGGTGGTCGCGCGGGCCACCGAGGTGCTCGAAGCCTGCGGCGAGCCGGACGGGCCGCGGAACCCGCCGGAGTACGGGGGCATGGTCGAGGCGGGAGACGGTGAGTCGCTCGGCCGCGCCATGTGGGCGGGCACGGGCGAGGTCTGGGGCCGTGCCGAGCTGCCGGTCCATCTGGGGCTGACGGAACGGCAGTTGCCGCCGCGTCCGCGGGTCGGCCGGAGTGCCTCGACGGCCACGCTCCCCGCGCCGCTGGACCGTACGCTCTTCGAGCGGCTCTTCGTCGTGCTCCAGTCCTCGGCCCGGCGCGAGGAACTGCCGACGGTCCCGGAACTCGTCCGGCGCGAGGTCGGCCGTAGCTGCGCTCCGCTCGGTCTGTACGACGAGAGTCTGCGCGTCGCCGTCGTACTCGGCGGCCGGCTCGCGGTCGGCCTCGACCCGCTGGGCACCGGGGAGTCCGCGCCCGGACGAACCTCGGCGCACCGGGCGGTCAACAGCCGTTGGCGTCGGGAGGCCTCGGTCCTGCGGGCCCGCCGGATGACCGTCTCTCCCCGCCCCGATCCGGACGGCGGCGTGCTGGACGCCCTCGCCCAGGATCTTCGTACGCCCTGGGCCGCCTATATGCGGCGGTTGTGGGTGCGACTGCACGGACGGGACGTCCGCGACGCGCCGCTGGCGGACTCCGCGGCGGCCTGGGCGGTGCTCGACGGGGTCGCCCGCTCGGTGATGATGGACCACCGGGCCAGGGTCCGGTCGGCGCTGCGCGCGCTGTCGACGCCCACGGCACCACCGTCGTCCGTAGCCGAAGCGGCCGAGTCGAGGAGTGCGTGATGGCGCCGCCGCCCGTGGAGGTCCGCGTCACGCGGGACGACGACGGCATCGTCCGCGTCGCCGCTGGCAGCGCCGGTCCCGACTTCACCCGGGCGGTGCTCGACGTCGCCGGAGCGGTGCTGACCTGGCCCGTCCTCGGGGACCCGGGGCCGCCGACCGCCGAGATCCACGACGTGGGGCGGGCGCAGCAGTGGCTGTGGGCGGTCTACGGCGAGGGCGTCGCCGCCGCCGTGCACGCCTGCGCGACGGGCCCGTTGACAGGAACAGGGGTTCCGGTGGACCCGACCGCGCTCGCGGCCGACGCCGCACGGCTCGGTCTCGGGCACTGGGCGGCCCGCTGGTGGCCTGCCTCGCACCTCGACGGCATACCGGCGCTCCAACCCGACCTGCTGGGACTGGAGTTGGCGGCGCTGACCCATCAGTGCCAGCAGTTGTTCGACGCGAGTACTGACAGCTTCGGTGACTTTGCTGACGTCGGTGATCAGCCCGACGACTGTGCGGCCGAGCTGATCGAGGAGCACCGGGCAGCCCTCGATCCGCTGATCCAGTGGTGGCGCGCCGCATCGGCGGACACGGCACAGCAGTTGGAGCGCGTGCTGCGGCTGATCGACGACGCGGCGGACGGCGCCGGTCTGGACGGCCCTGAACTGCGTCGGCTGCGCTCGGTCCTGGACCGGTCCAGTCCGGCCTCCACCATTTCGTCGGACCCCGGCACGCTGTTCGCCCGGAACGACGGCTACGCGCTCGCGGCGGGTGAACAGCTGGTCGCCGGTGGCCGGTTGATCGCCCGGGGCTCGGGGACCAACGACTGGCGCCGCTATCCGCCCGGGCTCGTCGACGCCTCCGAGACCGCGGTGTCCTGGACCGCCCGCGCGCTCGGCGCGCGACGGCAGTTCGAGGTCGACGTCGTCGCGCACAGCGCGGCACCCGTCACCGGTGCACCTCTCGCGGCGGAGGTCCGGGTGAACGACGGCCCGCACACACGGGTCGCCCTCGCCAGACGGGACGACATGTGGACCGGCCGCGCGGATCTGGACCTTCCGCCCGGCGAGACCCGGCCGCGCGTCGAACTCGACGTACTGCTGCCCGGCTTCGACCCCGGACCGGGTCCCGACACCGGAGCCGAACGCGACGCGATCCGCGCACTGGTCCGGCGGCGCCTCGCGACGGCGGCACTGCCCGTCCCGAACGACGCGCCACCGCACGGCAGTTCCCCCGCGCCGTTCCTCGCCGAGATCGCCGCCGCCACCACCGATGAGGACTACTGACGGATGCCGGACCAGGAAGACGACACGACAGACGGCGTCGACGCGGTGACACCTCTCTACGGCGAACCGTTCGACAGCGGTCTGGCCCGGGCCGAGGAGCATCACCTCAACGCCGAAGTCGCTGCCGCGGTCGCCGTGTACGAGGAGTTGCTCACGTTGGCCGAGTCCCTTGAGGACTCCCCCGACGTACGGTTCCTGCGCGCGCACCTGTTGGCGAACGTCGCGAGTGTCCAGCTCGCCGCCACGGACTTGGGGGCGGCGCAGGATGCCCTGGACCGGTCCCACGCCCTGCTCGACGGCATCGCGTCGGCGCCGATGGGGCCGCGCGGCCGTCAGCTGTGGCTGGAGCTGGTACTGCGGACGCTGATCGCCAGGTCCGATCTGCTGCGCAGGACCGGGCACCTGGACGAGGCGCTGGCCTGTCTTGACGAGGCGGCGCTCAGACTGCCCGAGTTCGACGACCCCGACGGGCTGCGCACCTCCGAACTCGGCCTGAACCGGGTGCACTTGCTGATGGACCGGGGCGCGTGGGGAGCCGCCGAGGAACAGGCGTCGGCGCTGCTGTCGACCACCCCGGAGACGGCGGTGGAGACCATCCCGCGCCTGCTGGTCGCCCTCGGTCTGATCTGCTCGTCGACCGGACGCTTCGACGCGGCCGAGGACCATTTCGCGCGCGCCGAGGAGCGCTTCCGGTTGTCGGGGAACACCGGTGAGCAGCAGACACTGCTGGCGCACCGGGCGTACACCGCGCTGCACCGGGGCGAACTCGACCTGGCGGAGCGGCTGTTCGCGGAGGCGTCCGCGTTCTTCGAGCGGCAGGGGTGGTTCGGCGACCTCGCGGTCTGCGAGCAGGCGCGTGCCTTCCTCGCCGGTCGGCGCGGAGACGACACCGGCGCGGAGGGCCTGTTGGCGGCGAGCCTGGAACGGTTCGAACGGCTCGGGGCCTCGATCGCCGCCGCCGACACCATGCTGCTGGGCGCCCAACACGCCTACGCCCGGGGCGACATCGACGAGATGAAGCGGCTGGCCCAGGGAGCCCGGGACGTGTACCAGGAGCGGGCGGTGTACGAGCGGTGCGCGCAGGTCGACCTCATGCTCGCGCGCACCCTCGAGGACAACCTGAACCGGGCCGACCACGGCGACCGGGAGCGGGAGTCCATCGACAACGCGCTCTCCTTCGCGCTGCCCGCCGCGCTGGCCCTGGAGGCGGCACGCTACGACTTCGCCACCGCCCACGCGCGCAGTGAGTGGCTGCGGCTCGCCGAGGACGCCGTACAGCTGGTGTTCCGTCTGGTGATGCGCCGGCAGGACCAGGGGCTGCTCTTCGAACTGGCCGAACACCGTTGCGCGGGCGCGACGTTGGCCCTGAGTCCGAGCACGGCCACCGCCCCGGTCGAGGACCGCGCTTCCGTCTTCCCGAACGCGGCCATGAAGACGTACTGGCACGACGCGAGCGACGATGACGGGCACGCGAACGGCACCATGACCCTCGGTGGGGTAGCCGCCGAGGCCGCCGCCTCCGCCGGGCTGCGGGTCTCGCCGCCGCCGAAGGTGCGGATGTCGGCGCAGTCGGGCCCGGGACGTCTCGCGCTCCAGGAGTACATCGCGGCGGCCGAGTTCCGGTACGGCCGGCGGATCGTGGACGCGGAGGAGGTGCCGTTCTGGATCACCGACGACATGACGAGCCGCCCGGTGGTCCAGATCCGGCTGGCCGACGCCGGTGATCTGTACATGACCTGGACCTGGGCGGGCGGGGCCCGGGGCTTCGGCACCGGTCACGGCCCCGGCGACGAGATCGACCGGGCGGTCCGCGCACTCACCGATGCCCTGCCGGGGACCGGCGACGGGGCGGAGGGCATGCGGCGGGCGTTCACGGGCGCGCTGGCCGATCACGACAGCGAGCGCAGGCTCGCGCGAACGTTGGCCGAGGCGCTGTGGCCGGAGGGCCTGACCGCGCAGATACGTCAGGTGTCGGAGCGTGCGGGCCGTCCGCTGGTCCGGATCCAGCCGTCGCCCCGGGTCGCCCAGGTGCCCTGGGAGCTGCTCGCCGTGGACGACGACGAAGACGTGCGGCTCATCGACCTGGCGGACGTGGTGACCACCGCACCGGCGTCGGTGCGGCCCCGAATTCCGTCGGCCGCAGCGACACAGAACGCGGAAGCGGACACGGACGCGGACACGGGCCCTGTCGTCCTCGTCCTGGACCCCCGTGTCCCCGGCTTCCGCGCCGACTCCGCGCTCGGTTCGGTGCTGGGGCCGCCCGGCTCCGACCCGGAGCTGCTGTCGCTGGTCCGGCGGCATCTCGACGCGGGCGACGTCGTACCGTCCGTGGCGACCCCGGCGGAGGCGTTCCGCCGTACCGACCTGGACCGGGACTGGCTGAGCGGTGCGCTGCGCAAGGGCGCCCGCAGGCTGCTGTACGTCGGGCACGTCAGCGGTGCGCCGGTCGAGGGCGGGCAGAGCGAGGACGGCACGCTGCACCTGTCCTGCGCCGCGGAGATCGTCGGCCTGGCCGAACCGCTGCGCACGCATCGGCCGCTGTCGGCCAAGGATCTGCTGCTGGGGACGCTCCCGCTGCGCGCGGACGGCGAGCCGGGCGCGCGGATCTGGCCGGCGCCGGCCCGGGTCGCGCTCATCGGCTGCGAGAGCGGCGGTGATCTGCGGTTCGCCGAGTCGTTCGGGCCCGCGACGGCGATGCTGCACAACGGCGCCGAGTTGGTCACCGCCACCCGCTGGGTCCTGCCGACCAGCTTCGCCTTCCACCGCCTTGCTCAACTGCCCGAGTCCGTACGCCCGTTGTCGGAGGCGGTCGTCGCGGTCGACGAGGCGCACGAGCATGAGGACCCCGTGCACCGGCTCGGCCGCTGGCAGCGCGGGCAGCTCGACCGCTGGCGCGCGGACGGCCGTATCGAGCACTCGCCGCTGCTGTGGGCGGCGCTCACCTGCATCGTCGTTTGAGTCGCAAGACCGCGATCGCTCTGCCGCCGGTCACAGTCGGACGATGATCAGGGCCGTGTCGTCGGTGGCGCCGCCGTGCGGGAGGAGTTCGAGGAGTACGGCGTCGGCGAGGGCTTCGGGGTCGCTGTTGCGGTGGCGGACGAGGGAGTCTGCGAGGCGGACGAGGCCTCGGTCGATGTCCTCGTGGCGGCGTTCGATCAGGCCGTCGGTGTAGAGGGCCAGGGTGGTGCCGGGTGTGAACGTGGTGCCGGCCTGCGGTCGGGGCGTCGGGTCGGGGCGGGCGTCGAGGGGCGGGTCGGTGGCCCGGTCCAAAAACTCCACGCTGCCGTCCGGGCGGACCAGGACGGGCGGTGGGTGTCCGGCGCTGCTGTAGGTGATGGTGTGGTCGTCGAAGTCGACGAAGGTCGTGACCACGGTGGCGGATTCGGCGCCGTCGACGACGTTGGCGTAGCGGCCAAGGACGTCGAGGGCCTGGGCGGGACCGTCCGCGACCCGGGAAGTGGCGGTGAGCGCGCTGCGCAGCTGGCCCATGACACCGGCGGCGGCCAGGCCGTGGCCGACGACGTCCCCCACGGACACGCCGATACGGTTGCCGCCGACCAGGTCGACGACGTCGTACCAGTCCCCGCACACGTTCAGGGAGCCGACCGCGGGCCGGTACCGTACGGCGATCTGGTGGCCCGTACTCTGCCGGCTGGTGGGCAGCATCGCCTCCTGAAGGGCGAGTGCGACCTCGCGTTCGCGGGCATGGGCGCCGCGCAGACGTTCGTTGACCTCCTGCAGTTCGCGGGCGCGGGTGTACAGCTCGGCCTCCAGCACCCGGGTGCGACCGCCGCCGGAGCGGCCGCGGGCCCGGATGAGCTCGGTGACCTCCTCGACGCGGTGGACCAGCAGCACGACCTTGCCGTCCGGATCGAGGAGCGGTGTGTTGACCGGGCTCCAGTAGCGCTCCTCCCACTTCCCCGGGCAGGCCACGGACTCGACGTCGTATCGCTGGAGGGCCATGGTGTCGCGCTCGCCCGTGGCGATGACGCGGCGCAGCGAGGTCTCCAGGTTGCGCATGCCGGTGGCGGCGGGGTCGTTCGGGTTGTCGGGGAAGACGTCGAAGAGGAATCGCCCGACGACCTGCTCGCGGGTGCGGCCGGACATCCGCAGGAACTCCTCGTTGGCGTCCGCGTACACCAGGTCGGGTGTCAACAGCGCCACCATGCCGGGCAGCCCCTGGAACACCGCCGCGTAGTCGATCGTCGCGTCCGTCATGGCCCTGCCACCAATCACCGCTGTCACACCATTTTCTCACGATATAAGCAGAGCGAGCGGGCCCCGGGGGACGCATTGTGCCCACTCGGTCACTCGGCGGTACACGACGGGTAGGGTGCCCCGGTGACCACGCCGCCCTCCTCCCCCACCCGGCTGATCGTGCTGCGCGGAAACAGCGCCTCCGGCAAGAGCACGGTGGCCACCGCCCTGCGCGAGCGGTACGGGCGCGGTATCGCGCTCGTGCGCCAGGACGTCCTGCGCCGGGAGGTGCTGCGCGAGCGCGATGTCCCCGGCGGCGCGAACATCGGCCTGATCGACCTGACCGTCCGGCACGCGCTGGCGCACGGTTTCCACACCGTGCTGGAAGGCATCCTCTACGGCGCCCACTACGGCGAGATGCTGGCCGGGCTGCTCGCCGACCATCCGGGGCGCACGCACTGCTACTACCTCGACGTGCCGTTCGAGGAGACCTTGGCCCGGCACGCCACGAAGCCCACCGCGGACGAGGTCACGGAGCACCAACTCCGGGAGTGGTACCGGCCGTTGGACGTGCTGCCCGGCGGCGTCGAGACGGTGGTCCCGGCGACGAGTCCGCTGGAGGAGACGGTCGACCGGGTCCTGCGCGAGTCCGGCCTGTCGGTCGGGAACTCGTGGACCGGTCCTACGCTGTCCCCGTGATCGAGAGCGAGACCCCGAGCGCGGCGGCGGCCCGGCTCACCGGGCGTGCGGTGACCGGTGAGCGCCCGTTGTCCGGGGCGGTCACCGAAGTCACGCTCGACGGCGGGCAGTTGGTGATCGTCAAGGGCGATGCGGCCCCCGACGCGGTGCGGGCCGAGGCGGCGGGGCTGCGCTGGCTGGGGGGCGCCGGTACGGTCCGTGTGCCCGCCGTACGCGGGCTGGACGAGCGGTGGCTGATCACCGATCGCATGCGCACCGGGCCGCCGAGCGCGCGGGCGGCGGTCATGTTCGGCAGGGACCTGGCCGCCCTGCACGCCTCCGGGGCACCGGCGTTCGGCGCGCCGCCGCCCGACGGACCCACGGAGGCGTACATCGGGCTCGCCCCGATGCGCAACGTTCCCGCCGCCGACTGGCCCAACTGGTATGCCGGACAACGGGTGTTGCCCTATCTGCGGACCGCGGTCGACATGGGCACCCTGGAGCAGGCCGAGGCCGCGGTGGTCGAGCGGGTCTGCGAACGGCTCCCCGAACTCGCCGGTCCCGCCGAGCCGCCCGCCCGGCTGCACGGCGATCTGTGGAACGGCAACGTGCTGTGGGGCGCCGACGGACACGTCCGGCTGATCGACCCGGCCGCGCACGGCGGACACCGGGAGACCGACCTGGCGATGCTGCGTCTCTTCGGCTGCCCGTTTCTGGCGGAGGTGCTGGCCGGCTATCGCGAGGCCGCGCCGCTCGCCCCCGGCTGGACCGACCGCGTCGGGCTGCACCAGCTGTTTCCGCTGCTGGTGCATGTGGTGCTGTTCGGGCGCGGCTATGCCGAGCAGGCGTTGTCGGCGGCGCGGGCGGCCCTGGCCGTATGACCCCGGCCCGGGCCGCCCGTGACAGGGTGATCCGTGGCGGAGTGGTCCGGGTCAGACGTGTGGGCGGCGGCCCCGTTCCTGGTGCGGGAACTTCTGGTCCGCGCCGGGCAGGGTGGGCTTCGGCAGGGTCGCCACTTCCTCCTGCGCCTTCTCCAGCTGCTCCGCCGTGTCGTGGGGCAGCCGGGGCGAGCGCGGGCGGGCGTCGCGGAAGCGGAACGCGGTGGTGAGGTCGCCGAACGTCTCGCGGCGCCAGTCGGTGACGTTCGGTTCCTCGACCCCGGTGAACCGCTCCAGGAACTGAAGCGCCGAGGTGTGGTCGAAGGCCTCGGAGGCGACCCAACCACCCACGGTCCAGGGCGAGATGATGATGGCGGGGACGCGGAAGCCGCCGCCGATCGGCAGCCCCTGGATGAACTCGCCCTTCGTGCCGACCGGCGGCGTCGGCGGGACGACGTGGTCGAACAGGCCGTCGTTCTCGTCGTAGTTGAGGATGAACGCGGTCTTGCGCCACACCTTCGGGTTGGACGCGATGGCCTCGATCTTCGACGCGACGTAGTCGGCGCCCGCGGCCGGAAGGTAGTCCGGGTGCTCCGACTGGTAGCTCGTGGGGCAGATCCACGACACCGTCGGGAGACGGTCGTTGCGCGCGTCGTCCTCGAACGTGCCGTGCGCCTGCGGCCGTACGCCCCGCTCGTACAGGTCGGAGCCGGGCTGGGCGTTCTTGAAGGACGCGAACTGCTCCAGCATGTTGGTGCCGTAGTCGTCCTCCTCCTGGTACACCTTCCAGCTGACTCCGGCGTTCTGGAGGCGTTCCGCGTACGTGGTCCAGCGGTAGGGCGTTGGCGCGACGTTGCTGATGATGGGGCCGCCCTGGGTGCCGCCGGGGTCGATCGAACCGGTCATCCACATCAGCCGGTTGGGCCAGGTCGGCCCGAACACCGAGCAGAAGTAGTTGTCGCAGATGGTGAAGGTCTCGGCGAGCGCGAACTGGAACGGGATGTCCTCGCGCGTGTAATAGCCCATCACATAGGGGCCGTTGACGCCGTCGGCCGCGCGGTGGGCGGGCAGCCACTGGTCCATCTTGCCGTTGTTCCAGGCCTGGTGCTGCACCGACCAGGCGTGGCTGGTGGACGGGATGGCCTGGGCGCTGGAGGTGTGGGTGTCGAGGTGGAACGGGAGGAGGTAGCCCTTCGGGTTCACCGCGTCCGGCTGGTAGAAGACGCTGCGCCCGGTGTCGAGTTTGCGAGCGTGCGGATCGGCGAAACCGCGAACGCCGGAGAGAGTTCCGAAGTAGTGGTCGAACGACCGGTTCTCCTGCATCAGCATGACGACGTGTTCGATGTCCCGCAGCGAGCCGTTCTTCGGCGGCTCGGCGGCGACGGCTTTCTGGACGCTCGGCGGGAGGAGGGAGAGAGCCGCGGCACCGCCCAGTGCGCCGGCGGCCGAACCCAGGAGTCTACGACGTGTCAACTCGGCCATGATTGCCCCTTCTTGAAGAGCTTCGAGGGATCTCGTGGACCAGACCTCGGATCACTCTCCGCCCGCTCAGGTATGGGGCGTCAGGGGCGTGCGGTGAATTTGCGGCCAACGTGCGGAAAGGGGTTGGCCAAGCCGTGACCGGCAACACCCGGGCGTTGCCGGGGTGTTGCCGAACCTTGGGAGACGGCTGGCCGGAGCATGATCCGACCCGTCCGGGGGCGTCGGCCGCCATAGCGGTTTCCCGTTTGCGAAGTTATCCGGGAATCGAACCTCTGGGGCGGAGCCGGGCGGCGATCGCCGCGACGTCGTCCTCGGCCTCCTGGACGTGGAGGCGCAGCACGATGTCGTCGAGGAGGCGGGAGACGCCCTGGCCCGGGTGGAGGCGCAGCCGGGCCAGCCGGGACAAGGAGATGTCGATGTCCTCGCCGCGCCGCTCGACCAGCCCGTCGGTGTACATGACCAGGGTGTCGTCGGACGTGAGGGTGAGCGTGGTCATCTCGTAGTCGGCGGAGCCCGTGCCGAGGGGTGGGCCGACGGGGACGGGGATCAGTTCGCCGGCGCCGTCGCGGTGGAAGACGGCGGGCGGCAGATGGCCGGCGCTCGCGAAGGCGGCGGTGCCGCGGTCCGGGTCGAGGAGGGCGAGCAGACAGGTCGCGGGGCGGCGGTTGTGCTCCTCGGACATGGCGGTGTCCATCTGGCGCAGGATGCGGTGGGGCGGCAGGTCGGTGGAGGCGACGTAGCGCAGCATCGAGCGGTAGGCGTTCATGTCGACGGCCGCGTCCAGGCCGTGCCCCATCACGTCGCCGATGACGAGGAGCGTGCGGCCGTAGTGGAGTCGTACGGCCTCGAACCAGTCGCCGCCGACGAGGGTGCCGCTGCCCGCGGGGAGGTAGCGGGTGGCCATCTCGATGTTGGGGTGGGGGCGGCTGGGTTCGGTGAGCAGCACTTGTTGCAGGTTGAGGGCGGTGGTGCGCAGTCGGTGGTGTTCGACGGCGTGGTGCAGATGGGCGGCGGTGAGGCGGGCCGCGTAGTGCACGGCGGCGGCCTCGTCGTCGCCGAAGGTCCGTCCGGCGCGGATCGCGAGGAGCGCGCCGTAGGCCTTGCCCCAGGCGGTGAGCGGCACGGACAGGGCGGCCAGGACGCCGTGGTCGTTGGTGGTGAAGGAGGTGGTGATCGGGTGGCCGGCGTCCAGGGCGCGGACCATGACGTCCTCGCGTGGCGCGCTGCGCAGGCTGTCGAGGAGTTCCTTGCGGCCGACGGCGGCCATCGGGTGCAGCATGCCGTGCGGTGCCGGGCGTGCCTCGTCCTGCGCGAACAGGTCGACGGCCGCGGCCTCGCACAGCTCCTCGACGAGGAACCTCGCGCACTCCGCCGCGGTCCTGCGCTCGTCGAGCGTCGACCCGATCGCGGAAACCGCCCGCCGCGCGAGCACGAACCGATCCGCCGAGCCCTGCTCCGACCCGGTTACCTCGTCGTCGCCGTCCACCGCGGCCCCTTTCTGCCACCTCCATCCCAACACCCGCGCGGGCGTTCGGGCGGTAGCGACCCGTTGTGGGGTGCGATCGGGTCGGGGGCGGGGGTCGGTCGCCGGAGGCGAAACCCCTTGGCCGTGCCGTTCCCGCCGCGGATATCGTCCACTGCGTCCCCTCGATCACCGACGCAGAGAGCGACTCCGATGACGAACCAGCGACCGACGACCACCCTCTGGCGCCCCACCGGCCCCAAGGAGCTGGACCTGGTCCGGGCGCTCGACATGCGCGCCTGGCCGCCCCGGCTGCCCGAGCAGCCGATCTTCTACCCGGTCCTCAACGAGGACTACGCGATCCGGATCGCGCGGGACTGGAACGTCAAGCACGACGGTGCCGGGTTCGTGACGCGGTTCGAGGTGGAGACGGAGTTCCTGGCCCGCTATCCGGTCCAACAGGCGGGCGGGCGAACGATTCTGGAGCTTTGGGTGCCGGCCGAGGAGCTCGACGAGTTCAACGCCCACATCGTCGGCGAGATCCGCGTGGTGCACGAGTTCCGCTGAGCGTCCGGGGCAATGGCGCCCCAGCTCTACGAAAGTCTTTCGTAACCGAGGAATTTCCCGTGCTTGTCCTGGGTGTGAATTCCGTGTCAGTGTCCCGGCCAGCAGGCAGGCGAGCCGCGGTGGGGCATCCGAAAGCCTTTCGGGCCGGTATCCGTTTCCGCCTCTGTCCTGCGCACTTACGGCACGCCGAAAGAAGAGAGGCACACCATGCGGGGAATCCCGGTCACCGGACATCTCGGAAGCCCGAGAATTCGACGCGCCGTCGCGGTCGCGGTCACCCTGGCCGCGACCGCGAGTCTGGCCGCCTGCGGATCCTCGGGGCCGTCCACGAGCTCGTCGTCGAAGGGCCTGACGATGTGGGCGCTCAACGACCAGTTGATCCTCAAGCAGTCGGTCGACGCCTACAACAAGGACCACCCCGACGCGAAGATCACCCTGCGGCTGTTCGCGAACGACGACTACAAGCAGAAGCTGCGCGTGGCCTTCGGCGCGAACCAGGCCCCGGACCTCTTCTTCAGCTGGGGCGGCGGCGCCCTGAACGACTACGTCAAGGCCGACAAGGTCGACGTCCTGAACGCCACGGACGTGGGCTCGGACCGCTACACCGACAGCGTGATGCAGAGCGCGACCTTCGACGGCAAGGTCTACGGCGTCCCCGTCAACGGCCTCGCCCCGGTCGTCCTCTACTACAACAAGAAGGTGCTCTCCGACGCGGGCGTCCAGCCGCCGAAGACGTACGACGACCTCCTTGCGGCCGTGAAGAAGCTCAAGGGCAAGGGCGTCACCCCGCTGTCCCTCGCGGCGAACTCCAAGTGGCCGACGCTGATGTACCTGGAGTACCTGCTCGACCGGACCGGCGGCTCGCGCGTGTTCTCGAAGATCGCCTCCGGTGACGCCGCCGCCTGGAAGGACCCGTCGGTCACCAAGGCCAACCAGAAGCTCCAGGACCTGGCGAAGGCCGGCGCCTTCGGCGACAACGCGTCCTCCGTCAGCTACGACCAGGGCGCCTCGACCGCGCTGCTGTACACGGGCAAGGCGGCGATGGAGGTGATGGGCACCTGGGAGTACGCCAACATCGCCAAGGCCGCGCCCGACTTCCTGAAGAAGGGCGAGCTGGGCTACACCGCGTTCCCGGCCCTGACCGGCGGCGCCGGCAGCCCGGACAACATCGTCGGCAACCCGTCGAACTTCCTGTCGCTGAACAAGTCGTCCAAGCACAAGTCGGACGCGCTGACCTACCTGAAGGACTACATCCTGAACGGCTCCCAGGTCGACGCCTATCTCGCCTCGGGCAGCGTCCCGCCGGTCAAGGGCCTGGACACCAAGCTGGCCGCGGTGTCGTCGGCCTCCGACAAGGCGTGGCTGACCTTCGTCTACGACCTGGTGGACAAGGCGCCGAGCTTCCAGCTCTCGTGGGACCAGGCGCTGCCGTCCGACCAGGCCGACCCACTGCTGACCAACACCGACAAGTCGTTCCTGCGGCAGATCTCGCCGGCCGACTTCGGGGTGAACATGAGCAAGGCGGGGTCGTGACGATCACCACCACCCCCGTACGCCGGAGAGGAGGGAGCGGCCTCCTCATGGCCGCTCCGGCCCTGCTCCTCTTCGGCCTCTTCGGTCTCGTCCCCCTGATCGGCGTGGCGGCGCTCAGCGTCGCCCGCTGGGACGGTCTCGGTTCCATCAGCTGGGCGGGCCTCACCAACTGGACGTCCGTCCTCACCGACAGCGCGACCTGGCAGTCGCTGTGGCTCACCGTCAAGGTGATGGTGGTCAGCTGGCTGGTGCAGACGCCGATCGCCCTGGCGCTCGGTCTGTTCCAGGCGCCCAAGGGGCGGCTGCGCGCGCTGTTCGCGGTGCTGTTCTTCCTGCCGCTGCTGCTCTCCGCGGTGGCGATCGGTCTGACCTGGCAGGCGCTGCTCGACCCGTCCTTCGGCATCGGTTCCACGCCCGGCCTGCACTGGCTGGCCAAGCCGCTGCTCGGCTCGCCCGAACTCGCCCTGTACACGGTGATCTTCGTGATCGCCTGGCAGTTCGTACCGTTCCACGCCCTGCTGTACCAGGCGGGCATACGGCAGATCCCGACCGCCCTGTACGAGGCCGCCGCGCTCGACGGCGCCGGACCCGTGACGCGCTTCCTGCACATCACGCTGCCGCAGCTGAAGTACACGCTGGTCACGTCGAGCACGCTGATGCTGGTGGGCTCGCTCACCTACTTCGACCTGATCTTCGTCCTGTCGGGCGGCACCGGCGGGCCCGGCACCGCGACCCGCGTCCTTCCCCTCTCCATGTACATCACCGGTTTCCAGGCCCACGACATGGGCCGGGCCAGCGCGGTGGCCACCCTTCTCGTGGTCTTCGGCCTGGGCCTGTCGCTGCTGACCACCCGCCTGTCCGGCTTCACCCGGATGGACAGCCAGCAGGAGGGCATGTGAGCACCACCGTGACCAAGACCCGCACCACCGCCACCGAACGGCGGACCGTTCCAAGCCACCGGGCCGTGACACCCGGGCCCGTCCGGAAGAACCCCGTTCCCGGGTTCCTCCGCCGCACTCTCACCGGCGGCGCCGCCCTCTTCTGGACGGCGATCGTCGTCGTCCCCATCTACTGGCTGGTCGTCACCAGCCTCCGCAGCCAGTCCGACTTCACCTCCGACAGCCCCCTCGCGCTGCCCAGCCATCCGACGCTGGACAGCTACCGGACCGTCCTGGACGGCGACTTCACCACCTATCTCCTCAACAGCGTGGTCGTCACCGCGGGCACGGTCGTCATCGCCGTGGCCGTCGCGCTGATGGCCGCGTTCTCGATCGTCCGCAACGCGGGCAGCCGCTTCTCCCGGGTGTCGTTCCGGCTGTTCCTGCTGGGCCTGGCGATCCCGCTGCAAGCCGTGATCATCCCGGTCTACCTGCTGATCATCCGCATGCACCTCTACGACAGCCTGCTCGCGATCGTCCTGCCCTCGGCCGCGTTCGCGCTGCCGATCACCGTGATGATCCTGGTCAGCTTCCTGCGGGACGTGCCGCGTTCGCTGTTCGAGGCGATGATCGTCGACGGCGCCGGCGACTGGCGCATGCTCTGGTCGCTCGCGGCACCACTGGCCCGCCCGGCACTGATGACGGTCGCCGTCTACGACGGCCTCCAGGTCTGGAACGGCTTCCTCTTCCCCCTCATCCTCACCCAGAGCGGCGACAAGGCCGTACTGCCCCTGGCACTGACCCTGTTCCGCGGCCAGTTCGGCATCAACGTCCCGGCCACGATGGCCGCGGTGGTGCTCTCCACCCTGCCGATGCTGGCCCTGTTCATCCTGGCCCGCCGTCAGCTCGTCGCCGGTCTCACCGCCGGTTTCTCCAAGTAGCCCCCACTACCGGGCAGTTCACCCCGTACGACGGCCGGGCCAGGCGCCCGGCCCCGTCGGCGTGCCCGCGCAACACCGAGGAGTCGTGAATGACGACCACCATGCCCGACCACGGCGGCCTCCCCCAAGAGGAGAGCGACCGCCCCTGGACGGATCCCGCCCTGCCCACCGCCGAACGCGTCGAGGCGCTGCTCGCCCGGCTCACCCTGTCGGAGAAGGTCGCGCAGTTGAGCAGCACCTGGGAGGACATCGAGGCCGACGGCCCCGAAGTGGCCCCGGGCAGCAACCACTTCGGCCGCGTCGGCGACCTCGACGAGACCGCCCGGCACGGCCTGGGCCAGCTCACCCGGCCCTACGGCACCCTGCCCCGGCCCGCGTTGGAACACGCCCGGCTGCTGGCCGAGCACCAACGGCAGGTGGTGGCGCAGAGCAGGTTCGACATCCCGGCCATGGCCCACGACGAGTGCCTCACCGGTTTCACCGCGTACGGCGCCACCATCTACCCCACCTCGCTCGGCATGGCGGCCACCTTCGACCCGGCGCTGATCCGCCGGGTGGGCGAGGCGATCGGCTCCGACATGGCCGCGGCGGGCGTGCACCAGGGCCTGTCCCCCGTCGTCGACGTCATCCGTGACTACCGCTGGGGCCGCTGCGAGGAGACCTACGGCGAAGACCCCTACCTGGTGGGCGAGTTGGCCGAGGCGTATGTCACCGGCCTGCAGAGCGCCGGGGTGTACGCGACCCTCAAGCACTTCGCCGGATACTCCGCGTCGATGGGCGGCCGCAACCACGCTCCCGTGGGGATCGGCCGCCGTGAGCTCTTCGACGTCATCCTCCCGCCCTTCGAGCGGCTCGTCGCCGCGGGTGTGCGGTCGGTGATGAACTCCTACGCAGAGATCGACGGCGAGGCGCCGGCCGCGAGCCGCTGGCTGCTGACCGAAGTCCTGCGCGACGCCTGGGGTTTCGAGGGAACCATCGTCTCCGACTACTGGTCCCTGCCCTTCCTGGTCAACGACCACCGGGTGGCGGCCGATCTCCCGGAGGCCGGCGCGCTCGCCCTTACCGCCGGGCTGGACGTCGAACTCCCCGACCAGCGCGGTTTCGGTGACGCCCTCGTGCACGCCGTCGAACAGGGCCTGGTCGGCGAGGAGTTGGTCGATCGGGCGGTACGTCGGGTTCTGTTGCAGAAAGTCGAACTCGGACTGCTCGACGCCGACTGGGACCCGCGCCCGCCCGCCCTGATCGCGGGTGAACTGGACCTCGACAAGCCGACGAGTCGTCAACTCGCCCACGCGGTGGCCCAGTCGAGTGCCGTGCTGCTGTCGAACGACGGCACTCTGCCCCTCCCCTCGACCGGCCGGATCGCACTCATCGGCCCGTGCGCCGACGACGTACGCACCATGTTCGGCTGCTACAGCTTCCCCAACCATGTCCTCGCCGAACGCGACGACCTTGGCAACGGTGTCGAGGCCGTCTCGCTGCGGCACGCTCTGGCGGCCGAACTCTCCTCCGTGGACTGGCAGTTCGAGCCGGGCTGCCCCATCCGCGAGGCGGACCGCTCCGGTATCGCCGCCGCGGTGGAGGCTGCTGCCGGGGCCGACCTGACCGTGCTGGTCGTCGGTGACAAGGCCGGCATGTTCGGGATCGGCACCTCGGGCGAGGGCTGTGACGTGGAGGATCTGCGGCTGCCGGGCGTCCAGGAGGAGCTGGTCGAGGCCGTGTTGGCCACCGGCCGGCCCGTCGTCCTGGTCGTCAGCAGTGGCCGCCCCTACGCGGTGGGCCGGTTCGCCGCCGGCGCCGCGGCCATGGTGCAGGTCTTCCTGCCGGGCGAGGAGGGCGGCCGTGCGGTGGCCCAACTCCTGGCGGGCAAGGCGAACTTCAGCGGCAAACTGCCCGTGCAGATACCGACCACACCCGGCGGTCAGCCCTACACCTACCTCCACGCGCCGCTCGGCGACCGGCAGAGCTGGCTCTCCAACCTCGACCCGACACCGGCGTTCCCCTTCGGACACGGTCTGTCCTACACGGGCTTCGAGATCCACGGGCTCGGCGTGGACCGTGAACTGGTGCCGGTGGACGGCGAGTTCACCGTCAGCGCGCGGGTGCGGAACACGGGGGCGGTCGCGGGGGCCGAGACGGTCCAGCTGTACGCGATCGACCCGGTCGCCCAGGTGACCCGGCCGGTGCGGTCCCTGCTCGGCTTCGCCAAGGTGGCGCTCGAGCCGGGCGAGGAGGCGACGGTCCGTTTCCATGTCCACACCGACCGGCTGGCCTTCACCGGTCTGGCGGGGCGGCGCATCGTCGAGCCCGGCGAGATCCTGCTCCAGATCGGCTCCTCCAGCCTGGACACTCCGGTGCGGGAGACGGTGCAACTCGTGGGCGCGGAACGGGATGCGACGGTGCTGCGGCAGCACGCGGTGCCGGTGAGTGTCGAGCGGGAGTAGTCGAACCAGCCGTACGAGAAGTGGCCCCGCCGGTCGATCCGACCGGCGGGGCCATCTTCTTGTTCGAGCGATGACTAGCTACGCGTCCACTGCTGGTTCCCGGCGCCGAGACCGGTCCACAGCTCGACCTTCGAGCCGTTGGCCGTCCCCGCACTGGTCACGTCGATGACCAGGCCGTTGGAACGGTTGACTATGGTGCCGTCCACGCGGAACGCCCACTTCTGGCTGGACTTCCCGTTGCAGGCCCAGAGGATGAGCGTGGTGCCCGCGGTGGTGCCGTCGCCGTTCGCGGCCAGGCAGTTGCCGTTGACGCGGAGTTCACCGGCCGCGGTCTGCGTGATGGTCTGGTTGGCGTTGCCGGAGCAGTCGTAGATCTGGACCTGGACGCCCGTAGCGCCGTTCGGGACGTCGAGGCAGCGGCCGGAGCTGGTGCCCTTCAGGGTGAAGGTCGAGGCGGTGGGCAGCGGGTCCTGGACCAACTGCCAGTCCTGGGAGCCGTCGCTGGTGGCCGCCGCGACGGTGACGGAGCCGCCGGCGGTCGAACCGGTCATGTAGAGGCTGGTGTTGAGGACCGAGCGGAGTTTGTAGTAGCCGCTGGTCGAGGACGCGACCTGGGTCCACTGTTTGTCGGTGGCTCCGTCGTCGACCCACTGGGCCAGCTTCTGCCCCGCCGTCGCGGTACCGGTCCAGATGGCGACCGAGCGGCCACCCGCCTTGTTGAGCAGCGTGATGTTGCTGCCCTTGGCGGTGAGGTGCCAACGCTGGGTGTTGTCAGTGGAGTTGGCGGCGCTCAGGATCAGGTCGGGGATGTTCCCGGTGAGGTTGGCGTCCTGGGTCTTGCCGGACGCGGGGCTGAGGACCTGCCCGGTGAGCCGGTTGACGAGGCTGTAGTAGGCGCCGTCGGAGCGGCCGAGGTCGACCTCGGCGTACTTGACGGGGCCGACACTGGTGCCGCTCCAGGACGCCTGGAGGATGAGCACGCGTCCGGTGCCGTCGACGTACTGGAGCGTGCGGCTGTAGCCGGCCGCGATAGACGTCTTGTACTCCTTCCACGTGCCCGTGCTCGACCCGGACTCGTTCACCCAGACGTCGCCGCTGCCCGCAGCGTTGTAGACGATCCGGCCGTCCGGCATGGGGAGGAGGACCGGGCTGCCGCCGGTGGCGAGGGTGGCTCCGCCGGAGGGCACGGGCAGTGAGGTGATCGGGTTGTCCGTGGCGGAGAAGAACTTCGTCGGGTCGTCGGATATCCGGTAGCGGACGTTCGTACCGCCGCCCCAATATTCGTACGTCAGCAGCCATTTGCCGTCGGTCGTCGGGGCGATCGTCGTCATGCCGGGCCGGCCGCCGCCGATCTCCGTCTTGCCGCCGGTCATGGTCACCGTGGAGCCGGGGACATCAACTACCGGGGAACTCCAGGCGGTTGAGCTGGAGCCGTCCCACGTGCGGTGCAGGAGAACCTGGCCGCCGGAGTCCGTCGCCGTGTCGTTGGCCGGGTCGAGGGTCGGCGCACCGGTGGTGGTGCTGTAGCCGGTGTAGTCGTCCTCGTCGGAGTAGTAGGCGATGAGCTGGCCGTTGTGGGCGAGGAGATGGGGTTCCCAGACGGGGTCGACCTGGGCGGAGGTGTTGGCGGTGGAGACCCGGCCGATGCTGCCCGCGCTGCCGCCCTGCCAGCCGCCGGCGGCGATGAT
The DNA here is from genome assembly GCF_016654115.1 of Streptomyces sp. MBT53. Classification (GTDB taxonomy): domain Bacteria; phylum Actinomycetota; class Actinomycetes; order Streptomycetales; family Streptomycetaceae; genus Streptomyces. The sequence continues at coordinate 60,606 of NZ_JAEQAZ010000014.1, forward strand.
GTTCTGGATGGTCCAGGTCGCGCCGTCGTCCGTGCTGGAGTACAGGGCGAGCGCCACGTCCTTGCGGTCGCCGTCACTGGTGGGCGTCCAGCTGGAGTTGGCGGCCTTCTGCTCCTGGTAGTAGTAGTCGTCGCCGGAGACGATGCTCGCGAGCAGCAGGGTGCCCGCGCTCAGGCTGCCGACGTTCTGCGGAAGAACGTAGAGATACGGGTTGGTCCAATTGCTCGTGTATTTCGCGTATTTGGAGTCGCTGGAGAGATAGGCGGGCGCTTGGACGTCGGACAGTTTCGCCCACGTCGTGCCACTGTCGTCGCTCTTGTAGACGGGCAGTGTCTGGCCCACCGGGGCGGTCTGGTCATTCTCGAAGGTGGCCACGATCCGGCCGTCCGGCAACTGGGCCGACTTCGGGTAGAGCACACACGGGCTCTTGTTGCACGCGGCGGTGTTGGTCGCCGTATACAGATTGGCGGGACTCGGCTGATAGGCCGACGCGCTTGTCGCGGAGGCGATGGCGAATGCCACGCCTGTGCCGAAGGCTGTCGCCCACGCGAAAGCCTTTCGCACCCAGGATCTTGTCAACGGCTTTCCTTTCACCGGGAGGGGGTCCGGGCAGGAAGCCAGTATTCGCAGCGGACATGGCAATGTCACCGCCGCGTTTCGAAAGTGTTTCGCGGAATAAGGAGTTACGTGGTATTGACGCGTCTCCGCACGGACGTGGAAGTCCGCAGTACGAGTTCCGTCGCCAGCTCTATGCGCGGGGACACGGGCGGCCGTCCCTGGGCGAGTTCGAGGAGCACCCGGGTCGCCTCACGGCCCAACTCCTCGAAGGGCTGGCGTACGGCGCTCAGGGGCGGGCAGGCCATCGCCGCGACGAGTGTGTCGTCGAAGGACATCACCGCGAGGTCGTCCGGTACGGCGAGCCCGTGCTGCCGGGCCGCCTCCAGCACGCCGAGCGCCTGTGCGTCGCTGGCCGCGAAGACGGCGGTGGGCGGATCGTCGGCGTCCAGGATCTGGGCGCCGGTGGCGAGCGCCTCGGCGTAGTCGAAGTCGGTGGAGCGGACGATCGTCGGATCGTAGGCGATCCCGGCCTCCTCCAGCGCGGCCCGGTAGCCGTGCACGCGGGCGGCCCCGGCCAGGGAGTGGGAGCGGCCCGCGACCATGCCGATGCGGGTGTGGCCGAGGTCCAGCAGGTGCTGTACGGCGTCGCGGGCGCCGCTCCAGTTCGTCACGCCGATGCTGGGGATGTCCTCGGAGGGTGCGCTGAGCGGGTCGATCAGGACCACCGGGAGGCGCTGTTCGACGATGCGGCGCTGGTCCTCCTCGGACAGCATCGAGATCACGATGACGATGCCGGCGGCACCGAGCGCGACACACTGCTCCAGCCAGCCGGAGATCGAGCGGCGGCTCGTCGTGCCGGTGACCACGTCGATGCCGAGTTCTCCGGCCGCGTCCACGATGCCGCGGACCACCTCCAGCGTGTACGGCCCGGACAGGTCACGGAACACCGCGATGATCTGCCGGGGTGTCGCGGGGTCCCGCTCCCAGGGCCGGACGAAGCCGTGCCGCGCGAGGAGTTCCTCGACCCGTTCGCGGGTCCGCGCGCCGACGTCCCGGCGCCGGTGCACCACCTTGGACACCGTGCTGAGCGAGACGCCCGCCTCGGTGGCGATGCTCGTGAGGAGGCCGTACTGCGCCTCCAGTTGTCCCTTGCCGCGACCTGTCACCCAATGCCCGTTCCGCTCGCCGAACACCGATGCGCCGGACCGCATCGCGTAGCTGGCCTGTAACTTTGCCGCAAGGTAACGGGGCGCGGGCCGTGGAGGCAATAGCGGTGCACGGCTCTCACGCGGTCACGACGCGCTGGTCACGAAGCCGTCCCTGACCTTGTCGAAGACGGGACGGTAGGTGTCCCACTTCGCGTCCGGGGCCGAGAGGTAGATGTCGTACTCGCGATCGCCCTCCCTCCCGAAGCCGAGGTCGATGGCGCGGAACACCCGGACCCGGCCCTGGAAGGTGAACTCCCAGATCGCGGCGGGCTGTTGGCGGAAGGTGGTCTGCTGCATGCGGAGTCGGCGATAGGTGGGGTAGTTGACCTTGGTGTTGGCCTCGATGTCCGCGAAGTGCGTGCTCGGGTTGGGGCCCGCCGGGTCCACGACACCGATGGTGAGCCCGGCCAGGCCCGTCCCGTCGGTGTAGGTGACGCTCTCCGCCGACCGCTTGCCGGCCTTCCAGTCGTCCGGCACCGGGAAGGAGACACCGAGCTGCCGGTCCCGGACGAGGTGGTAGCCGTCCGGGACGGGGGACGCGGAGGTCGTGGTCACGGGGCTGCTCGTCGCGTGCCCGGGGGTCGAGGTCGACGTCCCGTGCAGCACGAAGGCCGTGGCCGCCGCGGCGAGGGCAAGCACCCCGGCGACGATCCCCTTGCGGCCCCGGCGGCGCCCGCGACCCGTGTCTCCCGTAGGCTCCCCGGTCGTCAACTCGGGGGCGGGCGGCGGCAGTTCGGTCGTCGCCTCTCCCCACCACGCGGTCTGCAGGGCGCGCTCGGTCTGTTGTGCCGTCGGCCGCTCGTCGGGCTCCTTGATCAGGAGCGCCTCGATCAGCGGCTCCAGGGGTCCGGCCTGCTTCATGGGTTCGAGGGGGTCCACGGCGATGGCGTACGCCGTCTCCATCGCGGTGGCCCGGCGGAACGGCGGGCGGCCCTCGACGGCCTGGTAGAGGGTGGCGCCCAGGGCCCACAGGTCGGAGGCGGTGCCGGGGGTGAGGCCGCGGATCCGCTCCGGGGCCATGTAGTGGATGGAGCCGACCATCTCGCCGGTCTTCGTCAGGGTCGACGCCCCGTCCGTCGTGGCGATGCCGAAGTCGGTGAGGACGGTGCGGTCGCCGGTGCCGAGCAGGACGTTGCCGGGTTTGACGTCCCGGTGCAGTACGCCGGCGGCGTGGGCCGCGCGCAGGGCGGCGACCGTGTCCAGGCCGATCCGCGCGGCCTCCTCGTGCGGGAGGGTCTGGCCGTCCTTGAGGAGGTCGGCGAGCGTCGGGCCGGGGACGTACTCCATGACGATGCAGGGGCGGCCGTCGTCGTCGACGACGTCATGGACGACGATCACGTTCGGGTGCTGGATCCGGGCGGCGCTGCGGGCCTCGCGGCGGGTGCGCTCGTAGAGGGTGGCGAGTTCGTCGGCGGAGAGTTCCGGCCGTGCGTGGAGGCGCTTGATCGCGACCTGACGGCCGAGGACCTCGTCGTCGGCGCGCCAGACGGTGCCCATGCCGCCGCGGCCGATCTGCTCGGCCAGCCGGTAGCGCCCGGCGATGCGACGCCCTTCGTCCGACACGGTGTCCTCCGCCGGTTCTGTCCCTGTTCGATTCGCCTGGTCACCATAACCGGCTCTTGTCCCGGATCGTGTGGGGCGGATCACGGCGCCCGCCCGGGCCGGAGGGCCGCCCACCTCGACTGGAGGGTGGAGAGGGCCTAGTACCCCGGTACTAGTCACCCCGGCCGTTTTCACTTCCCCGGTGCTGCGGAGGGGAGGAAAGGCGCTCCTAGCGTGAAGTCGTGGGTCGCGAAGGCCCTCCTTTTCTCGCGAATTCCTTTCGAACCTCTTTCTCTCGAACCTGGTGGGAGTACTCCGTGGCCACCTTCCTCTACCGACTGGGCCGGTTCTCGTTCCGGCGCCGACGGCTCGTCCTGATGCTGTGGATCGCCGTTCTGGCGGCCGTCGGTATCGGTGCGGCGAGCGTGTCGTCGAACTCGTCCGACAGCTTCACCCTGCCCGGCACGCAGTCGCAGAAGGCGATCGACCTGCTGGGCAAGGAGTTCCCGCAGGCGTCGGCCGCCGGCGCCACCGCCCGCGTGGTGTTCGAGGCGCCCGACGGACAGCAGCTGAAGTCCGGCGCCAACAAGACCGAGGTCGAGTCGCTGATCGCCGACCTCAAGAAGGCGCCCCAGGTCGCGAACGTCAGCGACCCGTACCAGAGCGGTCTGATCAGCAAGTCCGGCACCATCACCTACGCCCAGGTCACCTACAAGGTCGGGCAGGCCGACGTCACCGACGCGGCCCGCGCCGCCCTGCACTCCGTGGCCGACCGGGGCGAGAAGGCAGGCCTCGCGGTCAGCCTGGGCGGCAACGCCGTACAGGAGAAGGCGGGCGGTGGCGCGGCCGAGCTGATCGGTCTGCTGATCGCGGCCGTGGCGCTGGTCATCACGTTCGGGTCGATGCTCGCGGCCGGGCTGCCGCTGCTGACGGCGATCTTCGGGGTCGGGGCGGCGGTGGCCGCCATCACGGTCGCGAGCGCGTTCTTCGACCTCAGCTCGGCCGCCACCACACTGGCGCTGATGCTGGGTCTCGCGGTGGCCATCGACTACGCCCTGTTCATCGTCTCCCGCTACCGCGGCGAGATCCGGGACGGCCACGAACCGGAGGAGGCGGCGGGCCGCGCTTTGGGCACCGCCGGTTCCGCGGTGGTGTTCGCCGGTCTCACCGTCGTCATCGCCCTGGTCGGTCTGAGCATCATCGGCATCGGCATGCTGACCTCCATGGGGCTGGGCGCCGCCTTCTCGGTCGTCGTCGCCGTACTGATCGCGCTGACCCTGCTGCCCGCGATGCTGGGCTTCGCCGGGATGCGGATCATGGGCGGGCGGTTCACCAGCCGCCGGATGCGCGCCCTCCAGGAGCGCGGCGAGGGCGAGGCGGCGGGCGTGCGCTGGGCGCGGTTCGTGACCCGCAACCCGGTGAAGATGCTGCTCGTCTCGGTCGTCGGACTGGGTGTCCTGGCCATACCCGCCCTGTCGATGCGGCTGTCCCTGCCCGACGACAGCATGTCCGCGCCCGGCACCAGCGAGCGCATCGCCTACGACACCATCACCAAGGGCTTCGGGGACGGCTACAACGGCCCGCTCACGGTGGTCGTCGACGGTCGCGGCAGCAGCGACGCCAAGACGGCCGCGCAGGACACGGTCACCGAACTGGGCAAGCTGTCCGACGTCGCCGCCGTACGCCCCGCGGTGTTCAACCAGAACGGCGACGTGGCCCTGATCTCCGTCGTCCCGAAGAGCTCCCCCAGCAGCCAGGACACCGTCGACCTGGTCTCCCAGATCCGCGACCGGGGCCCTGCGCTGAAGTCCGACACCGGTTCCGAGCTGATGGTGACCGGCACGACCGCGCTGAACATCGACGTGTCCAGCAAGCTCAGCAGCGCCCTGATCCCCTACCTCGGTGTGGTCGTCGGCCTGGCCCTGATCCTGCTGCTCCTGGTGTTCCGCTCGATCCTGGTCCCGCTCAAGGCCGCCCTCGGCTTCCTGCTCAGCGTGGTCGCCACGCTCGGTGTGGTGGTCGCGGTGTTCCAGTGGGGCTGGCTGGCGGACCTGTTCGGCGTCGACGGGACCTCGCCGATCGTGAGCGTGCTGCCGATCTTCATGATCGGCGTGGTGTTCGGACTCGCCATGGACTACGAGGTGTTCCTGGTGACCCGGATGCGTGAGGCGTACGTCCACGGGGCCGAGCCCACCGAGGCCGTGATCGCGGGCTTCCGGCACAGCGCCCGGGTGGTCACGGCCGCCGCGGTCATCATGATCTCCGTGTTCGCCGGGTTCCTGCTGGACGACGTCGCCCTGATCAAGTCGATCGGCCTGGGCCTCGCCTCCGCCGTCCTCTTCGACGCGTTCGTCGTCCGCATGACGCTCGTACCGGCGGTCATGACCCTGCTCGGCCGCCGCGCCTGGGCACTGCCCGGCCGGCTGGACCGGATCCTGCCCAACGTGGACGTCGAGGGCGAACGGCTGCACCACCTGCTGGCCGAGACCCCGGACGACGCCTCCGGCAGCCCGGACCGGGCACCCGTGTCGCCCGTCACCACCGGGAAGCGCTGAGGCGGCGGCCGTACGATCCACACCAGGACGCCGGTCCGGGCCCGCCCCGGCCGCACCGTCCCCGCCCGCCGGTCCCCTCCCCCCGGGACCGGCGGGCGGCCCGCCTGCACCATGGAGGGTGTATCCCGTGACCTCACCACCGATGACGGCCCGGTCCTTCATGCCGGAGACCCTGATGGGAGGAGCCCGGCTGGGCGACTCCGAGTACCGGGCGGTCGTCGGGCTGCTCACCTGGCTGGGACGGGTGCGGCAGGCCGACACGGCCCATCCGCGGGTCAGGCTGTGGGGAGTGCCCGCCTGCTACGCGCTGGCGGGGATCCCGGGCCTGGTGCGCGCGGCCCATGACTCCGTCCCCGCGTTCGTGCTGATGCTGGCGGCGACCGCGGGGTTCACCGTGCCGCTGCTGTGGCGGAGGCAGCGGCCGGTGCTGGTGTTCGCCGCCCTGGTCGTCCTCTCGGAGCTGTGCCTCGCCCTGAAGGTGGACTCGGGTTCGGGCGCGACCCAGCTGGTGGCGCTGCTCAACCTGGGACGCTTCGGCACTCCGAGCCAGCTGGCCGTCGGCGTCGTGTACAACCTCCTCCAGACCTTTGTGTCGACCTTCTTCTTCGACGGCCTCAAGGAGTCGGCGAAACAGGCCAGTACCCCGGTGCTGCTGTTCCTGGCCGTGGTCGCCATCCTGTCGATGGCCGCGCTCGGCCTGGCCGGAAAACTCGTGAACGCCTACATCGAGGCCCTCAAGGACCACGCCGTACGCCTTGAGGTGGAGCGCGACCAGCGGGCCCGGCTGGCCGCGGCCGGTGAACGCGCCCGGGTGGCACGGGAGATGCACGACATCCTCGGCCACACCCTCGCCGTGATCGTCGGTCTGGCGGGCGGTGCCGCCGGGCTCGCCGAGAGCAAACCCAAGCGGGGCGCGGACACTTTGCGGATCATCGCGGAGAGCGGGCGCGGCGCCCTGGCCGAACTACGCAGACTGCTCTCCGTCATCCACGAGGACGAACCCGACGACACCCCGTTCGCGCCCCAGCCCGGACTGTCCGACCTCGGCCCTTTGATGGAGCGGGTCCGGGCGGCCGGCCCCGCCGCCACCCTGCGCCTCAAGGGCGAACTCACCGGTCTCCCCCAGGGACTTCAGCTCGCCGTCTACCGCATCGTGCAGGAAGCCCTCACCAACACGCTCAAGCACGCGGCACCGGACACGACCGTCGAGGTCACGGTCGCGGGCGACCCCGAGGCCGTGCACGTCACCGTCGAGGACACCGGCCCTCACCCGACCCCCAACACCGACGAACAGGGCAAGGGCCTGGTCGGCATGCGCGAACGGGCCGCGCTCTACGGCGGCCAGGTCGCCGCGGGCCCCAACTCCCGTGGCGGCTGGACCGTCCGCGCCCTCCTCCTGCCCACCTCGACCGCCCCCGACCTCATGGAGAAGCACCCCGCATGACCACCGTCCTCATCGTCGACGACCAGGCCCTGCAACGCCTCGGCTTCAGCATGCTCATCGAGCAGTACCCCGACCTGAGCACCGTCGGCGAGGCCACGCACGGCGTCGAGGCGGTCCGGCTGACGGCCGAACTCCGCCCCGACGTGGTCCTGATGGACGTACGGATGCCCGGCATGGACGGCATCGAGGCCACCCGCCGGATCGTGCAGTCCGGGGGCCGCTCCCGTGTCCTCGTCCTGACCACCTTCGACCTCGACGAGTACGCGTACGCCGCGCTGCGCGCCGGGGCCAGCGGTTTCCTCCTCAAGGACGCGCTGCCCGAGGAACTGGTCGCGGGCATCCGCGCGGTGGCCGCCGGGGACGCGGTCATCTCCCCCGGCCTGACCCGCAAACTCATCGACGCCTTCGGCGACCGGATGCCCGGCCGCACCCCCGAGCAGGACCGCCGCCTCGACACCCTCACCGACCGCGAGCGCGAGGTCCTCACCGTCATGGCCTCGGGCTGGAGCAACACGGAGATCGCCGAACGTCTCTGCCTCGCCGAGTCCACCGTCAAGTCCCACGTCAGCCGCATCCTCGCCAAGATCGGGGCGCGGGACCGGGTGCAGGCGGTGATCTTCGCGTACGACGCGGGGCTGGTACGGCCGGCCTGAGTTCTGGTTCCTCAGCCCGTCGGCGCGGTCACGAACTTGCCGAGGAGCGCGGTGAGTTCGGCCGGTTTCTCCACGGGGAGTTCATGACCGGCGTCGACGATCCGGACGACCGCGTCGGGGTAGGAGTTCGCCATCCGCAGCATCTGCGACAGCGGCAGCTGGATGTCGTGGTAGCCGTGCGCGATGAGCGTGGGCGCGGTGATCTCGTGGACCCGGTCCAGGACGTCGAAGGCGCGCATCGCGCCGTAGCAGGTCATGACGACCTCGCGGGGCGTGGCGGCGGAGGCCTCGATGTACTGGCGGATCTTGTCCTTGGGGTAGCCGGGCGCGAAGGCGCGCTGGATGTTGGCGGCGACGAACAGCTTGAACGGCAGCAGCGTGGACACCGCCAGCAGCACACCGCGCGCCCAGCTGTACGTCATGCGGCTGATCGAGTCGACCAGCACCATCCGCTCGACCCGCTCGGGGTGCGCGAGGGCCAGGGTCTGCGCGATCATCCCGCCCATGGAGTGCCCGACCGGCACGAACCGCTCGACCTCCAGGTGGTCGAGCAGCGCGACGACGTCCGCGGCCAACGCGTCGACGGTCCGCGACCCCGCCCCCGTGCTCTCGCCGTGCCCCCTCAAGTCGAGCCGTACGACCCGCCGTTCGGCCGAGAAATGCGCGAACTGGTCGTCCCACCGGTGCCGGTTGGCCGTCCAGCCGTGAATGAACACCAGCGGCACGTCGGCTCCGTCGCAGGGGCCTTCGTCGTCGTACACGAGTACCGCGCCGTCGACTTCGAGTTTCGGCATGGAGCTCTCCTGGAGTGCGGCGGCCGGCGACACGGTCGTCGACCGGGGTGATCCGGATCTTGCCCTGGGCACAAGGGAGTTGACGTCCCCGACCGTGATCCGCAACGAGATCGAGATCGACGAGGGGCGGGCACGAGCGGGTGTGCCGCAGACTACTCGGGTGATCGTTCTGCAGCCGGTCCTGGAAACGCGCGCCCGTGGCGGCTTCGCCCTCTGGCCCGTCGCCGAGTCCGCGCCGTACGGCTTCCTGCCGCTGCACGGCGGGCTCACTACGGATGAGGTGGGCGCGGCGGTGATGCACATCGCCGACGGCAATTCCGCCGCGCCCGAGAGCGGCACCGATCCGCTCGGCGCCTTCCTGCACGGACTGCTCACCATGGACGACCTCTTCGCGTCCGGCGGCCTGCGGATCACGGACACGGTGACCGGCGCCACGCTGGTGCCCGGCTGCTGCAACGGGCTGGACGAGCGCCGCGACTGGTGGGAGGTCGTCGACGGCGACGGCTGGGCCTCCTTCGGACACGACCCCTCTCCCGTCGCCGAACGCCACGGCGACATCGTCCGGCTGACCGTCGACGCCGAGGACGACGGCAGTCCCGTGATCGAACTGCCCGTCACCGAGCTGCGCCGCCTGCTCGCCGCAGCCGAACGCGATCTGGCCGACTTTCTCCAACTGGCCGCCGCCTGGGCCCCGTTGCACCTGTCGGGATATGCCGTCCCCGCCGTCCTGGCCCTCGGTCGCGCGCTGGACCTGTCCGCTGGGGCGCCACCGCTGAACCCCTAGGGCGCGCTCAGGCCGCCTCCGTCGCGATCTGTTCGGGTGCCGTCAGCACGGCTGTGGCGTCGGACAGGTGGAGGACAAGGTCGGCGAGGGCGGCGAGCCGTCGGTCGTGGGTGATGAGGAAGGTCGTACGGCCGGCGGAGAGGTGGCGGATGGGGGCCATGATGCGGGCGGTCGCCGCGTCGTCGAGGCCGGTCGTGGGTTCGTCGAGGACGAGTACGGGTGCGGTGCGCAGCATGGCGCGGGCCAGGGCGATCCTGCGGCGCTGGCCGCCGGAGAGGTTGTTGCCGTGCTTGCCGACCGGGGTGTCGTAGCCCTCGGGCAGCGCGCTGACGAATCCGTGCGCGTCGGCCGCGACGGCGGCGGCGAGCACCTCGCTGTCGGCGGCGTCCGGACGGCCGTAGACGATGTTCGCGCGGACCGTGTCGTCGAACAGCATGCTGTCCTGCGGGAGCAGGGTGATGTGGCGGCGCACCTCGTCCACCGGGAGTTCGGCGATGTCCCGGCCGTCGAGGAGGATGCGGCCCCGGGTGGGTTCGTGGAAGCGGAGGAGGAGTTTGCCGAGGGTGGACTTTCCGGCGCCGCTGGGGCCGGTCACGGCGACCAACAGGCCCGGGGGGATGTCGAGTTGGACGTGGTGGAGGACGGGGCCCGACGCGCCGGGGTAGGAGAAGCCGACGTCCTGGAAGGTGACGGCGCCGCGTACGGGTTCGGGGAGTGGCCGCATGTCGGGGTGGGAGGTGGGTTCGGGGGTGGTGCGGAGGATCTCTATCAGGCGTTCGCAGGCGGCGGTGGCTGTCGAGGCGCCGACGAGGAGTTCGCCGAGTTCTTGCAGTCTCGGGTGGAGGTAGCTGAGGAAGGCGGCGAAGGAGAGCAGGCCGCCGACGGTGAGGTGGTGTTCGGAGATCTGCCACGCCCCGGCGCCGATCACGGCCAGCACGCTGAGGGTTTCGAGGAGTTCGCCGAGCGGGCCGTACACGGAGGAGAGCCGGATCTGGCGGAGTCCGGCCCGCATCCAGGTGCGTCCCTCGCGGTGCACCTTGCTGCTCTCCGCGCGCTGACGGCCGTAGGCCTGTACGAGGGGCATGTTGGCGAGGCTCTCCTCCAGGAGGGAGGCGAGGCGTCCGTTGCTGTCGCGTTCCGCGCGGGTGGCGGTGCGCATCAGGGTGCCGAAGACGCGGGCGCCGAGCCAGATCAGCGGGGCGGCTCCGAGGGTGATGAGCGCCAGCTGCCAGCTGGTCCGGAACGCGGCGGCGGCGAAGACGAGGGCGCCCGCGGCGGAGGTGATCAGCTCGACGGGGGCGGAGGCGACCAGGGTCTCGACGACCTCGACGTCGCCGGTGAGGCGGGTGACCAGATCGCCGGTGCCGTAGCGGTCGAGGGTGTCCGGCGGGGTGCGCTGGAGGTGTTCGAAGACGTGGTCGCGCAGACCCAGGAGGAAGTGTTCGCTGGTCCAGCCGGAGAGGTAGCTGCCGGCGGCCGAGGCCGCCGCGCCGGCCACGGCGAGGCCGAGCCAGAGTGCGGCCGGGCTCCAGAAGGCGTCGAGGTCGCCGGGGGCGAGGACGTCGTCGGTGAGGCGGCCCGCGATGGCGATCGCGACGGCGTCGGCGGCGGACGACGTGATGAGGAGCAGGGCGGAGAAGAGGACGGCGAGTCGGTTGCCGCGGACCAGGGGCCAGAAGGCGCGGAAGGCGGCGAGCGGGGAGACGCGGGCGTGCCGCATCCGGGACGACGGGCGGTGTTCCTCGGCCGCCGTCCAGTCCCAAGGCGTGCCGGGGTCCATGTCAGGCGGACGGGCGGACCCCGGCACAGCCGTCACTTGCCGTGCTTCTTGTGCTTGCGGTGGTGCTTCTTCTCGTGGTGCTTGTGATGCGCCTCCTTGGCGCACTCCTTCTTCTTGGCCTTCTTGGCCAGGGTGATCTTCGCGAAGGACACGTCGTTCCCCTTTCTCGGAGTTGGCAACCGGTAGTACGGGGGCGGCAGTTGGCGAACTCAGGAAGGGAGGTGAGGGTTGGATGATGTTCCCTTACCGAGGCCCTTACCCGGCCGACCCATGCCTGGCGAACGACGGACGCGAGGTTACGGATGCGTTCCGGACTCTTGACGACAGCCGTATGACTGCGTAGACATGACAGCGCAGACATGACTGCGCAGCCAGACGCAGAAACCGGCCATCGGGAGACACCATGACGCGAGGGACAGGGCGGAGCGGGAACACCGCGGCTCCGCGCAGCGTGGACGTCGCGCGCCTGGCCGGGGTCTCGCAGAAGACGGTGTCGCGGGTCTTCAACGACGAGCAGTACGTCTCCGCCGATGTCCGCCGGCGCGTTCTCGAAGCCGCCGAGGAACTCGGCTACCGGCGCAACAACGCCGCCCGGGCCCTGGCCTCCGGACGCACCCGTTCGATCGGCGTCGTGACGCTGGGGACGGCGCTGTACGGTCCGGCCTCGCTGCTCATGGGGGTCGAGCGGGTCGTCCGGGACACCGGCTACGCGCTGCGCGTGGTCAACACGATGGAAGGCGACCCGGCGGGCATGGCCGGTGCCGTGGACTCGCTCCTCGATCAGGGCGTGGACGGCATCGTCATCTCCGAACCGATCGAGGAGGAGGGCATCCCCGGTGACGACGGAAGTGCCGCTCCCCGTCTGAACGTTCCGATCCTCGTCCTCGGTGCGCCCTCGCCGGTCTCGGCACGGCTCGTGCTGACCGCGGGCGACGGCGCCGACCTGATGGCCCACACCGCCACCGAACACCTCCTGGAACTCGGTCATATGACGGTCCATCACCTCGCGGGTCCGCAGCGGTGGTACGCCGCGCGGGACCGTCTCGACGGCTGGCGGGCCACCCTGACCGCACACGGCAGAGTCGTACCGCCGCCCGTCGAGGGCGACTGGTCGGCCGCGTCCGGGTACCGGGCGGGACGCCGACTGGCCGCGGACGGCGGTGTCACGGCGGTGTTCGCCGCCAACGACGACATGGCGATCGGACTGATCCGCGCGCTGACGGAGGCCGGGCTGCGGGTGCCCGAGGACGTCAGTGTGGTCGGCTTCGACGACATCCCGGTCGCCGCCTATGTGACTCCTCCGCTGACCACGGTGCGCCAGCCGTTCGACGCCGTGGCCCAGGAAGGGCTCAAGCGTCTGGTGCACGCCATCGAGAACCCGAACGCGGTTCCCTTACCGTCCAGCCCCCCGCCGGTCGACCTCATCATCCGTACCTCGACCGCACCGCCGCCCGGCCGGACGACCCCGGCCCGCGGCAGACGTACCGCCGTCCGTTCCCGCGAGGGCGCGCGCCACGCTCCGCTGTCGAACGGAGGCCCGGCCACCCACCAGTGACGACGCCGGTCAGCCCGGACAGCACCAGCGCACGGCCGGTGCGTGACCAGAGGACGAGCCGCAGGTCCCGGTCCCGCCCCGTCCCTCCGAACGCCCTTGCCAGGCAAGGCCGTTCCTGAAGCCGGCAGACGGCGAGCCGCCTCGCCCCCACCGTCTCCGTCGCCGGTTCACCACCTTCTTCCTCGGCCACGACCGCCCTCTCCGCATCCGGAGAAGTCGTCGGCCCGGTCCACGAGGACGCGTGCCCGACCCCGTCGGCGTCCGTTCCTCGGCCGGCGCGTCCGCGCCCTCCTCCATCACGCATCCGCACGCCCTTGCCAGGCGTGCCGTCAACTTCGCCACCGGCGGGAGTTCACCATGCCCAGAAACACCTCTTCGTCCACGCCCGGCCCCTTCTCGATGAGCCGTCGGGGCTTCCTCGCCACGACCGGCGCCCTGTCGCTCGGCGTCACCCTCACCGCCTGCGGCGGCAGCGGCTCCGGCGGCTCGACCGCGTCCAGCAAGCCGGTCAGCCAGGCCGACATCGACAAGGCCATGAAGACGCCGACCGAGCTGACGTTCTGGACCTGGGTCCCGAACATCGACAAGGAGGTCGCGCTCTTCGAGAAGAAGTACCCGGCCGTCAAGATCAAGGTCGTCAACGCCGGTCAGGGCACCCCGCAGTACACCAAGCTGCGCACCGCGCTCAAGGCGAACAGCGGCGCCCCGGACATGGTGCAGATCGAGTACCAGGCCATCCCGACCTTCACCATCACCGACAGCCTCCTGGACCTGCGTCCCTACGGCGCCTCGGCCCTCAAGTCGACCTTCGTGGACTGGACTTGGGGCCAGGTCACCGGCAGCGGCGGCCAGATCTGGGCGATCCCGCAGGACACCGGCCCGATGGGCATGCTGTACCGCAAGGACATCTTCGACAAGCACGGCATCGAAGTCCCCACCACCTGGGACGAGTTCGCCGCTGCGGCCCGCAAGCTGCACAAGGCCGACCCGGACGTCTACCTCACCAACCTCGCCGCCAACCAAGTCGCCGCCTGGCACGGCCTGTTGTGGCAGGCGGGCGCCAAGCCCTACGCGCTGTCCGGCAAGAGCGACATCACCATCGGCGTGGACGACGCAGTCTCCCAGAAGCTCGGCGCGTACTGGGGCGGGCTCGCCAAGGACGGAGTCATCGGCGTGGAGCCGGACTTCACCGACTCCTGGTACGCGGCCCTCAACAAGGGCAAGTACGCGACCTGGCTGACCGCCGCCTGGGGCCCGGTGTTCCTGTCCGGCTCCGCCAAGGCCACCGCGGGCAAGTGGCGCGCTGCCCCGCTCCCGCAGTGGGACGCGAGCAAGCCCAGCTCGGGCAACTGGGGCGGTTCCACCACCGCGGTGATCCGCTCCACCAAGAACCCCATCCAGGCGGCGGTGTTCGCCCAGTTCCTCAACACCGATCCGGCCAGCGCCAAGATGTTCGCCACCGAGCAGTTCTTCTTCCCGGCGACCAAGGCCCTGCTCACGGAGGCCGACTTCGTGTCGGACGCGCCGACCTTCTACGGCGGCCAGAAGGTCAACCAGGTCTTCGCCGACATCAGCTCCACGGTCAACTCCTCCTTCCAGTGGCCCCCGTTCCTCGACCAGGCGGCGACCGACTGGACCGAGACCGTCGGCAAGTCCCTCGCCGACAAGACGAACACCGTGCGCGCGCTGGGCAGTTGGCAGTCGCGGCTGACCACGTACGCCAAGACCCAGGGCTTCACGGTCCACTCGGCCTGACGGCGCGCCGGGTCCCGCGCGGCGGCGCGGGACCCGGACCCCCGCACACCCCACCCCTCAGAAAGGCCCGATGATGACTGCCACAACCGCGGCCTCCCCCAAGGGCCGGCGCGGCGGCGCGCGCCGCCGCCGGTCGGCAGGGCCACTGTTCGTCGCACCCTTCATGGCGCTGTTCCTGCTGCTCTTCCTCGCCCCGCTCGGCTACGCCGCCTATCTGAGCCTCTTCCAGGAACGGCTCATCGGCGGAACGGCGTTCGTCGGACTCGACAACTACGTCCGGGCCCTGGGCGACCCCCAGCTCATCCACGGTGTCGTACGCGTCGCCCTGTTCTTCGTGATCCAGGTCCCGCTGATGCTGCTGCTGGCGCTGCTGTTCGCGCTCGCCCTCGACAGCGGGCTGCTGCGGTTCGCCAAGGTGATCCGGCTCGGCATCTTCGTCCCGTACGCCGTGCCGAGCGTGGTCGCCGCGCTCATGTGGGGCTATCTGTACGGGCCGGACTTCGGCCCGTTCGCCCAGCTGAGCCACGATCTGCATCTGCCGGCCCCGGACTTCCTCAGCGACGGCTGGATGCTCGGCAGTCTGTCGAACATCGTGACCTGGGAGTTCGTCGGCTACAACATGATCATCCTGTACGCCGCGCTGCGCACCATTCCCGAGGAGCTGTACGAGGCCGCCGCGATGGACGGCGCGGGCGCCTGGCGCATCGCCTGGTCCATCAAACTGCCCGCTCTGCGGCCCGCGTTGATGCTCACCCTGCTGTTCTCTGTGATCGGCAGCTTCCAACTCTTCAACGAACCAAAGCTGTTGATGAGCATCGCCCCGGACGTGATCAGCAGTTCCTACACCGCCAACCTCTACGCCTACACGCTCGCGTTCACCGGACAGCAGGTCAACTACGCGGCCACGGTGTCCTTCCTCCTCGGCCTCGTCATCGTGATCGTCTCCTATGCCGTCCTGCTCACCGCCAACCGCAGGAGGACATCATGACGACCACCCTTCCCCCGGCCGAGCTCGCTCCGTCGGCGAAGCGGGCTCCGGCCGGCGCGGGCAAGCGGCGCAGGAAGCGTCACAGCACCCCGCTGACGATCGCCATGCTGGCCGTCCTGGCGTACTTCCTGCTGCCGCTGCTGTGGTTGCTGGTCGCCTCGACGAAGAGCACCCAGGACCTCTTCAACACCTTCGGCCTGTGGTTCTCGCACGCCCCGCAGCTGCTGACGAACGTCAGGGCCACCTTCACCCAGGACGACGGCGTCTTCGTGCACTGGCTGCTCAACACGGTCATGTACGCGGGTGTCAGCTCGGTCGGCGCCGCGCTGCTCGCGGCGGCCGGCGGCTACGGGTTCGCCAAGTTCCGCTTCCGCGGCGACCGGGTGGCCTTCAACCTCGTCGTGGGCGCCGTGATGGTCCCGGCCACCGCGCTGGCGATCCCGACCTATCTGCTGTTCGCCAAGGCGGGCCTGGTCAACACCCCTTGGGCCGTCATCCTGCCGTCGCTGGTCAACCCGTTCGGCCTGTACCTGATGCGGGTGTACGCCGAGGACGCCGTCCCCGACAGCATCCTGGAGGCCGCCCGGATCGACGGCGCCGGCGAGGCGCGGATCTTCTTCCGCATCGTCCTGCGGCTCCTCGGTCCCGGTCTGGTGACCGTCCTGCTGTTCACGCTGGTGGCGACCTGGAACAACTACTTCCTGCCGCTGATCATGCTGAACAACCCGAACCTGTACCCCGTCACCGTCGGCCTCTCCTCCTGGGCCGCGCAGGCCCAGAACGGCGGGGCGGGCTCCAGCAGCGACATGCTCGCGCTGGTGGTGACCGGCTCCCTGATCTCGATCGTCCCGCTGGTCGTGGCGTTCCTGATGCTCCAGCGGTACTGGCAGAGCGGCCTGGCGTCCGGCGGCGTCAAGCAGTAGCGCGCGTCCGCGTTCCTCGTACCACTTCCCGTTTCCCCGGAGGTTTCCCCCCATGGCGGCTCTGCCTGCCCGTGTCCTGTTCGGTGCCGCGTACTACCACGAGTACACGCCCGCCTACGACTCCACAACGCGGCCCGACGAACAGCTCAAGACCGACCTGGACCTGATGGCCGAGGCGCACTTCACCGTGATCCGGGTCGGCGAGTCCGTCTGGTCGACCTGGGAGCCTTCGAGCGGCCGGTTCGAACTCGACTGGCTGCAACCGGTGTTGGACGGCGCCCACGAGCGCGGCATCTCCGTGATCATCGGCACCCCGACCTACGCCGCCCCCCAGTGGCTGGTCCGTCTCTACCCGGAGATCACCGCCGAGCACGCCACCGGGCAGCGCCTCGGCTGGGGCGCCCGCCAGGAGATCGACTTCACCCACCCCGCGTTCCGTTTCCACGCGGAGCGGCTCATCCGCAAGATGGTCGCCCGGTACGCCAACCACCCGGCGGTCATCGGCTGGCAGGTGGACAACGAACCGGGCCTGCACCTCCTCCACAACAACGGTGTCTTCCAGCGCTTCGTGGACCATCTGCGGGAGAAGTACGGGGACGTCGAGACCCTCAACCGCGAGTGGGGACTGGTCTATTGGTCCCACCGCCTGTCCACCTGGGCCGACCTGTGGACCCCTGACGGCAACGAACAGCCCCAATACGACGTCGCCTGGCGGGAGTTCCAGGCCCGCCAGGTCACCGAGTTCATCGGCTGGCAGGCCGACCTCGTCCGCGAGTACGCCCAGCCGGGCCAGTTCGTCACCACCTGCATCTCGTACACCCGCAAGGGAGTTGACGACGACGAGCTGTCGGACCGCCTCGACATCGCCTCCGGCAACCCGTACTACGACATGCAGGACAGCCTCCTGCTTCCCGACCCCACCCCCGACGACCACGAGCAGCAGTGGAAGACCACCGGGGTCTGGTCGATGTACCAGACCGCCGACTGGATGTTCTCCTCGCGCCAGGAACCCTTCCTCGTCACCGAGACCAACGCCCAGAGCATCGGCTTCGCATGGGACAACCGGCCCGGCTACGACGGCCAGTGGCGCCAGGCCGCCTGGGCGCATGTCGCGCGCGGGGCCCGGATGATCGAGTACTGGCAGTGGCAGACCCTGCGCTTCGGCGCGGAGACCTACTGGGGCGGAGTCCTCCCGCACAGCGGGCAGCCGGGCCGTACCTATGCCGAAATCGCGCGTCTGGGCGCGGAGTTCGACACCGCGGGCGCACTCGTCGCCGGTCTCGAACCGGACGCGGACATCACGATGGTCTACTCGATGCCGAGCAAGTGGCTGATGCAGAAGTACCCACCGCTCGCGAACACCGAGGGCGAGCCGGACGCCGCCGCCTACCACCGGTTCTTCGACCCCTTCTACCGCGGCGCCTTCGACGCGGGCCGCCAGGTGCGCATCGTGCACGCCCGCCAGCTGCACGATCCGCGTGGTGAGCGGGACGGCATGACACCGCAGGAGGCCGTGGAACGCCACCCGGTTCTCGTCGCCCCGGCCCTGTATGTCGTCGACGACTCCACGCTCGACTGGCTGGAGGCGTACGCCCACGCCGGCGGCCACCTGGTCCTCGGCCCGCGCACCGGCTACGCCGACCACGAGGCACGGGCCCGCCACGAGCCCGCGCCCGGACGACTCGTCGCGGCGGCGGGCGTGCAGTACGACGAGTTCGGCAACCTCACCCAGGACGTGCCCGTCCGCGCGGTGCCCGGCGGCCCGTTCGAGGTACCCGCGAACGCCCGTGCCACGCGGTGGATCGAGGGCCTCACCGCCGTCGACGCCGAAGTCCTCGCCGCCTACGAGCACCCGCACTACGGCCGCTGGCCCGCGGTGACCACCCGGAGCCACGGCGCCGGCCGGATCACCTGCGTCGGCACGGCACCGGACCGTGACCTCGCCCGGGCGCTGGCCGAGTGGCTGTCCCCGGCCGCGAGCAGCGGCTGGCAGCACCTTCCCCCGACCGTCACCGCGACCACGGGGACCGCACCCGACGGCCGCCGTGTCCACATCGTCCACAACTGGAGCTGGGAGCCCACGAGCGTCCCCGCCCCGGCGGACCTCACCGACGCCCTGACCGGCGATGCGGTCGTCGCCGGCTCGGCCCTCGACCTCGGTGCCTGGGACGTACGCGTCCTCGTCGCCGCCGGCACCGAGCCGACCCCCGAAACAGCCACCCGATCGTGATCCAACTCCCCTGAGGAGGGGCCATGCAGAGAAGACGGCTTGGACGAGCCCTCGGAACCTTTGCTGCTACATCCGCGATCCTTGCCATACCCATGGTCAGTGCGCAGGCGTACAACCCGACAGGCGGCACTCTCTACCAGCTCGGCAGCGAGGCGTGTCTGAAGGGGCGGGGCAACTGCGCGATCTATCCGAAGTCGGCGGAGCTGCCGAGCGGCCGGCTCGTCGCGTCCTTCGAGAAGTCGACGGTCGTGACGGCGTCGGGCAGCGCCGACGGGCAGACCCTCCCGGTGTACAAGAGCGACGACCACGGCACGACCTGGCAGGCGCTGTCGGAGGTCAAGGCTCCGGCGTACCTGTCCAGTGACCCCCAGTACGCGAAGTACACGAGCAACTGGACCAACCCCTACCTCTACACGCTCCCCCAGGACGTCGGGAACCTGAAGCAGGGCACGCTCCTCCTCGCCAGTGTCGTGTCGGGTGACGACTACTACTACAAGGAGCACAAGGCGGCCGACGCGAGCTGGACGCCGACGAACGACGGCGACCGCAAGGACGTGGCGATCGCGCTGTACTCCAGCACCAACGACGGTGCGACCTGGAAGGTCGTCAACGTCATCGCGACCGGCGGCTGGCAGGGCGGCAGCGCGGGCGCGGTCGGCCAGAACATCGCGGCGGCGAACACCGGCAACCAGGTGGACCCCATCTGGGAGCCCTACCTGATGGTCTACAAGGGCCAGCTCGTCTGCTACTACTCCGACGAGAACGACTACACCGGCTTCAACGCGACCACCGGCGTCGCCACCCCGGACCCCGCCAACGACACCGCGACCGACTCGCACGGCCAGATCCTCGCCCACCGGACCTGGGACGGCACGAGCGCATCGTGGAGCTCCACCGTCGTCGACATCGCCGGGCTGAACCAGGACATGGGCGGCGGCAAGACGGAGATCGGCGGCGGCCGGCCGGGCATGGCGAACGTGGTCCGGACGGCGGACGGCAAGTGGATGCTGACCTTCGAGTACTGGGGCGGCGGGGCGAACACCAGATACGTGCTCGCCGACAACCCGCTGAAGTTCTTCCTCGGCTCCGCCACCGGCACGGCCGTCACCTCGCTGCCGGTCGACACCGGCTCGCACGCCCTCGCCACGGGCGGCAGCCCGGTCCTCATCAGGGAGCCCGGCGGGCGCCTGGTCTACAACTCGGCGAGCAGCGGCAACGTCTGGGTCAATGACACCGGGCGCAGCGACGGCACCTGGAAGGAGTACCAGACCACCTCGGCGGCCGGCTACAGCCGCAACCTCCAGTACGTCACGAGCACCGGCCGTGTCGTGATCCTCAACAACCAGGGCACCTCCACCCTCAAGTTCGCCGAGGTCGACCTCGGCCACTCCGACGGCACCTACTACCAGTTGGTGAACCGCAAGACCGACCAGGTGATCGGGACCGGCAACAAGACCAACGACGCGAACATCGGCAACGCGGACGTCCCCGACGTCCGGCTGGAGGCCCCGGGCTCGGCGGCCAACGCCGACACCCAGTACTGGCACACGACGACCGAGCCGGACGGCGGCGTGAGCCTGCTGAACAAGGCGGGCGGCCGGGCGGCGGCCATCTGGACCGGCAGCGCCACGGCCGGCCAGAAGATCGGCCAGTGGGTCGACAACAGCAACACCGGCAGCTGGAACCTCGTCAAGACCAGCGACGGTTTCTACAAACTGCAGTCCGTCAAGAACACCAGCCTGTACCTGACCGGCGCGACCGCCGGAGCCCAACTGACCCTGCAGACCGCGCTCACCGACGGCTCGCAGGACTGGGAACTCGTCCAGTAGACCCCACCTGAGACTGGGCCTGGCCCCCATCGGCCAGGCCCGACAGGGCACACCGAATCACCGATCAGCAGAAGGACGGCCGGTTGTGAACGCACCCCACGAGGACCGCGCAGGCCTCGACACGTACGTCATCGGAGTCGACTACGGCACGTTGTCGGGGCGTGCTGTGGTGGTCCGGGTCGCGGACGGCGCGGAATTGGCCGTCGCCGAGCACCCGTACACCCATGCCGTCCTCGACCGCCGGCTCCCCGACGGCACCCCGCTGCCGCCGGACTGGGCGCTGCAGGTCCCCGCCGACTACATCGACGTGCTGCGCATGGCCGTCCCCGAGGCCCTGGCCCGTTCCGGCGTACGTCCGGAGCAGGTCGTGGGTATCGGGACGGACTTCACCGCGTGTACGGTCCTGCCGGTCCTCGCCGACGGCACGCCGCTGTGCGAACTCCCGGAGTTCGCGGGCCGTCCGCACGCCTACGTCAAGCTGTGGCGCCACCACGCCGCGCAGGCCCAGGCCGACCGGATCACCGCACTGGCCGAGGCGCGCAAGGAGCCCTGGCTCAAGCGCTACGGCGGGAAGATCTCCTCGGAGTGGGAGTTCGCCAAGGCCCTGCAACTGCTCGAGGAGGACCCGGAACTCTACGAGCTGACCGAGCGGTGGATCGAGGCCGCCGACTGGATCGTGTGGCGGCTGTCGGGCACGTATGTCCGCAACGCGTGCACCGCCGGCTACAAGGGCCAGTACCAGGAGGGGAGTTACCCCTCCGCCGAGTATCTGGCCGCGCTCGACCCGGGCTTCGCGGGCTTCGTCATCGACAAGCTGGACCAGCCCATCGGCCAGCTCGGCGACCGGGCGGGCGGGCTGACGGCCGAGGCGGCGGCGTGGACGGGCCTGCCCGAGGGCATCGCCGTGTGCGTCGGGAACGTCGACGCGCATGTGACCGCGCCCGCGGCCACCGCCGTGGAGCCGGGCCGGATGGTCGCCATCATGGGCACCTCCACCTGCCATGTGATGAGCAGCGACCGGTGGGCCGAGGTACCGGGCATGTGCGGGGTCGTGCACGGCGGCATCCTGCCCGGGCTGTGGGGCTACGAGGCCGGACAGAGCGGGGTCGGCGACATCTTCGGCTGGTTCGTGCGCACCTCCTTCCCTGCCCCGTATGCGGAGGAGGCGGCCGCGCTGGGCCGTGATCCGCACGAGCACCTCACCGCGCTGGCCGCGCAGCAGCGGGTGGGCGAGCACGGGCTGATCGCGCTGGACTGGCACAGCGGCAACCGCAGCGTGCTCGTCGACCACGATCTGAGCGGCGTCGTGGTCGGGCTGACGCTGTCCACCCGGCCCGAGGACGTCTACCGGGCGCTGCTGGAGGCCACCGCCTTCGGCACCCGCACCATCATCGAGGCCTTCGAGACCTCGGGCGTGCCGGTGGGTGAACTGATCGTCGCGGGCGGTCTGATGAAGAACCCGCTGCTGATGCAGATCTACGCCGACGTCACCCGCCTGCCCCTCGGCGTCATCGACTCGGCACAGGGCCCCGCGCTCGGTGCGGCGATGCACGCGGCGGTCGCGGCCGGCGCCCACGCGGACATCCGGGCCGCCGCCCACGCCATGGCCAAGGCCCAACCCGCCGTCTACCGGCCGGACCCCGAGCGGGCCGCCGCCTACGACCGGCTGTACGCCGAATACCGCCTCCTGCACGACTACTTCGGCCGCGGCACCAACAAGGTCATGCACCGACTGCGCCGCCTGCGCACCGAGCCCTCCGCCTGAACACCACGCCACACCACGCCACGCCCCGCCCGGCGGTCAACTCCCTTCGACAGACGCCCCGATGACCGTCCTCGAACGCCATCGCCCAATGCCGTCCCGGCAGTTCGCTGACCAGCGATGACCACACAGGTTCCAGTGAGTGATCAGAGCATCCCCGGAGTCCGGCGGCCATTCCCGCCGAAGCATCAACGCCAGACCTCATCACCTGTACCTGAACCGCCCGACACTGTGAAGGAACCCTCATGGACACCACAGCCTCTCCCTACCCGGACCAGGAGATCTGGTTTCTCACCGGCAGCCAGGGCCTGTACGGCGACGACATCCTGCACCAGGTCGCCGAGCAGTCCCGCAGCATCGCCGAGATCCTCGGTGGCCCCGGGAAGATCCCGGTCCGCATCGTGTGGAAGCCCGTCCTCACCGACGCCGACGCCATCCGCCGCCTGTGCCAGGAAGCCAGCAGCTCCGACACCTGCGTAGGCGTCATCGTATGGATGCACACCTTCTCCCCCGCCAAGATGTGGATCGCCGGACTCTCCGCCCTCGACCGGCCGCTGCTGCACCTGCACACCCAGTACAACCTGTCGCTGCCCTGGCCCAGCATCGACATGGACTTCATGAACCTCAACCAAGCCGCCCACGGCGACCGGGAGTTCGCCCACATCGAGTCCCGTCTCGGCATCGACCGCAAGGTGGTCGCCGGCCACGCCACCGACCCCCGGGTCGTCCACCGCGTCGCGGCCTGGGCACGGGCCGCCGTCGGCCGCCACGCCTCGCGCACCCTGCGCCTGGCCCGCTTCGGCGACAACATGCGCGACGTCGCCGTCACCGAGGGCGACAAGGTCGAAGCCCAACTCCGCTTCGGCTACTCGGTGAACACCTACGCGGTGAACGACCTGGTGGCGGTCGTGGATCAGGTCGAGGACAAGGAGGCCGCCCAACTCGCCGCCGAATACGCCGACGTGTACGACGTCGTGCCGGCCC
>NZ_JAEQAZ010000150.1 GCF_016654115.1 Streptomyces sp. MBT53
GTCCGGGCCCGCGGCCCGCGCGTCGGCGATCGCGTCGAGGACCAGGCGGGTCAGGTCGACGGGACGGCGTTCCAGGGGGCGGCCCGCGTCGAGGCGGGCGAGGAGGAGCATCTCGTCGACCATCACGCCCATGCGGGCGGACTCCGCCTCGATGCGTTCCAGTGCCCGCGTCACCTTGGGCGGGACGGGGTCCGGGTGGAGGAGGGCGAGTTCGGCGTGGCCCCGGATCGAGGCGACCGGCGTGCGCAGCTCGTGGCTGGCGTCGGCCGCGAAGCTGCGCAGGCGTTCCTCGCTGGCGTGCCGGTGGGTGAGCGCGTCCTCGACATGGCCGAGCATGCGGTTGAAGGCGCCGGCGACCTGGCCCACCTCGCTGCGCGGGTCGGACTCGGGTGCCCGGGGCGGCAACGCCACCTCGCCACTGGCCAGCGGGAGTTCACTGACCCGGGTGGCGGTGGCGGCGACGCGGCTGAGCGGCCGTAGCGACCAGCGCACCCAGAGCGCGCCCGCGAAACCGGTGATCAGGAGGGCGGCGCCGAAGACGATCGCGGCGACCGTCTCCAGCCGGTGGACGGTGGCGTCAACGGACTCCAGCGGGAGCCCGGTGATCATCACGTCGCCGTCCCGGCCCTTGGCGGCGAGGACGCGGTACTTGCCGAGGGACGAGAGGTAGATCGTGCGGGCCGTGCCGTCCACCGGCACCGCGGCGAGTTCCCTGCGGTCCCTCGCGGTCAGCGCCACCTTCAGGTCGGTCGTGGTGTCGGCCTTGTCCGCGGGCACGACCCCCGAGTTGGTGACGACGCCTTTGACCAGGCGGGCGCCGAAGGTGTGCGGTGCCTGGCGGCGGGTGTCGCCGCGTTCCCGGTCGTCGCTGTCGTGGTCGGTCGGTGTCTGGCCCTGGTGCTCCAGGCTGGCGGGGAACTGTGTCCCGACCTCGGTCAGTTGCTGGTCGAGGCGGCCGGTGAGGAAGCCGTCCAGCTCGATCACCGCGGCCACTCCGACGGCCGCGCAGCTCACCGCGAGCAGTACCACCAGGCCCGCCGTCAGGCGCGCCCGCAGGGTGTGCGGCCGGGGCAGTCGCCGTAGCCACCGCCCGACGGCCCGCAGTGCCCTGGCCATCAGAGGACCGGCTTGAGCACGTACCCGGCCCCGCGCACGGTGTGGATCATGGGCTGGCGGCCGGCGTCCACCTTCTTGCGCAGGTAGGAGATGTACAGCTCGACGACATGGGCCTGGCCGCCGAAGTCGTAGGACCAGACGCGGTCGAGGATCTGGGCCTTGCTGAGGACGCGGCGCGGGTTGCGCATGAGGAAGCGGAGGAGTTCGAACTCGGTCGGGGAGAGTTCCACGATGCGGCCGGCGCGGCTCACCTCGCGGGCCTCCTCGTCCATGACCAGGTCGCCGACGGTGATCCGGGGGCCCTCCTCCGCCTGGCGGGCCATGCCGGCGCGGCGCAGCAGTCCGCGCAGCCGGGCGACGACCTCCTCCAGGCTGAAGGGTTTCGTGACGTAGTCGTCGCCGCCCGCGGTGATGCCGGCGATGCGGTCCTCGACGGTGTCCCGGGCGGTGAGGAAGAGCACGCAGACGTCGGGCTTCACCTCGTGCAGGGAGCGCAGCACGGCGAAGCCGTCGGTGTCCGGGAGCATCACGTCGAGGACGACGGCGTCCGGCCGCAGTTCGCGCGCGCCGGTGAGCGCGGCGGCTCCGTCGCCGGCCGTGCGGACCTCCCAGCCCTCGTAGCGCAGGGCGCCGGAGAGCACCTCGGCCAGGTCGGGGTCGTCGTCGACGACGAGGACGCGGACGGGGGTGCCGTCGGGGCGGGTGAGGGCCGGTCGGCCGGAGCGGGTCGTGTTCATGGCACTTACCAGCATCACCCCTGACGGCGTCCCCGGCCGCCGCGAGGGCCTCTGAGTTTCCTCTGAGAAGTCTGAGAACTGCGTCCGCTCAGAGTTCCCTCAGAGGTTGGGCCCGCACAGTTGTGTGCAGGACAGGTGAAAGGACGCACACATGACCACCGTGTACGAGCAGCGGAAGGCGCCGCCCGTGCCGCGGGTTCCCCGGCGCTCGCCGGCGGGCCCGGTGCTGGCGCTGCTGTGGGCCGGTGCGGCGGCCGTCGTCGCGCTGTGGTGGGCGGACACCGGGTCGGTGGTCGGGGCCGCGGGCTGGCTGACGGGGGCCGGGCGGATCGCCGGGCTGCTGTGCGGGTACTCCTGTGCCGTGCTGGTGGGTCTGATGGCGCGGGTGCCGCTGCTGGAGCGGCGGATCGGCTCGGACCGGGTGGCGCGCTGGCACGCGATGGCCGGCCGGTACACGGTCTGTCTGCTGGTCGTGCACGTCGTGCTGATCCTGCTCGGGTACGCCGCCCAGGACCGCGCCTCGATCGTGCACGAGACGGTCACGGTCGTCTTCGACTACCCGGACATGCTGAAGGCGACCTTCGGCGGGATCGTCCTGTTCGCGGTCGGCATCACCTCGGCGCGGGCCGCGCGACGCCGGGTGAGTTACGAGTTCTGGTACTACGTCCATCTCCTCACGTACGCGGCCGTGTTCCTCGCGTTCTTCCACCAACTGTCCCTGGGCGAGCAGTTCAACGGGCGGGTCGCGGCCACGGACGCCTGGTACGCGCTGTATCTCGGCGTCGCGGCACTGGTGTTGTGGTACCGGGTGCTCGCGCCGGTGCGGCTGAATCTGCGGCACCGGCTGCGCGTGGAGTCGGTGCACCGGGAGGCGCCGGGGGTGTACTCCGTCGTCGTACGGGGGCGACACGTCGACCAACTCGGCGCGGAGGCGGGGCAGTTCTTCCGCTGGCGGTTCTTCGGCGAGGGCATGGGCTGGACCTCGACGCCGTACTCGCTGTCGGCGCCGCCGCGCGGGGATCTGCTGCGGATCACGGTGAAGGCGCTCGGCGACCACAGCGCGGCCGTACCGCTGCTGCGGCCGGGCGCGCGGGTGTGGGCGGAGGGGCCGTACGGCTCGATGACCGCCGAACGGCGCACCGGGCAGCGGTCGTTGCTGATCGCGGCCGGGGTCGGGATCACCCCGCTGCGAGCGCTCTTCGAGACGCTGCCTGGTGAGGTGACGCTGCTGTACCGGGCTCGCTCGGCTCAAGACCTGGCGCTGGGCGGGGAGTTGGAGGCGATCGCGCGCTGGCGCGGGGCGAAGGTGCTGTACGCGCTCAACGGGCCGCAGGGGCAACGGCCTTCGCTCTCCCCGGCGTATCTGCGTGAGGCCGTGCCCGATCTCGCCGGGCACGACGTGTACATCTGCGGTCCGCACGCCTTCGCCCAGGAGCTGTACGGGGCGCTGTCCGCCGCCGGTGTGCCGGACCGCCGTATCCACCACGAGTCGTTCGAGCTGTGAGGTCGTCGTGCATCCGTTGAAGCAGAACCGGCCGCTGCGGCGGATCGTGCTGGCGAGCGCCGTGACCGCGTCAGGCCTGGTCATGCTGCTCGCGCTGAAGCCGCACACGGCGCCCGAGGTGGCCTCGGCGCCCCAGGTCGTCTCGTCGCCCGCTCCGTCCGGGAGCGCGGGCGGCAAGGCCGTCGCCGGGACGAAGACGGTCACCGGCGAGACGGCGCAGACCCGTTGGGGTCCCGTCCAGGTGAAGATCACCGTGACGAGCGGCAAGATCACCGATGTCACCGCGGTCCAGTCGCCTTCGGACAATCCGCGCGACCAGGAGATCAACTCCTATGCCCTGCCCCAGTTGAAGAGCGAGGCACTCGCCGCGCAGAGCGCGAAGATCGACACGGTGTCGGGAGCCACGTACACAAGTGACGGTTACCGCCAGTCACTCCAGTCCGCACTGGACTCAGCGGGACTCTGAACGCACAGCCTCCACGGCACGTACTTCAGGGCCAAGGGGCCACGCCACCCCCCTTGTGCCCCGTCCACGGAGGAACCGTGACCACCACGCTCGCAGGCGGACGTGCCGCCCGACGACAGACGATGCGCCGCATCCGCCCGCGCCGCTCCCCAGCGACCCTGCTGCTGCTCGCCGTCTGGGCGGGAGCGGTCGGGGTGCTGTGGCTGTGGTGGCACAACACGCCGTCCATCGCCGACCAGAACGGCAAGATCCTCAACGCGGGCCGTATCACTGGTCTGTTGGCCGGATATCTGATGGCACTCGTCGTGCTCCAGATGGCCCGCGTGCCCGCCCTGGAGCGCCGGGTCGGCTCCGACCGGGTCGCCCGCTGGCACGCGATGAGCGGCCGGTACACGCTCTGTCTGGTCTTCGCGCACGTCTTCCTCATCATGTGGGGCTACGCCCTCCAGGCGGGTAAGACGCTGAGCGACATCGTCCAGCAGACCATCGACTCGGTGAACCAGCTGCCCGACATGGGCAAGGCCGCCATCGGCACGGGCCTGTTCCTGCTCATCGGCCTGTCCTCGATCGGCGCCGTCCGCCGCAGGATCCCGTACGACACCTGGTACCACGTCCACCTGCTGACGTACGGCGCGGTGTTCCTGACCTTCTGGCACCAGATCACCACGGGCAACGACTTCGCGCTGACGCCGATCGCCAAGACCGTCTGGTACGGGCTCTACGGCACGGTGACCGCGCTGGTGGTCTGGTACCGGATCCTCACCCCGATCCGGCTCAACCTGCGCCACCGGATGTACGTCGAGGCGGTCATCGAGGAGACGCCCGGCATCGTGTCCGTGCTGATCGGCGGGCGGAAGCTGCACCGGATGGGCGCGGAGGCCGGGCAGTTCTTCCGGTGGCGGTTCCTCGCGCCGGGGATGCGGTTCAGCTCGCACCCGTACTCGCTGTCGGCGGCCCCTCGCCCGAACATGCTGCGGATCACGGTCAAGGCGATCGGCGACCACAGCGCCCGGCTGCGCGAACTGCGCCCCGGCATGAAGGTGTGGGCCGAGGGCCCGTACGGCGCGATGACCTCGCAGCGGCGCACCCGCGGCAAGGTGCTGCTGGTCGCGGGCGGCGTCGGCATCACCCCGATGCGGGCGCTGTTCGAGACACTGCCCGGCGCGGCCGGTGACATCACGCTGCTCTACCGGGCGAACACCACTCAGGACCTGGCGCTGTGGGACGAGTTGGCGAAGATCGCCGACGAGCGCGGCGCCCGTCTGATGTACGCGGTCAACAGCCCCGACGGCGAGCGCCCCGACATCTCGGCGGACTCGCTGCGCCGGAAGCTGCCCGACATCGACAACCACGACGTCTTCATGTGCGGGCCTCCCGGCTTCGCGCAGTCGGTCTACGAAGCACTGCGCGGCGCGGGGGTCCCCGCCCGCCGTATCCATCACGAGTCGTTCGAGATGTGAGCGACGGGAGTCAGGAGCAATGAAGAAGAGCCACCCCATCCGGCGTGTTCTGCTCGCGAGCGCCGCCACCGTGTCCGGGATCGTTCTGCTGCTCTCCCTGAAGCCGGCGACCGACTCCTCCTCGGCGTCCGCGCAGGGTGCGGCCCAGGGAGCCGCCGCCGCGCAGGAGTCGCCCCAGGGCGGTACCTCGGCGGCCGGGGCCTCGACCATCACCGGCACCGCCACCCAGACCGAGTACGGGGTCGTCCAGGTGCGCCTGACGGTCGCCAACGGGAAGATCACCAAGGCCGAGGCGATCCAGGCGCCCAAGGGCGGCACCAGCGACCAGAAGACCGCGCTGTCCGTGCCCAAGCTGAACCAGGAGGTGGTCGCCACACAGAGCGCGGACATCACCTCCGTGACCGGGGCGACGTACACCAGCGGCGGCTACATCAAGTCCCTCCAGTCGGCCATCGACAAGCTGAAGACCGCCAACGCGGCGGCCCCGTCGCAGAGTTCGGCCGCCGCGGCACCCGCCGCGCAGGCCAAGACCGTCACCGGCGACGTCGCGACGACCATGTACGGACCGGTCCAGGTCCGGATCACCGTCGCGAACGGCAAGATCACCAAGGCCGAGGCGGTACAGGCCCCGAGCGGCGGCACCAGCGACCAGAAGACCGCGCTCGCGATCCCCAAGCTCAACCAGGAGGCCGTGGCGGCCGGGAACGCGAACATCGACTCCGTGTCGACCGCCACGTACACCAGCGGCGGCTACAAGAAGTCCCTGCAGTCGGCGCTGGACAAGGCCGGTGGCTGACACGGTGACCGATCCCGCGGAGGCTCCCGCCGCGCTGCGGCACGCCGAGGAGGTCATGGGGACGGTGTTCTCCTTCGACATCCGCGGCGGGGAGCCCGAGGCCGTCCAGGCGGTACTGGAGCAGGCGGTCGCCCAACTGCACCGGGTCAACGAGGTGTTCAGCACCTACCGGGACGACAGCCAGGTCTCCCGGCTGGCCCGCGGTGAGCTGACCGTGGCCGAGTGCGACCCCGAGGTCGCCGAGGTGCTGGAGCTGGGCGCCGAGGCGGAGCGGGTCAGTTCCGGCTGGTTCAGCACGAACTACGAGGGGCGTCTCGACCCGACGGGCATCGTGAAGGGCTGGGCTGCCGAGCGGGCGGCCGAGCTGATCGCGACGGCGGCCGGGGTGAGCGGGGTCAGCGTGAACGGCGGCGGCGACGTCCAGATGTTCGGCGCCCCGGGACCGCACCGGCCCTGGCGGGTCGGTGTCTCCGACCCGCTGCGCCCGGGTGGTCTCGCGGCGGTGATCTCCGCGGCGGGCGCCGACGAACTGGCGGTCGCGACCTCGGGTACGGCGGAGCGCGGGGCGCACATCGTGGACCCGTCCACCGGCAAGTCCGCGGTGACCGACCTGGTCGCCGTCACCGTGGTGGCACCCCGCCTCACCTGGGCCGACTGCTGGGCCACGGCCGCGTTCGCGATGGGCTCACGGGAGGGCCTGGCCTGGCTGGAATCACTCCCGGACGTGGAGGCCCTGCTCATCACGGCGGGCGACGAAGTGCGCTGTACGGGCGGGCTGGCGGGCCGCCTCGGGTAGGGATCCCCCATGCGAGTCGGGGGCGCACCGGACAACTCCGGTGCGCCCCCGACTCGTTGGCCGTCGGTCCTACGGGTATGTCAGTGGTCGTTCTGCGCCAGCCGCAGCAGATGGTCCGCGAGGGCCTGTCCGCCGAGCGGGTCCCGGCTGATCAGCAGGAGCGTGTCGTCGCCGGCGATGGTGCCGAGGATGTCCTGGAGTTCCGCCTGGTCGATCGCCGAGGCGAGGAACTGGGCGGCGCCCGGCGGGGTGCGCAGGACCACGAGGTTGGCGGAGGCCTCCGCGGAGATCAGCAGCTCGGCGGAGAGCCGCCGCATCCGCTCCTCCTTCGCCGACTCCCCCAGCGGCACGCGCGGGGTGCGGAAACCGCCCTCGCTCGGTACCGCGTAGATGAGGTCGCCGTCGTTGTTGCGGATCTTGACCGCGTTCAGCTCGTCCAGGTCCCGGGAGAGTGTCGCCTGGGTGACGCTCAGCCCGTCGTCGGACAGCAGCTTCGCCAACTGGCTCTGGGAGCGCACCGGTTGCCGGTTGAGGATGTCCACGATCCGGCGGTGGCGGGCGGTGCGGGTCTGCGGCACGGCCGGCCCCGTCGACTGTTCGTGCTCCTGCGCCTGACTCATCGTCGACTCATTCTCCGGATCATCCGTCCCCCTTGGCCACGTCCAGGACACCGGGCAGCGCCCGGAGGAACGCGTCCGTCTCGTCGTCGCCGAGGTTCAGCGGCGGCATCAGCCGTACGACATCGGGTGCGGGCGCGTTGACCAGGAAACCGGCGTCCTGAGCCGCCTGTTGCACCTGGGGCGCGAGCGGCTCGGTGAGCACGATACCGAGGAGGAGGCCCGCACCCCGGACATAATCGATCAACGGGTGACGAGAACTGCCGTCGGCGCCCTCGATCCCGTCCCGCAGCTTCTCGCTCTGCCGCTTCACGTTGTCGAGCAGGCCCTCGGCCTCGATCGTGTCGAGTACGGCGAGTCCGGCGGCGCAGGCGACCGGGTTGCCGCCGAACGTCGTCCCGTGATGGCCCGGCCGGAACAGTTCGGCCGCGCGCCCGAAGGCGACGGTGGCACCGAGCGGCAGTCCGCCGCCGAGCCCCTTCGCGAGGGTCACGACATCGGGGAGCACGCCTTCGTGGGCCTGGTACTCGAACCAGTGCCCGGTACGGCCGATGCCGGTCTGCACCTCGTCGAGGACGAGCAGCGCGCCGTGCGCGGCGGTGATCGCGCGGGCCGCCTTCAGGTATCCGGCGGGCGGTACGACGACGCCGTTCTCGCCCTGGATGGGCTCGATGATGACGAGCGCGGTCTCGTCGGTGACGGCGGCGGCGAGCGCCTGCGCGTCGCCGTACGGGACGTGCGTGACATCGCCGGGCAGCGGCAGGAAGGGCTCCTGCTTGCCGGGCTGGCCGGTGAGGGCGAGGGAGCCCATCGTCCGGCCGTGGAAGGCGCCTTGAGTGGCGACCATGTGCTGACGGCCCGTCAACCGGCCGATCTTGAAGGCGCCTTCGTTGGCCTCGGCGCCCGAGTTGCAGAAGAAGACCTTGCCATCCCGGCCGAAGCGCTCAAGGAGCCGTTCGGCGAGGGCGACGGGCGGTTCGGCGATGAACAGGTTGGAGACATGGCCGAGTTCGGCGATCTGCTTGCTGACGGCCTCGACGATCGCCGGGTGGGCGTGGCCGAGCGCGTTGACCGCGATACCGCCGACGAAGTCGGTGTACTCGTTGCCCTCGGCGTCCCAGAGCTTGGCGCCGGCGCCGCGGACGAGGGGGAGCTTCGGGGTGCCGTAGTTGTTCATCAGCGCGCCCTGCCAACGGGCGGTCAGTTCCTGGTTGTTCACGACTCCCCCTTGTCGCCGTCGGGCACGACCATCGTGCCGATGCCCTCGTCGGTGAAGATCTCCAGCAGGATCGAGTGCTGGACCCGGCCGTCGATGACCCGGGCGGTGGTCACGCCGTTGCGGACGGCGTGCAGACAGCCCTCCATCTTCGGCACCATCCCGGAGCTCAACTCCGGGAGCAGCTTCTCCAGTTGGGAAGCCGTGAGGCGGCTGATCACCTCGTCGCTGTTGGGCCAGTCCTCGTAGAGACCCTCGACGTCCGTGAGGACCATGAGGGTCTCGGCCCCAAGAGCAGCAGCGAGTGCCGCAGCCGCCGTATCAGCATTGACGTTGTAGACATGTCCGTCGTCCTCGCTCCTCGCGATCGACGAGACGACCGGGATACGGCCGTCGGCGAGCAGTGCCTCGATCGCGCCGGTGTCGATGGCGGTGATCTCGCCCACCCGCCCGATGTCGACCAACTCCCCGTCGATCTCGGGCAGATGCTTGGTGGCGGTGATGGTGTGCGCGTCCTCGCCGGTCAACCCGACGGCGAGCGGCCCGTGTTGGTTGAGCAGCCCGACCAGCTCGCGCTGGACCTGTCCGGCGAGCACCATCCGTACGACGTCCATGGCGTCCTCGGTGGTGACGCGCAGGCCGGCCTTGAACTCGCTGACGATGCCGTGCCGGTCGAGGGCGGCGCTGATCTGCGGGCCGCCGCCGTGCACGACGACGGGCTTGAGGCCCGCGTGGTGCAGGAACACGACGTCCTGCGCGAACGCGGCCTTCAGGTCCTCGTCGATCATGGCGTTGCCGCCGAACTTGATGACGACGGTCTTGCCGTTGTGCCGGGTCAGCCAGGGCAGCGCCTCGATGAGGATCTGCGCCTTGGGCAGCGCGGTGTGCTTGCGGGTAGTGCTCATGACGAGTACGCGCTGTTCTCGTGGACGTAGTCGGCGGTGAGGTCGTTGGTCCAGATGGTGGCCGTCTCACTGCCCGCGGCGAGGTCGGCGACGATGTGCACCTCGCGGTAGCGCATGTCGACCTTGTCGCGGTCCTCGCCGACTCCGCCGTTCTTGCACACCCAGACGCCGTTGATGGCGACGTTGAGCTGGTCCGGCTCGAAGGCGGCCTTGGTCGTACCGATCGCGGACAACACCCGTCCCCAGTTGGGGTCTTCGCCGTGGATCGCGCACTTGAGGAGGTTGTTGCGGGCGATGGAACGCCCCACCTCCACGGCCTCGTCCTCGCTCGCGGCGTTGATCACCTCGACCTTGATGTCCTTGCTGGCGCCCTCGGCGTCCCGGATGAGCTGCTGCCCGAGGTCGTCGCAGACGGCACGCACGGCCTCGGCGAACTCGGCCTGGTCCGGGATGACTTGGGAGGCACCGGAGGCGAGCAGCAGCACGGTGTCGTTGGTGGACATGCAGCCGTCGGAGTCGACCCGGTCGAAGGTGGTGCGGGTGGCGGCCCGAAGTGCCGTGTCCAGTACGTCACTTGAGACGTCGGCGTCGGTGGTGAGGACGACGAGCATGGTGGCGAGGCCGGGGGCGAGCATGCCTGCGCCCTTGGCCATACCGCCGACGGTCCAGCCGTCCTTGGTGGTCACGACGGCGGTCTTGTGCACGGAGTCCGTGGTCTTGATGGCGATGGCGGCCTTCTCGCCACCGTGCGGGGAGAGTTGACCGGCGGCGGTCTCGACTCCCGGGAGCAGCTTGTCCATCGGGAGCAGGAGACCGATGAGTCCGGTGGAGGCGACGGCGACCTCGGCGGCGTTCAGACCGAGGGTGTCGGCGACCTTCTCGGCGGTGGCGTGCGTGTCCTGGAAGCCCTTCGGGCCCGTACAGGCGTTGGCGCCACCGGAGTTGAGGATCACGGCGGAGACCTGGCCGCCCTTCAGCACCTGCTCGGACCACAGCACCGGAGCGGCTTTGACGCGGTTGGAGGTGAAGACGCCCGCGGCGGCGAGGCGGGGCCCGTTGTTGACCACGAGGGCCAGGTCCGGGTTGCCGTTCTCCTTGATCCCGGCGGCGATGCCCGCGGCCGTGAATCCCTGTGCTGCCGTCACACTCACGGCGCGACTCCGATCGTAGAGAGCCCGGTGGTCTCGTCGAGCCCGAGGGCGAGGTTCATGCTCTGGACGGCACCGCCCGCGGTGCCCTTGGTCAGGTTGTCGATGGCGCTGATCGCGATGATGCGGCCCGCGGCCTCGTCGTACGCGACCTGCACCTGAACGGCGTTGGAACCGTAGACGGACGCCGTCGCGGGCCACTGCCCCTCGGGGAGGAGGAACACGAAGGGCTCGTCGGCGAAGGCCTTCTCGTAGGCGGCGCGCACGGACTCGGCGGTCACCCCCGGCTTGGCCTTGGCGCTGCACGTGGCGAGGATGCCGCGCGGCATGGGCGCGAGGGTGGGCGTGAAGGAGACGGTGACGGTCTCACCTGCCGCCTCGCCCAGGTTCTGGATGATCTCGGGGGTGTGCCGGTGGCCGCCGCCGACGCCGTACGGCGACATGGAGCCCATGACCTCGGAGCCGAGGAGATGAGCCTTGGGGGCCTTGCCGGCACCCGAGGTGCCGGAGGCGGCGACGATCACGGCCTCGTTCTCGGCGAGTCCGGCGCCGTACGCCGGGAAGAGCGCGAGGGAGGCGGCCGTCGGGTAGCAACCGGGCACCGCGATGCGCTTGGACCCCTCCAACGCGGCGCGGGCGCCCGGCAGTTCGGGAAGGCCGTAGGGCCAGGTGCCGGCGTGCGCGGAGCCGTAGAAGCGCTCCCAGTCGGCCGCGTTCTTCAGCCGGAAGTCGGCGCCCATGTCGACGACGAGGACGTCCGGGCCGAGCTGCTCGGCGACGGCGGCGGACTGGCCGTGCGGCAGCGCGAGAAAAACGACGTCGTGTCCGGCGAGGACTTCCGGGGTAGTTTCCTGGAGGACTCGACCGGCCAGCGGCAGCAGATGCGGTTGGAGCGCGCCGAGTTTCTGTCCGGCGTTGGAGTTGCCGGTCAGCGCGCCGATCTCGACCTCGGGGTGGGCCAGGAGCAGACGCAGGAGTTCGCCACCCGCGTATCCACTCGCTCCGGCCACTGCCGCACGTACCGCCATGGAACCCTCCTCATCGATGGCATGACTATACGTACTGCTGCACGTTTATGCAATCTGAGAGGGTGGGTATGCACCCGGGTCGGTGTGACCGGGATTCTGGGGACGACCGGGGACGTCGGTGGAGCTCGACATGGTTGGGCAGGGAGCCATCCGCACTCGGGGGCCAGGTCGGCCCGCCGGTCGGTCTTGACGTGCCGGCGGAAGCGCTCGCACGCGTGCCGGAGCCCGGACGTGACGGACCCGGCGAAGGTGAAGCCTCCAGTGGTGCCCGGGGTCCGCAGGCGGCGTGGCCTCCCCCGTCGGGAAGGCCACGCCGCCTGTCCGGGGACCTCTCGGCGAAGAGAGACGTCCGGCAGAAGTCGTAGAAGGTCCCGCCGACCTCCATCCGCCCGGCGCGGGTGACCGACCGGACCCTGGCTCCGCCGGACCGGCCCGGGAGCCGTCAGCTCGGGTCGGAACTCGTCCGTCCTCTCTGCCCTCTCGACGAACGCGCATTGACCGCCCGGGTCACCGCGGAGGTGAGCAGCTCTCCATCGAAGTAGCCGCCGATGGAGAGCTGGGCGGCGTTGGCGCGTGCGCTCAGCATGCGCTTGGTTATTCGGATGGCCGCGGGGTCACGGCGTGCCATCGTCTTGGCCAGCCGGCTGACCGCTGCGTCCAGGCCGTCACGTGGAACGACGTTGTGGAGGACGGAGAGTTCCCGGGCCCTGTCGGCACCGAACGGCTCCGAGGTCAGCAGCAGGTAGCGGACCCAGGACTGACCCACCTCCGTGGGGAGACGGTCCAGGACTCCTCCCCAAGCAGGCGGCAGCCCGAGCCCGAGCTCGGGCATCCGGAAGCGGCAGTCGTCGGCACCGACGCGCAGATCGCAGTAGACGGCGAGTCCCAAGCCGGCCCCGATGACGTCTCCTTGAAGCCGGGCGATGGTGACCACCTCCAGTGTGGAGAGTGCCGCGCACACCCGCTCGGCCTTGGCAGCGAGCGCGCGAAGCGAGCCACCGGAGGGGTCTTCGGCCAGCAGGGCGGGAAATTCGCTGCGGTCGCCTCCCTGGCAGAAATCATCTCCTGCTCCGGAAAGCACCATGACGCGAATCGTGGTGTCCTCCTGAAGCCTGTTCAGCACCTCCAGGAGGTCGGTGAGCACCTCTCCGGACAGGGCGTTTCCGGCCTCGGGCCGGTTGAGCTGCACCTGGAGGACGGGGCCCTCCTCGACCACGCGCAGGCTCTTGAAGTCGGTCGGCATGGCAGCTCCCTTGGAGTGGGTGAAGGTCATTCGAGGACGAGTTCCAGCGAAGTCGTGCGCCGGAAGGCGATCCGCGATGCCCACTGGACAGGCGCGCTGATGCGAAGGTGTCCGGGGCGCTTGAGCAGGGATCTGAGGAGGACCGTCGCTTCCAGGCGTGCGAGCTGGCTGCCGAGACAGTAGTGGATTCCCGCGCCGAAGCTCAGGTGCGGAGGCCCGGCCGTCTTCGTCTGACGACGACGGACATCGAAGCGGTGGGCATCCGTCCACTGGGTCGGGTCGTGATGCGCCGCACCCACCATGAGCTGGACCATCCCGCCTGCGGGCACGCGGATTCCGCCAAGATCGGTGGCGGTGCCGGCGACGCGGCTCATCATGTGAATCGGTGGGTCGTAGCGCAGGGCCTCTTCGACCGCGTCCGGTATGAGATGAGGGAGCCGGCGCAGCGCGTCCTCCTGCGCGCGGTGGTCGAGCACGAGGCGAAGCACCGCGGACAGCACGTGGCTCGTCGTCTCCAAGGCCGCGAGAATCATGAACATGGCCATGGCATGGACGGCCTCGTCGACGGTGGCCCGGTCGCGCTCTCGTTCATCCCAGATCCTGAGCCAGTTCGAGATGGGATCGGTGCCAGGATTCTCCCGGCGGTCATTGATCAGTGCGGAGAAGTAGGACCGGAGTCCAGCGGTCGCGGCATCCGAGAGCGACAGCTCGGTCGCGGACGGAAACAGCTCCTGGGTGAAGACCTGGTCGTGGGTCAGGGTTCGCAGGAGACCGTAGTCGGAGGAGGGCAGGCCCAACCACTCACCGATCGCGATGACGGGAAGTTCCTCACCGACGCTCTTCACGAAATCCGCCGGCCCTTGACGCAGCTCCTCGAAGAATTGGTCGAGGAGACGGTCGACCGTCTTTTGTACCGAAGAACTCAACTGCGGGATCAAGCCCTTGTGGAACACGCTTCCAAGGATTTCCCGCGTCTGCGTGTGGAGCGGAGGATTCAGCATCGGCAGGGTGGAAGCCATCTGGAACGATGCGGCTGAATTCCATCGACTCGAGCCCGTCTGGCTGGCGCGCCATTGGCGATCGGGAACTCTCCACGACTTGTCCCGCAGAATGCTGCGGCACAGCCGATAGGAGGTTACCAAATGCCCTCCCCACGGCGCCGGTATCACTTCGCCAAGCGACCTGAGCTGATCGTAGATTGGGAGCGGATTGGCCTGTCCCTCACTCCTGCGAAGACGAGCGAAAAGCGAAACAAGTGCGCGTCGGTCGACGTTGCTAGAAGCAACTATGGATTCCACGGCAACTCTTCCTTTGGCAGCCAGGACGTAACCGCAAGCCTGCATACCCCTGTGATTGAACGTTCATGCGCGATAGGTGCTGTTGTGGGGATCACGTTTGACCGATTCAGGGTTTCATATCATCGAATCTGACCCGTCAAGAACGCGGTGACGTGCGAGGACGCGGACGTGCGCCACAGGCAAAGCCGCACTGGAATTTCACAGGAAGTCGCGGGAATTCAGCCCACGCTAAAGCGCCCGGCCGCAGGTGAATACACAGCAGACGGGGCGCAGCCGGCCCACATCGCCCTGCGGACAGTCAGCCTCATTGCTGCGCTTTTCGAGCAAAGCCGGACCGGACCACGTTCCAGAGAAGAATGCTTTACGGCAGTTCAATACGAGAGACCTTCAATGTCACCCATTCTAGATTGTTGCCGCACTTCTTTGGGCAGGCACGGGATTCCTTGAGTTCGCTCAATGTCCGCATGGAAAATTCCAGCGAATCGCAATCGGCTGGACAGACCTCGTACCCACTGATCAACTCTTCGG
The DNA here is from genome assembly GCF_016654115.1 of Streptomyces sp. MBT53. GTDB lineage: Bacteria > Actinomycetota > Actinomycetes > Streptomycetales > Streptomycetaceae > Streptomyces. Next base: position 14,859 of record NZ_JAEQAZ010000150.1, read on the forward strand.
TACTGCCCGGCATTTCCCTGGGGTGCGCGGCACCGAATCCGTTCTCATGCGCGTGCAGCATTCCACCGCGTCGGTGCGGGGACAATCCGGCACTGGCGGTCGGAGCGTTGCCTCGGCGTCGGCTCTGTCGCCCGGATCCGAGGCCCACAGCCCTGTGGAACACGCCCGCGGCCAGCGCATGGAGTGGCCGCCCGAGGCGCATGCCGCCGGGTGCCGACGCAACGCCTTCGCGCGGCACCGGCCGACCGGCCCGCAACACTCCTCGACGGATGAGCAGCACCCTGAGCCGCCCCGTGAGCGCTCGCCCTCTGCCTCCACCCATGCCCCCAAGGTGGCATGCCGCGAGCTGCCAGAAAAGACCACCTCGTCCACAACAGGCAAGGCGGCCTGCGGACATTGAGGACTTTAAGGGGCTGCCCGGCCCAAAAGAGCCCGACCGGTACGGCAGACGGGCCGGGCCTCGAAACACGAGGGAACGGGCTACGTGTCCGGGCGGCGGGCTCACCGCGGGCGTCGAGATTCTCTTGCTCGCGGTGACGGCCTGCCAGGGCGCCGCAGTCGGCGGCTCCCGATCCGTGCCGGGTCAGGCACCGGTCGTACGGGCCGAGCGGGGCTGAGCACGCAGGGCGGGCAGCCGGGCGCAGTCGTCAGCGCTCGCCAAGCCCTCGCCCAGGGCCAGCAGCGAGAGGAGCCGCACCGGGCGGCCGGCGGTGGCCACGGCCTCCAGTTTGTGGTGGCCGTCGAGGAGGAAGTGCGTCAGACCCCAGTGCTTGGACTGGTCGTCCCCGAAGGCGTTGGCGGGCTCGCACACGTCCAGCGTCGAGACCGCCACGGCCGTCGGGACCGCACCCCGGCCCATGAGCTCGACGTACTCCTCGACGCGCTCCCGGTCGTTCCACGTCGGCGGAACCATCGGCACGACGAACTCGTACAGGTGGGCGGACGCGTCGACCGCGGTCTCGAAGGTCCGGTAGTACGGCGTGTGCGGGTACTCCGGGAGGCCCCAGAACTGGTCGATCCCCCAGGAGTCCACCTGCTCGCCGCTGAAGTAGTCGCCCTCGCGGCCCGGGATCACCAGCCGGGGCTCCACACGCAGCAGCACCGGAAGGTACTCGCCCTCCGGCAGCAACGCGCCGAACGCGTCGATCACCCCGCCGTCACCGGGCTCGGCCGGCGTCCCGGCGAGCTGCTCCCGTACGTCCTCCAACGACAGCTTCTGCCGCGCGGTCACCAACCGGCGGAACAGCAACGGGCATGTCCCACACCAGTAGCTGAGCTCGAACGCGGGCTCCCCGTCGACCACGAGCAGTCTCCGCCCGGTCCGGCCCCCGCTCCGCTGCGGCTCCGTCTCGAAGCGCAGCCGCGCCTCGGCGTCCGGGACACCGAGTACGCGCGGCTCGTCGCATCTGATCATCACGGACCGACCGTAAGCGGACCCGGCGGATCGACACCACCGCTCAAGGGCGCGACGCCCTACTGTCATCGGCATGACGGAGCCCGTCGCAGCGATGCGGACACCCGAACACTCCCCCGGCACGGCACGCCTGATCGCGCTGTCCGACGGGATATACGCCATCGCGATGACGCTGCTCGTCATCAACGTCGCGGTCCCCGCCGACCTGGGCGACACCGCCTTCCACAAGGCCCTGAGCGACGCCCTGCCCAGCCTCGGCGCCTTCGCGCTCAGCTTCACGCTCATCTCCGGCTTCTGGCGTGACCACCGCCGCATCCTCACGGCACTGCCCGTCGAGACGACCGTGGTGACCCGCCTCACCCTCCTCGGCCTCGGCCTGGTCGCCCTGCTGCCCTTCCCCACCGGGCTCCTGGCCGAGTACGCCTCACAGCCCGACGCCGTGGCCCTCTACGCGAGCGCCATGGCCGCGATCCACGCGGTGCACGTGGCGCTCCTGCTGCTCACGCAGCGCCAGGTGCACCCCTCACCCGAGTCCCCCGCCGCCCTGGCCCGCCGCCGCTTCACCGCCCAACTCGGCTCCAGCGTCCTGGTGTTCGGCCTGTCCATCCCCCTGGCCTTCCTCAACACGAAGGCCGCCATGTGGTTCTGGATCGCACTCGTCCCCGCGCACTACGCCCTCGGCCACTACCAGCGCCGGCCGGCGCGGGACTGACACCTCCCGCTCGGTCAGGACCGCTCGGCGAGTACGGCTTCGAGGTGGGCGACGTGGCGGGCCTCGGCCTCTTTGCGGACGGCGGCGAAACGGCGGTCGACGATCAGCACGGGGACCAGCCAGAGGTAGCCCCACACGCTGAAGTGGTCCACGACTCCCGTCCGCCGCAACGTCGTGTTGGTGGCGAAGCACAGGATGAGGCTGACCGCCCACGCGGCCGTCCGGTAACGGCCGAGGAGGCGTACCGGCGCGTTCCACGGGCCGGACAGCGCCTCCAGGGTCGCGGCGCGCACGATGGTGGCCCGGTCGACGCTCCCGGCGCCCCGCGTGATCGCACCGTCGCCGCCGTCGCCGTCCCGCTGCCGGAGGTCCTCGGCCAGAGCTCGGGCCTGGGCCTCGGTGTCACGGCCCTGGAGCGCACCGACCACCGCCCTCATCCTGATGTCGTCCCAGTAACCGCGCCGGGCCCAGCGCTCGGCGGCGGCGAGCCGCTGGGCCTCGGCGGACTCCGGTGCCAGTTCCTTCAGGCGCCTGGAGAGAACGGAGGCACGCGCGGCACGGCCGGGGTACTCGAACGCATCGGCGCGCAGGCACAGTTCGGCATAACCGGCGAGGAGCCCGAGATGGCCGGCGTCGAGCGCGAGCCCCGCCCGGAACGCCTCCTCCGCACGGTCGTCGTGGTCGTCGTCGTCCTCGACGGCATGTCCGAGGGCCAGCCAGCAGTAGAGATCGGGCTGCGGCCCCAGCTCGTCCAGCCCCTCCTGCGCGGCACGCCGGACGGCCGCGTTTCCCCCGGCCAGGAACAGCTGCTCGCAGCGGTCCTGGTACACGTCGATCGCGGTCGTCCCGCTCATGTGGAATCCCCCTCGCCGGCTCCCGCCCCGGGAGCCGGACAAGTGTGCGGGGCGGGTAATCCCCAGGTCAAGCGCCATCCAACGGTTCGGGGAAGGGTCCCGCGCCTGCGGTGGTCCCCGGCCCGCTTGACCTGGAGCGCGCTCCAGGTTCTACGGTTGTGTTCATGAGCAGCGGACAGCCCCTGAACCCCCTCCCCGGGGACCGGGAACCCACCCTGACCATCGCCCAGGTCGCCGAGCGCACCGGACTCTCGCACGACACGTTGCGCTACTACGAGAAGGCCGACCTGATCGAACGGGTCGGCCGGAGCACCGGCAACCAACGGCGTTACCAGGCAGCAGACTTGGCCTGGCTGGAGTTTCTGCTGCGGCTGCGCGAGACGGGCATGTCGATCGCCGACATGCAGCGGTTCGCCGCGCTGCGGGCGGCGGGCAACGTCACGGTCGCCGACCGGCTGGCGATGCTCCGCGAGCACCGCGCCGAACTCGCCGACCGCATACGGGCGTTGCGCCGCAACGCGACCGTGCTGGACCACAAGATCGACCACTACGAACAGCTGCTCCTCGAAGAACTCGAAGAATCCGAGCACGAGCGGCAGGGAACGGACGGAACGACATGAGCGCGAGCACCACCCGTGAAGAGCGGTTCAGCCACGGCCTGGAGGTCCTGAAGCGGGTCGACGGCGAGGCCGGGCAGCGGGTCGTCGACTCGCTCGCCGACATCAGCCCCGAACTGGGCCACCAGGTCGTCGCCTGGGCCTTCGGCGAGATCTACGACCGTCCCGGACTCGCCCCGCGCGACCGCCAGTTGGTGACGCTGGGCATGCTGACCGCGCTCGGCGGCTGCGAGGCCCAGCTCGACGTCCATGTGAACGCGGCGCTGAACGTGGGCCTGACGCCGGAGGAGATCGTCGAGGCCCTGACGCACTCCGCCGTGTACTGCGGGATGCCCAAGGCGCTCAACGCCACCTTCGCCGCGAAGAAGGTCTTCGCCGAGCGCGGGCTGCTGCCGCTGGGACAGCAGCCCACGCCGGAGGCAGCGGCTACTTCTGCTTGATCCTCAGGAAGGTGATCGAGTTCGCCGGGAAGGTGTAACTGAACTTGCCGGCAACGCCGTTGAAGGTGGACAGGACCGGTGCGACCGCCGTGGCCGACTCGCTGTTCACCGCGTCGGGCGCGGCGGCGAGCGTGGTCACCTTCGCCTTCGACGCGACCTTGACGCCGCCCAGGTCGATCGCCGTACGGGCCGCCGAGGACTGGGCGTTGACGACCTTGACGATCAGGTCACCGCTCTTCGCGTCCTTGGTCACCACCTGGCGGAACGGCTCGGCCGGCTTGTCGTCGGTGAAGCTCCCCCACTCCTGTCCGTCGAGGTACAGGCTGACCTGACGGCCCCTCACCTTGATGTCGACGTCGTAGGCGCGGCCCGTCTCGATGGTCCCCGGCTTGGCGATCAGCGTCGACTTGCCGCCGTCCACGGCCTGTTCGACGGCGGTCTGGGTGTTGTTCCAGCCGCCCAGGTTCCACCAGTAGTAGTTGCCGGTGTCCTTGACGCCGAACGCGACCAGGAAGCCCTCCTTCCCCGCCTTCTTGGTGGCCTTCACGTGCAGGTCGTAGTCGTGCCAGGCCGGGTCGCCCGCCGACACCATGGTGTTCTCGGCGGCGGTGTCGGTCTGGACGTACTGCCCGTCCTGGACGCTCCAACTCCCGCCTCCCGTATGGGTCCACTGGGTCGCGTCACCGGAGAAGTCGTCGGAGAGCAGCGCCGAGCCGTCCGCCGCCGTCACCTTCACGTCGTCGTAGGCCGCGCTCGTCGCCCAGGTCGACAGACCGACCGCGCCGGAGATCGGGGCGACAAGTGACGGTGTACCGGTGGCAGTCGACGGCACGACCCGGGTGCCGACGTTGTTCATGAACAGCTTCTGGACCTCGTAGTTGGCGGAGCCCCAGGAGGCGTGGTTGTTGAACCACACCAGGTCCGGGCGCCACTGGACGTAGTCCTCGTTGGCGAACAGCGGTGCGTAGGAGGCGAGTTTGACGACGTCCGCGTTGCGTTCCAGGCCGGTCATGTAGGCCGCTTCGGCGAGGCCGTTCTTGAACGCGTTGCCGCCGGAGGCGTACTCGCCGAGGAAGACCTTCGGGCCGGTGCGGTCGTAGGAGTCGTACCGGTTGTTGTTCTGCAGGAACCACTGCGGGCTGTTGTAGTAGTGCTCGTCGACCATGTCGACCTCGGCGTCCTTGTTGAGCTGCCAGGCCGTGTCGAAGGTCGAACCGCTGTCGTCCGGGCCCGCGTTGGAGATCACCGTCATGTACGGGTACGCGGACTGGATCGCGGCGCGGAACTGGGTGAAGCGGGCGAAGAACTCGGTGGGGAGGTTCTCCTCGTTGCCGACCTCGATGTGGGTGAGGTGGAAGGGCTTGGGGTGGCCCATCTTGGCCCGCAGTCCGCCCCACTTCGAGGTGACCGGGCCGTTGGCGAACTCGATGAGATCCAGGGTGTCCTGGATGTGCCGCTTGAGCAGCGCGGGGTCGTCCACGGCCTTGTTCTGGCCGCAACCGGTCACCAGGGCCGGTACGACGGGCAGTGGCATCGCGCCGATGTCCTCGGCGAGACGGAAGTACTCGTAGTAGCCGAGGCCGTAACTCTGGTTGTAGCCCCAGAAGTTGGAGTTGGTGGCGCGGGTCTCGACCGGGCCGACGGTGTCCTTCCACTGGTACGAGCGCTTGCGCTGGTAGCCGGAGGCCGCGCTGTAGTCGTCCATGGAACCGGTGTTGACCAGGCAGCCGCCCGGGAAGCGCACGAAGCCCGGGTGCAGGGCGGCGATCTTCTCGGCGAGATCCTTGCGCAGGCCGTTGGGCTCGTGCTTGTAGGTGTCGCGGGGGAAGAGGGAGACCATGTCGAGGGCGGTCGCGTCCGTGGAGGCGACGGTGAGGCGGCCCGTGGTGCTGGTGCGGGTCGCGGTGAACGTGGCCCTGTACTTGGCCCAGCCGTTCTTCCGCACGGCGACCTGGTGGGCGGTCGCCAGGGTGCCGCCGGTGTCCTGGAGGCTCACGGTGAGCGTGGTGCCGCTGTCGGCGCGGGCCCACACCGAGAAGTCGTACTTCGCGCCGTCCGTCACGGCGATGCCGGTGTTGTAGCCGGCGTCGGTGACGGCCGAACCGGCCGCCAGGGAAAGGTAGTTGCGGTTGGTCTCGTTGAGGCGGCCGGCGTCGTTCACCACCTGGGCCGTACCGGCGACCGTCCAACCGGTCAGCGGGGTGTACGACTTGTTGTCGTCGGTGGAGTACTCGAAGGACCGGTTCTGGACGAGTTCGGCGTACAGGCCGCCGTCGGCCGCGCGGTTGATGTCCTCGAAGAAGACGCCGTACATCGTCCTGTCGATCGCGGCGCCCCGCGTCCCGGGGTCGACGGTGATCGCGTAGTCGGTGACGTCGGCGGCGTGGGCGGGGACGGGGACGACGGCCGTCGCCAGCAGGAAAGCGCTTGCCCCCAAGGCAAGTCTCAGGCGGGTGCGGCTGGTGCGTGACATGGATACTCCGCGGCTCGTATCGGATCGTGCGCGATGCTCGAATGTCCAGTTCGAGATATCGGACGTCGGTCAGCACTTCGAACGGCAAGATAGGCAAGGGTCGTGAGCACGTCAATGGGGCGGGTGCGGAGCGGGACGTAGGGTCGAGGGCATGTCCGCGTTGTTGCCGTACCTCGTCCTGCTCGGCTTTCTCGCCGTCACGCTGGGGTTCTTCACCTTGCTCGCCCGGCGGATCCGCCG
>NZ_JAEQAZ010000151.1 GCF_016654115.1 Streptomyces sp. MBT53
GCGCGGCACTGACGCCGTCATGCGGCAGCGGGTTCCTCCACAGGGGCGAAGGGGCGAAGGGGCGGGGGTGGGCGGCCATTTCCTCCACCGACGGGGGATGGAGATTGCAAACGACCGTACTGGCGGTAGCCAAGCCTGCCCGGGTCTGGGGTCAGCATTCCTCCAGCGGGTTGGTCTCACTGGAGATGTTCTTGTCGTTCATGAAACCCCACTGGCCGTTGTCGGCCTCGGTGTAGATCCAACGGCTGCCGTGACCGGGATTGTTGTATTCGCCGTTGAGATCGCCGTAGTCGTCCCGGCAAAGGAACCAGCTGGTCGTGCTGTTCATGTAGCCCACAACATTGCCACGATCGGGGAATTCGTGGATCGGTTCTCCCCCGAGGTTGTTGCAGTAGAAGACCGGGTAGACATTCCCGAAATACGGAGCCCGCATGTACACCTGGCCGGCGGAACTGGATTTTGGCCAGCAGTTCGAGGCGGCGCTGGCGTGCGTTGTGGGGAGAATGACGAGCGCCGCGGCACTCAGCATCGTGCCGCCGACAGCCACGGTCTTTCTGAAGGTGCGCATGGGTTCCCTCGTGTTCTCTCGTCGGATGTCGGGGATCAGCCTCGCGCCCAAGCGATGGCTTGTGACCCTGTTTGCTCTCGGGTACCGCTCGCGGGTCTGAGCGGTGCTCAGTCGTCCCCCAGCGGGCGTCACTGCAGGGGAGTAAAGCGCGTCATGCGTAGCCCCCTTACGTTCTCCTGCCGGAGCGCGTCGATCCCCTCGTTTGGGCCGGTTCTTCGGCGCCTCAATTTAGGAGCCGTTGGCGGACGGGCGCCAAGGTTTCGAAGACCGTCGAAGTGTGTTTTGAGGCCGTCTTCTCCCGATCTTTTCAACCTGTGAGGCGATGTCGGGCAGGGTCCCTTGCATGATCGAGGTCTGTCCGGGTTCATCCGGTGATGCCGAGGGCGGTCAGGGGCGGTGCACGATCCGGGGGAGATCCTGCTAGATGAGGCCCTCGCGGACGCGCTCGGCGGGGCCTGCCTGGCAGACGTGGGCATGCTGGGAGCCGAGCCGGCCATGTTCGGCGCGGTGGCCTCGGGTCCCACTGTCTCCCGCCTCCTCGATGCTCAGCGGGCCCATCGCGGTGGAGGGCGCCGAACCCGGTGACCTGCTCGTCGTCGACATCCTCGACCTCGGACCCGTGCCGCAGTCGCAGGGCGAGGGATCGGGACAGGGCTGGTGCTGCACCGGCGTCTTCGCCAAGGACAACGGCGGCGGCTTCCTCACCGACCGCTTCCCCGACTCCTACAAAGCCGTCTGGGACTTCCACGGCCAGCAGGCCACTTCACGCCACATCCCCGGCGTCCGCTACACCGGCATCACCCACCCCGGCCTCTTCGGCATCGCGCCCTCCGCCGAACTGCTGGCCCGCTGGAACGCCCGCGAGCAGGCCCTCATCGACACCGACCCGCACCGGGTGCCGGCACTCGCCCTGCCCCCGCTGGCCGCGGGCGCCCTGGCCGGGACCGCGAGCGGCGAGACCGCCTCCCGCATCGCCGCCGAAGGCGCCCGCACCGTCCCGGCCCGCGAGAACGGCGGCAACCACGACATCAAGTACTTCACCCGCGGCTCACGCGTCTTCTACCCCGTCCTCGTCCCCGGCGCCCTGCTGTCCGGCGGCGACCTGCACTTCAGCCAGGGCGACGGCGAGATCACCTTCTGTGGCGCCATCGAGATGGGCGGCTACATCGACCTCCACGTCGACCTGATCAAGGGCGGCATGGAGAAGTACGGGGTCACCATCAACCCCATCTTCATGCCGGGCAACGTCGCACCGCGGTCCACCGAGTTCATCTCGTTCGTCGGTATCTCCGTCGACCACGACACGGACACCAACCACTACCTCGACGCGACGATGGCGTACCGCACCGCCTGCCTCAACGCCGTGGACTACCTCAGCACCTTCGGCTACAGCGGCGAGCAGGCCTACCTCCTCGGCTCGGCCCCGATCGAGGGCCGGATCAGCGGAGTCGTCGACATCCCGAACGCGTGCAGCACCCTCTACCTCCCCGCGGCGATCTTCGACTTCGACATCAAGCCGACGGCCGAGTGCCCGAGGAAGGCCGACCGCGGCCAGTGCGCCGTCACCTCCTGAAAGCGCAGTCCCCGCCGTTTTCCGAAAGGACGACATCCCATGAGTGAACATCTCACCTTCCAGCTGGGTAACTTCACCACCCAGCACCGCGCCACCCTCGCCCACACCACGTACGGCGAACTGAACGCCGACAAGTCCAACGTGATGGTGTACCCCACCTGCTACTCCGGCCGGCACTGGGACAACGAGTGGCTCATCGGCCCCGGCATGGCCCTGGACCCCGAGCCCTACTTCATCATCGTCCCCAACATGCTCGGCAACGGCCTGTCCACCTCACCGAGCAACACCCAGCCGCCCTACGACCGCGCCCGCTTCCCGCACATCACGGTGTACGACCAGATCGAGGCCTAACACAACCTGGTCACCGAGGAGTTCGGCGTCGAGAAGATCACTCTCGTGACCGGCTGGTCGATGGGCGCCGGGCAGAGCTGCCAATGGGCCGTCAGCCACCCGGAGATGGTCGAACGGATCGCCCCATTCTGCGGCTCCCCGCGCACCAGCCTCCACAACAAGGTCTTCCTCGAAGGCGTCAAGGCCGCGCTGACCGCCGACGCCGTCTACAAGGGCGGCTGGTACGACGAGAAGTGGCCGACCACCGGACTGCGGGCGCTCGCCCGGGTGTACGCCGGATGGGGCTTCTCGCAGGCGTTCTACTGGGAGAACGAGTACGAGAAACTCGGCTGCACCTCCCTGAGGACTTCCTCGTCGGCTTCTGGGAGGGCTTCTTCCTCGACGGCCGCGACCCCAACAACCTCCTCACCATGCTGTGGACCTGGCAGAACGGCGACGTCTGGCTCACCCCTGGCTTCGACGGGGACACGGAGGCGGCGCTCGGCTCGATCCGGGCGACCACGCTCGACATGCCCGCCGAGAAAGACCTCTACTTCCCGCCGGAGGACGAGGCCTGGGCCGTCAGCCACATCCCCGGCGCCGAACTCCGTGTGATCCCCGGTATCTGGGGCCACTTCGCCGGCCACGGCAGCAACCCCGAGGACAAAGAGTTCATCGACACGGGTCTGAAGGAACTGCTGGCCAAGCCAGGGGGGTTGGTTTGGCCATGAACTTCGGACGGATCAGACTCCAGCACGAGGTCAGTGCCTCGATCGTCGACTTCGCCACCGTCTTCCTGCTGATGAGCCCGCTCAAGATGCCGACCTGGGCCATCTTCATCACGTGGGCGGGAACGCCCCTCCAGGGCGGTCCGAGCCGCTCCAACGCGCTCGCCATGGTCACCGCGACCACCACCGGGGCGGGCTTCGGTGTCGTTGCCGTCCTCCTCAACCGCGAGACAGGCACGATGTTCGGCACCGGCGCCTTCGCCCAGACCCTCGCCCTGGCTGTGGTCGTCTTCGTCGTCAACGGCACACTCCTGGCAACCGGCCGGCTGAAGCCCTTCGCTCTCGTCCCTGGCATGTTCTTCGGCTTCGCCTCCCTCTTCGCCCCGTACTTCGGCGGCTTCGGCTTCGGCTACGACGCCGGCCACCTGGATGCCGCCTTCGTCAGCTCCGCCGCGATGTGCGCCCTGGGCCCCCTCTGCGCCCCCCTCGGCCTACGGCTGATGCTCGCGCCCCCACCCACCGCGCCCGAGCCCGTGGCGCAGTTCGGGGTGGAGGAGGTGACAGCCTCGGTCCACGAGGCGCCCGCCTGACACAACTGCTCGCGGACACCGCCTCGCAGGGCGGGCCGACCACCGGCCGCCCTGCGAAGGCTTGGGGCAAGCTCGACGTGCTGGCGGCTGTTACCGCGAATCTCGACGCCGAGGACCAAACCCTCCGGAAAAGGGCGGAAGAGAGTCGACAAGCTGTCTGCCCGGACGCCGGGGGTGCGGTTTCTGGCGCGCGGTAGGTGCTCGTCATGCCTGCGCCCGCCTCGCACACCGGGTGAACCGATATCGCTTCACCTCACTCAGGACCAGGTCGGTCCTCCGCCCACCGATGTGGCCGGTGCCCCAAGACCGGTCGTCCGCCTGTCGCGAGGAGTCCCCGCGCCGCTTTCTCACCGTCTTCACCGCTACGCCAACGGGCAGCGCGACGCCCCCGCTCGACCTGCCGTCGGCGGACGCCAGAACGATCCGTGCCCGTTCAGTCGGCCGCCGATCCGGTCATCCCGCCCCCCGAATCAGCTCCGCACGCTCGTCCTTGAACTGCGGATTTCCACGGAGGACGGGACCGGATGCGACATGCCAACAGGTCCACTCACCGACCCCGGAATTCATTCCACGTCACGTTGGATCGTCCGACCGGCCGCACATGTGCTCTCGCCTCTTGACGCTGCGCCACGGACCGTTTGACACTCTCGAAACACAACATCACATTGTCGAAATGCCGCACCGTCGGCCTTTCTCTGCCCCGATTGCCCGTGGAGGAACAACCGCCGATGTTGCATCGATTTGTCATGTCTAGGGCAAGCTGGAGTGAGTCCCGGAGCGGGTCCCGGCGGCCCAGGCTCGCAGCGGTTGCCCTCGCCGCGATGTGCATGACGCTGCTGCCGACCACCGCACACGCCACGAACCCGGCAGCCACCGCGGGCTCCTCGGAGATCACCGACGGCCTCGCCCTCTGGTACAAACTCGACGCGGCCTCCGGCCAACTGGCTGCCGACTCCTCGGGCCACGGCCGGGACGGCACCGTGAACGGCACCGCCGGCTGGAACGCCGGCGACGGCCTCACCCTCAACGGGTCCGACACCTACGTGAAGGTGCCGGACAACATCTTGAGCGGCATGAGCGCGATCACCGTTTCACTGGACGTGCAGATCGACTCCGCGCAGGCCAGTCCGTACTTCATCTACGGATTCGGCAACTCCAGCGGCTCCAACGGCAACGGCTATCTCTTCACCACCGGCAACACCTTCCGTACCTCCATCGCTTCCGGCAACTGGTCGACCGAGCAGACCACCGCGCCCGCCGCCTCGTACAACCTGCCGCGCACCGTGTGGAAGCACCTCTCCTACACGCAGACGGCAAGCGGCACCGGCGTGCTCTACGAGGACGGTGTGGAGGTCGCCCGCAACACCGCCGTCAGCATCACGCCGGGTTCGATCGGCGGCGGCACCACTACCGCCAACTTCATCGGCCGCTCCCTCTACTCCGGCGACAAGTACTTCAAGGGGAGGATCAAGGACTTCCGGGTCTACGACCGGGCGCTGGACGCCTCCGAGGTCGAGCAGTTGGCGCTGCCGATCGCCACGGACGGGGTCGCGCGGGACAAGGCCGCGCTGAGCCTCGGCGACGGCACCGGCGCCGTCGTGTCGGACCTGACGCTGCCCACCGCCGGTACGGCGGGCGGCAGTTCGATCAGCTGGTCCAGCGACGCTCCGTCCGTGGTGTCGGCGACCGGCGCAGTCACCCGCCCTGCGAGCGGTGAGCCCGATGGTCACGCGACGCTCACCGCGACGCTCAAGAAGGGTGCGGTGACCGACACCAAGTCCTTCGACATCACCGTGCTGGCGGACTTCGACGACCAGCACGCCGTGGACCGGGCCGCAGCCTCGCTGACCGTCCCGAACATCGACGACGTACGCGGGAATCTGACGCTGCCCGCGAACGGCGACTACTCGACCGAGGTCGAGTGGTCGTCCGCCGACCCGTCCGTCGTCTCCGCCGACGGGGTGGTCAACCGCCCGGCCGCGGGCAAGGGTTCGGCCGCCGTGGAGCTGACCGCGACCGTCAGGCGCAATGACGCATCCGCGACCCGCACGTTCACCGCCAAGGTGCCCGAACTCCCGGTGCCGGAAGCCAAGTCCGGCTACCTCTTCAGCTACTTCACCGGCGAGGGCACCGCCGACGGCGAGCAGGTCCACTTCGGCCTGAGCAAGGGCAACGACCCGCTGAAATGGCGGGAGATCAACAACGGCAACCCGGTGCTGACCTCGACTCTGGGCGAGAAGGGGTTGCGCGACCCGTTCATCATCCGCTCTCCCGAAGGCGACAAGTTCTACCAGATTGCCACCGACCTGCGGATCTACGGCAACGGCGACTGGGACGCCGCGCAGCGCACCGGCAGCCGGGCGATCATGGTGTGGGAGTCGACCGACCTGGTGCACTGGACCGACCAGCGGCTGGTGACGGTCTCGCCGAAGGAGGCCGGCAACACCTGGGCACCGGAGGCCTATTACGACAAGTCCCTCGGCTCGTACGTCGTCTTCTGGGCGTCGAAAATCTACGACAACGAAGCGCACACCGGCGACACCTACAACCGCATGATGTACGCCACCACCCGTGACTTCCGCACCTTCAGTAAGCCCAAGGTGTGGATCGACCGCGGCTACTCGGTGATCGACTCCACGATGATCGAGCACGACGGCCAGTACTACCGCTTCTCCAAGGATGAGCGGAACAACACCTCCTCCTCCCCGAACAGCAAGTTCATCTTCGAGGAGAAGGCCGACTCGATCCTCGACACCGACTACGCCTCCGTGGCCGAGGGCATCGGCAAGGGCGCGATGAGCGCCGCCGAGGGCCCGCTGGTCTTCAAGTCGAACACCGAGGAGAAGTGGTATCTCTTCCTCGACGAGTTCGGGGGCCGCGGCTACATACCGTTCGAGACGACCGACCTCGACTCGGGCGTCTGGACCCCGTCCACCGACTACTCGCTGCCGTCGTCGCCACGCCACGGAACCGTGCTGCCGGTCACCGAGGCCGAGTACAACCGGGTGCTGCGCGCTTACCAGCCCGACGAGCTGGTGGAGAGCGCCGAGGATGTGACGGTCTCCACCGCCATCGGCAGCGCGCCGGTGCTGCCCGCGACCGTCATCGCCAAGTACGCCGACGGCATCACCCGCCCGGTCGCCGTGACCTGGGACGACGTCCCGGCGTCGGCATACGGGTCGGCCGGGACGTTCACCGTGAACGGCACCCTGCCGGACGGCGCCACACTCCACGTCCAGGCCCATGTCACGGTGTCCAAGGACGGCGGCACCGACATCCCGTCGGGACTGGTCCTGCGCTACGACTTCGACGAGACGTCCGGCAACGTCGTCCGGGACTCCAGCGGCCACGGCAACCACGGCACCTACGTCAACACCCCGGCCTTCGGAACTGGCGTGCACGGCGGTTCGTTCGTGATGAGAGGCGGCTCCAGCTCCTCCTCCACCTCGCCGTACGTCAAGATCCCCAACGGCGTGCTGAAGGACACCGACAGCGTCACCGTCTCCACCTACGCCAAGTGGGATCCGACGTCGACGGCGGTCAACCAGTGGCTCTTCGGCCTCGGCCCGGACAGCGACAAGTACCTGTTCGCGACACCGGCGAACGGCGGCGGGAGTCTCTACTCGGCTGTCACCACCGGAAGTTGGGGCGCCGAGTCGAAGCTGTCGGCGGGCTCGAAGCTCGCCGCCGGTGAGTGGAAACACATCACCGTCACCCTCAACGGCGCCACCGGGAGCGCGGTCCTCTACCTCAACGGCGCGCAGGTGGCCAAAACCACCGGGGTGACCATCAAGCCGTCGGACCTCTACGACGCCTCGAAGGGCTACAGCGGCTACATCGGCAAGTCGTTGTACGCCGCCGATCCCTACTTCGCCGGCCAGGTGGACGACTTCCGGATCTACAACCGCGCGCTGTCCGCGGCCGAGGTGCTGGAGCTGAGCGGCAACACCACCGGTATCGCCAGTGCCAGGCTGCCCGAGCTGAAGACCGACGCGATCGTCACCGACACCCAGAGCCGGATCGTGCTGCCGGTCAAGGAAGGCACCGAACTCACCGCCCTGGCACCGGAGTTCACCCTGGCCAACGGTGCGACCATCAGCCCCATCTCCGGGACGGTCCGGAACTTCACCAAGCCGGTCAGGTACACCGTCACCGGCTCGGACGGCGCGACCCGCGTCTGGACCGTACAAGCGATTGAAATGAAGAGCCCGGTGCTGCCCGGTCTCAACGCCGACCCGGACATCGTGGTCTTCGGCGACACCTTCTACATCTATCCCACCACCGACGGGTTCCCCGGCTGGAGCGGCACCCAGTTCAAGGCGTACTCCTCCACCGACCTGGTGCACTGGACGGACCACGGCGTCATCCTCGACCTGGGTCCGGACGTCTCCTGGGCCGACAGCCGGGCCTGGGCGCCGACGATCACCGAGAAGAACGGCAAGTACTACTTCTACTTCTGCGCCGACGCCAACATCGGCGTCGCCGTCTCGGACTCCCCGACCGGCCCGTTCAAGGACGCGCTCGGCAAACCTCTCCTCGCGGCAGGCACATTCAGCGGCCAGATGATCGACCCGGCGGTCTTCACCGACGACGACGGGACGTCTTACCTCTACTTCGGCAACGGCGGCGCGTACGTCGTCCCGCTGAACGACGACATGATCTCCCTGGACACCTCCAAGGTCGCCACGATCACTCCCGACGGTTTCCGGGAGGGCGCGTTCACCATCAAGCGGCATGGTGTCTACTACTTCATGTGGTCGGAGAACGACACCGGCGACGAGAACTACCAGGTCGCGTACGCCACCGGCAGCTCGCCGATGGGCCCCTGGACCAAGCGCGGCGTGATCCTGTCCAAGGACCTGGCGCTCGGCATCAAGGGCACCGGCCACCACTCGGTGGTCCGGGTCCCCGGCACCGACGACTGGTACATCGCCTACCACCGGTTCGCCATCCCGGGCGGCGACGGCACCCACCGCGAAACCACCATCGACAAGCTGGAGTTCGACGCCGACGGCCTGATCAAGACGGTGGTCCCCACCCTCACCAGCATCAAGCCGGTGACCGTCGCGCATGCCGGTCCCGACGCCACTGGAGCGGAGGGCAGCGCCATCGCCCTCACCGGCGCCCTCTCGGGCGCGGACAGCACCCCGAAGTGGAGTGTTCCATCCGGCGCCCCGTGCACCATCGTCCGCGCCAGGACCCTCACCCCCGCCATCACCTGCACCGACAACGGCACCTACGAGGTCACCCTCACCGGCGGCCGCAGCAGCGACACCCTCACCGTCACCGTCACCAACGCGGCCCCAGTCATTCGCGACGCCACCGGACCGGCCAAGCCGGTATCGGTGGGCGCGAAGATCACCCTCATCACTCACTACACCGACCCGGGCAGCAGTGACACGCTCACCTGCTCGGTCGACTGGGCCGACGGCACAGCCCCGACGTCCTGCGGAGCGGGCCACACCTACCGCAAGGCCGGCATCTACCATCCGACCGTCACCGTCACCGACGACGACGGGGCCGCCACCTCCAGGACCCTCACCGACCTCGTCGTCTACGACCATGCGGCCGGCTGGGCCGTGGGTAGCGGCACCTTCGCCTCGCCGGCCGGCGCCTACCCCGCGTCCCGGCGGCTGACAGGAAAGGCAGCCTTCTCCTTCTCCCTCTCCTACGCCAGGAACGCCACCACCCCCACCGGCAGGGTCGCCTTCGACTTCAAGGCGGCGGGCCTCAAGTTCCGCTCCACGTCGTCCGATTGGCTGGTGGTCACCGGCTCCCGCGCCCGCTACCAGGGCTCTGGCACCCTCAACGGCGTCAAGGGCTACGGCGTCAGCATCACCGCCACCGACCACCCGGACACCTTCCTCATCAACGTGTGGAGGAAGTCCACCGGCGTCACCGTCTACGCCGGCCCCACCGCGGCACTCGCCTGCGGCATCACCGTCGGCCACCACCCGGCGGCGCACTGACCGCCCCGGCCCCAGCCGCCGGACGGCCCTGCGGCCCAGGTCCGTCCGGCGCGCGTGCGCTGTCGACCACTGAAATTGAACCCGTGCTGTCGGAGCTGAGGTGCGTCAGATGCGGGCCCCTGACCTGCTGCACCGGATGTCCGAGCAAGTCCCCGACGGTGGTCAGAGAGGTTGAGGCTCCGCAGAGGGGGACCACCACGGCGAGGATGGCGAAGCCGTCGTCGCGGTGGGCTTCGAGCAGGCCGGCCCGCCGCTCGGTGTCGATCGCCCCGTTGTCTTCTTCGCGGTCCTGCAATGGGGCCGTCGGCCTCCGGGCCCGGCATGACTTTTGCCCCCTGTCGAAGTCGATGACCTGGGGGGTGTCACCGGGTCCGGGAGGTGCCGTCGGAGACGCTGATGAGAGGCCCGGCCGCCACCCGGTCCGGCGCCATGCCGGACACCTTGCGGATGGCAGGTCTGCATAACGTGGATGCGCGCGTACGACACCACTGCCGGGGCCGGCACCGTCAACACCCCGGGAAGGGCGCGCTGTTCGACACCGAAGACGTGGGCGTGTTCCTCGGCCTGGACGTCGGCAGGAGCAACCATCACGGCCACGGGCTGACTCCCGCCGGAAAGAAGGTCTTCGACAAGCAGCTGCCGAACAGCGAGCCGAAGCTGCGGGCCGTCTTCGGCAGGCTCACCGAGAAGTTCGGCACCGTCCTGGTGATCGTGGACCAGCCCGCCTCGATCGGTGCCCGGCGTCGGCGTCAGGACCGCCGCCGTCCTGCTGGTCACCGTCGGCGACAGCACCAGCTTCCCCGCCGCCGCCCACCTCGCCTCCTACGCCGGCCTCGCCCCGGCCACGAAGTCGTCCGGAACCTCGATCCACGCAGAGCACGCGCCCCGGAGCGGAAACCGGCAGCTCAAAGGCGCCATGTTCCTCTCCGCGTTGTCCTGCATGAACGCCAGAGAAGGCATTCAGCGACCGGCCAGGTCGGCCCGATCGTCTTCGAACAGCGAACGGGCCCGCGCCCTGACCGGCACCGGCGATGCCGGGCACTCCACGCCCGGCATCGTGCTGGCCGCCCTCTCCCTGGCGATCATGCCGTTCCTGTCCGCCGCCCAACGCCGTGCCGGTCTCGAACTGGGCTCCGCCTCCGCCGTGGCCGACTCCAGGCAGCCCCTGTTGTGCACCTACCTGTCGGCCGTCCTCCTCGTCGGCCTGCTCGCCAACTCCCTCTTCGGCTGGACCTGGGCCGACCCGATAGCCGCCCTGGTCATCGCCGCCGTCGCGGTCAAGGAGGGCCGGGAGGCATGGCACGGCGACAACTACTGCGCTCCCACCGGCCTTACGGCGCTGAAGGAGGCCGACGGCGCAAAGGATTCCTGCGGTTGCGCCCACGGCTGCTCCTGCCGCGGATGAGCTGACCGCGTCACGTGCGCGTCACTTCCGCCTCCCCGACTAGTCGCGGGGTGCATCGTGGGTCCTTTCCTGCCGGACTCGTCCTGGAGGCCGCCGGGCAAGTCATGGTTGACCAGGGCGACCGCCTGGACGGTCCGGGTGATCGGATGTCGTCGAGACGCGCTTGAAAGAGGGCGACACCCGGGCCGACAGGACAGAAAAGGTGACAAGTCGCGTACTAGGACCCATGATGTCTGATTGTCGGAGGGGGGAAGATTGCGCGTTTTCACTGTGGGCCGCCGTGGCCACGTGCCACCTGCGGCGACGATGGCAGTCGCCCGAGCAGGCATGTTTTCCCTGCTCGGAACCATGGTCACGGTGATCGTGCATGACCTGGCCTTCGAATCGAACCCGTCTCGGCTCGTGAAGGCGCTGGCGGCTTGTTTCCTGTTCGTCGTGGCACTGCCCGGTGCCGGCAGTGGCAAGTCGCTCCGTACGCAAGTGCTGTTGGCGTTCGGCTGCCAGGCCGTCATCGGGTACTGGTTCGTCCTCGCCGACAGCTCGGTCGCATTCCGGGACCACGGACTGCTGCCGTCCTCTGTTCTCGCTGGGTGGCCCGTGGTGATCGGCCACATCCTGCTGGCCCTGCTCTGCGCGGTCCTGCTGCATGGACTCGACGACAGTGTGCGCCGCGTGCTGTACGCAGCCGGGAAGGAGTGGTGCGCGTTGCGCGCACTGCTGCGCACGCTCCTGGTTCCTGGTCATATCGCATACAAAGCAACGGAGTCCGGGGCCGCCGGGCGCGTGGACTCCGGACCGACGCGGGCTCCCTCGTCATCAGCTCTGCTGGCCGGCGCAGTGGTCCGCCGCGGCCCGCCGCACCTACCCCTGCCGTACCCCGCCGCTTGATCCGCCACAGCGGTATCCGTACGGCTTCCGGTGTACTCACCCGTCCTCCTCGGGGACGGTTCTGTCCGCCATTCCGGCACGCGCGCTCCGCGCGAGTCCCGTGGCAGAGGGAAGTCCTTTGAACCGCATGTCACTTGCGACGCGAGCGATTGTGCCCGTCGTCGCCGCGGGCCGCATCGGCCCGTCCACCACAGCACATCCGAAGGTCCGAGGCCGTGTTGCTGCTCGGGTCCCAGCCGAGCGCGCCGGCGCTCGCTCAAGGCGTACGTACGAGTTGCGCACCGCGCAAGGCCGGGCGCCATTGGCGGCCCGGGAAGGAGTGGACCGATGACGGCAGCAGGCAGGGCGAAGTCCGGGGCGAAGCGGCTCCTGGAACGCACGGGGTTCCAACTCGTGCGCAGCACCGTCCCTCAAGGCGGAGTCGACGATTTCATACCGTTCGAGCCGACGATGCGGGCAGCGCGAGCGGCCGGTCTGTCGGTGGGCGACTACATCGACGAGGTCATGAACGGGACCCCGGGGGCCACCCAGTCCACCGTCGACGAACTACGGACCCTCGGCGTCTTCGCCGCGGTACCTGACTCGGTGCTGGAGATCGGCCCCGGATCCGGGCGGTACCTGGAGAAGACGCTGAAGGAGTGCTCGCCGACCCGCTACGAGATCTACGAGACGGCGGAGCCCTGGGCCACCTACCTGGTGAACACCTTCGGAGTGGTCGCTCAACCGGTGACAGGATTCAGTCTCGACGCGACACCGGACGTCAGCGTCGACCTCGTCCAGGCGCACAAAGTCTTCAACACCCTGACCTTCCTCGGCACCTGCCGCTACTTCTTCGAGATGGCCCGCGTCACACGGCCGGGCGGGCGGATCGTCTTCGATGTCATGACGGAGACCTGTCTCGACCCGGAGGCGATGCGTGTCTGGGCGACGAAGGGCGGGACGGGTCACGACTCGTTCCCGGCCGCCATGCCCCGACGCACGTGCGTGGACCTCTTCGCGACGCTCGGCCTCACCCTTGAGGCCCACTTCCTGGCTCCCCTGGGCGTGGCGTCCACGGAAGTGCTCGTCTTCAAGAAGACGGCCTGACCTGCGGCAGGCCCTTCTGCTTGCCGGCCGGCGGGGACGTGTCACGCGGAGTATCAGCGGCTCAGTGTGACGCGTCCCCGCCGACCCTCACCGGCGCCGCTGACACGCCACGAACCGAACTCGACGCACATGCGATGAGATCCGTCATGGAGCCTGCGTCCAACGTCCCTCGACGCTCTCGCAGTTGACTCCGGCGTACTCGGAAGGTCGCGCGCGGGTCTCCCTGTCATCGCCGGTAAACTTTCAACCCGGCTCCAAGGTCAAGTCCGGATCACTGCCAGTCCGTCCGAACTGACGCGCAGACGGCTGGCCGGCCAACACTCCTGGTGTGAGTTCGCCTGGTTGGGCCGCCAAGATTCCGGAAACTCGCGCGCTTCGGCGTGGGACATCCTTTTAGACCTTGGGCCCGGCCGGCAGTGAGAAGGCGACGGGTCCATCTCGTCGGCCGCACCGCGTAGGCGCTGTCCAACCGGGCGCGCAACGGCTACGTCCTCGACCGGCAGGCGGGCGAGATGCCAGGCTGCTTTCTGAACCAGAGCCGTGCCACGATGCCGCCGCCCGGTGGCAGCGCCCCGGGGCCGCGCTCGTGCGGTGCCCGCGATTACGCCCAACGGCTGATCGGGTCGCTTTCCGTACCAGTCGACTCCGCTACCTCCCGTACGTTGCTGCTGTGCCCAGCGGCTCCGAGATGGTTGCGGGAGCCGCGTGGCACCGGCACGAGCCCGGACCTCCGCGCCGGCCCCTCACCTCACGGAGTGACCATGACCGACTGGCACTGGTTGTTCGGCGACCAGTTGGGCCCGCACTTCCTCGCGCCGGAAGAGGGCGGTCCCGCTCGCGACAGCAAGGTGGTGATGATCGAGGCCAGCTCGGTGTTCCGGCGCCGCCGCTTCCACCGCGCCAAGGCCCACCTGGTGCTCTCCGCGATGCGCCACCGGGCCGCCGAACTCGGCGACCGAGTCCGTTACGTCCGCGCCGACACCTACCGTGAAGGGCTGCGCGAGGCGGTAGGCGACAATCCGGTGACCGTTCATCACCCCACCTCACGTGCCGCTCTGGGACTGGTGCGTTCCCTGGAACAGGTACGGGTGCTTCCCGCGCGGGGCTTTCTCGTTCCTCAGGACGCCTTCCGTGTCTGGGCCGACGAGCACGGCGGAGGCGGGCGGCTGCGGCAGGAGGACTTCTACCGATGGGCGCGCCGGGCGCTGGGCCTGCTCATGGATAGCGGCGGTCCGGCCGGCGGCCGATGGAACCACGATCAGGCCAACCGGGAACGCCCCCCGCGTGGTGCACGCACCCTCGGTGCCACCGCGCCCTACCGACCCCGCGAGGACGACATCGATGCCGAGGTGCGCGCCGACCTCGACTGCTGGGAGCGCGAGGACGGCATCCGTTTCGTCGGCCGCGACGGACCGCGACTGTTTCCCGCCACCCGACGGGAGGCCCTCGCGGCACTGCGCCGGTTCGTCGACCATCGGCTCGCCGGGTTCGGCCCGCACGAGGACGCCATGCTCGCCGCCGACCCGGTGATGAGCCACAGTCTGCTCTCCGCGTCGCTCAACCTCGGCCTGCTCGACCCGTGGGAGACGGTCGCCGCCGCAGAGGAGGCCTGGCGTTCCGGCCGGGCTCCCGTCAACAGCGTCGAGGGATTCGTCCGGCAGGTAACCGGGTGGCGTGAGTACGTGTGGCAGCTGTACTGGTACTTCGGCGAGGACTACCGGCACGAGAACGGACTGGGGCATTACACCGCGCTGCCCGAATGGTTCCTCGAACTCGACTCCGACGCGGTCACGGCCCGCTGTCTCGCCACGGTCCTCGCCCAGGTACGGGACACGGGATGGACCCACCACATCCCGCGCCTGATGATCCTCGGCAGTCACGCCCTCCAGCGGGGCTGGGATCCGCGCCACGTCACCGACTGGTTCCACCGCTGCTTCGTCGACGGCTACGACTGGGTGATGCTGCCCAACGTCACCGGCATGTCCCAGTACGCCGACGGCGGTCGCATGACGACCAAGCCGTATACGTCGGGCGGCGCCTACATCCACCGTATGAGCGACCTCTGCGACGGCTGCGCCTACCGTCCCGGCGACCGAGCGGGGGAACGGGCCTGTCCTTTCACCACCGGCTACTGGTCCTTCGCCCACCGCCATCGCGACCTGCTCGCCGCCAATCAGCGCACCGCCCGGGCCGTGCAAGGCCTGGACCGCCTCGGCAACCTGGACGAGGTGCTCACCGCCGACCGGCGCTGGGACAAGCAGACGCCGTGAACCCGGTGCACGGACCCGCCGGTTCAGCTCAGGTCGGCGGCCACCTCCCGGGCGGCGCGCGCCCCTGGCGAGTGCACCCTGCACCGAGCCGGTGGCCCGGTGGTCACCGCAGACGTAGCGCCCGGCGGCCGTCCGGGTACGGCGGCTGAGGGGGAGACCCGGTTCCATGGCCGGCAGTGCTCCGGCAACCGTCCGGACGGTGAGCAGGTCCCAGTCCGCCGTGTCGGTCCCGTAGCACTCGGCGAGTGCGTTGCGCGTCGTTTGTTCCCGTCCCTCGCTGTCGTCGCCGAGCACGGAGGTGGCGATCAGCGCGTACCCGCGCGGGGCGTAGCCGGTGTGGACCTCGCTCAGTACGACGCTGTTGGTGAAGCGTCGTCGCATGTCCGTGAGGAGGGTCGGTTCGCGCAGCGGCCGGCGGGACGCGGGGTGGTAGTAGGTGGTGACCGTGCGGTGCGGCGGCACGGTCAACCCGGGCTCGAGCCGGGCCGCCGAGGCTGCGTCGTCGCGACGACCACCGCTCGCGCGGGCACCGATCGGCCGTCAGAGTCCAGCACGCCCTCGTCGGTCAGCGCCGTCACCGGTGATTCCAGAGCGACCGTCCCCGGAGGCAGTACGGACGCCAGGGACTCGGGTACGGCACCCACACCCCGAGGTTCATCGTCCCAGGTCAAGAAGGCACTTTCGCGTTTCCGCCCCAGAGCCGGCCGTACCCAGGCGAAACGACGAGTAGTGCGAGATCGGGGTGGCCGGCACTCATCAGGTCCTCGCTTTCCCTCATCGAGGGTGTACCGATCGTCTGGCCACCCGGCGGGGGAGTCGGCGTCGAGACTGGGGCCGGTGGCGTCGCCTGAGTGCCAACTGGAGAAAACCTGACGGCATCGGGCTGCTCCTCCGAAAGCCACAGCCCGCGGACAGCGGTGCGGTGCGTCAGACGCGGTGCCCGGCGTCCAGCAGGGCGAGGGCGTTGCTTATCCCCTGATCGAGGAGTTCATGAGCGAGTTGGCTGTCGGTCAGGGCGCGGGCGAGTTGCAGCGTCCCGGCCATCAGGCCGAGGAGGCTGAGCGCCTTCACGCGTGCGGAGGACGGGGCGTCGGGTGCCATGCGGGCGGCAATGCCGTCGATGAGGACCAGCACGCCGTCGGTATACGCCTGCCTGGTTGTGTCGGTGCAGCGCCCGATCTCGTCGAGCAGAGCGGCGTTGGGGCAGCCGTCACCGAGGCTGTCGCGGTGCAGGGGCGACAGGTAGGCGCGCACAATCTGCTCGAGTCCGGCCCGGCCAGGCGCAGCCTGCGCGACGACGCTCTCGGCCTGTACTTTCAACTGGTCGGAGATTGCCGTGGTGACGAGGTCGTCCTTGGATTCGAAGTGCGCGTAGAAGGCCCCGTTGGTCAGCCCCGCGTCCTTCATGAGCGTCGAGACGCCGGAGCCGTCGATACCGTCTTGCTTGAACCGGCGGCCCGCCGTCTCGATGATCCGCCGCCTCGTCTCCGACTTGTGCTCTTTTCCGTACCGCACCACAGCACACACTCCTTCGCCGGCCGGATGGGCCGGCCGCCCTTCACCGATCTCACCAGCCTATGATATTGCGAACGTAATCCAAAGAGTCGGCAGCGGCGGCGTCCGACCTCTCGTCGTCGGTTTCCCTGTGCCGTACCAGAGCTTCGGCTTCGAGCCGGTCACCCCCGCGACACTGAATCACTGCGCCAACGAGGCACCGTCACCGCCGTCTTCAGCGCCGTCGCGCTCGGCCGACGGTCGCCTTCCGCTGTTCAGCCCCTGAGGCGGGGTTCCTCCAGCCGGCCGCTCGTCCCTCGCGTCCTCAGTTCGGCATCCGGTTGAACCTGCGGACGATGCGGTCGAAGATCCGGGCCGGAAGGACGCGGTGGAGCACGCTGATGCTTGCGGCCGTCGAGCCGGCGGTGCGCCGCAGGCTCGGGTTCTTGTCGGTGGCCGCCGCGACGATCACCTTGGCCACGGTGGCGGGATCGTCGCCGCCGCTGGTGTTCTTCGCCAGCACCTCGTCGAAGGTGCGCCGTCCCGACGCATACAGCGGCAACGGGGTGTCGCCCTGCACGCTGTGGTCCCCGAACGGGGTGTTGATCGGGCCGGGCTCGACGAGCAGGATTCGGACGCCGTGCTCGCGGACCTCGTGGTCCAGCGACCCGGAGTAGCCCTCGACCGCGTGCTTGGTCGAGGTGTAGATCGCCATGAACGGGCTGGGGACGAACCCGCTGAGGGAGGAGACGTTGATGACGCGTCCGCTCCGCTGAGCGCGCATGTGCGGCAGAACCGCCTTGGTCATCCGCATGATGCCGTAGACGTTGACGTCGAAGACCTCCTGGGTCCGGGCGACGGAGAACTCCTCGGCGGCGCCGTTGGCGCCGACGCCGGCGTTGTTGACCAGGACGTCGATGCGCCCGAACCGGTCCATCACCTGCTTGACCACGGAGGCGACCGATTCGTCGCTGGTCACGTCGAGGTCGAGGTAGGTCACCCCGGCGGGCGCGGTGACCCGCGCGGTGCTGCGGGCGGTTCCGATCACCTCGAAGCCCGCCGCGGCGAAGGCGCGGGCCGTCTCCTTGCCGATCCCCGATGAGGCACCCGTCACGAGCGCCACCGGTTTCGTCGTCGTCATCACGGTCTCCCTTGGTTTTGAAGTACGTCCGCATGTCTCACGTTCATGCGGCTGCGCGGTGGTCGTCGGCCGGCGGCGAGTGGTCGCGTCCGGTGATTCGAGGCAGGGCCCGAAACCGCCCCTCCGGCTCAGCCGGCAAGTCTGTTGGCCTTGCGGATCTGTCCGTCGAAGACCCCGGCGGGAAGGACGCGGTGCGCCGCGCTGAGGAGCCGGGCGCTCCGGCCGGCGGTGTACCGCGCCTTCGGCTTGGTGTCGGTGGCAGCCGCGACGATTGCCTTCGCGACGGTGGTGGGGTCGTCGCCCTCCTCGTTGACCGCCAGCGCCACCTGGTCGGCGATCCGCCGCTGCTCCGCGTAGATGTGCATGGGCATGTCGGGCTCGACGGTGTTCGCCTCGAACGAGGATTTGGTACCGCCCGGCTGGACGACAAGGGCCCGGACCCCGTGTTCGCGGATCTCGTGGTCGAGGGACTCGGTGTACCCCTCCAGGGCGTGCTTGGACGCCGAGTAGGTGGCCATGTAGGGCGCGGGGAGGAACCCGAGGACGGACGAGATGTTGATGATGCGCCCGCTTCCCTGGGTGCGCATGTGCGGGAGAACGGCCTTGGTCATGCGCATCACACCGAAGACGTTGATGTTGAAGAGACGCTGGGCCTGTGCCAGAGAGTTTTCCTCGGCAGCGCCCGAGGAGCCGATGCCGGCGTTGTTGACCAGGACGTCGATCCGTCCGAACCGCTCGATCACCTGCTCGACCGCGGCAGCGACCGAATCGTCGCTGCCTACGTCGAGGGCGAGGAACGTCACGCCGTCGCGGCGGTCGGCTCCCGATGTCTTCCGGCTCGTTCCCACCGTCTCGAAACCCGCTGCGACGAGCGCGAGGGCGGCCGCCTTTCCGATTCCGGTGGAAGCGCCTGTCACGAGTGCCACCGGCCGAGTTGTCGCCATCACGAGCTCCTTCGGTTTTGAAGTACGTCCGTATGCCTTACGTTCGTACGACCATAGAATGACCGTCGGTCGATGGCAAGTGGTCGCGTCCGGTGATTCGGGAAGGATCCGGGAAACGTGGGGTGCAGTACGGGAAAGGCCATGAGCAGACGACGAGGCGGAACCGAGGGCCTCACCCGCTGTCGAGCCGACGACCGCAGCAGCGGCCCGCTGAATCCGCTTCATTCGCGCAGGTCATCCGTGCCGTGCAGACGTCGGCGCGGCCTATTTCCTTCTTCGGGCGATGTCGCCCGGTCAGCGGATCCGCGGCAGGGCCTTGTCCGGGTGCGCGGCGTGTATGTACTTCACGGCGATGCCGTGCGGTCGGGTTCCGCAGTGCCATCTGCTGGGTGTCGTACACGGTGGACTCTGTGTGAACGGTGTCTCTTCGCGGTCGCAGACCAGGCATCGCTGCGCCGGGGGCGGTCCGTCGCCGGTGAGCAGTGCCGCCAGCAGGGGTGGGAGCGTCGCCAGGTCGGCCGCTGCCGCGCGGCGGACCTCGGCATGCGGATGCCCCGCGAGCCTGGCGGCGACTCCGGGCGTAGTCCACAACGCGAGTTCCGCCACGACCCGTACGTCTGTGTCAACGGCGAGGGTCTCCACCACATCGGACGGGAGACCGGAACAGGCAGCCAGCTTCTCCCGGTGCTCGACGACTGGATCTCTCGCTAGGAGGCGTGCCCATTCCGGGTTGTCAACACGCTCGCAGAGCAAGGCGAGGGCGGCGTGCGGCTGTGCCGCGGGATCGATGTCGGCGGTGGTCAGCCGGCCCTCGTACGCAAGCCATGCAGCACTCTCCTCGACGCGCGATGCCAGGGCAACCGCCTGTGCATGGCTGAGGTCCGTGCGGCGAGCAAGGTCCGCGGCGATGTCAGCGTCCGCGACCTCCATCAGTCGGTCGACCAGCTCGGACGGCAGGGCGCCATTGGCAGCCAGCCAGCCAGCCAGCCAGCCAGCCAGCCAGCCCGCACAGGACATGGTTCACGGAGGGCATCCCGCCCGGTCTGTGACCGAATGGCTCGCGGTTTTCGACGGCACCAAGTCGTCGACGGCACCCGGGCACGGTCCTGAGCGCCGTACTGCGCAGCCCGCCAATTGAAGGGCTGTGGCCGCGCTTCCCTGATGGCTACGACCGGCTGCTGCCTCGGGGCTTCAGCGGTCCGTGTCCTCGGCTTGGGGCACAGTGGTCGGTTCCGGCGCGTCCGGGCCGGTGTAGTAGACCGAGGCGCCCTGCTTGGTGCGCTGGGCCTTGCTCTTGGCCACGAGCCCTTCGAGAGTGACGCGTACGACCTTGGTCTTGATGCCGCGCTCGGGGTGAGCCTTGCCGAGTGCGGTGGAGATTTCCGCGGCGGAGCGGGGCTCGTTCTGCTCGATGAGGTGGCGGCGGATGAGTTCCACCAGCGTGGGCCGGATCGCCGTCGTGCCGGCCTTGGACGTGGCTGGCTTCTTCGCCGTCGTTTCCCGCACGACTGTGGTCTTCCGTGCCCTTCGCCCGCTGGAGGGTGCGGCCGCGGTCTTCTGCTGGGGAGAAGACACTGCGGCACCCTTGGCCGTGGTCGACGGCTCATCCGGTTCGTGCGTAACGCCGAGCACCTGCTGCATGTTCACCAGCACGCTGTGGTCCTGCTGCAGGGCAGTCAGCTGCTCCTGCAGCGCCTCAATCTCGGCACCGATGCGTTCCTGTTCCTTGAGGTTGCTTTCGAGGTCGCCGGCCACCTGGGTGATGTACTGGGATGTCAGTCCCGTAGCGACAGTTGTGCTCTCGGGCATGATGCTGGCCTTTCCTCGGTGGGCGGCGGTGATCCAGGCGAGCGGTCTCGAACCGGGGCAGCGCTCACTCTGTGCTGTACCGGAGCTGCGGACCTGTCGCCGCCGCAAAATGCCTTGGCATAGAGATACTACGGACAGGCGGAACCGGTTGTTCCTCTCAAATGGTGTCCGCTGTCCGGTGCGGACGCCAGGGCCACGCGGTCCGGTGCCTTTGGGGCCCTGTTGCAGGGCGGGTTCGTGCGTGGGGGCTGGGGCAGTTGCCAGACTGCCTTGTCGGTCTCGCGGTTGTGGTGCCAGGCTTTCAGTGCGTTGTGGCAAAGGG
>NZ_JAEQAZ010000152.1 GCF_016654115.1 Streptomyces sp. MBT53
GCGCCTGGTCGCCCGCCGCCCCCGGCCCGCCCCTCCGCCCCGCGTCCGAAATGCCGCGGCCCGGGGTCAACTCCGGTCCCGATCCCGCCTTTTCCTGGAGCGCCCCGGTAACTCCCGCCGGAGGACGGCCGGTTGTGACGTTCGGGGAGCCCGAGGGGTACGACGAGCGGGCGCGGCCACGGCCGTTGGGGTCGCGGATACGGTCCCGTACCGCCGCTGTCGCCGCCTGTGTCGTGCTCGGTCTCGGTCTCATCGGCGGTGCGGTGACCGGGAGTTGGCTCACCGGAGACGACGGGGGCGACGACAGTGCGAGCACCTTCGCCGCCGCCGGTCAGCTGTGGCACAGCGTGCCCGTCGACCAGCTCTTCCCGCCCACCGTGCAGGGCCAGGGCGCGGGCCCCGGCGGCGCCGACCGCACCTGGACCCGGATCGCCGTGGCCCCGGACACCGGTTGTACGGGCGCCTTCGACCCGCTGCTGAGCAAGGTGCTCGCCCCGGTCGGCTGCCAACGGCTCCTGCGCGCCACCTACACCGACGCCACCCAGAGCTATGTCACGACGGTCGGCCTCCTCTTCACCCGGGCCGACATCGCCGCGATGACCTCGCTGTCCAACCGGTTCAAGAACGAGAAGCTCGGCGACCGGACCGACCTCCTGCCCCGCCCGTACGCCGCGAAGGGCACCGTCGCCGCCGCCTTCGGCGACAAACAGCGGGCCTCCTGGACCGTCTCCGTCCTCACCGACGCGCCCGTCGTCGTCTACGCCGTCTCCGGCTGGGCGGACGGCCGCACCGTCGCCGCACCCGAACCCGCCGATGAGGCCGTCACCTCCGGCTCCACCACGGCCCCCTCGCAGTCGGGGCTCGGCAACGAGGCGGAGGGGCTCGCCGACCGGGTCGAGCGGAGCCTGCGCAAGACCGTCGACTCACCCTCCGAGACCTCGGCCTCAGAGACGTCGAAAACGTCCAAGACCGCGCCGACCTCGCAGGCCTCGGAGGGGAACCAATGAGCGTCACGTCCCGCCGGGCCGGGCTGGTGAGCGTCCTCCTGGCCGCCTCCCTCGCCCTGGTCCCGTCCACCGTCGCGCACGCCGACGGCATACGTGCCCAGGAGTGGGCCCTGGACGCCATGAACACCCAGGAGATCTGGGGGACCACCAAGGGCAGGGGCATCACCGTCGCCGTCCTCGACACCGGCGTGGAGGCCGACCACCCCGACCTCGTCGGCAACGTCCTCACCGGCAAGGACATGGTCGGTTTCGGGGCGAAGCCGGGCGACCGGGCCTGGGCCCGGCACGGCACCGCCATGGCCGGCATCATCGCCGGGCACGGACACGGCCCCGGCGATGAAGACGGCGTCATGGGTGTCGCCCCTGAGGCGAAGATCCTGCCCGTCCGCGTGATCCTCGAAGACGGCGACTCCGCGCGCAGCAAGGCCCGTACCACCCGGGGCAACGCCCTTGCGGACGGCATCCGTTGGGCCGCCGACCACGGCGCCGACGTCATCAACCTCTCCCTCGGCGACGACTCCGCGTCCGCGCACCCCGAGCCCGCCGAGGACGAGGCCGTGCAGTACGCACTGAAGAAGGGCGTCGCCGTCGTCGCCTCCGCGGGCAACGGCGGCGAGAAGGGCGACCATGTCTCCTACCCGGCCGCCTACCCGGGGGTGATCGCCGCGACCGCCGTGGACCGCTACGGCACCCGCGCCTCCTTCTCCACCCGCCGCTGGTACGCCACGGTCAGCGCGCCCGGTGTGAACGTCGTCATCGCCGACCCCGACCACAAGTACTACGAGGGCTGGGGCACCAGCGCCGCGTCCGCCTTCGTGTCGGGCGCGGTGGCACTCCTCAAGGCGGCCCACCCGGGGCTGACCCCGGCCCAGATCAAGAAGCTCCTCGAGGACACCGCCCGCAACCCCCCGGCCGGCGGCCGTGACGACTCCCGGGGCTTCGGCTTCATCGACCCCGCCGCCGCGATCAAGGCCGCCGCCGCCCTCAAGCCGACGAGCCTGCACGCCGCCGCCTACGGCAAGAAGTACTTCGGCGCGGGACCCGACCCCGCCAAGACCGACAGCCGTACGTCCGACTGGGCGGGCCCCCTCGCGGGCGGCGCCGGCGGAGTCCTGCTCGTCGCGGCGGTCGTCCTGTGGCGCGGCCGGCGCAGACGGCCCGCGGGGTTCTAGAGCCCGCGGGCGTCAGTCGGTGGCCGACGCGGAGGCCGACGTAGCGGAGCCGGAGTCCGCGAACGCCGCGACCCCCGCCTTCGCCGCCGCCTCGATCAGCGTGATGCCCTTGTTCTGCGTCGTGCTGCCCTTGGACAGCACCGCGATCAGGTACTCGTGCCCGTCCGCCGCCGTCACCCGCCCGATGCTGTTGACGTCCCACAGCCCGGTCGTGCTCCGGGCCAGCCAGCCGTTCTTCAGCCGCCACTGGGAGCCGTCGGCCGCCGCCGACACCCCCCACTGCTGATCGGCCTCTATCTTCCCCATCAGCCCCTGGATGTACGACTTCGAGGCCGAGCTGAGCTTGGAGTCGTCCCCGAACACCTGCTGGAGCAGGGTGAGTTGATCCGCGGCCGTGGTCTGGGTCAGCCCCCAGAGCGGGCCGTCGCCGCCCTCGGTGCCGGTCAGTCCGAAGGTCTTGTTGGCCGCGTCGAGCCCGTCCGCGGTGCCGATGATGTTCCACAGCGCCGTCGCGGAGTCGTTGTCGCTGTTCTCGATCATCGTGGTGGCGTACGACTTCTCGGTCGCGGTCAGTTGCCGCCCCGCGTCCTGCGCCTGCAGCAGCAGTGCCGCCAGGATGTCGACCTTGACGATGCTCGCCGTGTCGTAGGCCGTGCTGCCGTACGTGGCGCTCTCTCCGGAGTCCACGTCGAGCACGGCGACCGACACCTTCTGGTCGCCGGCCGGGGTCACCGCCTTCATGGCCTTGGCCAGCAGCGCGTCGTAGTCCACCGCCGGCTGTGTCACCGGTTCCACCGTCGCCTCCCCGCTGCCCGATGCCGACGCCGATGCCGAGGCGGACGGCGTCGCGGCCGACGATACGGGGCCGGAGTGCGCCTGTGCCTTCACGTACACGGTTCCGGCCGCCGTACCGCCCACGATCGCCACGGTGGCGAGGGCGGTGTAGAGGAGCGGACGGCGCCGGGAGGGACGCGCGCGGTGGTTTCGGCGGGCGGCTCTGGAAGACTCCATGCCCGCGATGGTGGAGGCGGCGACTGTGCGAACCGTGAGACGAAAGTTAGATGTCTGTCAACGGTTTCTGAGAAACGTGTGAAACCTGTGTCTCCTGCGTTTCGGGACCCGCACAAGCCCAGCAGGATCCCCCCGATAGGGTCGGTCACCGTGGCGAACAAGAACATTCTCGACTCCGGCTACTCCGACGACGACGGCTCGGCCGATCCCGCACTGAGCGCGGCGCTCGCCGCCTGGGCCGAGGACCGCAGCGCCGTCGATCCGGTCCTGGCGGCCCTCAAGGGCGCCCGGCTGCTCGTGCCCGTGGTGGCCGTGCTCGGCGAGGTCGAGGTGGACGAGAACGGGCTGCGCCGCGAGAAGACCAGCGACATGGCGGTACCCACCCTGAAGGCCGGCGGTCGCACCGCGCTGCCCGCCTTCACCTCCAGCGACTCGCTGGCCCGCTGGGACCCGGCGGCGCGACCCGTGGCCGTACCGCTGCACCAGGCTTTGCAGGCCGCCGTGCACGAGAAGGCGGACACGATCGTGCTGGACATGTCGGGGCCGGTGTCCTTCGAGCTGTCGGGGCCCGCGCTGCTGGCCCTCGCCGAGGGGCGTACCAGCGTGGACCCGCTCACCGATCCGGCGGTCGCGGAGGCGGTTCGCTCCGCGCTCGGCCACATGCGGGGGGTGCTCCGCGCCTACCTCGGCCCTGGCCCGGGCGACGGCACCCTCGCCCTGGTCTTCGAGCCGGCCATACCGCACGCCGCAGGCATCCACGGGGTGGCACGCTGGCTGGCCGCCGAGGAAACGCTGAGGGCCCGCCTGGTGCACGGCCTCGACCTGGCGGTTCTGCCGGCCGGGGCGACGCCTCCGGGCGAGCCCTTCTACGTACGGGTGGGATGAGGTTCTAGCCGTAGACCGGGCCCGTGTACTTCTCGCCCGGTCCCTGGCCCGGCTCGTCGCGGACGAGGGACGCCTCGCGGAACGCCAGCTGGAGCGACTTCAGACCGTCACGCAGCGGGGCCGCGTGGAAGGAGCTGATCTCGGTCGTGCTCGCGTCGAGGAGCCCGGCCAGGGCGGTGACCAGCTTGCGGGCCTCGTCCAGGTCCTTGTACTTGTCGCCCTCGTCGGTCAGACCGAGCTTCACGGCGGCGGCGCTCATCAGGTTGACGGCGACCGTCACGATCACCTCGACCGCCGGGACCTCCGCGATGTCGCGGGTCAGGGCGTCGAAGTCGGGGGAGTCGGGGTTCGCGGACTCGGGGGGCGTGTCACTCATGCCCCACACGA
This sequence comes from Streptomyces sp. MBT53, assembly GCF_016654115.1. GTDB lineage: Bacteria > Actinomycetota > Actinomycetes > Streptomycetales > Streptomycetaceae > Streptomyces. The sequence goes on from NZ_JAEQAZ010000152.1 coordinate 4,463, forward strand.
TAGGGCCCGGTGTACGGCGGTTCGCACCACCCCCGGGTAGCTGCTAACCTTGTGTGATGACCGGCCAGGCACTGGTGTGCCCGGCCAACAAGTGGAGGCTCCGATCTCCCACCTGACTGTCCTCACGGACGGCGGGTCACCCCCGGTCAGGCGGTCGCCATCGTTCCGTACGGACGATGGAGTCGCCCGAAAGCGCGCCCCGCGATCATCGCGGCGGTGCTCCGGCAGTGTTTTGGAGCCCCGTCTTGTGATCGTCCGGGGCATTTTTCATGTTCCGGCGCGGTTGGGTCTGTCTAACAGAGACAACGCGGCCGTCCGCCAGATGGCCGTGTGGTGCTAACCGAGGAGGATCCATCAGCACCGAGCCCCGTATCAACGACCGGATTCGCGTTCCCGAGGTTCGACTTGTCGGCCCGAGCGGCGAACAGGTCGGGATTGTTCCGCTTGCCAAGGCCCTGGAGCTGGCGCAGGAGTACGACCTCGACCTGGTCGAGGTGGCGGCGAACGCACGTCCGCCGGTCTGCAAGCTCATGGACTACGGGAAGTTCAAGTACGAGTCGGCCATGAAGGCCCGTGAGGCGCGCAAGAACCAGGCGCACACGGTCATCAAGGAGATGAAGCTCCGGCCGAAGATCGACCCGCACGACTACGACACCAAAAAGGGTCACGTCGTCCGGTTCCTCAAGCAGGGCGACAAGGTCAAGATCACGATCATGTTCCGTGGTCGCGAGCAGTCCCGGCCCGAGCTGGGCTACCGACTGCTGCAGCGGCTCGCCACGGACGTCGAGGACCTCGGGTTCATCGAGTCGAACCCGAAGCAGGACGGCCGAAACATGATCATGGTGCTCGGCCCGCACAAGAAGAAGACCGAGGCGATGGCCGAGGCCCGTGAGGCCCAGGCGGCCCGCAAGGCGGAGGCGAAGGCCAACCCTGGCAAGTCGCAGAACGCCGCGGAGTCCGACTTCGAAGGTGAAGACATCGAAGGCGAGGTCATCGGGGACGAGGACATCGCCGACGACGTCGCCGCCGCCGAGGTCGAGACCGTCGAGGCCCCGGCCGAGGCTCGCGCCGACGCCTGATCCCAGGACGCCAGTCCAGGGACGTAACCGAAACAAGAGCGACGCTCCACCTGTGCCCGGTTTCACGACCGGGCACCGGAGCGCCACCGACGAGGAGATAACGGCGCTATGCCGAAGAACAAGTCGCACAGCGGTGCCAGTAAGCGCTTCAAGATCACCGGCTCCGGCAAGGTGCTCCGCGAGCGCGCCGGCAAGCGCCACCTGCTTGAGCACAAGTCGTCCCGTGTGACGCGTCGCCTCACCGGCAACGCCGAGATGGCCCCGGGCGACGCCAAGAAGATCAAGAAGCTTCTCGGCAAGTGACGTACGCGGCGCGTGATCAATAGATCTTTTCGCGCCGTACGTCTGGACCGGGACCCCATCGATTCCGGGCCGTGTGAGTCCAACCACGGCCCCGCTACAAGGAGTTAAACAAGTGGCACGCGTCAAGCGGGCAGTCAACGCCCACAAGAAGCGCCGGGCGATTCTCGAAGCCGCCTCCGGCTACCGCGGTCAGCGTTCGCGCCTGTACCGCAAGGCCAAGGAGCAGGTCACCCACTCGCTGGTCTACAACTACAACGACCGCAAGAAGCGCAAGGGCGACTTCCGTCGGCTGTGGATCCAGCGCATCAACGCGGCTGCCCGCGCCAACGGCATCACCTACAACCGCTTCATCCAGGGTCTGAACGCGGCCAACATCGAGGTCGACCGCAAGATCCTCGCGGAGCTGGCTGTCAACGACGCCGGTGCGTTCGCCGCGCTGGTCGAGGTTGCGCAGAAGGCGCTGCCCAGCGATGTGAACGCGCCTAAGGCCGCGTGACGCTGGCTTTTGCCGTGAGTTGAAGGACCCGCAGGTTTTCAGGCCTGCGGGTTCTTTGGTGTCAGCTCCGGTAGTTGTTCGGGTGCGGGCCGGTGGGGGCTGGTCGCGCAGTTCCCCGCGCCCCTGAAAATCCCGGGCGCCCCTAGATTTGAAGGTGAAGTAGCGAATGTCCCCGAACGGTCCCGAGCTCATTTCTCCCCGTTCCTCTCGTGTTGCCGCCGCCCGGCGGCTCGCGCGGCGGAACTTCCGGAGCAAGGAGCGGCTGTTCCTGGCCGAGGGGCCGCAGGCTGTGCGGGAGGCCGCCGGGTTCAAGGACACGCTCGTCGAGCTGTTCGCGACCGTTGAAGCCGCGGAGCGGTATGCCGACATCGTCGGCGAGGCCCGTGACGCCGGGGCCCGGGTGCATCTCGCCGACGAGCAGGTCATCGCCGACATCTCGACCACCGTCACCCCGCAGGGGCTCGTCGGGGTCTGTCGATTCATCGACACCCCCTTCGAGGAGATCCTGCGGGCGCGGCCCAAGCTCGTCGCAGTCCTCGCCAACGTGCGGGATCCCGGGAACGCCGGCACCGTCCTGCGGTGTGCCGATGCCGCCGGTGCCGAGGCCGTCGTACTGACCGATGCTTCTGTCGATCTCTACAACCCCAAGGCCGTACGGGCCTCTGTGGGGTCCCTGTTCCATCTGCCCGTCGCCGTCGGGGTGCCCGTCGAGCAGGCCGTGGCCGGGCTCAAGGAGATCGGGGTGCGGATCCTCGCCGCCGACGGGGCCGGGACCGACGACCTCGACGACGAGCTGGACCAGGGGACCATGGGCGGGCCCACCGCCTGGGTGTTCGGGAACGAGGCCTGGGGGCTTCCGGAGGAGACCCGCGCACTCGCGGACGCCGTCGTGCGGGTTCCGATCCACGGGAAGGCCGAGAGCCTGAACCTGGCCACCGCCGCCGCCGTATGTCTGTATGCGTCCGCGCGTGCACAGCGCGGCTCCGGAGGGTGCCGCTCCGTCACCGACAGCTAGTAGGGTGACCAGCTCGGGGGCCACCTGCGCCGTATGAGAAGAGGTGGGGTACGGGGATGACTGTCGGCACGAGCAGCGCGCCGGGAGCACGGGGCGTGCCCCGGCCGTCCGCGGCCCGGCACGACGACCTCACCGGCCTCGGTATCGACCCCGACGAACTGGCCGACGGCCTGGTCGTCGCCGACGAGCACGGCCGTGTCGTCTGCTTCAACGCCGCCGCCGAGCGCATCACCTCCGTCCGTGCCGCCGACGCCCTCGGACAGCGGCTGGAGAAGGCCCTCCCCTTAGAGGACCTGGAGGGCCGCCGCTGGTGGCAACTGACCGACCCCTACGGTGGGTTGGCCATCCGGGTACGGCAGCCGGAGCGGAATCTGCTGTTGCCGGGCGGGCACGAGGTTCTTGTCACCGCGCGCTATGTCCGTGCGGAACCGCTCGGTCCGGTGCGCCGTGTCGTCGTCTCGCTGCGGGACACCGAGGCCCGCCGCCGCACCGAGCGCAGTCACGCCGAGCTGATCGCGACCGTCGCCCACGAACTGCGCTCCCCGCTCACCTCCGTCAAGGGCTTCACCGCGACCCTGCTCGCCAAGTGGGAACGCTTCACCGACGACCAGAAGCGGCTCATGCTGGAGACCGTCGACGCCGACGCCAACCGCGTCACCCGGCTCATCGCCGAGCTGCTCGACATCTCCCGCATCGACTCCGGGCGGCTCGAACTGCGCCGCCAGCCCGTCGACATAGGCGCGGCCGTCGGCCGTCACATCCAGGCGTACGTCGCCGCCGGGCAGCCCGCCGACCGGTTCATGCTCCGCGTCGAACAGCCGCTGCCCGACCTGTGGGCCGACCCCGACAAGGTCGACCAGGTGCTGAGCAACCTGCTGGAAAATGCGGTGCGCCACGGCGAGGGAACGGTCACTATCGACGTCACGGCTTCGGCGTCCCCACGTGAGGGGGAGGAGACCGGCACCTCGGTGACGGTCAGCGACGAGGGCCCAGGCATCCCGGAGGAGTCCATGAACCGCGTCTTCACCCGCTTCTGGCGGGGCAGCAAGCGCGGCGGCACCGGTCTTGGGCTGTACATCGTCAAGGGCATCGTCGAAGCCCACGGCGGCACCATCACGGTCGGCCGCGCCCCCGGCGGCGGCGCCGAGTTCCGATTTATGTTGCCCGTGGGCACCCCGGCGTATCTCCAGTAGCGCCGACCGAGGACCCACGGGCGCGTCCGCACACTTCACCCCCGTTAGACTCGGCTTTTGGCACCTTTGCGTCCCCGTTTCAGGGACGCCGACGCGTCCCCCGAGTCGAGTCGGGACGGGGACCATCCGCCAGCCAACCGGAAGCACGGGAAGAGATGTCGGCACCGAATAAGTCGTACGACCCTGTAGAGGTCGAGGCCTTGAAACCGGAAGAGATCGAGCGCATGCGGGACGAGGCGCTCGCCGCCTTCGCCGCCGCCGGTGATCTCGACGCGCTCCAGGAGGCCAAGGTCGCCCACACCGGCGGCACCTCCCCGCTCGCCCTCGCCAACCGCGAGATCGGCGCGCTGCCCCCGCAGGCCAAGGCCGCGGCAGGCAAGCTCGTCGGGCAGGCCCGGGGCGCCGTCAACAAGGCCCTCGCCGCCCGCCAGACCGAGCTGGAGGCCGACCGCGACGCCCGCGTCCTGGTCGAGGAGGCGGTGGACGTCACGCTGCCGTACGACCGCGTACCGGCCGGCGCCCGGCACCCGCTGACCACGTTCATGGAGCGGGTCGCGGACGTCTTCGTGTCCATGGGGTACGAGATCGCGGAGGGCCCCGAGGTCGAGGCGGAGTGGTTCAACTTCGACGCCCTGAACTTCACCCCGGACCACCCGGCCCGGCAGATGCAGGACACCTTCTTCGTCCAGGGCCCCAAGGGGACCGAGGGCGACGAGTCCGGTGTCGTACTGCGGACGCACACCTCGCCCGTGCAGGCCCGCGCCATGCTGGACCGCGAGCCGCCGGTCTACATCGTGTGCCCCGGCCGCGTGTACCGCACGGACGAACTGGACGCCACGCACACCCCGGTCTTCCACCAGATCGAGCTCCTCGCCATCGACGAGGGCCTCACCATGGCCGACCTCAAGGGCACCCTCGACCACATGGTCCAGGCGCTCTTCGGCGCGGAGATGAAGACCCGGCTGCGGCCGAACTACTTCCCCTTCACCGAGCCGTCCGCCGAGATGGACATGCTCTGCTACGTCTGCAAGGGCGAGTCCGTCGGCAACCCCGACCGCCCCTGCCGCACCTGCTCCTCCGAGGGCTGGATCGAGCTGGGCGGCTGCGGCATGGTCAACCCGCGCGTCCTCGTGGCCTGCGGGGTGGACCCGGAGAAGTACAGCGGATTCGCCTTCGGGTTCGGCATCGAGCGGATGCTGATGTTCCGCCACAACGTCGAAGACATGCGAGACATGGTCGAGGGCGACGTCCGGTTCACCCGGCCGTTCGGGATGGAGATCTGATGCGCGTCCCGCTTTCTTGGCTGCGGGAGTACGTCGACCTGCCGGCGACGGAGACCGGCCGCGACGTCCAGGCCAAGCTCATTTCCGTCGGCCTCGAGGTGGAGACCGTCGAGCAGTTGGGCGACGGAATCAAGGGCCCCCTCGTCGTCGGCAAGGTCCTCACCATCGAGGAGCTGGAGGGCTTCAAGAAGCCCATCCGCTTCTGCACGGTCGACGTCGGTCAGGCCAACGGCACCGGCGAGCCCCAGGAGATCGTCTGCGGCGCCCGCAACTTCGCCGTCGGCGACAAGGTCGTCGTGGTCCTCCCGGGTGCCGTCCTGCCGGGCGACTTCGCGATCGCCGCCCGCAAGACGTACGGCAAGACCTCGCACGGCATGATCTGCTCCGGCGACGAGCTGGGCATGGGCGACGACGGCTCGCACGGCATCATCGTGCTGCCGCCCGAGCACGAGGTCGGCACCGACGCGATCGAGCTGCTCCAGCTCGTCGACGAGGTTCTCGACATCGCGGTCACGCCCGACCGCGGCTACGCCCTGTCGATCCGCGGCGTCGCCCGCGAGACGGCCATCGCCTACGGCCTTCCGCTGAGCGACCCGGCCCTGCTCGACGTACCCGGCCCGAACGCCTTCGGCTACCCGGTGCGGGTCGCCGACCCGATGGGCTGCGACCGCTTCACCGCCCGCACGGTGACCGGCCTCGACCCGGAGGCCCGCTCCCCGCTCTGGCTGACCCGCCGTCTCCAGAAGGCGGGCATGCGCCCGATCTCGCTCGCCGTCGACATCACCAACTACGTGATGCTGGAGCTGGGCCAGCCCCTGCACGCCTACGACCGTTCCCGCGTCCAGGGTCCGATCGGTGTGCGCCGGGCCGAGCAGGGCGAGAAGCTCGTCACGCTTGACGGTGTCACGCGCACGCTGGACGCCGAGGATCTGGTGATCACCGACGACCGCGGTCCGATCGGCCTCGCGGGCGTCATGGGCGGTGCCAACACCGAGATCGACGACACCGAGAACACCACCACCGAGGTCGTCGTCGAGGCCGCCCACTTCGACGCGCTCTCCATCTCGCGCACGGCCCGCCGTCACAAGCTGGCCTCCGAGGCGTCCAAGCGCTTCGAGCGCGGCGTCGACCCGCAGGCCGCGTCGGCCGCCGCCCAGCGCACGGTCGACCTCCTGGTCCTCCTCGCGGGCGGCACGGCGGACGCGGGCGTCACCGAGGTCATCGCCCCGTCGGCACCCCACACCATCACCATTCCGGCCGACCACCCGGACAAGGTGGCGGGCGTCGACTACGGCCGCGAGACCGTCGTACGCCGACTCCAGCAGGTCGGATGCGACGTGTACGGGCAGGACGAGCTGATCGTCACCGTCCCGTCCTGGCGCCCCGACCTCACCGACCCGAACGACCTGGCCGAAGAGGTCATCCGTCTTGAGGGCTACGAGAACCTGCCCTCCACGCTCCCCAAGCCCCCCGCGGGCCGGGGCCTCACCGACCGCCAGCGGCTGCACCGCCGCGTCGGCCGCGCACTCGCGGGCGCCGGTTACGTGGAGGCGCCGAACTACCCGTTCGTCGGCGAGCACGTCTTCGACCAGTTCGGCCTGGCCGCCGACGACCCGAACCGCAAGGTCGTCAAGCTGGTCAACCCGCTCTCGGACGAGGAGCCGGCACTCCGCACGACGCTGCTGCCGGGCCTGCTGGGCGCCCTGCGCCGCAACGACGGTCGCGGTTCGCACGACCTCGCGCTCTTCGAGACCGGGCTGGTCTTCCACCCGCGCGAAGAGCTGAAGATCGCCGTACGACTCCCCGTCGACCGGCGTCCGACCGACGAGGAGATCGCCTCCCTCACCGAGGCGCTCCCCCTCCAGCCCCGGCACGCGGCCGTCGTCCTCACGGGCGCCCGCGAGCAGGCCGGCTGGTGGGGCAAGGGCCGCCCGTCCGACTGGGCCGACGCGGTCGAGTCGGCGCGGGTGCTGGCGCGTGAGGCCGGTACCGAACTCATCGTCCGCGGTGGGCAGTACGGGCCGTGGCACCCGGGCCGCTGCGCCGAACTCGCGGTCGTCGTCGAGGGCGTCGAGCAAGTCATCGGCTACGCCGGTGAGTTGCACCCCGGTGTCCTGAAGACGCTCGGGCTGCCCGCGCGCACCAGCGCGATGGAACTGGACCTGGATGTCCTGGAGTTGGCGTCGGCGGGTGTCCCCAAGGGCCCGAAGATCTCCACGTTCCCGGTCGCCACGCAGGATGTCGCCCTGGTCGTCGACGCCTCGGTCCCGCACACGGATGTCGAGGCCGCGCTGCGCGAGGGCGCGGGCGAACTGCTTGAATCCATCCGGCTGTTCGACGTCTACGACAACGCCGCGCAGCTCGGCGAGGGCAAGAAGTCCCTCGCCTACGCGCTGCGCTTCCGCGCGGCCGACCGGACGCTGACCGTCGACGAGGCGTCGGCGGCCCGGGACGCGGCGGTGGCGCTGGCGGCGGAGCGCACGGGAGCCGTACTGAGGGGCTGATCGCCGGAGGGGCCGATTCCATATCGGAACGGCCCCTACCTGCATAAATGCACCTGTCTCATGTCACCTCACTCGTTCGGGTGAGAAGTTCGGGCGATCTGGCCCGATCGGGGCATGCGGTCGACAGAATCGGACCGGCCTTTCGGGGTCGGTCCGATTGCGCTGTCGGGGCCTATTTGGGGGGCCACAGGCATGATCCGCATCAAGGCTGGGGTTCCCCGCAGGCCGCGCCCGAGGCCGCGCGCCCGCCGTCCACTGCGCCGGGCGCTCGCCCTGGGGCTGCCCAGCATGTGGGGCGCCATAGCGGTGACCTACAAACTCACCTGCCCGCTCGCCCAGCAGAACGACATGGGCGCACGCATCGTCACCAGCGCGGTGTTCTTCGCGGTCGGCACCGGTCTCATCGTCCAGGTCCGCCGCTCCCTGCTGCGCGAACTCCGCCAGATCCGCCAGATCGCGGGCGCCGCCCAGAACGCGCTGCTCCGCCCACTGCCACCCCGCCTCGACGGCCTGAACATCGCCGCCGCCCAACTGTCCGCCGAACGCGGCGCGGTGGTCGGCGGCGACCTCTACGAGGTGATCGCCACCGAGCACGGCGTCCGGGTCGTGATGGGCGACGTACGCGGCCACGGCATCGCCGCGATCGGCACGGTCGCCGCCGTCCTCGGCAGCTTCCGCGAGGCCGCCCACGACGAACCCCACCTGGAGGGCGTCCTACGCCGCCTCGACCGCGCCCTCGCCCGCCACCTGGGCGAACGCGCCCGCGCGGAACATCCTGCGTCGGGCGCCCTGGACCCCGACAGCCCGGTGGCGGAGGAGTTCGTCACGGTACTGCTGCTGGAGATCGGCAGGGACGGAGAGGTGCGTGGCCTGAACTGCGGTCACCCGTGGCCGTACCGGTTGAGTGGGACGGGTGCCGAACCGCTTTCCCGAGCGGATCCCCTTCCGCCCCTCGGCCCGTTTCCCCTGCCGGCGGCGATGCCTTTCGTCCGCTGCGGTCAATTGCTCCCGGGCGAGGCGCTGTTCTTGTACACGGACGGGGCGGAGGACGCGCGTGACGCGAGGGGCGGCTTCTTCCCGCTGGCGGATGTCTTGGCGGAGGCGACAGCCCAACGCCCGCTCCCAGCACCCCAGTCGGTCCTCGGCTCGGTCTTCACGGCCCTGCTTCGACACACGGGCGGCACCCCGACGGATGACGTCGCGTTACTGGTCCTGCGCAACGATCGCAGGCCCACACCCACACCCCCAGGGGCGCGGGGCAGTGACATCAGCGGCTCCGCCGCGGGGGCGCGACCAGCCACAACGCACCCGCACCCGACGAACTACCCACAACACAACGGCGTTTAATGGTCCCCGCAAAGCCAGGCCGCCGCACTTACGAGGGGGAGCCGGCGGCCCGGCCGGCCTCTTGCGAGGCAATCCAGTCAACCGGTTGGAAACTCTCCGCAACAGCGCGCACACACCCCGGATCCACGCACTCCGTTCACACCCCGTGTGAACCCACCCGCACTACTCTGTCCGCACCGAGTCACCGGGGGGCCATCCATGCAGCCCAACACACTCCTCGACGCGATCCTGGACGAGGCGGGCATCTCGCACGCGGGACTTGCCGCACATGTGAACCAGGCGGGCCGCGCCCGAGGCCTCGCGCTCCGGTACGAACACACCGCCGTGGCACGGTGGTTGAAGGGCCAGCGCCCCCGGGGCCAGGTCCCCGACCTGATCTGCGAGGTGCTCGCGACCCGCCTGCACCGGCCCGTCACGCTCGACGACATCGGCCTGGGCGTCCCCGGCGAACCCTCCACCCCGCACGGCACCTCACTCTCCGGCTTCGTCGAGCGGGCCACCGCCCTGTGGCGCTCCGACGAACAGCAGCGCCCGCACATCCTCGGGGCGCCCGCGGTCACCGGAACGCCCGCCGTGATGCCCGTTTGGGAGTGGGAGAACCCACCGGACGACGTGGACGTCTCGCGCGGCGGCCGGCACCGCGTGAGCATGGCCGACATCGAGATGCTGCGCGCGGCCCGCGCCCACTACGAGCAGATGTACCGCAAGGCCGGCGGCGTGGCGACCCGCACCCGCATCGTCGGCTTCCTCAACTCCGAGACCGCGCCCCTGCTGCGCGGCAGCTACACCGACGCCACCGGCCGCCAACTGCACCGCGCCACCGGCGGGTTGGTGGCCATCGCGGGCATCTGCGCCTACGACTCCGACGCGCACGGACTCGCCCAGCGCTACTTCCACCAGGCCCTGCGGCTCGCGAAGGCCAGCAACGACAGGGGACTTGGCGCGTACGTCATCGCACTGCTCGTCAACCAGTCGCTGTTCATGCGGGAGTTCCGCCAGGCCGTCGCCTTCGCGGAGGCCGCGCTGCGGGCCGCGGGCCGGCAGATCACCCCGGCGCTCGCCTCCGACCTGTACGCGATGCAGGCGAAGGCGTACGCACACCTCGGCGACGGCACGAGCGCGCTCTCCTGCATCCGGCGGGCCGAGCAGGCCGCCGAACGCATCCGGCGCGGATACGAACCCGACGAGACCGGCTATGTCCAGCCGGGCCTGGTCAACGTCCAGGTGGCGGAGGCACTGCTCAGCCTCGGCGATCTGACGGCGGCGGGGGAGCACGCCATGGCGGCCGTGGACACTCCGGCGCACGACCGGGGCCGGGTGCACCGGCTCGCCATGCTCAGCCAGATCGAACTGCGCCAGGGGAACGCCGACAAGGCGGTGGCCACGGCCGTGCAGATGGCCGAGCAGGCCAGGGGGATGGAGTCCCAGCGGCTGCGCGACAGACTCCGCGCGGTGCGCGAGTACCTGGTGCGCAGCGACTGCGCGGGTACGGCCGAGGCGGCCGAACTCATCGACGGGGCACTGCGCGTACCGCTGTAAAGGCGCCGTAGACCACACCACAGTCCCTGCTGCGATATTGCCACTTACTCGACGGAAGGTGGCAGAACCGTGCAGTGGACGAAACAGAACGAACAAACTGTGTACTCAAACCGCTGGTTCAGCGTCAATCTCGCGGATGTCGAACTACCCGACGGCCGGCACCTCGACCACTTCCTCATACGGCTGAGGCCGGTGGCGGTGGCGACGGTCGTGAACGAGGCGAACGAGGTTCTCCTCCTGTGGCGCCACCGCTTCATCACCGACAGCTGGGGGTGGGAGCTCGCGGCGGGCGTCGTCGAGGACGGCGAGGACATCGCGCGGGCCGCCGCCAGGGAACTGGAGGAAGAGACCGGCTGGCGGCCGGGGCCCCTGCACCACCTGATGAGCGTGGAACCGTCCAACGGGCTCACGGACGCCCGGCACCACATCTACTGGGCCGACGAGGGCGAGTACACCGGACACCCCGTGGACGACTTCGAATCGGACCGCCGGGAATGGGTACCGCTCAAACTCGTACCCGACATGGTCGCCCGCGGGGAGGTCCCGGCCGCCAACATGGCGGCCGCGTTACTGCTGTTGCACCATTTGAGGCTGGGTCAGGACGCCCCTCGAAGTCCCGCCCGGCGTCCAGGCGTCTAGCGTCCCAAGGCCTGCCAGACCGTCACGACAAGCGCACCCACGGCGGTCAGTGCGGCAATGGCCGGCAGCGGCCACCGCGTGTGCTCAAGGGCGACGATTCGTGCGCTCAAGTCGTCCACTTCCTTGTCGGTCTCCTCAGTGCGATGGCTGAGCAGCGCCAGCCCTCCCTCGACCCGCGCGTAGGCGACGTCGAGGCGGCGGCGTAACTCTGCGAGTTCTCCATGGACCACGGGATGCTCGGGGTCGGCGGTCACGTGTCCGCTCCTTTCCGTAGTCGGAACATCCCTTGCATGCGCATGAAGAGTCAACTCGCCTGGTGGACACCGGGGGAGAGTGTGCGAGCGGCATATGCGGGCCCGGCGCGCACACGGTGTGTGAATGCCGCGGGCCCGGCACTCCGAAGAGCGCCGGGCCCGTAACGGCCGCGACATCACGGTGAGTTGTCGCGAACGGCAACTGCTCAGCCGTAGGTGTAGAACCCCGAGCCGGACTTACGGCCCAGCCGACCCGCGTCGACCATGCGCTGGAGCAGCGGGGGAGCGGCGTACAGCGGCTCCTTGTACTCCTCGTACATCGAGTACGCGACCGAGGCGACCGTGTCCAGGCCGATCAGGTCGGACAGCTTCAGCGGGCCCATCGGGTGGGCGCAGCCCAGCTCCATGCCGTTGTCGATGTCCTCGCGGCTGGCGATGCCCGACTCGAACATCCGGATCGCGGACAGGAGATAGGGGATCAGCAGCGCGTTGACCACGAAGCCGGAGCGGTCCTGGGCGCGGATCGCGTGCTTGCCGAGCACCTTCTCGGTGAACAGCTGGGCGCGGCCGAGGGTGCCCTCGGAGGTGGTCAACGCCGGGATCAGCTCGACGAGTTGCTGCACCGGGGCCGGGTTGAAGAAGTGGATGCCGATGACCTGGTCGGGGCGCGAGGTGGTGACCGCGAGCCGGACCAGCGGGATCGAGGAGGTGTTGGAGGCGAGGATCGCGTCGGGGCGGGTCACGACCTGGTCGAGCACCTGGAAGATCTCGGTCTTCACCTGCTCGTTCTCCACGACGGCCTCGATGACGAGGTCGCGGTCGGCGAACTCGCCGAGGTCGGTGGTGAAGCTGAGCCGCGCCTGTGTCTCGGCCAGTTCCTCGGCGGAGATCTTGCCGCGTTCGGCGGCTTTGGACAGGGAGTTGAACAGCCGGGTCCGGCCGATCTCCAGGGCCTCGCCGGTGGTCTCGGCGACCTTCACGTCCAGGCCCGCTCGGGCGCACACCTCGGCGATACCGGCGCCCATCTGGCCGCAGCCGACCACTCCGACGCGCTCGATGTCGGTCACATCGTCCCCTTCGCTGCTGATGCGGGCTCTGGTAGAACCCCGTTGTCCGGAGTCTGCTCCGATCGTGCACGTTACCCGCAAGTATCGATGATCGATCGTCGGGGTCGGGCATCCTGGGGCGCGGAGACGATCCGTGACCGCACGGATCCGCAGCGTATGGGGGTGTACGGATGGGGCGATTGTCACGTCGGACGTTCGCGATGGCGGCGCTGTCCACGCTGGCCACGACAGGCAGTGCGGCGGCGGACACCGGGCGCGCGCCGGTCGCGGCCGGGCGTCCGCGCGCGGTCACCGAGATGCGGGGCGTGTGGCTGGCGACGGTGGCCAACCGCGACTGGCCCTCCCGTCCGGGTCTGACCGCCGCGCAGCAGCGCACCGAACTCATCGCCCACCTCGACACGGCGGTCCGCGACCGCCTCAACACGGTGATCTTCCAAGTCCGGCCCACCGCCGACGCGTTGTGGCCCTCGCCCTACGAACCCTGGTCGCAGTACCTGACCGGCACCCAGGGCGTCGCCCCCGGCTGGGACCCGCTGAAGACGGCCGTGGAAGAGGCGCATGTGCGGGGGCTGCAGCTGCACGCCTGGTTCAACCCGTACCGCATCGCCAACAACACCGACCTGACGAAGCTCGTCGCCTCGCACCCCGCGCGCAAGCACCCCGACTGGGTCGTGACGTACGGCGGGAAGCTCTACTACAACCCCGGGCTGCCGCAGGTCCGGCTCTTCGTCGAGAACGCGATCCTCGACGCGGTCCGCAAGTACCCCGTGGACGCGGTCCACTTCGACGACTACTTCTACCCGTACCCGGTCGCCGGCCAGACCTTCGACGACGACGCGGCCTACGACAAGTACGGCGGAGCCTTCGCCGACCGGGCCGCCTGGCGCCGCGACAACATCGACAGACTGATCCGCGAGACCGCCGCCCGCATCAAGCAGATCCGCCCGGGCACGCGCTTCGGCGTCAGCCCCTTCGGCGTGTGGCGCAACGCCGCCACCGACCCGCGCGGCTCCGACACCACGGCGGGCGTGCAGACGTACGACGATCTCTGCGCGGACACCCGGAAGTGGGTGCGCGAGGGCTGGATCGACTACATCGTCCCGCAGCTGTATTGGTTGGCACAACCTCTTGACCAGCGGGTTCCTGCGAATTATTCGGTCCTCGTACCTTGGTGGTCGGAGGTGGCGAGGGGTAGCAAGACGAAGCTCTACATCGGTGAAGCTCTGTACAAGGCGGGGGACCCGGCGCAGCCAGCGGCCTGGCAAGATCCGGGGGAACTCTCCCGTCACCTCACGCTGGCCGACGCCCATCCCGAGGTGCGCGGGCATGTGTACTTCGCCGCGAAGGAGGTGGCGGTGGACCAGATCGGCGCGATGGCTCGTCTCGTTGCCGATCACTATCAGCAGCCCGCGAAGGCTCCGCGATGACGGGCAGCCGTGGTACGGGGCTTCAAGATTCCTACGCCCTGCTCGCTGAACTTCTTGATCAGCACAGTGCGCAGGAGCAGACCCTCTTGCTTGGTGTGCTGTTCGGAGCTGAGGCGGTTCCCCGACAGCAGCGCGCAGAAGCGCAGGAGGTTACTCCGCTACCCGAGGTAGGGGCGCGGGCGACTCCCGTCAAGGTCGTTGTTCGAAAGCGAGGGTAGATCCGGCCTGAGACCCCCGGGGTGCTGGAGGGCCTCAGATGTTGATACCGGCGCGCTTTGCCAACTTGGTGAGCCGTTCGTTGCTCCGCTTGTGCTGGGTCACCAGGACTCGGGTCAGTTCCATACTGGTTGGGTGAACCGCTGCCATCTCCGGAGCGACTACCCAAGCCTTTTCCAGGCTTTCCAGGGTTCCGTCCTGATCCCCTAGCGCGAGCTGGGAACGGCCAAGGTTCATGTACAGCGGGCCGATTCGGGTTGCCGGAAGAGACATTCCGCCTCGGATCAAGTCGTCCGCAGTGTCCAGGGCTCGGCGGTGCTGGTCCATGTCCGACGCTGTGGAAATCACGTGGGTGGCCGTGTTCTCCGGTCCGAAATGGATTCCGTGCTCGACGATGTCTTCCGGGAATTCTGCGGCTGCTCGCCATGCTGCGTCGATGTGCCGGTTGGTCGTCTGCTTGTCCTTGAGGCGTCCGGCGAGAGTCAAGCCACGCAGGTGAAGAATGCCGAGAGCGTAGGCACGGTCACGACCGGTGAGCGTTGACTCGGCCTGGACAACGGCGCGATCGACGATGGTCAACCCACCCGCGAAGTCGCCAGAGTTGAGGAACGTCCCTGCGTCGTCCCGCGCGGCGACAATGGCCGCAACCGGGTCTGCTCGATCGGCTGCTACGCGTTGCTTCATGGTGGCCAACTCGGCAAGGTGCATCCACCTGTGGCGGGCAGCGAGCCAGTAGACGACTCCGTACACGTCGGCTACCAGAGTCCAGGCCCCTGGCTGTCCGGTGAAATGGGCGTGATTGGTTACCCGAGTGAGAACGTTCGGGAGCCGCAGAAGGACCTTGGACAGCTCCGTATTCCATCGAAGCTGATTCAGCTCGTCGACGTCCTGTTGCAGAGTCTCGGGATGCTCCGGCGGATCTCCGGGGATATCAAATCGCCGGATAGCCCAATCCAGCTCACTGAGGTTTCGCTCCGGAGCGCTTCCCAAGAGTTCATCGAGGGTGAGATTCATGGCATGGGCGAGGGAAGCGCCGACGCCCTGGGTGAGCGCTCGGTTTCCTACCTCGATTTTACTGAGAAGCGATACCGAAAGCCCTGCTCTACGGGCTAGGGCTACCTGGCTGAGTCCGAGTTCTCTACGGCGTGCGGCGACATTGGCGCCTGGTCCTGGTACCTGCGAAGCGCTCATACCTTGCGTCTTCCCCGCTCGGTGATGTCCTCACGACCCATGGTGGCAAAAGCCTGGGTCATCCGCTTGGGGACTGTGCAAGAAGTGTGCAAGTCGGCTGGCTGCCGCAGGCGTTGACTGATTGGGACAGGAACCCCCGCGACCGCGCGAACGGCCCGGGGGCGTGGCCGACTGGCTAGGAGCCGACATGACGAACCGTACAACGACGTCGAACGCAACGGAGGGGGGAGCCCCGGAGCGTGGGGCACTGATGTACGACCCCGTTTTACGCAAGGTTGGGGAGTACCAGGACAAGGCCGGTCCGTACGCCATGCTGCGACCGGTGGGTGGTGGCCGGGAGTGGGAGGCGGACCCTGAGCAGATCCGTCCGGCTACCGTGGAGGAGCGGCTGAGTTCGGGTGCGAAGGCGGCCAATGCGCGGGCGGAGCGTGGGTTGTGACCGAGGGTCCGGTGACCGGGTCTGAGACGTGGACGTTGACCCCGGACAGCGAGCCGGATGCGGCGGCTAGCACCTACGCGATGAAGTGCTCGACGTGTCAGGAAACGTCGGTGTGCAGTGAGGACTTCGCAGACCCCCAGAGGTGGGTGTTGGCGCACTCCACCCAGAACCCAACG
This sequence comes from Streptomyces sp. MBT53, assembly GCF_016654115.1. Taxonomy (GTDB): domain Bacteria; phylum Actinomycetota; class Actinomycetes; order Streptomycetales; family Streptomycetaceae; genus Streptomyces. The sequence goes on from NZ_JAEQAZ010000152.1 coordinate 20,631, forward strand.
CACCGCACCTTTCATGAGGTCGCTGTCCGCTCGTGGCGCACCAGGCGGTACGGGTGACGGGCCGTATTGCTCCGCGTCCTGAGCCTCCGCCTTAGCGTCTGGCTTGACCAACCTCCAGATTCCCGCCCCCGTCGGTGCAGCTGATCGAGATGTTCCCCCGCTCTCGAAAAGCCCTGGCGGGGGCGGGGCTTTGCCCTGGTAGTGGCGCGGTCTGGGCACGCCGCCGGCCGTAGAGGCTTTGGGCGGGAGCTGCCATGGGGCGAGTGAACAGGGGGCCTTACGCTCGCCAGCGGATCGGGCAGTCTCTTGGAGCCTGCCCGCGTTCAGCCCGATCGGCCCCCTGTTCTTCGAGGCTCGATCGCGTCCCGTGAAGTGG
>NZ_JAEQAZ010000153.1 GCF_016654115.1 Streptomyces sp. MBT53
CCCAGGCCTCCGGCCCCAGGCACCCAGGCCTTCGGCCTCCGGGCGGCCCACGGACGAGCTCCAGCCACCAGCCACCAGCCACCAGCCACCGGGCGCCAGCCGCCGGCCCCGCCACCATTCATGGGGACGATCCCAGCGAGTTCTGACGCCCCCCACCCGCCGACCGAGCCGGTCTCCTCCGAGGCGGAGTCGATACCCACTCCCGATCGACCCCGTCCGTGCCTCCCGGCAGGGCCGGGCCCAGAACCCACGCGAAAGCCGAGCCGGTTCTCGTGCGTGTAGCCAGCCCCCTGCCCCTACCTCCACCCCTCGGGGCCGTCCACTCAGGGTTGGCCGCTGAGCCGGCCCGGCGTGCGGCTGGAGCGGACCTAGTCAAGGGTGGAGCGCAGCGGAATCGGCGAAGCCGACGCGACCGCAGGGAGCGCCCTTTACTCGGTCCGCTCCAGCCCGACACTGACAAGAAGCGAGTGGCCCAACGCCCACCAATCAAGAACTACTTGACCACAAACACCTTCGTGCTCGTCGTCCCGAACGCCCACAGCGCAGCCCCGTCCGCCTTGCCCATCCGCACACCCCCCGTCTCCTTGCCCGCAGCCGGTGGCGGGGACGAGCCGTCCACCGCGTTGGAGAAGGCGATGTTGAGGCCGGACTTGGTGGCGAAGTAGACGATGTTCTCGATCTGGACGCCGTCGGAGCCGGTCGTGGCGTCCTTGCGGACCGACACCGTGTAGGTGCCGGGGTCGGGGCTCACCGTGCCGGGCCAGACCGCGAACGTACGGCCGGCCTTGTCGCTCGCGTCGACGAGCCAGACGCGTTTCTGGCCGACGGAGTAGACGATGCGCCGCCCGGTGCCGGAGGAGGCGGGTACCGCGGCGGCGGTGACGTGCGGCTTCGGGGACTTGGTCGCGTGCGCGGACGCCGAGGCGCTGGGACGGGCGGCGGACGCCTTCGGGTGGGGCCCCTTGTCGGCCTGCACGGCCAGGACCGTGACCGCGGCGATCGCTCCCACCGTCAGACCGGTCACCCAGACCTTCGAGGCAGGCACGGGCACGCATCTCCTCAGCTACTCACAGCCCCCGCATCCCGATCGAACAGGGGTCGGATCATCGTACCGGCCCCCATCCGACCACCCGGACCCTCAGTCCAGCACCGGCAGCAGTTCCGGCAGGTGCCCGTCCGAGACGGCCGCGGCCCGCTGCCGCTCCTCCGGCACCTCCCCGTAGAGCGTGGTGCGCGGACGTGCCGGCCGGCCCGCCAGTTCCGCCACGGCGACCAGGTCACGTACGGACTTGTAGGAGCCGTAGGACGAACCCGCCATCCGCGAGATCGTCTCCTCCATCAGCGTGCCGCCGAGGTCGTTCGCCCCGGAGCGCAGCATCTCCGCCGCGCCCTCCGAGCCCAGTTTCACCCAGCTCGTCTGGATGTTGGGGATCCAGGGGTGGAGGAGGAGACGGGCCATCGCCACGACCGCCCTGTTGTCCCGCATCGTCGGGCCCGGGCGGGCGATCCCCGCCAGGTACACGGGTGCGTTGGTGTGGATGAACGGCAGTGTCACGAACTCCGTGAAGCCGCCGGTCTGTTGCTGAATCCCTGCCAGCGTCCGCAGATGTCCCAGCCAGTGTCTGGGCTGGTCCACATGGCCGTACATCATCGTCGAGGACGACCGGATGCCCAACTCGTGTGCCGTCGTGACGACTTCGATCCAGGTCGCCGTCGGCAGCTTGCCCTTCGTCAGGACCCAGCGGACCTCGTCGTCGAGGATCTCCGCCGCCGTTCCGGGGATGGTGTCGAGTCCCGCCTCCTTCGCGGCCGTCAGCCACTCGCGGATCGAGAGGCCGGTGCGCGTCGCGCCGTTGACGACCTCCATCGGCGAGAACGCGTGGACGTGCATCCCGGGAACCCGCTCCTTCACCGCCTTCGCGATGTCGAAGTACGCCGTGCCGGGCAGGTCGGGGTGGATACCGCCCTGCATGCAGACCTCAACGGCCCCCACTTCCCAGGCCTGTTGGGCGCGGTCGGCCACCTGGTCCAGCGACAGCGTGTACGCGTCCGCGTCCGTACGGCGTTGCGCGAAGGCGCAGAAGCGGCAGCCCGTGTAGCAGACGTTGGTGAAGTTGATGTTCCGCGTGACGATGTACGTCACCTCGTCACCGACCACCGACCTGCGCACGTCGTCCGCGATCCGCGTCAGCGCGTCCAGCGCCGGGCCGTCCGCGTGCAGCAGGGCGAGGGCCTCCGCGTCGGTCAGCTTCGTGGGGTCGTCGGCCGCCGTCGCCAGTGCCTGCCGTACGTCCGTGTCGATGCGCTCGGGCACCATGCCGGGCGCCGCCGCCTCGCGCAGGGCGGCCCAGTCGCCGTAGACCTCGTCGAAGTCGTCACGGCGGTCGGATGTACGGCCCTCCGTGTCGATCGACGCGTGCAGATCCGTACGGCCGGAGGACACGAAGGCCTCCTCCGGCTCCTGCCAGGCGTGGCCCTCCACGACCGCATCGGGAAGAGCCAGTCCCGTCTCCGGGTCCGCCAGGGCCCGTACGTGGGGCAGCAGGCGTGGGTCCAGCCAGGGTTCGCCGCGGCCCACGAACTCCGGGTAGACACAGAGCCGTTCGCGGAGTTCGAAGCCCGCCTCCGCCGACTGCTCGCGCAGCAACTCGATCTGGGGCCAGGGGCGTTCGGGGTTCACGTGGTCGATCGTCAAGGGTGACACCCCGCCCCAGTCGTCGATGCCCGCGCCGATCAGGCGCTTGTACTCGGAGTCGACGAGGTTCGGGGGAGCCTGAAGGCAGGCCGACGGGCCCATGATGTGGCGGGCCACCGCGACCGTCGCCACCAGCTCGTCCAGTTCCGCGTCCGGCATGCCTCGCATCGCCGTGTCGGGCTTGGCGCGGAAGTTCTGGATGATGAGTTCCTGGATGCCGTGGTAGGCCCTCGACACCTTCCGCAGCGCGAAGAGGGAGTCCGCGCGCTCCTCGTAGGTCTCGCCGATGCCGATGAGGATGCCGGAGGTGAAGGGGACGGAGGAGCGACCCGCGTCCTCCAACACCCGTAGGCGTACGGCGGGTTCCTTGTCCGGGGAGCCGTAGTGCGGGGCGCCGGGCTCGGACCAGAGGCGGGTCGCGGTGGTCTCCAGCATCATGCCCATGCTCGGCGCGACCGGCTTGAGGCGCTGGAAGTCCGTCCAGGTCATCACCCCGGGGTTGAGGTGGGGCAGCAGGCCCGTCTCCTCCAGGATGCGGATGGAGATGGCGCGGACGTAGGCGATCGTGTCGTCGTAGCCGTGCGCGTCGAGCCACTCGCGCGCCTCCGGCCAGCGGTCCTCGGGCTTGTCGCCGAGGGTGATGAGGGCTTCCTTGCAGCCGAGGGCCGCGCCCTTGCGGGCGATGTCGAGGACCTCGTCCGGGGACATGAACATGCCGTGGCCGGCGCGGCGGAGTTTGCCGGGGACGGTGACGAAGGTGCAGTAGTGGCACTTGTCGCGGCACAGGCGGGTGAGGGGGATGAAGACGCTCTTCGAGTACGTGATCACACCGGGGCGGCCGGCGGCCGCCAGGCCCGCGTCGCGCACCCGGGCGGCGGACGCGGTGAGGTCGTCGAGGGCCTCGCCGCGCGCCTGGAGCAGCACCGCCGCTTCCGTCACGTCGAGGGCGACGCCGTCACGGGCGCGTTTGAGGGCGCGACGCATGGAGTTCTCGGTCGGGCCGGTTCCGGAGCTCGCGGGTGTCGTCATCCTTCGAGCATACGATCGGTGTGATCAGGCCAAAGAGGGGCGCCCGATTCGTTCCGGCCGGTCAGGTCGTTACACGGTGTCACTGGCCCCGGGAGCGCTCCGCCCTCCCCCGCACCGGCTCCGGTTTCCCGTCACCCGCCGATTCCCTTTCCTTGCCCGGGAGTTCACAGCCGACTATCAGAGTCGTACAGGTCACCTCTGCACCATCCCCGTCACTCACGACACCCCGGGAGCAGCAGCATGTGCGACGACGATCACGGAAACGGCCTCGACCGACGTGCGCTGATCGTGACGGGCGCCACCGTCGCGCTTACGTTGGGAAGTGTGACCTTCGCAAGCGGTGCGACGAACCCTGCAAGCGGCGCTCAGGAGACGCGGACCGTTCGGGGCACCCTCCCGACCGGTTCGCCCGACTATGTGTACGTCCCCGTCGAGGTCCCGGCGGGGGTCCGTGAGTTCAGGGTGGCGTACACCTACGACAGACCGTCCGTCCCGGCCGGCACCCAGGGCAACGCCCTCGACATCGGCGTCTTCGACCAGCACGGCACCGGCCTCGGCGGGCGGGGTTTCCGGGGCTGGTCGGGCGGGGCGCGCACGGAGTTCTTCATCCGTGCCGACGACGCGACGCCCGGCTACCTCCCCGGCCCGGTGCAGGCCGGCACCTGGCACATCGCGCTGGGCCCCTACACGGTGTCCCCGCAGGGACTGTCGTACGAGCTCACGGTCACGCTCACCTACGGCGAACCGGGCGCCGCCCCGCGACCGGTGTATCCGCCGGAGCGGGCGAAGGGGCGGGGCCGAGCCTGGTACCGGGGTGACTGCCATCTGCACTCCTGGTACTCGGACGGGCGCCGCACGCCCGCCGAGATCGCGGCGCTGGCGCGTGCGGCGGGCCTGGACTTCATCAACACGTCCGAGCACAACACGCACTCCTCGCACCCCCATTGGGCCTCGGAGGCGAGTGACGACCTGCTGATCATGCTCGGTGAGGAGGTCACGACCCGCAACGGTCACGTGGTCGCCCTCGGCACCGAACCCGGCACTTTCGTCGACTGGCGGTACCGGGCCCGCGACAACCGTTTCGGCCGGTTCGCCCGTGAGATCCGCCGGGCCGGCGGTCTGGTCGTGCCCGCGCATCCGCACGCCACGTGCATCGGCTGCGCCTGGAAGTTCGGCTTCGGCGAGGCGGACGCCGTCGAGGTGTGGAACGGCCCCTACACGCCCGACGACGAGGTGGCCCTCGCCTCCTGGGACGCGACGCTGGTGGCCTCGGTGCGGGAGAACCGGGAGTGGCTCCCGGCGATGGGCAACAGCGACGCCCACCGGGACCCGGACGCGGTCGGCCTGCCCCAAACCGTCGTCCTGGCCGACGACTTGACGCGGGAAGCGATCCAGGACGGCATTCGGGCGGGGCATTCCTATGTCGCCGAGTCGAAGAGTGTCTCGCTGGCCTTCACGGCGACGGGGCCGAAGGGCGAACACGCCGGTATCGGCGAGCGGTTGGAGATCGCCCGGGACGCCTCCGTCACCGTCCGCCTGGAGGTGACCGGCGCCCCGCGCTGCACCGTCCGCCTCGTGACCGACCAGGGCGTGCTGCTCACCGGCGATCCGCTGCCGGTCGGGGGCACGGGCACCGTGGAATGGCGCACGACTCCGGCCTACGCGGCCTACGTACGGGCCGAGTTGAGGCACGAGACGGCGGCCGGGCCGCTCCCCGGAGCGCTGGCCGCGTTCACGAATCCGATCTTCCTGGGCGCCGCCGGACGGTGAACCGAGGACGGCGTCGCCGACGCCGACGGATCCCGTGTGGGACGCGCACGGCACCATGGGGGGACACATCCCGGCCGATCAACAGGAGATCCGAGAACCGATGCCCCCGTCGACCCCCGAGTCCAAGTACCGCACCGTCAGCCGAATCCAGCGCGTCCTGAACTCGGTCACCCGCCGCCTCCCCACCCAGACCGTCCTGGAGACCACCGGCCGCGTCTCCGGCGTGCCGCGCCGCACCCCGCTCGGCGGCCGTCGTGTCGGCGACACCTTCTGGCTGGTCTCGGAGTTCGGCGAACTCTCCCACTACGTCCGCAACATCAAGGCGAACCCGGAGGTCCGGGTACGGATCATGGGCCGCTGGCACACCGGCACGGCCCACCTCCTCCCCGACGACGACCCCCGCGCCCGCCTGCGCACCCTGCCCCGTTTCAACAGCGCGGCGGTGAAGGCGATGGGGTCGAGCCTGCTGACGGTGCGGGTGGATCTGCGCGACTGAGCCCCGCCTACTCTGCACCCATGTGGAAAGAAGCGGCCCAACAAGCCTTCCCCGAGGCCAAGTTCGCCGACCCCGTCGATCGGCCGTCCCTCCGCGCGGCGGAGCGGAGGCTCGGGCGACGGATCCCCGACGCCCTCACGGATCTGCTCCAGGAGACGAACGGCATCAGCGGCCCCTACGCACTCGCCACCGTCTGGCCCCTGGAAAGGATCGTCGAGGACAACCTGTCCTTCTGGTCGGAACCGACCTTCGCCGACCTCTACATGCCGTTCGAACCGCTGCTCTTCTTCGGCGACAACGGCGGCGGCGACCAGTTCGCCTTCGTACGCGTTCCCGACGGGCGGCACGACGTCTTCGTGTGGGAGCACGAGGACGACAGTCGCCGGTGGGTGGCCCGGGATCTGCACGACTACCTGAACCGTTCCCTCTCGTCCGAGGGCGACGGCTGGTATCAGTAGCCGGGAACGAGAAGTTCACCCCGGCCAGACGATCGCCTGCACCTCGCTGTACGCGTGCAGCGCGTACGAGCCGACGTCCCGGCCGACGCCGCTCTTCTTGAAGCCTCCGAACGGTGCCTCCATGTTGCGGCCCACCGTGTTGACGCCCACCCCGCCGGCCCGCAGCAGCCGTGCCACGCGGAACGCGCGGGCCACGTCGCCGGACCAGACGTAGTCGATGAGGCCGTAGTCGCTGTCGTTGGCGAGGGCGATCCCCTCCTCCTCGTCGTCGAAGGGGACGACCACGACGACCGGGCCGAAGATCTCCTCGCGGACCACCCGCATCTCGGCGGTGCAGTCGGCCAGCACGGTGGGTGCGACCAGGAACCCCGGCCCACCGGACGGCCGTTCACCGCCCGCGACGACCACCGCGCCTTCCTTGCGGCCGAGTTCGACGTACGACTCGACGCGCTCCCGGTGCACGGCCGAGATCACCGGCCCGACCACCGTGTCCGGCGAGCGCGGGTCCCCGACCTTCAACCGGCCCGCGTAGGCGGCCAGTTGCTCGACGACCCGGTCGTAGACGCCCCGCTGTGCCAGCACCCGCGTCGGCGCCGTGCAGATCTGCCCGCTGTAGAAGGAGAAGGTCGTACCGATCCCGGAGACGGCGGAGGCGAGGTCGGCATCGTCGAAGACGACGGCCGCGCCCTTTCCGCCCAGCTCCATCAACTGCCGCTTCATGCCCCGCCCGCACACCTCGGCGATGCGCTGCCCGACGGCCGTGGAGCCGGTGAAGCTGACCATGTCGACGTCCGGCGACTCCACGGCCGCCTCCCCGACCTCCACGGCACGCCCGTTGACGACGTTCACGACCCCACGCGGCACCCCGGCCGCCTCCAGCGCCTCCGCCATCCGGTAGACGGACAGCGGGTCCTGCGGGGCCGGCTTCACGACGACCGTGTTGCCCATGGCGAGGGCGGGCGCGATCTTCCCGGCGGGGTTGGCCCACGGGTTGTTGTACGACGTGATGCAGGTGACGACCCCGACCGGCTGCCGTACCGCGAGCGCGCCCATGACGGCGGCCCGCCCGAACGGCCCGGCCTCGTTGACCTGCGGCGCGATCGCCCACTCGGCCGGTTCCACGGTCGCGTACCGCCGGAACCGGGCGGCGGCCACGCCCACCTGCATGCCCCGCGCGGTCCCGGTCGTGGCGCCGGTCTCCGCCTGGGCGAGTTCGGCGTACGGCACCAGCGCGCCCCGGACGAGGTCCGCCGCCCGCCCGAGGATCGCCGCGCGTTCCTCGGGCGGGGTGCGCGACCACGGCCCGAACGCCTCCCGGGCCGCCGCGGCGGCGGCGAACACCTGCTCCCGCGAGGCCTCCGGCGCCCACCCCACGGTCTCCTCGGTCGCGGGATCGACGACGGCGTAGTGCCCGCCGTCCGGCTCGACCCACTCCCCGCCGACGAACAACCGCTGCCCATCGGTGACTTGAGAACTCACCGGGTGCTCACCGTCCTGGTGTCCCGCCCCGACCGCAGCACCCGCCCCGGCACGGACCCGCTCACCACATCGCCCCGGATGGCCTCGACCCCGTTGACCCACACGGCAGTTATGCCGATCGCCTTGGAGTCCAGGCGCGGACTGTCACCCGGCAGGTCGTGCAGCAAGGTGGCCTTGCCGGCGTCGATCCGTTCCGGGTCGAAGAGCACCAGATCCGCATGCCAGCCCTCCCGCACCTGCCCACGCTCCCTCAGCCCGAACAGCCGCGCCGGATCGTCGGTCAGCATCTTGACGGCCTGCTCGAGCCCGACCAGCTTCCGCCCGCGCAGACAGTCCCCGATGAACCGGGTCGTGTACGGCGCCCCGCACATCCGGTCCAGATGCGCCCCCGCGTCGGACCCGCCGAGCAGCACGTCCTCGTGCTGCCAGGTCTCGGCACGCAGCGCCCAGGAGGCCGGGTCGTTGTCGGAGGGCATGGGCCACAACACGGTCCGCAGCTCATCGGCCGCGCAGATCTCGACCAGGCACTCGAAGGGCTCCTGCCCCCGCTCCTCGGCGATGTCCTTGACCACCCGCCCGGTCAGCCCCTCATTGGCCACGCTGTACGTGTCGCCGATGACGTACCGCCCGAAGTTGGCGAGCCGCCGAAAGACCCCGGCCTCCTTGCTGTTGGCGTTCCGCAGCATCTCGGCCCGTACGTCGGGCTCGCGCAGCCTGGCGATCCGCTCGGGCACGGGGAGGCTCAGGATCGGCCCCCACCCGGGGATCAGGTTCAGCGCGCAGAAGGTGCCGAGGGACATGTTCATCGGCGTGAGGATCGGCATGGTCAGCGCGACGACCCGCCCGCCGGCCTTCCGCGCCCGCTCACTCGCGAACAGCTGCCGGGGCACACGCTCGGGCACGGCGGCATCCACGGTCAGCACGTTCCAGTTCAACGGCCGCCCGGCCACCGCACTCATCTCGACGAACAGATCGATCTCCGCGTCACTGAACTGATCCAGACACCCGGCGACGATCGCCTCGATCTGCGTCCCCTCGTGCTCCCCCACGGCCCGCGAGAGAGCGAGCAGTTCCTCCGGCCGAGCGTGCCGGGAGGCCACCGGCTGCCCGTCCCCGTCCGAGTGGGTGGAGGACTGGGTGGTGGAGAACCCCCAGGCGCCGGCGTCCATGGCCTCGTGCAACAGCCCTACGATCGCGGCGAGTTGCTCCGCGTTGGGCTGCCCACCAACGGCATCCGCCCCCATCACGTACCGCCGCAACGCACAATGCCCCACCATGAACCCGGCGTTGACCGCGATCCGCCCTTCCAGCGCGTCCAGATACTCCCCGAACCCACGCCAACTCCAGGGCGCCCCCTCCTCCAACGCGACCAGCGACATCCCCTCGACCTTGGACATCATCCGCCGCGTGTAGTCGGCGTCCTCCGGCTTCAGCGGCGCGAGCGTGAACCCACAGTTCCCGGCGGCGACGGTCGTCACCCCGTGATTGAGGGAGGGCGTGGCATACGGATCCCAGAACAGCTGGGCGTCGTAGTGGGTGTGGGGGTCGACGAACCCGGGCGCGAGGACGAGACCGCGCGCATCTTCGCTGGTACGGGACTCCTCGGTGACAGTGCCGACGACGGCGATCCGCCCGTCGCGGATACCGACGTCGGCGACGAATGCGGGCACCCCGGTCCCGTCGACAACGGTGGCGCCTTTGATGACGTGATCAAGCACGAGGGCTACCTCCTCCACTCCGGCCAGGGGCACTCACTCAGGGGCGCGGGGCTGTATCGATTTGCGGCTACCGCCGCGTGGGCGCGACCAGCCACAACGCGCCCGCACCCCGCGACGCACCCTCAAGCCGCTTGACGGAACCGGGTCGTCCGGTGAACAGGATCCGTGTCGATCTTCGGAATCACGTGCTCCCCGATCAACCGAATCGTCTGCAACGTCTCCTCCTTCGGCACCCCCACCGGCAACCCGAAGCTCAACTGATCCGCCCCGGCCTGCTCCCACCGCTTGCACTGCGTGAGCACCTCGTCCGGATCCCCACAGATCAACAGCTCCTCCTCCACGAGGAGTTCGACGAACTCCGGCGTGTACTCGGGCAGCGTCTCCGGCCACACCGGGAACCCCTCGGGCCGAGGAAACGTGTCGTGGTACCGGAACACCAGCGAGGGCAGATAGTGCAGCCCACCGCTGGTCGCGATCCGGATCGCCTCGTCATGCGTGGGCGCGCAGATCGCGGTCGTCGTCACCATCACGTTGTCGTTGACGAACGCCCCCACCGGCTCGGCGTTCACGATCGCCGTCTTGTACTGCTCCAGCACCCACTCCATGTCGGAGACCTTCTGGATGCTGAACCCGAGGACACCCAGCCCCTTGCGCGCGGCCATGGCGTACGACGGAGGGGAGCCCGCCGCGTACCACATCGCCGGGTGCGCCTTGCCGTACGGCTTCGGCAGGATCTTCCGCGGCGGCAGCTGCCAGTGCTTGCCCTGGAAGCCGACGTACTCGTCCTGGAGCCACATCTTGGGGAACTCGGCGATGGTCTCTTCCCAGATCTCCTTGGTGTAGTTCATGTCGGTGACGCCCGGTATGAACCCGAGAATCTCGTGCGAGCCCGCACCCCGCCCGCTGCCGAACTCGAAGCGGTTGCCCGAGAGATGGTCGAGCATGGCGACCTTCTCGGCGACCTTCACCGGGTGGTTGACCTGGGCGAGGGGGTTGAAGATCCCCGATCCCAGGTGGATGCGTTCCGTCGCGTGGGCGAGGTAGCCGAGGTAGACGTCGTTCGCCGAGAGGTGCGAGTACTCCTCCAGGAAGTGGTGCTCGGACGCCCAGGCGTACTTGAAACCGGACTTGTCCGCCTGGATGACGTACTCGGTCTCCTCCATCAGCGCCTTGTGCTCGGCCAGCGGATCCGTCTCGGCCCGCTTGCCCACGTATCCCTGTACAAAGAGCCCGAATTCCAAGGAGGTTCACCGTCCCAAGTCCAGGTGGTCCCTATGAGTGCTACGACTTTCTGACGTAGCGTCAGATTCGTCAATAGATGACGCACCGTCAGATGTTGCGGGCCGGACGGGGACGTCAGATGACACTGACCCCCGCCAGCCACCCCCCGTCGATCACGAACGGCTGCCCGGTGATGTACGACGAGTCGTCCGACGTCAGGAACAGCGCGAGGCGGGCGACCTCCGCCGGCTTCCCGATCCGCCCGAGCGGCACGAGCTTGCGGTACAGCTCGTCGAGGGCCCGGGACATCCCCTCCACGTCGGCGTCCGGGTCGAGTTGGGCCGGGTTGGACATCGCGGTGTCGATGGCGCCGGGACACATCGCGTTGACCCGTATCCGCCGGTCGGCCAGCTCCAGGGCCGCCACCCGGGTGAGCCCGAGGATGGCGTGCTTGGTCGCCGCGTACGTCCCGACGGCCGCCATCCCCGTGACCGCCGTGTACGAGGCCGTGTTGACGATCGTGCCGCCGTCCTCCATCGCCGCCGCCACGGTCTTGATCCCGAGAAAGCACCCGACCTGATTGACCCGCACGACCTGCATGAACTCCTCGAGGGGCGTGTCCACAAGGGAGTTGAACCGCAGGATCCCCGCGTTGTTGACGAGGCCGTCGATCCGCCCGTACGTCTTCTTCGCGGCCCCCACGGCGGCACTCCAGTCCGCCTCCTCGCCGACATCGAGATGCACATAGGACGCGCCCAACTCCTTTGCCAGCGCCTCCCCTTGCTCATCCAGCACATCCGCCACGACGACCTTCGCGCCCTCGGCCGCGAACAGCCGCGCCTCCTGCTCCCCCTGTCCGCGCGCCGCTCCGGTGACGATGACGACACGCCCGTCCAGCTTGCCCATGCGGGCCTCCTCGGGATCGGTGGATGCAGGTCATCGTACCGCCGCATCTGACGCAGCGTCAGATGGAGAACCGTGGATTGCACAAGCACACTTGAAGTGACCGCGGAGTAGGGACATTTGACCCTGGCCATACCTCGGCTTGACTCCAAGAATGCCGGGTATGGCAAAGCGGAGATTGCGCAACAGGAAAGTCAGGTATGTCGCGATCGGCGCGGCACTCGCCACCGGTGGAGTGGTCGTCGCCCTGCTTCCGTCGGCGAACGCGGCCGACGCGAAGACGCCGGACCAGATCATGACCATGTGCGAGCGGTCGGCGGTGGTCAACGGCGAGAAACGGTCGGTGGAGGATTTCGGCGGGGCGTTCGCCGACGGTTTCCAGGCCGACAACTGCGATTATGTCGAGACGAACTTCGAGACCTTCGACGGGCCCACCGAAAAGGCGTCCATCGACTTCCCGAACTGCGAGCCGAACGCCACCGATCCGGCCAAGGTCTCCATCGCCTGGTCCTCGACATCGGCCCAGGGACAGGGCACGTACGTCTCCACCCAACAGGGCGCCGCGGGCGGCCTCTTCGGATTCCTCAGCGGGGCCTGGGCCAAGCACAAGGGCACCCTCGACATGACCGTGAAGTCGGCGACGGCCGGCGACACGGAGGCGCGGGACGTGCCGGTCGGCAAGGTGCTCCACATGGAGTTCACGCCGAAGTTGCAGCGCATGACCGGCGAATGGCGGGTGCGCGTCGACGCCCGGGAACAGACCACCACCCTGCCCGCCAGCCCGGAGCAGAACTTCGTGGCACCGGACGTCGTCGAGGGACCGGTCATCCTGCCGGGTGCCGCCGGTGCCCCCGGTGTCGTGGACGGCACCTCCAAGGCGGTCCTGGAGGACTGCTGACCCACCGGCTGCCCCCACGAAACCGCAGCTCAACTCCCTTACACCCTCAGGAGATACCCATGTCCCGGACCGGCCGCCGCAGCACCAGCAGAAGCCACCGGAGCAAGAAGAAGCGCGTCACCCTGATGCTGGCCCCCGTGGCGGCGCTCGCGGTGATCGTCCCGCTGATGAACCAGGCGAACGCCGCCACCCCGTCCGAGGTGACCGCCGACTGTTCCGCGGACTCCGACAAGCTGGCCGACTGCCAGTTCGTCGACGTCCAGTTCAAGGCGAACAGTCTCGGACCGAACGAACGCGTCTCCCCGGTGACCGACAACTGCGGTTCCACCGGCACCGCGACGAAGACCTTCAACATCAGTACGTCCGTGACCCGGACCCTCCAGGTGGAGGAGGGCACCGTCACCGAGGCCGGCACGAAACTCGGGAACTCGCTCTTCGAAGTCGGCCTGGAATTCAGCACGTCGACCATCAACATCACGCGTGACGACAAGACGACCACGCTGGCGTTCAGCCGCACGGACACGGTGCAGGCGGACAGCACCGCGTTCTTCATGTGGTCGGCCAAGCGCACCGATGTGAGCGGATTCCTGAAGGCCACGTACAAGGAGGCGCAGGACGGCCAGACGGTGTTCTTCGCGCCGAGCGAGGGCGCCGCGACCGTGCACGTCTTCTACCCGCAGATCCTGAACAACGGAACGCCCGACGGGCGGCTTTGGCTGCGGAACGTGAAATGCGGCACCGCCGAGGCCGACAGCGCGCTGAATTCGACGAAGGCGCTCCAGGACGAGGAACCCGGATTCGGTGAGGGCGGCGCCAATGTCACCGACGTGGAAATTCCACTGTCGGAGGTCCCGGCACCCTGACCGGCGTTCTTCGAACGATTCTCAGGTGCGAAGCACGGGCGTGGCTCCCAGCCAGCGCAGGACCGCGTCCGTGCCGCTCCTGGCGTCCAGCTTGGCGTAGATGTTGCTGAGGTTGTTGCGGACGGTCTTCTCGCTCAGCCGTAATCGCTGCCCGATCTGCTGCGCGCCCAGGCCGGTCGACAGGAGCTCCATGATCTGCTGCTCGCGCGGTGAGAGCAGCGCGCGCAGCCGCTCCATCGCCTCGTCGGTCGCGGCCATCCGCGAGGCCCCCTCCCGCAGGGCGTCGCAGGCGGTCGGCGAGAGGTAGGTGTGCCCGACGGTGGCCGCCAGTACCGCCGAGGACATCATCTGGGGGCAGTGGTCGCCCTCGACCAGATAGCCCGCCCCGGCCCGGAACACCTCGACCACCGCGTCGGTGTCCTGGCGCGCACTGACCACGATCGCCGGGACACCCCGGGTGCGGAGCACGTCCAGCAGCCCCGGAAAGGATGCCGCCGGGTCCTCGCAGTGCAGCACGACGACGTCCGCCGTGGTCTCTCCCAGCCCGTCGTAGGGCGGGGAGACACGCACCACACGGTCCACGTACTGATCGTCCGGGGCGGGCCAGTCATTGTGCGGCCACGTGTCCCCGACGGAGGCCAGGACAACTACGAGTCGCTCGGAGGATCGCACTGCGGGGTCCTTCCGCCGGAAGCCATGACGTCCGTACGTCCATACATACGCGGCTCGGCGTGACCGTGTTCAAACAGGTTGTGATCACCGGGACAGGTCGTGGTCAGAGCAGCGGCCCCACCTCGGTCCCGAACTCGCTTATCTGGTCGGTGAGTTCGGCGCGGTCGCGGCAGCGGAACCGGACCTGGATCCGGTCCACGCCCATCGCCCGGTAGGCGCGCAGCGATTCGGCGAGGGCTTCGGGCGTTCCGGTGAGCGTGCGACGGCCGACCTCCCACCCCGGGTCGCCGACGTACAGCGGCTCGGTGATGGCGCCGAACATGAACGGCCCCTGGAGGGCGGCCTCTTCGCGCAGTCGCCGGATCCGTTCGATCTGCGCGGGCAGCTGGTCGCGCGGGTCGCCCTGCGGCAGCCAGCCGTCGGCCTTGAGGGCGGCCCGGCGTACGGCGGCGGGTGAGGAGCCGCCGACCCAGATGGGCACGTGTTGCTGCGCGGGCCTGGGCCGCTGCCCGAGCCCCTCGAAGTCGTACAACTTGCCGTGGTGCTCGGGGAATTCGTCGGGTCCGAGGGCGGCGCGCAGGGCGTCGATCGTCTCGTCGAGGACGGGCCCGCGGCGGTCGAAGTCGACGCCCAGTGCCTCGAACTCCTCCCGTACGTGCCCGGCGCCGACCCCGAGGAGCAGCCGGCCGCCGCTGAGGTGGTCGAGGGTGGCGTACTGCTTGGCGGTGATCAGCGGGTGCCGCAGCCCGACTACCGCCACGTGGCTGAGCAGTCGGACCCGCTCGGTCACGCCCGCCAGGAAGGCGAGGGTGGCGACGGGGTCGTACCAGATGGTGCTCATCGCGGCGGCGAGGCGGCGCGGGACGCCGACGTGGTCGCAGCCCGCGATGTAGTCGAAGCCGGACCGGTCGGCGGCGCGGGCGATCGCGACGAGGTCGGCGGGGCCCGCGTCGGCCTCCCAGGGTTCGGCGTAGATGGTGCTCTGCGACTGGACGGGCAGTTGGATGCCGTAGGCGAGGCCGCTCATGCGGGCCCGCCCCACAGGCCGTCCGGTGTCAGGCCCAGCAGGTCGATCGCGTTGCCCCGGACGATCCGCTCGACCACGTCCGGCGGCAGGTGCCCCATCTGTGCCTCGCCGACCTCGCGGGACTTGGGCCAGGTGGAGTCGGAGTGGGGGTAGTCGGTCTCGTAGAGGACGTTTCCGACGCCGATGGAGTCGAGGTTCTTCAGGCCGAAGGCGTCGTCGAAGAAGCAGCCGTAGACGTGCTCGGTGAAGAGTTCGGACGGCGGGCGGTGGACCTTGTCGGCGACGCCGCCCCAGGCGCGGTTCTCCTCCCAGACCACGTCGGCGCGTTCCAGGATGTAGGGGATCCAGCCGATCTGGCCCTCGGCGTACATGACCTTGAGGTCGGGGAAGCGTTCGAACTTGCCGCTCATCAGCCAATCGACCATGGAGTAGCAGCAGTTGGCGAAGGTGATCGTGGAGCCGACGGCGGGCGGGGCGTCGGCGGAGGTGGACGGCATACGGCTGCTGGAGCCGATGTGCATGGCGATGACCGTCCGCGTCTCGGCACAGGCCGCCAGGAAGGGGTCCCAGGCGTCGGTGTGGATGGAGGGCAGGCCGAGGTGCGGGGGTATCTCGGAGAAGGCGACGGCGCGGACGCCGCGGGCCGCGTTGCGGCGGACCTCCGCCGCCGCCAACTCCGCGTCCCAGAGCGGGATCAGGGGGAGCGGGATGAGGCGGCCCTGCGCCTGCGGGCCGCACCACTCCTCCACCATCCAGTCGTTGTAGGCGCGGACGCAGAGCAGCCCGAGTTCGCGGTCGGCGGCCTCGGTGAACGTCTGGCCGCAGAAGCGCGGGAAGGTGGGGAAACAGAGCGCGGACTGGACGTGGTTGACGTCCATGTCGGCGAGCCGGGACGGGACGTCGTAGGAGCCCGGACGCATCTGCTCGTAAGTGATGACTTCGAGCTTGATCTCGTCCCTGCTGTAGCCGACGGCGGTGTCGAGGCGGGTGAGGGGGCGGTGCAGGTCCTCGTACACCCACCAGTCGCCGATGGGTCCGTCGTCGCCGGGTTCGCCCATGACGGGCTTGAACCGGCCGCCGAGGAACGTCATTTCCTTCAGCGGCGCGCGCACCACGCGCGGGCCGGTGTCCAGGTACTTCTTGGGCAGCCGCTGCTGCCAGACGTCGGCGGGCTCCACGGTGTGGTCGTCGACGGAGATGATCGGCGGAAGGGGTGTCCCGGGTGCGGCATGAGTGGTGGTCTGGGTGTCCATGGCGCTCACGGTAGCGCCGATCTGACGACCCGTCAGCTAGCTGGATCCGGGTTCGGGGTGCTCGGTTCTGTGCGGAACTGTGCGCGGGCCGTGTGAGAGCCTTGTGATATCCCGCGTGCCGACCTGTGAGCGCTGTCTCCGAGTGCTGACGCGACCGCCTCCAACAAGGCAAACTGGCGTAGTTGTCAGGCATGCCTAGGTCCTGTCGTCACATTCCCGTCGTCCGCCCGGAGGGCGGGCCCGGCGGCGTCAGGTGCGTGCTCTCGGCGTGCCGGGCCCGGACTCGCGTACTGGACGTACTCGGGTTCGGGCCCGGTGCGGCGAGAGTGCGTGCATGGCGTCGCCTGGCAGACGGGAATGTGACGACAGGGCCTAGGGGGAACGGCGATGGACGGTGGACCGCGAGTACCGGAGCAGTGGCGCCCCGGCTCCGACTCGGACGAGTCGACGGCGCTGCGCTTCAGCGTGCTCGGTCCGGTACGTGCCTGGCGGGGCCCTGTTTCGCTGCCCATGGGCTCTCCCCAGCAACGCGCCCTGCTCGCCGCGCTGTTGCTGCGTGACGGCCGGACGGCGACCGCCGCCGAGCTGATCGACGCCCTGTGGGGCGACGACCCTCCGTCGCAGGCACTGGCCGCGGTGCGTACGTACGCGTCGCGGCTGCGGAAGGCCCTGGACGCCGGGGTCCTGGTCAGCGAGTCGGGCGGGTACGCCGTACGGGGCCTGCCCGACGGCGCGCTGGACTCGGCGGTGGCGCAGGATCTGGCGATGGAGGCGGAGAAGGCGAAGTCGGCGGGTGACCTGTGCCATGCGCGGGATCTGCTGAGCCAGGTGCTGGCCCTGTGGGACGGGGAGCCGCTGGCCGGACTGCCGGGCCCGTACGCGGGGGCCCAGCGGGTCCGCCTGGAGGAGTGGCGGCTCCAACTCCTCGAATCGCGGCTGGACATGGACCTGGAGCAGGGCTGCCACGCGGAGGCGGTCAGCGAACTGACGGCGGTCACGGCCGCGCACCCGCTCCGGGAGCGGTTCCGCGAACTGCTCATGCTCGCCCTGTACCGCTCCGGCCGCCAGGCCGAGGCCCTCGCCGTGTACGCCGACACCCGGCGGCTGCTCGCCGACGAACTGGGCGTGGACCCGCGCCCCGGCCTGCGCGAACTGCAACAGCGCATCCTCCAGGCCGACCCCGCCCTCGCGGAACCGTCCGCACCCGCGCCGGAGACCGCGCCGGCACCGGTCCGCCCCCACCAACTCCCGGCCACCGTCCCGGACTTCACCGGCCGCGCGTCCTTCGTGTCGGAGCTGAGCGAGGTTCTGGCGTCGGCCGAGGGCCGTGTCATGGCGGTGTCGGCGCTCGCCGGCATCGGCGGCGTCGGCAAGACGACCCTCGCCGTGCACGTGGCCCACCAGGCCCGATCCGCCTTCCCCGACGGCCAGTTGTACGTCGACCTCCAGGGCGCGCGCTCCCGCTCCGCGGAACCGGAGACCGTACTCGGCGCGTTCCTGCGGGCGTTGGGCACGGCCGACTCCGCGATTCCGGACTCGCTGGAGGAGCGGTCGGCGCTGTACCGGTCCGTGCTGGACGGCCGCCGGGTGCTGGTGCTGCTCGACAACGCGCGGGACGCGGCCCAGGTCAGGCCGCTGCTGCCGGGCACGGAGGGCTGCGCGGCGCTGGTCACTTCACGCGTCCGCATGGTCGACCTGGCCGGGGCCCATCTCGTCGACCTCGACGTGATGTCACCCGAGGAGGCGTTGCAGCTCTTCACGAAGATCGTCGGCACCGAACGCGTCGCGGCCGAACGGGAATCCGCCCTGGACGTGGTCGCCGCGTGCGGCTTCCTCCCGCTGGCGATCCGCATCGCGGCCTCCCGGCTCGCGGCCCGCCGCACCTGGACGGTCTCGGTCCTCGCGGCCAAACTCGCGGACGAACGGCGCCGGTTGGACGAACTCCAGGCCGGCGACCTCGCCGTGAAGGCCACCTTCGAGCTGGGCTACGGCCAGTTGGAGCCGGCCCAGGCACGCGCCTTCCGCCTGCTGGGCCTCGCCGACGGCCCCGACATCTCCCTCGCCGCGGCGGCGGCCGTACTGGACCTGTCCGTAGAGGAGACGGAGGACGTCCTGGAGTCCCTCGTCGACACGTCACTCGTCGAGTCGGCGGCGCCCGGCCGCTACCGGTACCACGACCTGGTGCGGCTCTACGCGCGTGCGTGCGCGGAGCGGGACGAATCGTCGCCGAGCGAGCGGGGTGCGGCGATCTCCCGGTTGCTGGACTTCTATCTGGCCACCGTCTCGGGCGTCTACCTGATCGAACGGCCCGGGGACCGGCTGGTGGAGCACCTGGAGCACGCCGAACATCCGGGGCTCGTGTTCTCGGACCGGCACGCGGCACAGGACTGGCTCTACGCCGAGGCGGTCTCCCTGTTGGCCTGCGTCCGCCAGGCCGCGCGCAGCGGGACCCTCCGGCGGGCCGTGGACGTGCTGTGGGCGGCGTGCGACCTGGCCGAGTCGGGGACCAACTCCAAGGAGTACGAGGCCGTCGCGGAACGGCTGCGGGAAGTGGCCCAGGAGACGGGCGACGCCCGGAGCGAGGCACGCGCGTTCATGGCGCTGGCCTTCGTGCACCACGTCTCCGGCAGCCGGTTCGACGCGGCCGTCCAAGAGGGCGAGCGGGCCATCGAGTTGGCCGAGGCGGAGGGCGACGCGCTCACCAGCTGCTGGTCGTCGAACATCAGCGGCGCGGTCGCGATGTACCAGAGCCGCTTCGCGGACGCCGAACAGCACTTCACCCGCGCCCTGGACAACTTCCGTGTGGTCGGGGACCGTCCGGGCGAAGCCAGCGCCCTCTGCAACCTCTCCCGCACCCACCTGGCCACCGGCCGCACGGAGAGCGCGGTCGCCCTGGCCCGGCAGGGCACCGCGATGTACGACGACATGGAGCACGACCTGAAGGGGGCCAACGGCCGCTACGCGCTGGGCCTCGCCCTCACC
The DNA here is from genome assembly GCF_016654115.1 of Streptomyces sp. MBT53. Lineage (GTDB taxonomy): Bacteria > Actinomycetota > Actinomycetes > Streptomycetales > Streptomycetaceae > Streptomyces. Next base: position 19,465 of record NZ_JAEQAZ010000153.1, read on the forward strand.
CGCAGCGGGAAGCTGGCCGAGGCGACCGAGTGCCTTCAGGAGGCGCTGCGGGTGTTCCGGGACCGGCGGCAGCGGCTGTGGGAGGGGATGACCGTCTTCCGGCTCGCCGAACTCGACCTCACCGCACGGCGTCCCGCACAGGCCGCGGCGAACGCCGAGATGGCACTGACGCTGCTGCGCGGCGTCGGCGGCGACTGGCGGCAGGGCAACGTCCTGACGGTGCTGGGCCGGGCCCTCATCGGGATCGGCCAGCTGGACCGGGCGCGGGTGTGCTGGCGTGAGGCACTGGACATCTTCGAAGCGCTGGGCGCTCCGGAGGCGCACGAGGTCAGGGACCTGCTGGCGCCCTCACAGACGGCCTGAAGGGCTGCGGCACCGGCTCCGGCGCCGGGCTCAGGGCGGGCGTTCATCGTTCGTTTATCGCGGCCAGGCAGTCTCAATCGTGTCGGGCCGTCGCGTCGGGGGGCAGGCGGAACGACACAGGACCGGGCCCTTAGGGTGAACCGGCCCGCAAGATCCGCCCGGCAGTCTTCGGGGGAGTTGCCGGGCGGATCTTGTCCAGTCACCGCACAACACAGGGGAGCGCAAGATGAGCGACGAGAACACCACCGACAACGTCCACGTCACCGACGAGCCGACCGTCCTCTCGACGGACAACGTCCACGTCACCGACGAGCCGCTGACGGTCAAGGCGGCGGCGGATTCCGGCACGGTCACGACGGACAACGTCCACGTCACGGACGAAGAGGCCTGACGGACCTGCCTCCACACGGGGGATCGGCCGCGGCGGCACCGAGGGGGAGCCGTCGCGGCCGATGCATGTCCGGAGACCGGGGCGCGGGAACTACAGGCCTCTGACGGCCACCGTCGGCGGGCACAGCTTCCGCATGTCGTCCACGTCGGACGTGTACAGCACGACACCGCCCGGCTGGCGCCCGGTGATGACCGCGAGGGCGGCGTCGATGGCGTATTTGTGGCCGTGCAGGCCGGTGTCCTTCAGGAGGGCGATCGCGGCGTCTGTCACTTCTCGCGTCACCGGCTCGACCACAACACGGGACGTCATCCAGTTCCACGCCTCGAGATTCACCTGTCCGTGGTACGCCTCAACGAGGGTCATTGAACTGGTCACCACGCGGATCCCGTTCCGATACGCGTCCTTGAGCCGGGCCAGCATCATCCGCTCACCGCGCACCGCCCGCAACAGACCCTCACTGTCCAGGACATACGCGCTCACGATCGTCAACTCGCCTCAAGTTCCTTCCGCTCAGCTTCGGCCGCAGCCAACTCCGCCTCCGTGACGACCCCGTGCTCCTCCTCCAGCCGGTTCACCAACTGCCCCAGCAGATCCCGCTCACGCTGGCGCTCTACGGCCTTGGTGACGTACGCACTGAACCCCCCGCTCCCGACCTCCCGCCGAATCTCCTCGGCAAGTTCCTCCGGAAGCGTGACGGTGTACTTCTTTGTTGCCATACCGGCGACCGTACCTCGGTCACAAACCACGCAACTCCCCCTTCACCACCTTCCCGCTCGCGTTCCGAGGCAGCTCCCCCACGAACTCCACGACCCTCGGCACCTTGTAGTTCGCCATCTCGCGGCGGGCCCAGGCGATCAGGTCGTCGCCGGTCAGGGTCACCCCCGGCCGCCGGACGACGTACGCCTTCCCGACCTCCCCGAGCCGTGCGTCCGGTACGCCGATCACCGCCACGTCGGCCACATCGGGATGCAGACCCAGCTGCTGCTCTATCTCCGCCGGGTACGCGTTGAAGCCGCCGACGATGAACATGTCCTTGATCCGGTCGGTGATGCGGAGGTTGCCGTCGGCATCCAGGACGCCCACGTCACCGGTGCGCAGCCAGCCGTCCGCGTCCAGGACCTCCGCCGTCGCCGCCGGGTCCTCGTAGTAGCCGCGCATCACGTTGAAGCCGCGGACCAGCACCTCGCCGGGGGAGCCGACGGGCGCCTCCACCCGGACCTCCGTGCCCGGGATCGCCCGCCCCGACGTCGACGCGATGACCGACGGGTCGTCCCCGCGCCGGCACATGGTGACGATGCCGCTGGCCTCCGAAAGGCCGTACGCCGTCAGGACCGTGCCCAC
>NZ_JAEQAZ010000154.1 GCF_016654115.1 Streptomyces sp. MBT53
CGGGTTCCACTGGCCGTACGCCCCGCCCGAACCGGCCTGCCCCTGCGGGGCGTACGGCGAAGCGGGGCCGCCCGGAGTGTTCGGCGTGTTGGGGGTGGGCGGCGCACCCGGGGTCTGGGGGACGCCCGGGGTGTTCGGGGTGCCCGGAGTGGGCCGGCCCGCGGGCGTGTAGCCCCCGAGGGCGGCCGCGGGCCGGTCACCGTACGGCGCGGGGCTCTGGTGGGTGGCCCCGGGGCCACCGCCTCCCGGTGTCCCCGAGCCGTAGGGACCGCTGTCCACGACGTATCCGGGCGGCCCGCCCTGGACCTGGCCCTGTGGTCCGGCAGGGACCTGACCCGGAGGCCCTCCAGCGACTTGGCCCGGCGGCCCGAAGTCGGCGTTGCCCGGCGGTCGTTCGGGGGTGGACCAGCCGACCGGTGCCGGGCCGAAGCCCTCCGGCATCGGTGTGTGCCCCGGGATCGGACCGGCCGACAGCGCGACCCGCTCCAGACCGTGCGCCGCCGTCTCCGGCGTGGACCTCAGGACCGGGTCCTTGACCAGCAACCCCTGGAGCACGGGCGCCAGTTCGCCCGCGCGGACGGCGGGTGTGGGCTCCTCGCCGAGCAGGGCGGTGAGGGTCGCGTAGTCGCCGTGGCGGTCGAAGGGGCCGCGGCCCTCGACGGCGGCGTACAGCGTGGCGCCCAGGGAGAACAGATCGGCGGCCGGGGTGGGCGGCTCGCCGCGGGCCCGCTCGGGGGCGAGGTAACCGGGTGTGCCGAGGATGCCGGCGGTCGCGGTGAGGCGGGGTTCGCGGGACTCGGGCTGGAGCGCGATGCCGTAGTCGGTGAGCAGCACGCGCGCGTAGGGATCGCCCGAAGCGTTCGGCGCCAGAAGGATGTTGGCCGGTTTCACATCCCGGTGCAGGATGCCGATGCGGTGTCCGGCGGTGAGCGCGTCGAGGACGGCGAGGCCGATGCGGGCGACCTGTGCGGGCGGCAGCGGGCCGGAGCGGCGGACGACCGCCTGGAGGTCGACGCCGTCGGGAACGTACTCCATGACGATCCAGGGCAGGCCCTCGTGGATCACCACGTCGTGCACGGTCGCCACATGCGGGTGGCCGCGCAGCCGGGCGGCGTGCCGGGCCTCGCTGCGGGCCCGCGCGATGCGGTGCGCGGGCTCGCTCGCGTCCCTCGGGACGTCCGGCAGCGAGATCTCCTTGATGGCGACCTCGCAGGCCAACTCCTCGTCGTACGCGAGCCATACGCGGCCCATGCCGCCCGCGCCGAGCGTGCGCAGCAGTCGATAGCGTCCGTTGACGATCCTGCCTTCACCCTGCTCCGGCGTATCCCCGGCCATCACGCCTCCCCCGAGACGGCGCGCCTCCCCCGAGGACGCGTGGAACCTGTCTCCGAAGGTAGCCTCGCACCCGCCACTGACAAGAGGGCTTTTCCGTACCAATCCCACCGATCTCGCCGGACGGCGACACAGGCGGCTCAGTGGTGCGGGCAGGCCTCAGGCGTGACGGGCGCGGGCTCGGCGCGAGGCGGAACGATCGGCGGAACGCGAGGCGGGCCGATCGGTGAACGGGCCGCCGCGGGCGGTCAGTCGACGGGCTCCAGGAACCCCTGTTCCACCAACAGCCGGATCTGCGCGGGCGTCCGGTCGCGGAGCAGGACCGGGTCCTCGCCGACGAGTTGGGCGATCGCGTCGAGGATGCGGCCCGCGCTCAGGCTGCCGTCGCAGACGCCGGCGAAGCCCGCGCCGACCGTGTCGACCTTGGTCGCCCGGCGCATCCCGCGGTGCTGGCGCAGCACGACGTGCTCGGGGTCCTCGGCGCCGGGCAGACCGACCTGTTCCTGGATGACCTCGGCGGCGAGCCTGAAGTGGGCGGCGAGCAGGGCCGCGTCGTCGAGGGCACGCAGCCGGTCGACGCGGTCGAAGTGCGCGCGCACGGTGTCGCCGAGCGGCTGCTCGATCGAGTGCGGCCACTCCTCGACGGTGATCGAGGGTGCGTCAGATCCCGTCCTGCGCAGTGTGATCCAGCCGAAGCCGACGCCCTTGACCTTGCGCGCCTCGAACTCGTCGAGCCACGCGTCGTAGAGCGCCTCGTACGCGGCCGGGTCGCCCCGGTGGTCGCCGGCGTCCCTGAGCCACAGCTCGGCGTACTGCGTGACGTCCTGGACCTCGCGCTGCACGATCCACGCGTCGCAGCCGCGCGGCACCCACGACCTGAGCCGGTCCTGCCAGTCCTCCCCCTCCACGTGCTGCCAGTTGGCGAGGAACTGCGCGAATCCGCCCTCGCGCAGCCGGTCCCCCGCCTGCTGAACGAGCGACCGGCACAGATCGTCCCCGCCCATCCCTCCGTCGCGGTAGGTCAGTCGGGCGCCGGGCGAGATCACGAAGGGCGGGTTCGAGACGATCAGGTCGTACGTCTCGTCGTCGCGGACCGGGTCGAAGAGGGAGCCCTCGCGGAGGTCGGCCGCCGGGGCGCCGGAGAGCGCCAGGGTGAGCGCGGTGATGTGCAGGGCGCGCGGGTTGACGTCGGTGGCCGTCACGCGTGTGGCGTGCTGGGCCGCGTGCAGCGCCTGGATGCCGGAACCGGTGCCGAGGTCGAGCGCGGCGGCCACCGGCGTCCGTACGGTGATGCCCGCGAGGGTCGTGGACGCGCCGCCCACCCCGAGGACGACGCCTTCCTCCCGGCTGCCGATGCCGCCGGCCCCGCCGACCGCGCATCCGAGGTCGGAGACGATGAACCAGTCCTCGCCGCCCGGTCCGCCGTAGGGCCGTACGTCCACGGTCGCGGCGACCTCGTCGCCGCCCACGGACGTCAGCCAGCCGCTCTCCACGCACGCGTCGACGGGCAGGACGTCCGCCACGCGTGCGTGCGGGACGGGCTGCTGGAGCAGGAACAGGCGGACCAGGGTCTCCAGCGGGGTGTCGCCCCGGGTCGCGCGGAGGGCCGGCACGGTCTCGCTGCGGGCCAGCGCCGCGTACGCGGGGGCGCCGAGCAGGTCGAGCAGTCCGTCGGCGGTGAAGGAGGCGCCGAGCAGGGCGTCCCGGAGCAGGGCGGCGACCTCCGGGCGGTCGGTTGCGGGCAGCGTGGGCAGGGTGGAGTTACTCACGCCCCCATTGTGGCCGCTCCGGCCGACAACGTGCCCGCGCGTGCGAAGGCCCCGGCACGCACGCGTACCGGGGCATCTTTCAGTCACTGAAAGATCGCTGCCTACAGGAGGCGCCGTTCACCGAGCGAGGTCAGGTGGTCCCGGTCGAGGCCGACGCGGACGCCGACTTGCAGGCCTCCTGCTTGGTCATGGCCTTGCCGACATCGCCCTCTTCGAGGGTCTTCAGGGCGTCGTTCCCGCTGGTGCTGAGCTTGTCCAGCGAGGTCGCGATGCCCTTGAGGCCGTCCGCGAACTTCGCCTGGTCCTTGACGTCGAGCCCGTCGACCTGCTTCTTCAGGGCGGCGTACGACGCGGAGATGTCGTTGAGCTCCTTGACGGCGTTCTGCTGCTTCGTGGCGCCGTTGTCGACGTCCGGCGCCCCGGCGCTGTTCACGGCGGCCCCGATCGCCTTGTAGGCGTCGGACATGTCCTGGAAGGCCTGCGAGTCGGTCTGCCGGACCTGCTCCGGGGTGCTGTTGTCCGAGGTCTCCTTCTGGATCGCCGTGTTGGCGGCCTCGATCTTCTTCGCCTGCGGCTGCACCGCGACGCAGACCTGCTTGGCCCAGGTGTCCAGCTTGGCGTCCGTGTCGTCGCCGCTGCCACCGCATCCCGACAGCGCCAGTACCAGTACCGCACCGCCGGACAGTGCGACCGCGAGCTTCTTGTTCACCGGATTGGTCCCTTCCATGGCTCTCGGCCCCGGAACATACACGGCGCACAGGCCGCACCCCCGAGCCCGAGGACCGATACAAACGCTTTTGGGACCATTTGCACCAAGCGAGAGAAGGCTCACGGCGAGGCCCTGAACACATACAGAACGGGCGGGCGACGCCCACAACTCGCGCCGCCCGCCCGCCGGTTGAGCGGGACCTCGCAAGGCCCCCCGAACCGGGCCCCGTAGGACCGCCTACGAAACCACCGCGGGGTCCGCCTTCTTGGTCACCCGCTCGGCGTCGTCCTCGTCCCCGACGGCGATCCCGCGCCGCTTGGAGATGTACACCGAGGCCGCGATCACCAGGAACGCGAGCACCGCGATCGTGATGCGCACCCCGATGTTCTTGTCGTCGCCGTAGCTGAACTTGATGACCGCGGGCGCGATGAGCAGCGCGACGAGGTTCATCACCTTCAGCAGGGGGTTGATGGCCGGACCGGCGGTGTCCTTGAACGGGTCGCCGACCGTGTCGCCGATCACCGTGGCGGCGTGGGCCTCGCTGCCCTTGCCGCCGTGGTTGCCGTCCTCGACGAGTTTCTTCGCGTTGTCCCAGGCGCCGCCCGAGTTCGCGAGGAAGACCGCCATCAGCGTGCCGGTGCCGATCGCGCCCGCGAGGAACGAGCCGAGCGCGCCGACGCCGAGAGTGAACCCGACCGCGATCGGCGTGAGCACGGCGAGCAGACCGGGCGTGGCCAGTTCGCGCAGCGCGTCCTTGGTGCAGATGTCGACGACGCGCCCGTACTCCGGTGTCTCGGTGTAGTCCATGATCCCGGGGTGCTCGCGGAACTGCCGCCGCACCTCGTAGACCACGGCCCCCGCGGACCGCGAGACCGCGTTGATCGCGAGCCCCGAGAACAGGAAGACGACCGCGGCGCCCACGATGAGCCCCACCAGGTTGTTGGGCTGGGAGATGTCCATCATGAGGTTGAGTGGCGCGCCCGGTCCCGAGATCTTCTCGCCGACGTCGTTGGCGGCGGTGAGGATCGCGTCGCGGTACGACCCGAAGAGCGCCGACGCTGCCAGGACGGCGGTGGCGATGGCGATGCCCTTCGTGATGGCCTTGGTGGTGTTGCCCACCGCGTCCAGGTTGGTGAGCACCTGCGCGCCCGCACCCTCGACGTCGCCGGACATCTCCGCGATGCCCTGCGCGTTGTCGGAGACCGGCCCGAAGGTGTCCATGGCGACGATCACACCCACCGTGGTGAGCAGCCCGGTGCCGGCCAGCGCCACCGCGAACAGCGCCAGCATGATCGAGGCACCGCCCAGCAGGAACGCGCCGTAGACGGCGAGACCGATCAACAGGGCGGTGTAGACGGCCGATTCGAGGCCGAGCGAGATGCCCGCGAGGATGACGGTGGCCGGGCCGGTGAGCGAGGTCTTGCCGATGTCCATCACGGGACGGCGGTTCGTCTCGGTGAAGTAGCCGGTCAGCTGCTGGATCAGGGCGGCGAGCACGATGCCGATGGCCACGGCGACGAGCGCGAGGATCCGCGGATCGCCGTCCTTGACCTTGATCGCCGCGTCGGTGACGCCGTCGAGGTCGGCGTACTTCGACGGCAGATAGACGAAGACCGCGACCGCCACCAGCACGAGCGAGATCACCGCGGAGATGAAGAAACCCCGGTTGATCGCGGACATGCCGCTGCGGTCGGACCGGCGTGGCGCCACCGCGAAGATGCCGATCATGGCGGTGATCACACCGATCGCCGGCACGAGCAGCGGGAAGGCCAGTCCGGAGTCGCCGAAGGCCGCCTTGCCGAGGATCAGCGCGGCGACCAGCGTCACGGCGTACGACTCGAAGAGGTCGGCCGCCATGCCCGCGCAGTCGCCGACGTTGTCGCCCACGTTGTCGGCGATGGTCGCGGCGTTGCGCGGGTCGTCCTCCGGGATGCCCTTCTCGACCTTGCCGACCAGGTCGGCGCCGACGTCGGCGGCCTTGGTGAAGATGCCGCCGCCGACCCTCATGAACATGGCGATGAGGGCGGCACCGAGGCCGAATCCCTCCAGCACCTTCGGCGCGTCGGCCGCGTACACCAGCACCACGCAGGAGGCGCCGAGCAGACCGAGCCCCACCGTGAACATGCCGACGACGCCGCCCGTGCGGAAAGCGATCTTCATGGCTTTGTGCGAGACGGCGGTGAGATCCTTTTCGGGCTCACCCTCCGCCGGGGTCGCTTCCCGGGCCGCCGCGGCGACACGGACATTACTGCGTACGGCGAGCCACATGCCGATATAGCCGGTGGTCGCCGAGAACACCGCGCCGATCAGGAAGAAGATCGATCGTCCGGCGCGCTGATTCCAGTCGTCCGCGGGCAGCAGCAGAAGCAGGAAGAAAACGATCACGGCGAATACGCCGACCGTGCGCAACTGCCGTCCCAGATAGGCGTTCGCGCCCTCCTGGACCGCTGCCGCGATCTTCTTCATGCTGTCCGTGCCCTCGCCGGCGGCGAGCACCTGGCGGACCAGGATGCCCGCGACCACGAGCGCTGCCAGCGCCACGAGGCCGATCACCATCACGAGGATGCGGTTGTCGTGGGTCAGGACTGCGGCTGCGAAGGTTGTGGGGTGGTCAAACTGCTGAGGGGTAGAAAGCCCCGCCATTCGTCCTCCTTGACGCCTGTGCTGAGCTCAAGATGTGGACGGATTGTAGGTACCGGAACCTGATCAAAACAGTGCGCGGCAAACGGAATTGGCCTTCGCATAGTAATGCCTTAAAAGCATTGGCGCTTGATCAAATCATCGGGCAGCGGGCGGGGCATTGATCGTGAATTGATTCACGAATTCCAGCGCGCCGAGAATGGGCACTCGCGGTACCCTCCCGGAAATGCCGAAGGGCCCTGCTCAGCAGGGCCCTTCGGCTGTGGTGTGCGGCGGTTTTCAGGAAAGCGGCGCGGCCGGCGGTGTCGTCGGCCACGTCATACGGATCGATCCGCCGTGCTCCCCCGCGGTGACCTCGACGTCGTCGACGAGCCCGCTGATGACAGCGAGACCCATCTCGTCCTCCTCGGTCTCCGCGTCCGGATCCTCGCCCAGCGCCCCGGGCGCCTTGTCGCCGGGAGCCGAGCGTGGTGCCTCGTCGCCGACCTCGATGGAGAACTGCTTCTCCTCCTCGATCAGCAGCACCTTCACCGGGGCGGTGATCCCACTGCTCTGGTGCAGCCCGACCGCGCGGGTGCAGGCCTCGCCGACGGCGAGTCTCACCTCGTCGAGTACGGCCTCGTCCACTCCGGCCCTGCGCGCCACCGCTGCCGCCACCAGTCGGGCGGTCCTGACGTGCTCGGGCAGCGCGCTGAAGCGGAGTTCAACGGTGGCCATGCATCCCCCTCGGGACTACGGGCGTGCTGTCGGAGGGCCGGGCTGCCGAAAGCCCGGACCACCGGTCGTCTATACGGCCGATCGGGGAGCGGTCGTTCACCGCTCCCTGAACGGTCGGTCAGTCGGTGGCCGCCACCGCTTCCTCGACCGAGGTGTGAATCGGGAACACCTTGGTGAGGCCGGTGATACGGAAGATCTTCAGAATGCGCTCCTGGTTGCAGACCAGGCGCAGCGAGCCCTCGTGGGCACGCACCCGCTTCAGGCCGCCGACCAGCACACCGAGCCCGGTGGAGTCGAGAAAGTCGACGCCCTCCATGTCGACGACGAGGTGGAAACTCCCGTCGTTCACCAGCTCGACCAGCTGTTCGCGCAACTTGGGCGCGGTATATACGTCGATTTCTCCACCGACCTCGACGACCGTACGATCGCCGACGGTACGGGTCGACAGGGACAGGTCCACGGATCCTCCAGCACCTTGCTATCGAGCGGTCATCCCATGGGACACCTCGGCAGAGCCCCCAGGACGGTTCGCCAGCCGCGATGGCATTCAATCACTTACCGCAGGGCGTGCACGACGCCTTGGCTCCATTGTCCGTCACGCCAGTGACACACTCGGTGCCGATGGCCAAGAATCAGCGATCCGATCGACCCTCGGCGAACCCCGTGTCCGGGCTCTCGCCGGGCACGGTTCTGGACCGGCTCGCGTCCGGACCGAGCCGGGCTTCGCGCATCACTCATACGGAGCACTTGCCCCCACGTGAGGGCCGCCATGCCGTCTGGCCTGACCGGATTCGCGCGGAGGTGATCGCCACCGTCCAGGAAGCCGGTATCGAACACCCCTGGGCCCACCAGGCACAGGCCGCCGAGCACACCCTCGACGGCGAGTCAGTGATCGTTGCCACAGGCACCGCCTCGGGCAAGTCGCTGGCTTATCTGGTACCGGTCCTCTCGGCCCTCCTCGACGGCTCCGAAGCACCCAACGGCCGCGGCACCACCGCCCTCTACCTGGCCCCCACAAAAGCCCTGGCAGCCGACCAGCTCCGCTCTGTGAAGGAACTTTCACAACCGCTGGGCAATGCAGTTCGCCCGGCCGTGTACGACGGCGACACTCCGTTCGAGGAGCGCGAGTGGGTTCGCCAGTACGCCAACTACGTGCTGACCAACCCCGACATGCTCCACCGGGGCATATTGCCCTCGCACCCGCGCTGGTCCTCCTTCCTGAAGTCCCTGAAGTACGTCGTCATCGACGAGTGCCACACCTACCGGGGCGTCTTCGGCTCCCACGTCGCCCAGGTACTGCGCCGCCTGCGCCGCCTCTGCGCCCGCTACGGCTCCTCCCCCGTCTTCCTCCTCGCCTCCGCGACCGCCGCCGAGCCCTCGGTCGCCGCCCGCCGCCTCACCGGCCTCCCGGTGGTCGAGGTCGCCGACGACGCCTCACCGCGCGGTGAGTTGGTGTTCGCCCTCTGGGAGCCCCCGCTCACCGAACTGCACGGCGAGAAGGGCGCCCCGGTCCGCCGCACCGCCACCGCCGAGACCGCCGACCTGCTGACCGACCTCACCGTCCAGGGCGTCCGCTCGGTGGCCTTCGTACGGTCCCGGCGCGGCGCCGAGCTGATCGCGCTGATCGCCCAGGAACGCCTCGCCGAGGTCGACCGCTCACTGGCCCGCCGGGTCGCCGCCTATCGGGGCGGCTACCTCCCCGAGGAGCGCCGCGCCCTCGAACGCGCCCTCCACTCCGGCGAGTTGCTGGGCCTCGCCGCCACCACCGCCCTCGAACTCGGCATCGACGTCTCCGGCTTGGACGCCGTCCTCATCGCCGGCTACCCCGGAACCCGTGCCTCCCTGTGGCAGCAGGCGGGCCGTGCAGGACGCTCCGGCCAGGGCGCCCTGGCCGTCCTGGTGGCCCGCGACGACCCCCTGGACACGTTCCTCGTCCACCACCCGGAGGCCCTCTTCGACCAGCCCGTGGAATCCACGGTCCTGGACCCGGACAACCCGTACGTCCTGGCCCCCCACCTGTGCGCGGCGGCGGCCGAACTACCGCTGACCGAAGAGGACTTGGACCTCTTCGGCCCCGCCACGGCGGACCTGCTGCCGCAGCTGGAGGCCGCGAAACTGCTCCGCCGCCGGGCGAAGGCCTGGCACTGGACGCGCCGGGAACGGGCCGCCGACCTCACCGACATCCGCGGCGGGGGCGGAAGCCCGGTCCAGGTCGTCGAGAACGGCACGGGCCGCCTCCTGGGCACGGTGGACGAGTCCGCCTCCCACGCGACCGTCCACGAGGGCGCGGTCCACCTCCACCAGGGCCGCACGTACCTGGTGCGCTCCCTGGACCTGGAGGACTCGGTGGCCCTGGTCGAGGAGGCCAACCCCCCGTACTCGACGGTCGCCCGCGACACGACAGCCATCTCCGTCCTGGAGACGGACATCGAACTCCCCTGGGGCCAGGGCAGGTTGTGCTACGGCTCCGTCGAAGTCACCAACCAGGTCGTCTCCTTCCTCCGCCGACGTGTCATCACCGGCGAAGTCCTCGGCGAGTCGAAACTCGACCTCCCTCCTCGTACGCTGCGCACCCGCGCCGTGTGGTGGACGGTCACCGAGGACCAGCTCGACGCCGCCCGCATCAACCCCGAGATCCTCGGCGGCGCCCTGCACGCCGCCGAACACGCCTCGATCGGCATGCTCCCCCTCTTCGCCACCTGCGACCGCTGGGACATCGGCGGAGTCTCGGTCCCCCTCCACCCCGACACGCTGCTGCCGACGGTCTTCGTCTACGACGGCCATCCCGGCGGCGCGGGCTTCGCCGAGCGCGCCTTCCACACCGCCCGCGCCTGGCTCACCGCCACCCGCCAGGCCATCGCCTCCTGCGAGTGCGAGGCCGGCTGCCCGTCCTGCATCCAGTCCCCCAAGTGCGGCAACGGCAACGAGCCGTTGCACAAACGGGGGGCGGTGCGGTTGCTCACGGAGCTGCTGCGGGAGGCGCCGATGCCGGAGGGAGCGGCGCAGGTGCAGGTACGGGAGGCGCCGGTGCAGGAGGGAGCGGTGCAGGTGCGGGAGGGGGAGGTGCCGGTCCCGGAGAAAGAGGCGCGGGTGCCGGAGGCAGCACCGGCCCCGCGGGTCCCGCCCGCGCCCTGACCTCCGCCGCGAAGGGTCCCAGGCCGGCCGCCGCCGTCACGTCCGACGTCTCCCCCACGACCGCGCACCGCACCAGCCGCGTCCCCTGCGCCCGCGCCACCCGCTCTGCCTGCGCGCAAGCGCCCGTACCGCCGTCCGCCCAGTGGTCGGCCGCCGCGAGGGCCGCGAGATCCGCACCGCCGGCCGCGCGATGCCGGGCCACGACGGCCTGCCCCAGGGCGAGCACGATGCCGAACACGACGCACATCACGGCCATCGCCCCGAGGCTCCAGACGGTGGCGGACCCACGGTCCGACTCCCGGCCCGGGTGACGGAGTCTCAGGCGCCCCAGCGCGGGCATACGGCACCTCACGGCCCCGCCCTCCCCTCTCCCACCGTCTCCTCCGCCACCGCCACGGCCTCCTCCCGCACCTCGAAGGGCAGCCCGCTCAGCACCGGTGGCTTGGCGACCACGACCACATGGACCTGGTCGCCCTCCCGGGAGACCGTGACCCTCGCGTCACGCGGTGCCGTGTCCTGGGCCACCCGGACGACCGCGTCGGCGGGATCCTGCCGAGCCGCCGCACGGGCGCCGGACCGCGCCGCGTCCACGCACTGGATCTGCGCGGCCACCACCAGCAGCCCCCACACCAGCGCCATGGCGAACATCACCAGCACGGGCAGGACCACGGCCGCCTCCGCCGTCACGAATCCCCCGTCGCCGCCCCGGCGTTCACACCTTCGCATCGAGGGCCCGCTTCACGATGTCCTGGAGTTCCGTGCTGACCGCTCCGCTGGTCACCACCTTGTAGAGCACCACGGCGAACGCCACCGCTGCGACCAGTCCCATCGCGTATTCAGCCGTTGCCATACCGGCGTCCCGGCGCGCGGCGCGGAGTTGCGCCCGTACCCGTACCGCTCGGACCACCCGTACCGCCGCTGCCCGTACTCCCTGCACTGCCTTGTACATCTCAACCCCCGTGAGGTTCCTGTCGGTTCAGTTACTTGATTGCTTGGCTGCTTGATTGCTTGGCTGCTTGATTGCCTGGTTGTTGAATCAGCCGCCCCCTCCCGTCACCCCGCCCGCGAGCCCGATCACCACGGGCAGCACTCCGACCGCGATGAACGCGGGCAGGAAGCACAGCCCCACCGGTGCGGTGATCAGGACGGCCGCCCGCCGGGCCCGTGCCGTCGCGGTGCGGGTCCAGTCGGCGCGGGCCTCCGCCGCGAGCCGTGCGACAGGTCCGGCGGCGGGGAGCCCCGACTCGTCGGCCCGTTCGAGCAGCCTGGCCAGCGGGCCGGCGCCCGGGAGCGCGGCCAACCTCCGCCAGGCGTCGGCCGGTTCGCCGCCGAGCCGCACCTCCGCCGCCGCACGCGCCAGCCGTTCCCCCACCGGTCCCGCCAACGCCTCGCCCACGGCCTGGGCGGCGATCACCGGAGAGGCCCCGGCGGCGATACAGGCGGCCAGCAGATCGGCGGCGAGGGGGAGTTGGCGTGCGGCGGTGGCCGCGTCGCGCTCGGCGCCGGTGTCGTCGGCCACCTGCCTACGGCGCCACCACCACAGCGCGAGTGCGACAGCCCCGCCCACGACGACTCCGGCGATCCCTCCGACCAACACCCACCCGGCACCCACGACGCCCACCACGGGCAACCACCGCCGAGCGGCATCCCGAGCCTCGAACCGCCGCCCGGCGAGGGGCACTTCGCGAGCCTCCCGACCCTCCCGAATCTCGCGAGCCTCCCGAGGCAGCAGCCCGGCCAGCCGTCGCCGACCCCTCCGAGCCCGCCGCCACGCGTCCAGCCTCCGCACCGACCACGCCACGGCCAGCACCACCCCCAGGGCCACCCCCAGCCTGTGGACAACTTCCGTACTCACGCGACCTCCCTTCTCCGACGCCGACACCCAGCGACCCCGCCTGCTCCGCTCACGCCGCCTCCACCCCGCCCACGATCCGCAGCGCCCACCACATCCCCAGGCCCTCCAGCAACCCCCCGACCACCAGGCACCCCAGCCCCGCCCCGCTGTGCAGCAGCACCCGCAACGGATCGGCGCCCATCGCCGCGCCGAGCAGCAGCCCGAGCACCGGCAGGCCGGCGAGCATCACGGCGGTGGCCCGTGCTCCGGCCAACTGGGCGCGCAGATCGGCCCGTTGGTCGCGGTCCGCGCGCAACGCCCCTTCGAGCCGGTCGAGTCCCGCGGCGAGTCCGGCTCCCTGGTCCACGGCGACCCGCCAGCACGCGGCGAGCCCCAACAGGCCGTCCGCGCCCGGCTGTCGGGCCGCCGAGGTGAGCGCACCCGGTACGTCCCCGCCGAACCGCGCCGCCGCCAGCACCGCGGCCTGTGCCTCCCCGAGCCCCTCGGAGTCGAGCGCGGCCCGCAGCAACGCCTCGCCCGGCTGCCGCCCCGCGCGCACCTCCCCGGCCAGCGCCGAGCACAGCGCGATCACCGCGTCCCCTCGCGACTCCCGCGCCCGCCGGGCCTCCCCGGCCAGCCGCACCCGTCGTAGCAACGGCACTCCGACCGCCCCCGCGACGACCGGAACCAGCGAAGCCCCCAGTACCGCCACCACCAGTCCGACGCCCAGTGACCACCACTCGGCCCGCAACCGGCCCCGGATCCGGCGCAGTTCGTCGGCGGCCCGCTCCCACGAAGGCGGTCCTACACCCACCGCCTCGCCGCCGGCGAACAGCAACTGTGCCCGCCGCGCCCCGGACCGCCGCCCGCCCATCTGCCAGACCAGGGCCCCGACACACACCGCGGCCGCCCCGACCGACATCTCACCCGTTCCCACGTCCATCACCACTCCCGTTCGCCGTCACCCGTCCCGCACTGGATCCCCGTCAACTCCCTTCGCCCGCACCCCGGATCAACTCCCGCAACCGCTCCCACCCCCGCTCGTACGCGAACGCCTCCGCGCCCCACCGCAGCGCCGGTACCGTGCGCACCAGGCCCGACGGGTCCCGTTCCAGAACGTGGACCTCGGCGATCCGGCGCCGCCCGGCCCGGTCCCGTACGAGGTGCAGGACCACCGACAGGGCCGCCGCCAACTGGCTGTGCAGCGCGGCCCGGTCGAGGCCCGCAGCCGTACCCAGGGCCTCCAGGCGGGCCGGGACATCGGCCGCGGCGTTCGCGTGGACGGTTCCGCAGCCGCCCTCGTGGCCCGTGTTGAGCGCGGCGAGGAGGGCGACGACCTCGGGTCCTCGCACCTCGCCGACGACGAGCCGGTCCGGCCGCATGCGGAGGGCCTGGCGGACCAGGTCCTGGAGGGTGACGAGGCCGGCGCCCTCCTGGTTGGCGGGTCTGCTCTCCAGCCGTACGACGTGCGGATGGTCCGGCTTCAGCTCCGCCGAGTCCTCGGCGAGCACGATCCGCTCGCCCGGCCCGACCAGCCCCAGCAGCGCGCTCAGGAGTGTCGTCTTGCCGCTGCCTGTGCCGCCGCTGATCAGGAAGGAGAGCCGGGCCTCGATCACGGCCCGCAGGATCCGGTCACCGCCCGGCGGGACCGTGCCCGCCGCGACCAGTTCGCCGAGCGTGAAGGCGCGCGGTCGTACGACACGGAGCGAGAGGCAGGTGCAGCCGACGGCGACCGGGGGCAGTACGGCGTGCAGGCGGGTCCCGTCGGGGAGCCGGGCGTCGGCCCAGGGCCGTGCGTCGTCCAGTCGGCGTCCGGCCACCGCGGCCAGGCGCTGTGCGAGGCGTCGTACGGCCGCCGCGTCCGGGAAGGTGACGGCGGTCAGTTCCAGGCCGCCGCCCCGGTCGACCCACACCTGGTCCGGGGCCGACACGAGCACGTCGGTGACCGAGGGGTCGGCGAGCAGCGACTCCAGTGGCCCGCTGCCCACCAGCTCGGACCTCAACTGCTCGGCCGCGCCGAGGACTTCGGCGTCCCCCAGCACCCGCCCCTGCTCCCGCAGCGCCTGCGCCACCCGCGCGGGCGTCGGCTCACCCCCGCTCTCGGCCAGCCACCGCCGCACACCGTCGAGCATCCCGACGGGCATGCCCGGGGCCGGACCGCTCCCCACCAGCTCGCTCATACGCCACCCGCCTCGACCAGCGCCCGCTCCCAGAACTCCCGGCAGAACCGCGCCAGTGGCCCCCGTCCGGCCGCCCCCGGCGGCGACTTGCCGTCGTGCGGCCGCAACAGGCCCGATTCGAGCGGGACTTCGCCCGCCAGCGGCAGTCCAAGCAGGCGGGCCACCTCCCGGTCGTCGAGGCCGGGGGCGTACGGCCCGCGGACGGCCACGCGGAGATCGCGCAGGACCATGCCGACGGCGGACGCGACCCGGCCGGCCGCGGCGACGGCGCGGAGTTCGGCGGGGACCACCAGGAGGCCGACGTCGAGTTGGGCGAGGGTCTCGGCGACGCCGTCGTCGATGCGGCGCGGCAGGTCGACGACGACCGTGCCACCGCGCCTTCTGGCCGCGGCGAGCACCGCGCGGACGGCCTGCGGCGGGACGGCGACGCAGTCGCCGCGGTCCCAGCTGAGCACCCGGAGCGAGTGGAGTTCGGGGAGGGACTCCTCCAGGGCGCCGCCGCCGACCCGGCCGCGCGAGGCGGCGAACGCGGGCCAGCGCAGGCCCTCCGCGCTCTCCCCGCCGAGGAGTACGTCGAGTCCGCCGCCGAGCGGATCCGCGTCCACCAGGAGGGTGCGCAGTCCCTCCCGCGCGGAGGTGACGGCGAGGGCGCACGCGAGCGTGGACGCCCCGGCCCCGCCGCGGCCCCCGATGACGCCGACGGTGAGGGCGGGGCGGCCGACGCCCTCGGCCACGTCGGCGATGCGGTCGACGAGCCACTGCTCGCCGTCGGGCAGCATCAGGACGTGGTCGGCGCCGATCTCGACGGCCCGCCGCCAGACCCCGGAGTCGTCCTGGTCCCGGCCGACCAGCACCACCCCGTTGCGGCGGACGGCCCCGCGCACCCGTCGTGCCGCGTCGTCGCCGACCAGGACGAGCGGCGCCGTCTCCCAGCCGCCCCGGCGCTCCGGGACCCCGGGATGGACCTCGGGTGTCGCGCCGGCCGCCGCGCACAGGCGCAGCAGGTCGTCGAGGAGTTCGGCGTCCTCGGTGACGATCAGCGGTCCGCCCTGCCGTCCGCCGGCGGCGGGTGGCGGATCGTGTGTGACAGTTCCGGCCATTCTTTCCATCCCCCATCGATGTGTCTCTCGCGTGACCCCTGCGGTCCCGCCATTCCCAAACGTGTGAAGAACCGGCGATCGGCCTCCATATGCACGGCCGACAGAAACGGGCCGAACGCGTCCGACAAACGGAACCGGCCATGAACTCGCCGCGAGCGAGGACGCGTTGGAATCACGGTGCGGGCATCACGGAAATCGTGTGGATCTTGGTCGAAAACTGTGGACACCGCAGTGCCTGTGAATATCGCCGTCACCCATACCGGTGACCCCCGTACTGGCCTCTGTGCGAGTTCCGCAGCGCAGCCCGACAACTACGCACGGTGACGGGCTCTGGGTATGAAAAAAGGCGGCCTCGGCCGCCTCGGGTTGGCCTCACGACCACACGCAGGAAGAGAAAACGGGTCCGGACATGCGACGACCCCCACCGGGGGGGAGAGTGGGGGTCGCCTTCACGGCCGACTCGGGGGGGGAGGAGCCGGGCCGCGTTAGCACGGTCGCGAACGATCCGTGACTTCCATGGTGTACCCGAGAGCCCTCTCAGGCAAACCCACGCGCCACACCTTACGCCGAATGGGCTGCGCCTATGCTCTGGGTTGTGGAAAACCACTCCTTGCCCCGCACAGCAGCCTTCTTTGACCTGGACAAGACGGTCATTGCGAAGTCGAGCACGCTCACCTTCGGCAAGTCCTTCTACCAAGGCGGACTGATCAACCGCAGGGCCGCGCTGCGGACCGCCTATGCGCAGTTCGTCTTCCTCGCCGGGGGCGCCGACCACGACCAGATGGAGCGGATGCG
This sequence comes from Streptomyces sp. MBT53, assembly GCF_016654115.1. Classification (GTDB taxonomy): domain Bacteria; phylum Actinomycetota; class Actinomycetes; order Streptomycetales; family Streptomycetaceae; genus Streptomyces. The sequence goes on from NZ_JAEQAZ010000154.1 coordinate 16,212, forward strand.
CAAGTACCTGTCCTCGCTCTGCCGCGGCTGGAACGTCCAGCAGGTCAAGGAGATCGTCGCCGAGACCCTGCACGACCTGATCGACCCGATCATCTACGACGAGGCCGCATCCCTCATCGAGGAGCACCACCGCGCCGGCCGCGACGTGGTGATCGTGTCCACCTCGGGCGCCGAGGTGGTCGAGCCGATCGGTGAACTCCTGGGCGCGGACCGGGTGGTGGCGACCCGCATGGTGGTGGGCGACGACGGCTGCTTCACGGGCGAGGTGGAGTACTACGCGTACGGCCCGACGAAGGCCGAGGCGATCAAGGAGCTGGCCCAGTCCGAGGGTTACGACCTCGACCGGTGCTACGCCTACAGCGACTCGGCGACCGATGTGCCGATGCTCCAGACCGTGGGCCGTCCCTATGCCGTGAACCCGGACCGCGCGCTGCGCCGCGAGGCCATCGCGCGCGGGTGGCCGATTCTGGACTTCAACCGCCCGGTCCGGCTCAAGCAGCGGCTGCCCACGCTCTCCGTGCCGCCCCGCCCGGCGCTCGTGGTGGCGGCGGCCGTGGGTGCCGCGGCGGCCACGGCGGGGCTCGTCTGGTACGCGAGCCGACGCAAGGCGGCGACCGTTTACGCCGGTTAGTGACCCTTTGAACGCAAAAGTAAAGAAGCGCGGTAAGGGGTTCCGCTTCCTCCGGCGCGGGAGTACAAAGGATTCAACGGCCCGCGAGACCAAGGACATCCGAAAGGATCACCTTAATAACGCATTTGGCCCCACGGACCGCGCATGAACACCGAGCACCCACGCGACGTCGACCCGTCGATTACGGGCCAGCCGCACCAGGTGACGGGCAATGTTCCCGACCTGATGGGCAATATTTCGAGGACGCTTGGTAACCCGGTGGAACATGCCAGCGGCGGTACGAATCCTCGTACCGCCGCAACCCGTAACGGCCCCCTCCGTAGGGGGCCGTTTTCCTGTGTCAGGCGGCTCCGCGCTGCAGCGCCTCGCACACCGCCGTCGACTCGCGCGCACCCAGCTCGACGGCGCGCCCGCAGTGGGTGATCCACGCGGCCATGCCCTCCGGGGTGCCGGAGACATAGCCGTCCAGGGCGGCCAGATAGGCGGCGCGCCCGAGTTCGGCGTGGCCGACCTCCGCCGGGCACACGGACTTCGGGTCGAGACCGCTGCCGATGAGGACGATCCGCTCGGCGGTGCGCGCCACGAGCCCGTTGCGGGAGGTGAAGGGGCGCAGCGCGAGCAGTTCGCCGTGCACGACGGCGGCCGTCACCAGCGCCGGCGCCGAACCGCCCGCGATGATCAGCTCCGAGAGTCCGTCCAGTCGCGCCGAGACCTCGGCCGCACCGGGGAGGGGCAGTTCGACGAGCGGCTCGTCGACCGGCTCGCCCTCCTGGCGGGGCCGTCCGACCTCGCCCTCCTTGCTCGCGGCGGCCACCAGGTGCAGCCGGGCGAGCACCCTGAGGGGCGACTGCCGCCAGATGGACAGGAGTTGGCCCGCCTCGGCGGACAGCCGCAGGGCCGCGCCCACGGTGCGGGCCTCCGGGTCGCCGCTGAAGTCGGTGCGCCGGCGGACCTCTTCGAGTGCCCAGTCGGCCCCGGAGAGCGCGGCGGAGCCACGCGCCCCGCGCAGTGCCGCCTCGGCGGTGATCTCGTTGCTGCGGCGCCGCATGACCCGGTGCCCGTAGACCCGGTCCACGGCTTTGCGCATGGACTCGACGGACTCGGCCACTCCGGGCAGCGTGCCCAGGGCCGCTAGCGGATCGGCGGTCGCACCTGTCGTACTCATGAGTACGACACTAGCCATCCCGGCGGCGCACCCCACGATGGAGTGGTCTTCTTCACGCACACCTGCCACATACAGCTACAGCGCGACTACGCTTCGTGAACATGAAAATTGCTTTCGTCGGGAAGGGCGGCAGCGGAAAGACCACCCTGTCCTCCCTGTTCGTCCGCCACCTCGCGGCCACCGCCCAACCCGTCGTCGCCGTCGACGCGGACATCAACCAGCACCTGGGCCCCGCGCTCGGCCTGGACGAGGCGGAGGCCGCCGCACTGCCCGCGCTGGGCGAGCACCTCCCCCTGATCAAGGACTACCTGCGCGGCAGCAACCCGCGCATCGCCTCCGCCGACACGATGATCAAGACCACCCCGCCCGGCACGGGCTCCCGGCTGCTGCGGGTACGGGAGAACAATCCGGTCTACGACACCTGCGCGCGCTCGGTGGAACTCGACGGCGGCGCCGCCCGTTTGATGGTCACGGGACCTTTCACGGACGCCGACCTGGGGGTCTCCTGCTACCACTCCAAGACGGGAGCGGTGGAGCTGTGCCTGAACCACCTGGTGGACGGGCGCGACGAGTTCGTCGTGGTGGACATGACGGCGGGCTCGGACTCCTTCGCCTCCGGCATGTTCACCCGCTTCGACATCACGTTCCTGGTGGCCGAGCCGACCCGGAAGGGGGTCTCCGTCTATCGCCAGTACAAGGAGTACGCCCGCGACTTCGGGGTCGTCCTGAAGGTCGTCGGCAACAAGGTGCAGGGTCAGGACGACCTCGACTTCCTCCGCGCCGAGGTCGGGGACGACCTGCTGGTGACGGTGGGGCACTCGGACTGGGTGCGCGCCATGGAGAAGGGCCGTCCGCCCCGGTTCGAGCTCCTGGAGGACGTCAACCGCCGCGCCCTGCGCATGCTGGAGATCGCCGCCGACGCGACGTACGAACTGCGCGACTGGGAGCGCTACACACAGCAGATGGTCCACTTCCACCTGAAGAACGCCCGGAGTTGGGGCAACGAGCGCACCGGGGCCGACCTGGCGGCGCAGGTCGACCCCGGGTTCGTGCTCGACGAGAGCATCACCGCCCCGGTGTGAGGCGCACCCTCTCGCGACCCGTTACCGCTTGACCGCCGGCGCCCCGGGCACACCCTTCGGGGCCGGCGCGGGGCGGCCGGTCAGGAAGGACGCCCAGCCCGGCTTCGGCGCCTCGCCGACGTTCAGGGAGCGCAGCTTCGCCAGGGTCCCCGGGTCCTGGGCGTCCAGCCAGTCGGCCAGCTGCCGGAAGGAGACACAGCGCGTCTCCGGCTTGTTGCAGACCTTCTCGATGACCTCGTCGAGGGCACGCATGTAGGTGCCGCCGTTCCAGGACTCGAAGTGGTTGCCGATGACCAGGGGCGCGCGGTTGCCGTCGTAGGCCCGGTCGAAGCCCTTGAGCAGGCCGTCACGCATCTCGTCGCCCCACTGCTCGTACTTGTCGGGGTCGCCCTGGGTCTGCGTGCCGGACTGGTTGACCATGAAGTTGTAGTCCATGGTCAGCTGCTCGTAGGAGTGGCCGGGGAAGGGGACGAGCTGCATGGACAGGTCCCACAGCCCCTCCTTCTTCTTGGGCCAGATCTGGTCGTTGACCCCGCTGGTGTCGTAGCGGAAGCCCAACTGGCTCGCCGCCTTCATGAAGTTGGCCTGGCCCTCCAGGCAGGGCGTGCGGGCGCCGACGAGTTCCTTGTCGTAGTCGAAGGGCAGTGAAGACGCCTTCTTCATCCCGGAGTTGGTCTTCCAGGTCTTCACGAACTGCTTCGCCTGGGCGATCTCGCTCTTCCACTCGGCGACCGACCACTCGCCGACCCCGCCGTTCTTGCCGCAGAAGTGACCGTTGAAGTGGGTGCCGATCTCGTTGCCCTCCAGCCACGCCAGGCGCAGCTGCTTCACGGTGTCGGAGATGCCCTGCTCGTCGTTGAAGCCGATGTCCGAGCTGCCCGGCGAGTGCTCCGGGGGCTTGTAGAGGTCGCGCTTGTCCTCCGGCAGCATGTACACGCCGCTGAGGAAGTACGTCATGTTCGCGTGGTTGGCCTTGGAGACCTTGCGGAAGTGGGAGAACAGCTTCTGGCTGTCCTCGCCCGCGCCGTCGAAGGAGAACACCACGAACTGCGGGGGCTTCTGACCGGGCTTGAGCCGCTCGGGTCTGGGCAGATGCGGCTGCGCCCCGGTGTACGACGTGGAGCCGTCCCCGATCAGGCGGACTCCGTTCCTGGGTGCCGGGGCGGGCGCCGCCTTGTGCGGACCGTTCGCTCCGTGCGGGGAACCGTTGTCACCGATCGCGCAACCGGCGAGCGACGCGGCACAGGCCGCGGCGATCACGGCGCCCGCGGTGATCCTCTGGGTGGCGGCCATGTCCGCCCACCTTCTTCCTTCGTTCGGACCGACGCCGATCAGGGCGTTTTCTGGCGATGTGCCGGGATTCCCGGCAGCGCCGCCAAGGTCGCATGGGGCCGAAGGTGGGATTAGTACGACAAGCCGATGAAATTCTCACTTCACTCTGCGAGGTGACTCATTAACCCATTTGCCCGGAAAGTCTATGCTTGACCTTTACTCTGCATTACGATCCATTTACCGAGCGTTGAGATATCCCGCCGCTGCACGCCGTGACCCACGGCCGCGACCGACCCCCGCCATCGACGGGGACCACCAGTTCCGCGACCGCGCTGCCCCGGAGGAGACGGGAAGACATGTCAGCCTGCGTACCCACCCGCGCCACCGACTCGAACGCCGACCGGACGAAGCGCGCCCCCCAGCCCCACAGCCCACCGCCGCCCCCGCACCGCCGCTTCCGGAT
>NZ_JAEQAZ010000155.1 GCF_016654115.1 Streptomyces sp. MBT53
AGCAACCGGTAGGAACCTTCATGCTCTCGCCCCGTACCACCCCCACCCGCGACGTCGTCGGCCTGGACGGCCTCTGGCGGTTCGCTCTCGACACCCGGGCCGCCACCGCCCCGTGGGCGTCACGGCTCGCGCCACCGCTCGAAGTCCCCGTGCCCGCCAGCTACAACGACCTGTTCGTGGACCCGGAGATCCGAGACCACGTCGGAGTCGTCTGGTACCAGCGCGACGTACGCGTGCCGCGCGGCTGGACCGGCGAGCGCGTGATCCTGCGCTTCGGGTCCGTGACCCACGCCGCGCAGGTCTACGTCGACCAACGGCTCGTGGCCGAGCACACCGGCGGCTACACACCGTTCGAGGCGGACCTCACCGGCGTCGTCGAACCCGGCCACGAGTTCCGGCTGACGGTGGGCGTCGACAATCGGCTGACGAACACGACCATCCCGCCCGGCAGCGTCACGACCGGCCCCGACGGCCGCGAACGGCAGTCGTATCTGCACGACTTCTACAACTACGCGGGCATCGCACGCCCAGTCCGCCTGTACAGCACGCCGAAGACCTTCGTCGAGGACGTCACCGTCGTCACCGGACGAGACGGCACGACCGGCACCGTCGCCTACCGGGTCGAAATAGCCGGCGACCACGCCGACACGGCCACCGTGCGGGTGCGGGCGATCGACGAGGCCGGCCGGACCGTAGCGGAGGGACGCGGCACCGAGGGCGTCCTGCAGATCACCGACGTCACCCTCTGGCAACCGGGCGCGGCCTACCTCTACGACCTGCTGGTGGAGCCGGAAGTCGACGGCGTGCCCGTCGACAGCTACAGCCAGTCCTTCGGCGTCCGTACCGTCGAGGTGCGGGGCACAGAATTCCTCATCAACGGCGAGCCGTTCTACTTCACCGGCTTCGGCAAGCACGAGGACACCCCCGTACGCGGCAAGGGACACGACGACGCCTACCTCGTCCACGACTTCCAGCTCATGGACTGGACCGGCGCCAACTCCTTCCGCACCTCCCACTACCCCTACGCCGAAGAGGTGCTGGACTTCGCCGACCGGCACGGCATCGTCGTCATCGACGAGACCGCCGCCGTCGGCCTCAACCTCGGAGTCCAGGGCGGCCTCACCGGTGTTCCGCCGACCCCCACCTTCGCCCCGGAGAACTTCGGTGGCACCACGCGGGACGTACACGCCCAGCATCTGCGGGAGTTGATCGAGCGGGACAAGAACCACCCGAGCGTGGTGATGTGGTGCCTGGCAAACGAGCCGGCATCCAACGAGGACGGCGCGCGTGAGTATTTCGAGCCGCTGGTCGAACTGGCCCGCAAACTCGACCCCACCCGTCCCCTCACCTACGCCGCCGTCATGTTCGCAACACCGCAGAACGACCAGATCGGCGACCTCTTCGACGTCCTGAGCATCAACCGCTACTACGGCTGGTACATCTTCACGGGCGACCTCGCGACCGCCGAGGGGTACCTGGAGCAGGACCTGCGCGGGTGGGTCCAGCGCTTCGGCAAGCCCGTCATGATGTCCGAATACGGCGCCGACACCCAGCCCGGCCTGCACTCGGTCTGGGACGCTCCGTGGAGCGAGGAGTACCAGAGCGACTTCCTCGCCATGTACCACCGCGTCTTCGACCGCATCCCCGAGTTCATCGGTGAGCATGTGTGGAACTTCGCCGACTTCCAGACGACCCACGGAATCCACCGCGTGGACGGCAACAAGAAGGGCGTGTTCACCCGCGACCGCAAGCCGAAGTCGGCCGCCTTCGCCCTGCGCCGACGCTGGCACGGCCTGGGCGGCCACAAGCCCGGCGAGGCCACGGCCGGCTGACACCTGCGGGGGCGCGCGGCATCGCGCTTTCGCTGCGTGGCACTGGGCTGCCACTGCGCCCCGCAACCGAGAAGGCGGCCCATGCCTCGCCCCCGGCACCGGCACCGGCTCCGGCCGACGTAAGCCACAGCCACTGCTGTTGTGCGTTCGCCGCAGCCCCGAGCGCCCTCACGCCCGCCGGCTGCCGCCACCCCTCGTGATCATGTGACAAAGGAGCCCTCATGCCTCACGCCGACCGAGACGTCAGCGTGGTGGTGCCCCCTTTGACGGGGTCGCCGCAGGACGCCGCCGGGGCTCCCACCGAGCCGCCCGCCGAGCCCGAGATCGAGGCATCCCCGCTCAAGCAGGTCGGGAGGGACTACCTCCTCTGGCTGATGATCGCCAGTTTCGGCGCTTCCCTGGCCCTGATGGTGCCCCTCTCCTACTCGCTCGCGGTGCGGGTCTCCGACCTGGCGCCCGGGCATGAGGAACAACTCGGCTTCGTCACCGGGTCCGCGCAGTTCGTCTACCTGGTCCTCAGCCCCCTGATCGGCCTCTGGAGCGACCGGACCCGTTCCCGGCTCGGTCGCCGGACCCCTTTCATGATCGGCGGCGCCCTGCTCGGCACCGTCGCGCTGGTCGGAGTGGCCCTCGCACCGTCTGTCCTCCTGCTGGGCCTGGCGTGGGTCGTCGGCATGCTCGGCTGGTCCACGACCGGGCAGGCCGTCCAGAACGTCCAGGCGGACCGGGTGCCCGAGGAGCAGCGCGGCCGGGTCGCGGCGCTGACCAGCGTCATGACCCAGATCGCCCCCGTGATCGGCATCGGCCTCGCGTACGGGGTGGCCTCCAGCACGTTCCTGGTGTTCCTGCTCCCGGGCGTGCTGGGCGCCGCCCTGGTGATCCTGTTCCCGGTGTTCAAGCCCGAGGGCGACTCCCGCGCCCTTGTGCGCACCGGCGGCGTGACGCTGCGGAACGTGGTCGCCAGCTACGGCTTCAACCCGCGCAAGCATCCGGATTTCGGCTGGAACTGGCTCGGCCGCTTCGTCTTCTTCATGGGCCTGTACTTCAACACCGCCTTCGGCACCTTCTTCTACGCGCAGCGCCTCGACCTGCCGGTCAAGGAGGTCGCCGGGATCGTGGCGGTCATCGGGACCGTGGGCGTGATGGCCGCCGCCGGCGGTGCCGTCGGGGGCGGCTTCCTCTCCGACAAGCTCGGCCGGCGCAAGCTGTTCGTCCTCATCGGCTCCGCGGTGTTCGTCGCCGGGGCGGTCACCGAGGCGTTCGCCCACTCGCTGCCCCAACTGGTCGTCGGCGCGGTGCTGATGCAGTTCGCCATCGCGTTGTTCAGCGCCGTCGACCAGGCGATCGTGTTCGCCGTCCTGCCGGACCGGGCCGAGGCCGGCCGCTATCTCGCCGTCGTCGCCTTCGCGCAGAAGATCCCCAGCGCCGTCGCCCCGCTGATCGCCCCGCTCGTCATCACCCTCGGCGTCGGCGACGGCGGTGAGAAGAACTACACCCAGCTCTACCTGATCGGCGCCGCCCTGGCCCTGGTCGGCGGCCTCATCGTCAAGTTCAAGATCAAGTCTGTCCGGTAGCGCCGCCCCAGGCCGGCGTCCCGGGAGACATCCTGTTCCACCGAGTTCGGAGAAGGCTCAGCATGCACCACGCACCGTACGACCTGGGCATCGACAGCGGCGGTGACGGCTTCCCCGTGTCGGGGCCTACGCCCCGGCTGTCGTGGAAGCCGCCGTCGGACGGGGCACGCCCGGTGGCGTACGAGGTGGAGTGCACCGTCGACGGCGAGGCGCGACCCGCTGTGACCACTGCGGTGGGCGGGCACCGGTTCCTCGCCTGGCCATGGGCGGCGCTGGGCAGCGGCTGTCGGGTGGCCTGGCGGGTCCGGGCGCTCGGCGACGACGGCGACTCGCCGTGGTCGAGGTGGCACACGTTCGAGAGCGGTCTGCTGGCCGCCGACTGGCGAGCGCGCTGGATCAGTCCCGCCGAGTCCGGCGACCGCGGATACGGCGGGCGACCCGCGTACGCCCTGTCGGCCCGGTTCCGGGTACGGGCCGGGGTGCGCTCGGCACGGCTGTACGCGACGGCACTCGGGGTGTACGAGGTCTACGTCAACGGCGGGCGGGCCGGCACCGCCGAACTCACGCCCGGGGCCACCTCCTACGACCGTACGCTCCACGCCCAGGCCTACGACGTGACGGACGCCGTCGTCACGGGCGACAACCGGATCGGGATCCTGCTGTCCGACGGCTGGTACCGGGGCCAGGTGGGCGCCTTCCGCCAACCGGCCGACTGGGGCACGGTGCCCGGTGCGCGGGCCGAACTCCACCTCGTGCACGAGGACGGCACACGGCAGGTCGTCCGCACCGACGGGACGTGGACGAGCGCGGAGTCGCCCATCACCCGGGCCGATCTCATGGACGGGCAGACCACCGACTTCCGTGTCGGGCCCGGCACCGAACGGCCCGTCCTCGTGGACCGGGTCGAGGCACCCGCGATCACCTGGTCGCCGGCACCGCCGGTGCGGGTCGTGGAGTCTCGCGCGGCACAGTCGGTCCAGCGGATCGGGGACGGACTCTGGATCGCCGACTTCGGTCAGAACGCCTCCGGCCGGATCACTCTGAGCGACCTCGGACCGGCCGGGACCCGTACCGTCATCGACCACGGCGAACACCTCGGCCCGGACGGCGACCTGACGACCGCTCACCTGGACGCCACCCGGCCGGGCCAGGCGCCGATCCCCTTCGTCCAGCGCGACGAGGTGGTGTCCGCGGGCGGCGGTGAGACGTTCGAGCCGCGCCACACCGTGCACGGCTTCCGCTACGCCCGCGTCCGCCGTGACGGCGCCCCCCTGGACCCGGCGAGCCTCGTCATGCGGGTCGTCCACACCGACCTGCGCCGCACCGGCACCTTCACCTGCGGACACGAGGATCTCAACCGCCTCTACGAGATCGCCGAATGGAGCTTCCGCGGCAACGCCGTCGACGTGCCCACCGACTGCCCGACCCGTGAACGACTCGCCTGGACCGGCGACTACCAGGTCTTCGCCCCCACCGCGACACGCCTCTACGACGTCCTGGGCTTCAGCAGCAAATGGCTGCGCTCCGTCCGCGACGACCAGTTGCCCGACGGCCGGATCGCCAACTTCTCGCCCGACGGACGCCGTATCAAACACCACCTCGACGACCAGTTCGCCATGATGACCGGCTCGGCCGGCTGGGGGGACGCGGTCGTCGCCGTCCCGTGGGAGCTGTACGAGTCGTACGGCGACCGGGAGGTGCTGGCGGAGAACTGGGAGGCGATGGTCGGCTGGGTGGAGTGGGCGCTCACGACCGCCCGTACGCTTCGCCACCCGTCCCGGAGCGAGCGCTCGGCCGAACCGCTGCCGCACGAGCGGTACTTGTGGGACGGCTCCTTCCACTGGGGTGAGTGGACCGAGCCCCGGGTGAGGGCGGCCGACGGCACCCGCGTCGACCCGGTCAAGGACGATCCCGTCGCCTGGTTCCTGGCCGACAAGGGCGAGATCGGTACGGCCTTCCTGTACCGCTCGACGGCGACCCTGGCCCACGTGGCACGGGTGCTGGACCGCACCGAGGACGCGAACCGCTACGCCGAGATCGCCGAGCGGGTACGTGACGCGTGGCGCACCGAGTTCCTCTCCCCCGACGGACGCACGGTCGGCGACACCCAGGCCGGCTACGTGCGCGCGCTGTCGCTCGACCTCGTCCCCGGCGCACTGCGCGAGGCCGCCGCCGCGCGCCTGGTCGAGCTGATCCGAGCGGTCGGCACCCATCTCGGCACCGGCTTTCTCGCGACCGGCGACCTGCTCCCCGTCCTCTCCGACACCGGACACTCCGACGTCGCCTACGAGTTGCTCCTCCGGCGCACGGCGCCGTCCTGGCTGTACATGCTCGACCGTGGCGCGACCACCATCTGGGAGGACTGGGAGGGCGTCGACGACACCGGCACCGCGCACGACTCCCTGAACCACTACAGCAAGGGCGCGGTGGTCCGCTTCCTGCACACCCACGTCCTGGGACTGCGGCAGACGCCGGGGTCGGTCGCCTGGGAGTCCTTCGAGGTCGCGCCCGTCCCGCACCCGTCCGTGCCGTGGGCCCGGGGCACGCACGAGTCCCCGCAGGGCACGATCGCCGTCGAGTGGCGAACGACAGGCGACCGGCTCACCGTCACGGTCGACGTCCCCCCGGCCACCACCGCTCGTGTCGTCTTCCCCGACGGCACCACCGTGGAACACCTTCCTCCCGGCACGTTCAGCGCCACCGGCCGCGTGGGGAAGGCGGATTGAGCCGAGCGCGCGTCTCCCGAGGATGGCGGCATCGGAGGACGCGGCGTCCGGCGGAGCCTCGCGCGTCGCCACCACCCTGGACTGCCGCGAACCGGTAGCCCGGCACAGGCCTACGCCTCTCGAAGCGGTCGACGATGTCAGGCGACGGTCAAGCCGCCCGCCAGGAGCGCTTGCCGGTTGGCCGCGAGGAGTTCGAAGCGGTCGGCTTCGGCGCGGTCGATCTCCGTGATGTGCCAGCGCAGATGGGTCCCGGCGCGCAACGCGGCCGGGATGTCGATGTCCCCGGTACCGATGGGCGTCTGCGCTGTGTCCAATACGGCGGGCCCGTCCTTGACGTGGGCGGCCACGGCGCGTTCTCCGAGACGTTTCAGGACCTCGGCCGGGTCCTGGCCTGCCACGGCGGCCCAGTAGACGTCGACCTCGGCGAGGACCTCGGGGTCGAGCAGGTCCCACAGCACGTCGAAGGCGTGGGCGCCGCCAGGCAGCCGGGCCCACTCGAAGTGGTGGTTGTGGTAGCCGAGCCGGATCCCCGCCCCCGCCAGCTCGCGTGCGGCCTCGTTCAGACGGCCGGCGAAGGCGCGCACTCCGTCGTGGCTCTCCAGGGACCGCTCGTCGAAACCGTCGACGAGCCACGGAATCGGCACGAAGGCGGTGTCCGTGCCGAGGATGCGACAGACCTCGACCGCGGCTGCCTGGCTGTCGCCCTGGACGGCGATGTGCACCGAGCCGACACCGAGGCCGGCCTCGTCCAGGTCCGCCCGCAACGCACGTGCGGTGGCGGCCAGTTCAGCGGGAGGAGTGTTCCACAGGCCGAGCGCGAACGGCTCGACGTGACGGAAGCCGAGCGCGGCCAGGCGGGCGAGCGAGCCGGGGCGGTCGGCCTCCAGTGCGTCGATCACGCTGTACAGCTGAACGGCGAGAGTGCCGGGACTCATTCTTCGTCCTCTGGTGGTGCGGCCTGCGGGAAGGTCATCCTCATGAAGGCCCGGACCGGGCCGACGATGTCGAGATCCTGATCGAGCAGCCATTGCAGCTGCAGGCCGTTGAGTACGGCTTGGAGCAGGGTGGCGGCGTGTTCGGGGGCGATCGCCTCGTGCAGTTCTCCGCGGTTCGCCTTGCCGCGCATGCCCCGCGCGAACTGATCACTTCCCCAGGCGTAGCGCTGTACGAAGTATCCGTGTGCGGGATGCTCCGGACGTGAGGCGGCCGCCGCGAGCTCGATCCACAGCCGCATCAGCTCGGGGGCCTTCTGGTGGTGGCGCAGCATGTCGCCGAGGTACGGCGCCAGATGGTCCATGTCCGGGACCTTCGACTCGGCGTACCGCCGTTCCTCGGTGTCGCGTTCGGCGAGCACGGCGGCGAGCAGGTCGTCCTTGGTGCGGAAGTGATGCAGCAGACCGGCGTGGGTGATGCCGGCCCGCTCGGCGATGTCCCGCAGCGAGGCCTTCGTGAACCCGTGTTCCGCGAAGCTCTCGCGCGCCGCCCGGACGATCTCCGCCCGCCGCGCCGGTGTCTTGGTGTACGGGCCGCGGGCCTTGGCCTGGGTCACGGTGCGCTTGCCCTTCCCGAATCCCGCATCACCATTTCAAAAACCTTCCAAGCCTTAACATTTCGCGGTCTGCTCGGAGTGTGGACGGCGGCGGCCACGAGCGCAAGAGGCGGGACGCGACGAGTTCCCGCCGGATAACGCTCTGGTCACGAACGCGGCCCCCACCCTTCCCGCGCCTCCCGTCCGGGCTTACCTTCCGAATGAAATTCGACCACGTGGTAACTGTTCGCGTGACGGGGTGCACCGGCGGATCACCGACCGGCGCAACGGGCCCGTTCACCACCGCATGCCGACGTCACTCAGGGCACCGCCGCACACCCCCACACGTGTGTCGCCCACTCGTGCACCCGTGCATGACCGCACCGGCCTACCGACGCACCGACGAAGGCCTCGGCTCTTCAGGTTCCAGGACGAAGGAATCCACCCATGCGCATCCGCTTCTCGCCTTCCCGGCCCGGGCCACAGCCGCGACAGCGCTCCCGGACACTGGCTGCCGCCGTCGCCGCCGCCCTGCTGGCGACGGCCGCCTCGGCGTGCGACAGCAGCCCGACCTCCGCGTCGGACTCCGGCGCCGACCGGACCCTAGCGCTGTCCATCCTCGGCACACCCAACTCGTTCGACCCCGCCCAGCTCGTCGAGGGCCAGCAGACCTACGTCTGGGACTCGATCTTCGACACGCTCCTTCTCCAGGACAACAAGGGCGAGCTCCACCCCGGCGCCGCGCAGAGCTGGTCGTACTCCAAGGACGGCCGCACGCTGACTCTGAAGATCCGCCCGGGCATGAAGTTCAGTTCGGGCGACCCGGTGGACGCGAACGCGGTGAAGGCCACCCTGGAGCGGATCCACTCGACGCCGGGGCAGAGCCAGCTGTCGTTGGCGTCCGTCGCCTCGGTCGAGGCCCCCGACGCGTCGACGGTCGTCATCGAACTCAAGCAGCCCGACGCCTCACTGCTCGCCGCGCTGTCGACGTCGCCCGGTGTGATCGGCGACCCGAAGACGATGGCGAACAAGAGCACCGCCCTCAATCCGGTCGGCTCGGGGCCGTACACCCTGGACCCGAAGACCACGGTCAACGGCTCGGTGTACGTCCTCAACCGGCGCGACGACTACTGGAACAAGAAGGCGTACCCCTTCAAGACGGTCAAGATCCGTGTGATCACCGATCCGACCGCGTCCGCCAACGCCCTCAAGGCGGGCGAGACGAACGCCGGCACCGCCGACGTCTCCCAGCTGCCCGCGCTCAAGGCGGCCGGTTTCCAGATCACGCATGTGCAGGCGACCGCGGGCGCCTTCCTCGTCCTGGCCGATCGGGCGGGCACCAAGCTGAAGCCGCTCGGCGATCTGCGCGTCCGCAAGGCCATCAACATGGCCTTCGACCGGCAGAAGATGGTCACACAGGTGCTGCGCGGCTCCGGCAAGGCCACCGACCAGCTGTTCAACCCGAAGAGCAAGGCCTACGACGAGGCGCTCGACAAGGTGTACCCCTACGACATCGCCGGGGCCAAGAAGCTGCTGTCCGAGGCCGGTTACCCGAACGGCTTCAAGGTCACCATGCCGAGCCTCGTCTTCACCAAGTCCTTCGAGCCGCTGTTCACCCAGGCGCTCGCCGACATCGGCATCAAGGTGACCTGGGAACCGGTGCCGGCCCAGCAGACCACCACCGCCGTCGCGTCCGGCAAGTACCCCATGTTCCTGCTCGTGGAGGGCCTCGCCTCCGACGCGGTCATGACCCGCAGCTTCTACACGCCGACCGGCTTCCGCAACGTGTTCCGCTCCACCGACCCGAAGCTGACCGAGCTCCTCGGCCAGGCCGCCCGGGAACTCGACCCGGCCAAGGCCGGCGGAATCTACCGGGAGATCAACAAGTACGGCGTCGACAACGCGTGGCTTGCGCCCGTCTTCTACCTGGGCAGCGACTGGGCCACCAAGAAGGGCATCACCTACCTCGGCGACGGCTCCTCCACGATGTCCACCGTCCGGCAGTTCGGCGTCGCCGACTCGTCGCGGTCCGGAGGGTGAGCGGCCACCCATGACGGTCTATGTGCTGCGTCGCCTGACCGCGGGCCTCGTGCTCGCGGTCCTGGTGACCATGATCACCTTCCTGCTGCTCAGCACGTCCTTCGACGACGTGGCGAGCAGCGTCCTCGGCAACGGCGCCACACCGGGGCAGATCGCCGCCCAGAAGGCGCAGATGGGCCTCGACCGGCCCTTGGCGGTGCAGTACGGCGACTGGCTCTCGCACGCGATCCGAGGAGATCTCGGCGCCTCTTACTTCACCAGCGAACCGGTCCGCTCCGCGATCACCGCCCGGCTCGGCGTCACCCTGTCGATCGTCGTCGTCGCGCTGCTGGCCACCTCGGTCATCAGCGTCGCCCTGGGGGTGGCCGCAGCCGCACGCGGCGGTGCCGTCGACCGGTTCGCGCAGGCCGCCGCGATGACCGGCTACCTCGTCCCGAGCCTGCTCGTCGCCATCGCTCTGGTCTACGTGTTCGCCGTCAAGCTGCACGTGTTCCCGGCCACCGGATACACGGACTTCAGCGAGAGCCCGGTCCGCTGGGCGAGTTCCATCGCCATTCCCGTGGTCGCCCTGATGACGGGTGGGGTCGCCAGTCTGACCTCCCAGATCCGCGGCGCCATGATCGGCGAACTGCGCAAGGACTACGTCCGCACCCTGCGCACCCGGGGCATCCCCACCCGCTCCATCGTGCTGCGGCACGCCCTGCGCAACGCCGCCGGACCGGCCCTGACAGTCCTGTCCCTGGAGTTCATCCAGATGCTCGGCGGGGCCCTGATCATCGAGCAGATCTTCGCCCTGCCGGGCTTCGGTCAGTACGCGTTCAACGCCTCCTTGCAGGGCGACGTGCCGATCATCATGGGCATCAGCCTCTTCGGCGTGCTGCTCGTCGTGACCGTCAACCTCGTCGTCGACCTCCTCAACGGATGGCTCAACCCGAAGGCGAGGATCGTCAGTTGACCACACCCAATGCGGAAACGCGGCGCCGCTCCACCCTGCGGCGGCTGATCGCCGACCCCCAGGCCGTCGTCAGCGCGAGCCTGCTCGTCGTCATCGTCCTGCTCGGACTGCTGGCCCCCGTCCTCAGCGACCACGGTGCCAACGAGGCGAACCTGGACGCGGTCGACGCCGGCGTCGGCGACCACGGCTATCTGCTCGGCGGCGACAAGAGCGGCCGCGACATCTTCGCCAGGCTCCTGTTCTCGATCAACACGAGCGTGGTCTCGGCGCTGATCGGCACGAGCATCGCCCTCGCGATCGGGATCACGTCCGGACTGGCCGGCGGGTACTTCGGGCGGCGCGTACGCGGAGTGGCCGAGTGGCTGTTCAGCCTGATCATGACGTTCCCCGGGCTGCTCCTGCTCATCGTGCTGATGCCGGTGACCAAGGGCGACTACAAGGCCACCATGGTCGTCTTCGGCGTACTGCTCTCCCCTGGCGTCTACCGGCTCGTACGCAATCTCGTCCTCGGCGTGAAGAACGAGCTGTACGTGGACGCCGCCCGGGTCTCCGGACTCCCCGACCGGCGCATCCTGCGACGGCATGTCCTCACCGTGGTGCGCGGACCGGTGATCATCGCCACCGCGTTCCTCGCCGGCTCGTCCATCGCCGTCCAGTCGGGCCTGGCGTTCCTCGGCGTCGGCTCGAACACGGTGCCCAGCTTCGGCGCGATGATCTCCGAAGGGTTCGGCAACCTGTACGAGGAACCGCTGCAGTTCCTTTGGCCGAGCCTGACCCTCGGGATCATCACCGCCTCGCTCGTACTCCTCGGCAACGCGCTGCGGGACGCCCTGGAGGGCGGCCGCCCGAAGCCGGCCCGGATCGTCACCGCCACCGCGTACCGGCCACCCGCCACGAAGGGCACCGTATCCGCACTGCTCACCGTCGACGACCTGGCGATCGCCTACCCGACACCGGCCGGCGACCTGAAGGAGGTCGTCAGCGGCGTCACCCTGAGCGTGACGGCCGGGGAAACCCTCGGCCTGGTCGGCGAATCCGGCTCCGGCAAGACCCAGACCGCGTTCGCCGCACTCGGCGTACTGCCCGCGGAGGCCGTCGTCACCCACGGCTCGATCCGCCTCGACGGCCGCGAACTGCTCGGCCTGAGCGAACGCGAACTGCGAGCCGTACGGGGAACGTCCATCGCCTACGTCCCCCAGGAACCGATGTCCAACCTGGACCCGTCCTGCACGGTCGGCGCACAGCTCGTCGAGGGCGTGCGCGCGGCGACCCCCATGTCCAGGGGCGAGGCCCGCGACCGGGTCCTGGCACTCCTCGCACGGGTCGGTATCCCCGAACCCGAGCGCGCCTTCCGCTCCTATCCGCACCAGATCTCCGGCGGCATGGCGCAGCGCGTCCTCATCGCGGGCGCCGTCGCCAGCCGGCCCCTGCTGCTCATCGCCGACGAACCGACCACCGCCCTCGACGTCACCGTCCAGGCGGAGATCCTCGACCTGCTGCGCGACCTGCGCAAGGAACTGAACATGGCCGTACTGCTCGTGACCCACAACTTCGGTGTGGTCGCCGACATCTGCGACCGCGTGGCGGTGATGCGGAAGGGGACGGTGGTCGAGACCGGCACGACGGAAGAGCTGTTCGCGACACCCCAGCACCCCTACACGCGCACGCTCCTCGACTCGATCCTCGACGAGACCACGCTGCGCACCGACCCGCCGGCCACCCCGGCGGGCGCGCTCGAAACGGAGAAGCGATGACCACACTGCTGGAGGTGAGCGATCTGCGCGTCGCCTACCCCGGGCGGCGCTTCAGGGCCGGCTCCCACGAGATCCTCCACGGCGTGTCACTCACCGTGGGGCAGGGCGAGACCCTCGGCGTCGTCGGCGAGTCGGGCTCCGGGAAGACGACCATCGGCCGGGCCGTGCTCGGCTTGGTCGCCCCCAGCGGCGGCACGGTCCGCTTCCGGGGCAACGACATCACCCGCGCCGGGCGCGCGGAGCGCCGTGCCCTGGCCCGGGACATCCAGGTCGTCTTCCAGGACCCGTACTCCTCCCTCAACCCCGCCCTCACCATCGGTGACATCCTCGGCGAACCGCTCATCGTGCAGGGCACCGCGACAGGTGCGGCCCGGCTCCGGGTGGCGGAGTTGCTCGATCAGGTGGGGCTGCCGAAGGACGCGTCGCAGCGGCTGCCACGGGAGTTCAGCGGCGGTCAGCGGCAGCGCATCGCGATCGCCCGCGCACTGGCACCCGCCCCCCGGCTCATCGTGTGCGATGAACCCGTCTCCGCCCTCGACCTCACCACCCAGGCCCGCGTCCTCGATCTCCTGATCGACATCCAGCGCCGCACCGGCGTCGCGTACCTGTTCATCTCGCACGATCTGGCGGTCATCCGGCACGTCAGCCACCGCGTGAGTGTGATCCACCGCGGCGACATCGTCGAGACCGGGACGGCCGGCCAGGTCACCACGGACCCCGAACACCCCTACACACAAAGGCTTTTGCTCGCGGCGCCGGTCGCGGACCCGGCCGAACAGCGTCGGCGGCGCGAGGCGCGACAACGCCTGTGACGTGTTCGTCCTACCGCATCACGCGAACAGGTCAGGACCCGTTGGCAGGAAACCCCCCTTGGGCAACACTGCTGTCGGCAGGGCTGTGTCGCGGGCTGCAAGGCAGCGTGATGCATAGCCGGTCCGCGAGTTCGTGGGCGTCGACACCGTACGTCTCCCGGATCCGTACGCCGCCGCCGACGCCGACGCCGAGGACGCCGTGGTCGGTGTAGACGCGGCCGACGCCGGTGAGCGGGTAGGTGCAGTGCGGCACGAGCTTGGGCTCGCCGGAGCGGGTGAAGAGCGTCATCATCACGTAGACGTTCTTGGCGCCGATGGCCAGGTCCATGGCGCCGCCGACGGCGGGGATGTCGTCGGGCCCGCCGGTGGTCCAGTTGGCGAGGTCGCCGTCGAAGGCGACCTGGTAGGCCCCGAGGACGCAGACGTCGAGGTGGCCGCCGCGCATCATGGCGTAGGAGTCGGCCTGGTGGAAGTAGACCGAGCCCGGCAGTTCGGTCGCCGGGACCTTGCCGGCGTTGGTCAGATCGGGGTCGACCGCGTCGCCCTCGGCCCTCGGCCCCCTGTCGAGCATGCCGTTCTCGGTGTGCAGCACCACCGGAGGAGTCGGCCGGCAGATGGTCGGCGATCTTGGTGGGCTGCCCGATACCGAGGTTGACGAAGGACCCGGCCGGGATGTCGCGTGCGATGACGGCGCCCAACTCGTCCATGAAGAGTCTGCGTTCGCTGTACGCGGTGGTCATCGTGCCCCCCGCGCGGTGTAGTGACGGGCCGTCACCCGCACGATCCGGTCGACGTGGATGGACGGGGTGACGACGGCCTCGGGGTCGAGCTTGCCGGGCTCGACGACCTGGTCGACCACACCACGTCGTCGACCACGGCAGGGCCCAGGCCCGGCACCCGGAGCCCGGCCCGAAGACCATGGACGCCCTTGATCGCCGCACCCGACGCGAAGACCAACCCGTACTGGGGAGCCACCCCAGCCCCACATCAAGGACACCAACAGGCGACCGGGGCGACCCGGAGCACGGCCATCACCCAACGCGTCTCCGCCATCGCGACGTTCGACAAGAACATCGACCGCCCGGCCGACGCTCCGCTCCGGCCGCCCCCGCGAGAACGTCGAACGGGAGATGCTTTCCGAGGTCTCGGCCGCCGCCGACCTCGACTGTCCGATACAGAGCCGGCAAGTGGTCACGCTTTGCCCTTCCGGCTGTGCCGAGCGCACGGATATGAGCAAAATCCGTAGAAGCAGTGCAGGTTTCGAGGGGGCGACATGGTGCAGCTGCGATTACTTGGCCCAGTCGAGATTGCCGTGGCCGACGGGAGGGCGGACGCCGGTCCGCCCCAACGGCGCACCGTGCTCGCCGCGCTGGCCGTGGACGCGGGGCGTCCGGTGGGGACCGACGTCCTGATCAGCCGGGTCTGGGGGCCCAACCCCCCGCAAGGTGCCCGGCATTCGGTCCATGCGCACATCGCCCGGATTCGTCATGTGTGTGCCCGGCTCGACGACGCGTCCGGCGAAGGACTGCGGCTCGGTCGCCGGTCGGACGGTTACGTCCTGGAGGCCGACCGGCATCAGGTCGATGTGCACCACTTCCATCGCCTGGTCGGCCGGGCCCACGACGTCCGCGTACCGGACACCGAACGGGTGTCTCTTCTCGGCGAGGCACTCGATCTGTGGCGCGGCGAGCCGCTGAGTGGGCTGGACGGCCCGTGGGTCGAACAGATGCGCCAGGCATGGCGGCGCGAACGGGTGGACGCGACCATCGAGTGGGCCCGTGTCCAGGCACGGCTCGGTGCTTCCACTGCGACGATCGGCCCGTTGTCCGCGCTCCTGGACGATTTCCCCCTGGTCGAGCCACTGGCCGAGGAACTGATGCGGGCCCTGCACGCCACCGGCCGGGACGCCGAGGCCCTGCTGTGCTACGCCTCCATGCAACGGCGCCTGACGGAGGAGCTCGGTACGGACCCCGGGACGGCGCTGCGCGGAGTTCACCAGGCGATCCTGCGCGGGGACCTGCCCGGACCCACCGCTCCCCCGCGACCTGCGCCGCCGGCACGTTCCAGGCCGCCGCGGGGAGGGGCGCCCGCACAACTGCCCGTCGCAGTCCGGGGTTTCACCGGTCGACACGAGGAACTCGCGCGGCTGGACGGGTTCCTCGCGACTGCGCAGCCCTCGGCGCCCGTGGTGATCTCAGCGGTGTCGGGCAGCGCGGGCGTGGGCAAGACCACGCTGGCAGTGCACTGGGCGCACCGGGTGCGGGAGTTCTTCCCCGACGGTCAGCTCTATGTCAACCTTCGGGGCTTCGATCCCGGAGGAGCGGTCGGGGACCCGGCGGAGGCGGTGCGCGGTTTCCTGGACGCCTTTGCCGTACCGCCTGCCCGGATACCTCCAGGTCTGGAGGCCCAGGCGGCGCTCTACCGGAGTCTGCTGGCCGACCGGCAGGTGCTGATCGTGCTCGACAACGCGCGGGATGCCGCACAGATCCGGCCGCTGCTGCCCGGTGCACCCGGCTGCCTGGTCGTGGTCACCAGCCGTAACCGGCTCACCAGCCTGGCCGCCGCCGAGGGCGCTCATCTGCTCGCCATCGACGTGCTGTCCCCGGACGAGTCCCGGTCCCTGCTGGCCGACCGTCTCGCCGCCGACCGTCTCGCCGCCGAACCCGCCGCCGTGGCGGAGATCGTGACCCGTTGCGCGGGCCTGCCGCTGGCTCTCGCCGTCCTTGCCGCTCGGGCCGCCGCCGAGCCCCACATCCCGCTCTCCACCCTCGCCGACGAACTGCGCGAGAGCGGCAGCCGTCTGGACGCGCTCGACGGCGGTGATCCGGCCACGCGGGTACGGGCCGTGTTCTCCTGGTCCTACGACGCCCTCAACCCCGGTGCCGCACGGCTCTACCGTAGGCTCGGGCTGCATCCCGGGCCCGACATCTCGGCCGAGGCCGCCGCGAGCCTGGCCGCCGTGGCACCCACGCGGATTCGCGCCCTGCTCGCCGAACTGACACGCACGCATCTGCTCACCGAACACCTACCGGGCCGCTATTCCCTGCACGACCTGCTCCGCGCCTACGCCGGCGAACTCGCCCGCACCGAGGACAGTGGCACCGAACGCCACCAGGCCACGTACCGCGTGCTCGACCACTACCTGCACACCGCGCTCCGGGCGCAAAGTCTTCTCGGTCCACCCGCGGACCGGATCGCCCCCTCCCCGGCCCCGCCCGGCGTCGCCCCCGAGGAACCGACCGACCGCGAGGAGGCCATGGCCTGGTTCACCGCCGAGCATCCGGTGCTGCTCGCCGCCCTCCAGCAAGCGGGCCAGGACGGTTTCGACACCCACGTCTGGCAGCTCGCCGCGGCGATGACGCCCTACCACCAGCGGCAGGTGCTCTGGTCCGACTGGGCCGCCACCCACACAGCCGGGCTGGCCGCCGGTCGCCGACTGGCCGACGGAGCGGCGGAGGCCTGCGCCCACCGCAACATAGGCAATGCCGAATCGGCCCTCGGCCGTCCCGCAGAAGCTCGCGCCCACCTCGAACGCGCCGCGGACCTGTATCGGCAACTCGGTGAACCGTCAGGCACGGCGCACACCCATCTCGCGCTGGGCAAAGTCCTGGCCCAACAGGGGCGCCACACCGAGGGACTGGAACACTCACGGCACGCCGTGCAGGGATTCCGCGCCGCCGGAGACCGTGCCTGGGAGGCACTGGCGCTGAACAACGTCGGCTGGGACCACGCGGAGATGGGCGAGTACCGGCATGCCATCACCTACTGCGAGCAGGCACTGACCCTGGTGAAGGACACCGGCCACGTCTCCGGAGAGGCTCACACCTGGGACACCCTCGGATACGCCCACCATCACCTCGGCGAATACAGCGAGGCCGCCACCTGCTACGAAAGAGCCGTGGCGCTCTTCCACGACATCGGCGACCGCTACTACGAGGCGGACATCCTCGCCCACCTCGGCGACACCCACCACGCGGCCCGGAATCCCGAAGCCGCCCGCGAAGCCTGGACCCTGTCGCTGGCGGTCTTCGAGGAACTCGATCACCCGGATGCCGCGGCACTGCGAGCCAGGCTCCACGATCATCTCGACCTGGATCCGTCAGACACGGAGCTGCCCGCACGCGGCTGACCACTCATCACCGATCAGTACTCCAGCGGTAGGACGACCGAATCGCGCGAGGCGATATTCCGGCGAACCGGGGTAGCCGCCAGACACCCTGCGGTTGGACGCTCACGCTTCAAGGAGAACGATGCTCACACTCACGTCCCGGCGTCTGCGCGGCACCGCGCGTCGGGTCTTCGGCTGGCAGCAGTTGCGTCCGGCCCAACTGACCGCGATGAAGGCCGTGATGAAGGGGCGTGACGTACTCGCCGTCATGCCGACCGGCGCGGGCAAGTCCGCCGTGTACCAGGTGCCCGCGGTCCTGCTCGGCGGTCCGGTCGTCGTCGTCTCGCCGCTGATCGCGCTTCAGCGGGACCAGATGCAGAGCCTGCTCGGATCCGGCGTGCTGCGCACCGCCGCGATCAACTCCGCGCAGCGCCCGAGCGACAACGAGACGGCATGGGCCCGCATCAGTTCCTCCACGGTCGACGTGGTCTTCCTCGCTCCTGAGCAGCTCGCCAAGCCGGATGTCACCGACCGGCTCGCCGCCGTCCGTCCCCGGCTGCTGGTGGTGGACGAAGCACACTGTGTGTCGTCCTGGGGGCACGATTTCCGGCCGGACTACCTACGGCTGCGGCACGCGCGGGAGCGGCTCGGAAATCCTCCGGTGCTCGCCCTGACCGCGAACGCGGCGGCCCCGGTGCGACGCGACATCGCCGAACGGCTCGGCATGAACGATTCGGTGGAGATAGTGGCCGGTTTCGACCGTCCCAACATCCACCTGGACGTGTCCGCCTTTCAGGACGCGGCCGCGAAGGAGCGGTTCGTCGTGGAGCGGGCGGCCGTCGAGGAGAAGCCGGGAATCCTGTACGCGGGAACGCGGAAGGCAGCGGACAGCTATGCGGAGCGGTTGAGCGGCCTCGGGCTGTCCGCCGCCGGCTACCACGCGGGCCTCTCCCCCGCCGAACGCCGCCGGACCCAGGACCGGTTCAGCTCCGGTGAACTCGACGTGGTCGTGGCGACCTCGGCGTTCGGGATGGGCATCGACAAGGCGAACGTACGGTTCGTGCTTCACGCGTCGGTCCCCGGCTCTCTCGACGCCTACTACCAGGAGATCGGCCGGGCCGGCCGCGACGGCGCACCGGCCAGGGCGCTCCTCGCCTACCGCCCGCAGGACCTGGGTCTGCAACGCTTCTTCGCCTCCGGCGCTCCCGACGCCGACGCACTGCGCCGCGTCGCCGAGCGCCTGCGCGGCGACGGGGGCACCGTGAGCGCAACCGGGCTCCGAGCCGACTGCGAACTCGGCGCGACAGCACTGTCAGCCGTGCTGAACCTGCTGGAGGAAGCCGGCGCCGTCCGCACCGGACGGGACGGCAGCCGCTTCACCGGCGCGCTCGGCGCCGCCGCGGACGACGACGTCGACGCCGCTGTGCAGAGCGCACTCGCCGTCCACGCCACGCACCTCAAGCTCGAACAGTCCCGGGTCGACATGATGCGCGGGTACGCCGAGACGACCGACTGCCGACGGCGGTTCCTCCTTGGATACTTCGGCGACTCCGTCCGCGTCCCGTGCGAGGCGTGCGACAACTGCGCGGCGGCGGTCAAGCCTGCGGGCAGGCCGAGGCGTGGGCGGTCCGGGGACGCCGGACATCCGTACAAGGCGACCGCACGGCGGCGCCGGTGGCCCCGGGCCGGTGCGCGCGCGGGCGCCGCCGCCGGTGCCGTCCGGGCGGCGGAGACGGCCGCACGCCCCACCGTGGACGAGCACGCCTACCTGCCGGGCGTCCGCGTGCACCATGACCAGTGGGGCCAGGGCGAGGTCATGAGCGAGGGCGATGGCAAGGTCACCGTCTTGTTCGAGTCGGTCGGCTATCGCACCCTGTCGCTGGCCGTGGTGACGGACAAGCAGTTGCTCATCGCACTGCCCGACTCACCGCGCTGACGCTGGACCCGCGAGTTCCGGGCGTCGGGAGCCGGCCCTGCCCCGGGCGCACTGGAACTCGTCGATCTCGGGACTCTCCGACATCGCCTCGGCGGGACCGGAAGAAGTCGATCCGGAACAAACGTCACCTGGATGCCGCGAAGGCCAGTTCGGTGTGGAGGGTCACGGGCAGTTGCACGGGTTTCGCGCTCGTCGCGCACCACAACCTGCTGGACCTCCGACTGCGGTGACGGGACGGCCGCTTCAGGGCAAAGACGCACGATCTCGCACCGGGCAGGCGGCTGTCTCGTCGTGCCACCTCTTGCACACCTCTGGCGCACCGGGCCTCCCATGTCACTGATCGGATCTCCAGCCCCTCGTACACAGTCGGCCAAATTTCAACTGTGTCGTTCCGTGTGACTGGCGTATCAATGGGGATCGCAGGTTCTGACGAACCGTCACATTCGATCCCCCGCAGTGTGCCCGCACCCACCCGGCCCGGGATCGCCATCCCACACATGGCACTCCCGTCAACGGGAAGGGAACACGATCCCCATGAAACGGTTAACCACCGGTGCGGCACTCACAGCTGCTGTCATCGCCGCCACGACGCTGGCCTTCGCGCCCTCCGCGTCCGCCGCGGTCACCCCGAGCTCCGCCACCATCACCGCCTCCTGCGGAATCTTCGGGGGCGGCACGGCCACGTTGACCGCGACCCAGGTCAGCAGTACTTCAGCCACCATCACGCTCAGTTCCACCGCCATCACCACGCCGCTCGCCCTGTCGGCGAACTCCATCAGCTCCACGCTCACCATGACCAACTCCACCGGCGCCAACCGGGTGTTCAGCGGGACCGTGAACCCGGCCATACCCGCAGGCGGTGCGGTCAAGGTCGGCCCGCTTCCCGGCACCGTGGCCGTCGGCGACAGCCTGGACTTCTACCAGGGCTCACTGAAGATGGTGATCTTCGGCATCTCCGTCACCTGTACGTCGAACGCCGCACAGTCGCCCAGGCCCTTCGTCTTCAGCTGAGCCTGCCATGAGTGAGTGACCCATTCCCGATGCCGCAGGAACCGACCCATCCGACGATCCGTCATGTTCCTGCGGCATCACCACCTACTTCACAGAACTTGAGCTGCCCCGAGTTCCGCAGAGTCCGGTGATCCTGTTCCAGGCGCGCTGCGGGACTCGTTCCCGGCTCTGCCAGAAGTCGCGTTCGTCCTCGACCGGTGGCACGTGGTCGAGCGCAGAGCGCAGGCGTTCTTCGTTGTACCAAGTGATCCATTGGAAGATCGCCCGTTCGACCTGGGCACCGCACCTTCCGGCTCCATGGTCCCGCCCCGGCGCGCACACCGTGCTCCTGAACGCGGACCAACGCCGCCGCCTCCGGACCCACGGCCGCTGGACACCCACCGTCCTGATGGGATCGATCGTCGCGACCGTCGTGTTCGCCCTGTGGTGCAGTCGACAACTGCGCAGCGGTGCCCGCCCGCTGGTGCCCCTGTCCGCGCCGGACAGCGCCCTGCGGTCCGGAGCCCTGGTCATCGGCCGGCTGGGCAAGGTGATCTTCGGCACCGGCTCCCTCGTTCCGCCCCTCCGCTACCGCGCGGGCACCGGCGACCTGAACCCGCACCGCCACGCCTGACGGACTCCGCCGGCCCCGAGTAGCCATGCCGGAGCGGGGTACCCGGGCCCGCGGCCCGACGCTCCGCGCGCCGTACCCCTCCCGGTGGGCCAGTCTGGAAGTGACACCCACCAACGTCGCCGGGCGTTCCGGCCGCCGAAAGGACCCCTCATGGGTGTGCGTACGTGGATCAGCGACTGGCCCGCCTTCCGCCAGCTGACAGGCTCCGACCCTCTGGGGCGCGGACGGGCCGCCATGTCGGCGCGCACCGAGCACCTCAGGCCCCGCACGGACACCGCCGACCGGGTGGTGAGGTCCGTGTGCCCCTACTGCGCGGTGGGCTGCGGCCAGCAGGTCTACGTCAAGGACGACGAGGTCGTCCAGATCGAGGGCGATCCGGACTCCCCCATCAGCCGCGGACGCCTGTGCCCCAAGGGCTCGGCCACGCTCCAGCTCACCACCGGCTCGGCCCGCCGCCACGAGGTGCTGTACCGGCGGCCGTACGCCACAGACTGGGAACCCCTCGACCTGGAGACCGCCATGGACATGGTGGCCGAGCGGGTGATCGAGACGCGGCGGCGGACCTGGGAGTGGGAGTCCGAGGGGCTGCGCACCGCGCGCACTCTCGGCATCGCCAGTCTCGGCGGCGCGACCCTCGACAACGAGGAGAACTACCTCATCAAGAAGCTGCTGACCGGCCTCGGGATCATCCAGGTGGAGAACCAGGCGCGGGTCTGTCACAGCTCCACCGTCGCCGGACTCGGCACCTCCTTCGGCCGGGGCGGCGCCACCACCTTCATGCAGGACCTCCAGCACGCCGACTGCATCGTCATCCAGGGCTCCAACTTCGCCGAGGCCCACCCGGTCGGCTTCCAGTGGGTGATGGAGGCGAAGGCGCGCGGCGCCCGGGTCATCCACGTGGACCCGCGCTTCACCCGCACCAGCGCGCTGGCCGACCTGCATGTCCCGATCCGGGCCGGCAGCGACATCGCGTTCCTCGGCGCGATCATCAACCACGTCCTGACCGAGGAGAAGGACTTCCGCGAGTACGTCCTCGCCTACACGAACGCCGCCACGCTGGTGAGCGAGGACTTCCGCGACACCGAGGACCTCGACGGCGTCTTCTCCGGCCTGGACGAGGACAAGCACCACTACGACCCCACCAGCTGGCAGTACGAGGGCGTCGAGGTGCAGCAGCCGACGGGTGAGGTGGACGAGCAGTACGAGGAGCGCGTCCGCGGCTCCGGCGGTCCCGAGGCGCACGGGTCGGGCGGCGCGCAGACGACGAGCCGGCCGCCCCGCGACGAGACCCTGCGGCACCCGCGTTGCGTCTACCAGATCCTCAAGCGCCACTACGCCCGCTACACACCGGAGTTGGTGGAGGAGGTCTGCGGAGTACCGCGTGCGAAGTTCCTCCAGGTGTGCGAGGCCCTGACCGCGAACTCGGGCCGCGAGCGCACCAGCGCCTTCGTGTACGCGGTGGGCTGGACCCAGCACTCGGTCGGCGCCCAGTACATCCGCGCCGCGAGCGTGCTCCAGCTGCTGCTCGGCAACATCGGCCGCCCCGGCGGCGGCATCCAGGCGCTGCGCGGCCACGCCTCCATCCAGGGCTCCAGCGACATCCCCACCCTCTTCAACCTGCTGCCCGGCTACCTCCCCATGCCGCACGCCCACGCGCACGAGAACCTCGACGCGTTCATCGACGCCAGCCGCACCGACAAGGGCTTCTGGGGCAACATGCGGGCCTACTTCGTGAGCCTCCTCAAGGCGTACTACGGCGACGCGGCCACCGCCGCCAACGACTTCTGCTTCGACCATCTGCCGCGCCTGACCGGCTCGCACTCCACCTACGACACCGTCCTGGCCCAGCTCGACGGCGTGTGCAAGGGCTACTTCCTGATGGGCGAGAACCCGGCGGTGGGCTCCGCCAACACCCGGCTCCAACGGCTCGGCATGGCCAACCTGGAGTGGCTCGTCGTCCGCGACTTCTCCCTCATCGAGTCGGCGACCTGGTGGCAGGACGGCCCGGAGATCGAGACCGGCGAGCTGCGCACCGAGGACATCGGCACGGAGGTGTTCTTCTTCCCTGCCGCCGCGCACACCGAGAAGAACGGCTCCTTCACCAACACCAACCGCTGGCTCCAGTGGCATCACGCGGCCGTCGAGCCCGAGGGCGACGCGCGCAGCGACCTGTGGTTCATGTACCACCTGGGCCGCCGCGTCAAGGAGCGGCTGGCCACCTCGACCGACCCGATGGACCGGCCCGTACAAGATCTGACCTGGGACTACCCGGTGGACGGCCCGCTGCGGGAGCCGGTCGCCGCCGCTGTCCTGGCCGAGATCAACGGCCACGGCCCGGACGGGGCACCGCTGTCGGCGTACACCGAACTCAAGGACGACGGCTCGACGCGCTGCGGCTGCTGGATCTACTGCGGGGTGTACGCGGACGGCGTCAACCAGGCCGCCCGCCGCAGGCCCGGCGGCGCACAGGACTGGGTGGCCGCCGAGTGGGCCTGGGCGTGGCCCGCCAACCGCCGCGTCCTCTACAACCGGGCGTCGGCCGCCCCCGACGGCACACCGTGGAGCGAACGCAAGGCGTACGTGTGGTGGGACGAGGCGCAGGGGAAGTGGACCGGGTACGACGTCCCGGACTTCGTGCCCGACCGCGCACCCGATTTCGTACCGGACGAGGACGCGACCGGCCCGGACGCGCTGCGCGGCGACGACCCGTTCATCATGCAGGCCGACGGCAAGGGCTGGCTGTACGCGCCGGCGGGCCTGGAGGACGGCCCGCTCCCGACGCACTACGAACCGCAGGACTCCCCCTTCGGCAACGCGCTGCACCCCTCCACACCGCGTTCCCCCGTACGCCAGTTGGTCACGCGTGAGGGCAACCGCTACCACCCCAGCGGCGACGAAAAAGGTGCCGAGATCTTCCCGTACGTCATCACCACGCACCGTCTCACCGAGCACTTCACGGCGGGCGGCATGAGCCGCTGGTCGCCGTACCTCTCCGAACTCCAGCCGGAGTTCTTCTGCGAGGTCTCCCCCCAACTGGCCGCCGAACGCGGGCTGGAGCACATGGGCTGGGCCACCATCGTCACGGCCCGCAACGCGATCGAGGCCCGCGTCATGGTCACCGCCCGCATCAGCCCGCTGACCGTGCACGGCCGGACGGTCCACCAGATCGGCCTGCCCTTCCACTGGGGGCCCAACGGAGTGTCCACCGGCGACGCGGCCAACGAACTCGTCGCGATCGCCCTCGACCCCAACGCCCACATCCAGGAGGACAAGGCGCTGACCGCCGACATCCGCCCGGGCCGCCGACCGCGCGGACCGGACCTGCCGAAGCTGGTCGCCGAATACCGCAGGCGCGCGGGCATCACGGCCAACACCGGGACGGAGACCAGGAAATGACGGATCGTCACTTGCTCAGCGGTACGGAGCCCGACCCCGCCCGCGACGCCGGGCACCCCGAACC
>NZ_JAEQAZ010000156.1 GCF_016654115.1 Streptomyces sp. MBT53
GTCCGGGTCCACGGGGCTGCCGTAGGGCCAGAAGGTCACCTGACGGTCGTGCAGGGTGACGGGGGTGGGGTCCAGTGGGGGCAGGAGGATGCCGGGGAGGTGGGTGGCCGTTTTGAGGCGGGCGGCGAGGTCCGTGGGGTTTGTGTGCGGGGCGTGGGCCTTGGCGACGGTGGCTGCGTGGCGGACGACTGTGCCGTCGGGGCGGTCCGTAAGGGTCGCGGTGGCTCCGCAGGGGCAGGTGGGGGCTTTGGTGTGCGCTGCTGTCGTGGCTCGGGCTGTCAGGTCGGGCAGCAGTTGGTGGTTCATGCGGGGCCCCCTGGGTCGTGCGGCTCTCGTCGGGAGAGTACGGCTCGGCATGTGGTTCGCTGCGGGCCGGTGGGGGCTGGGCGCGCAGTTCCCCGCGCCCCTATGGGCGCGCTCAGTCCGCGGCGTTATAGCCCTCGGGCAAAGCAAAGCCGGCGCAGCTCCCCAGCTGCGCCGGCTTTTTTTGCCGTCCGCCGCACCCCCGTCCCCACGGGGTTTCATGGGTTGATGTCCCCGCCCGGACCGCTCTTCCGGGCCTGGGGTCGCCGCTCAGCGCCCCAGCATCACTCCCACGGACGACGCCTGTGTGGCCACGGTCTCCCAGCCGTCGAAGACGACGAGGAGCAGGACCGCCAGGGGAAGGGCCATCAAGGTCGCCACCAGTGGGTGGCGACGGCCTGTGCGGCGGGTGCGGAACGCCGCGTTGTACGCCTTGCGTCCCTCTTCGCGGATCAATGCCCGCGGTGCCGTGTGGGCCATGGTCCCTCTCCTGACCGTGCTCCGTTGACCGAACTCAGTTGTCGTTGGCAGCGGCGGGTGTCTGACCTCGGGGGACGAGTGCTGCACCCGCCGCTTGACCTCAAATCTAGGCGTGCGGCGGGTGCGGGTCGTCATGCCCTCGTACCGATTGGCGGGCCTCCCGGAGGATGAGCAATGACCTGCGAACTACTCCCCTGGGTGGAGACGGGGTCCTAGGTCTCGGGGTCTTCCCTGAGGGGGAGTCCGGTGTGCCCCGCTTTCTCTGAGCTGTCCTCGCGCGGGACCGGCTGCTCGACCAGGGCGAGGACCCGGGTCGCCATGAAGCGGGCGGTGCGGACCACGGAGCCGTTGCGGGTGACTTCGCTCACTTCCACGACACCTCGTCGTACCGCCGTCTCCACCCTGCGGCCCGCCCTGCTCGCCACCACCTCGTACGTTCGCGTTGTGTCGCCGGCGTCCACCACTATCTCGACGCGATCACCCTTCACGCGCTCAATCCCCCTTCTGTGATGGTTGGTTGGGGTTGGGGGCAGTACGAAGTCCTGCTGTTCGCACGGCCTCTGACCACCCTTCAAAGTTTCCCACCCGGCACTGACAATCCGTCGGTCCGAGAGGGCGCGGCCTTTGCACGCGGGCGGCGGTGGAAACGTAAGCTGTCGCTCGTCATACGGACCGGGCAGCGGGGATGAACATGGCGATGATGCGCCTGAGGCGCGAGGACCCGCGCGTCGTCGGCTCGTTCAGGCTTCACAGACGGCTCGGCGCGGGCGGAATGGGCGTCGTCTATCTGGGTTCCGACCGCAAGGGTCAGCGGGTCGCGCTCAAGGTGATCCGGCCGGATCTGGCGGAGGACCAGGAGTTTCGTTCGCGGTTCGCGCGCGAGGTGTCGGCCGCGCGGCGCATTCGGGGTGGCTGTACGGCCCGGCTGGTCGCGGCGGATCTTGAGGCCGACCGGCCGTGGTTCGCGACGCAGTACGTTCCCGGGCCCTCCCTGCACGACAAGGTCGCCGACGAGGGGGCGCTGGGGGCTGCCGAGGTCGCCGCGATCGGGGCCGCGCTGTCCGAGGGGCTCGTCGCCGTGCACGAGGCCGGTGTCGTCCACCGGGATCTCAAGCCGTCCAACATTCTGCTGTCCCCCAAGGGTCCGCGCATCATCGACTTCGGTATCGCCTGGGCGACCGGGGCGTCGACGCTCACGCACGTCGGTACGGCGGTGGGGTCGCCGGGGTTCCTCGCGCCCGAGCAGGTGCGGGGGGCTGCGGTCACGCCCGCCACGGACGTGTTCTCGCTCGGCGCCACGCTCGCGTATGCCTCTACCTCCGACTCGCCCTTCGGGCACGGCAGTTCGGAGGTGATGCTGTACCGCGTGGTGCACGAGGAGGCGCAGCTGCACGGGGTGCCGGACGCGCTCGCTCCGCTGGTCCGCGCGTGCCTGGCGAAGGACCCCGAGGAGCGGCCCAGCACCCTCCAACTGTCCTTGCGGCTCAAGGAGATCGCCGCCCGCGAGGCCCAGGGTCTGTCGGACGTACGACCGCCCGCGCCGCGCGGTGGTGAAGCGGACCGGCCCACCGGGCGGCTCACCGAGAGCTATCCCGAGCAGCAGCGCACGCAGGGCGGGCGGCGTCCGCAGGGCTCGCAGGGTCCGCAGGGGACTCCTGCTCCTCGTGGTGCGGCTCCGCCGTCGCGGGGTGGTGGCAGTCCCTCCCGTGGGGGTGGGGGCGTTCCTTCGCGGCCGGGTTCGGCGCGGCCGACTCCGGCCGGGCGCAACACCACGCGGTCCGGCAACGGCAGTGGCAGTCGGCCCGCTCCGCGCAGTGGCACCGGGCGGCCCGGCCCGCGGACCACGGGTACCGGGCGGCGGCCTGCCAACCCGCGGCTGCTGCGGCAGCGGTTGTTCGTGTTCGTGGTGGTGACCTTGCTGGTCGCGCTCGGTATCGCGGTGGCGCAGGGGTGTTCGGGGCCTGCGCATGGGCTTGGGCGTACGGGGGGCGGTGTGCAGCTCGTCGTGGGGGCGGATGGGCGGTTCGGGGCTGTGGGGGGTTTCGCCGAGTAGTGAGCGTGGGGTTGTTTCGCCCCCGCCGCCCCTACCCGTCCCGTCACCAGGGGCTGCCGCCCCTTTGGCCCCGCCTGGGGGCTGCGCCCCCAGACCCCGCTTCGGCCCTGAAGGGGCCTCGTCCTCAAACGCCGGACGGGCTGGATGATGCCGGCCTGGGTCAAAAAGTGTGCGGCTCCGGCCGCGCTTACAAGTTCGGTAGCACTCGTTCGAAGAACTCCCGGTCCGCGTCGAACAGCGGGGCCATCGTCAGGAACTCCGACGGGGTGACCCAGCGGACCTCGGAGACCTCGCCCGGGTCGGGGACGATCGTGCCGTTGCCTGTTTCGGTGGCGGTCCACCAGTGGAGGCGGAAGCTGCCGTCGTCGGTCTCGGACTGCCAGACCTTGGCCAGGGGGGCGACCGCCAGGCCGACCTCCTCGTGGACTTCCCTGACCAGGGCTTCTTCCTGGGTCTCGCCCGGTTCGAGCTTGCCGCTGAGCGGGGCCCAGTAGCCGGAGCGGGCGGAGTCGGGGCCGCGGCGGATGACCAGGACGCGGTCCGCGCGCCGGAGGACTGCGACGATCGCCTCGCGCTGCGCCAAGCCGTGCTCCTTAGAGTTCGGGGCGGCCGGTGGCCACCGCGTAGAAGGCTACGGCAGCTGCGGCGCCCACGTTGAGGGAGTCGACGCCGTGGGCCATGGGGATGCGGACCCATTCGTCGGCCGCCACCAGGGCTTGGGTCGAGAGGCCGTCGCCCTCCGCTCCCAGCATCAGGGCGACCCGGTCCATGCGGTGCGGGGCCGCCTCGTCGAGGCTCTTGGCCTTCTCGTCGGGGGTGAGGGCCAGGAGCGTGAAACCCGCCTCACGGACCGACTCCAGGCCCTTGGGCCAGCTGTCGAGGCGGGCGTAGGGGACGGAGAACACCGCGCCCATCGAGACCTTCACGCTGCGGCGGTAGAGGGGGTCAGCGCAGTCCGGGGAGAGCAGGACCGCGTCCATGCCCAGTGCCGCCGCCGAGCGGAAGATCGCGCCGATGTTGGTGTGGTCGTTCACCGACTCCATCACCACCACCCTGCGGGTGGTCTGGAGGAGTTCGTCTGCTGTGGGGAGCGGTTTGCGTTGCATGGAGGCGAGGGCGCCGCGATGCACGTGGTAGCCCGTGACGCGTTCGGCCAGTTCCGGGCTCACCGCGTAGACGGGGGCCGGGAGTTCGTCGATGACGTCCCGCATGACGTCGACCCACTTCGCGGACAGCAGCATGGAGCGCATCTCGTAGCCCGCGTCCTTGGCCCGTCTGATGACCTTCTCGCCCTCGGCGATGAACAGGCCCTCGGCCGGTTCGCGCTTGCGGCGCAGCTCTACGTCGGTCAGGCCCGTGTAATCACGCAGGCGCGGGTCGTCGGGATCCTCAACGGTGATGAGATCGGCCACAGGGTGATACTGCCTTGTCCTGGGTGTCGTGCCAACGGCTGGGAACGGGTTGTGTTACCCGGGGTTACGCAAGAGCCTCCGGGCCTACGGTGACGACCGCGCCGATGACGATCACCGCCGGCGGCTTCACGTCCTCCGCGCGTACGGTCTCGCCGACCGTCGCGAGGGTCGCGTCGACCCGGCGCTGGGCGGCCGTCGTGCCCTCCTGGACCAGCGCGACCGGGGTGTCGGCCGGTTTCCCGTGCGCGATCAGGGTCTCGGCGATCTTCCCGATCTTGTCCACGCCCATCAGGACCACCAGCGTGCCGGTGAGCTTCGCGAGGGACGGCCAGTCGACCAGGGAGCGCTCGTCGTCAGGGGCGACATGGCCGCTGACCACCGTGAACTCGTGTGCGACCCCGCGATGGGTAACCGGGATCCCGGCCGCGCCCGGTACCGAGATCGAGCTGGAGATGCCGGGTACGACCGTGCACGGGATGCCGGCCTCGGCGAGCGCCTGGACCTCCTCCATGCCGCGGCCGTAGACGTACGGGTCGCCGCCCTTCAGCCGTACGACCGACTTGCCCTGCTTGGCGTGTTCGATCAGCGCGTTGTTGATGGCCTCCTGGGCCATGTAGCGGCCGTAGGGGATCTTCGCCGCGTCGATCACCTCGACGTGCGGGGGGAGTTCGGCGAGGAGGTCGCGGGGGCCGAGGCGGTCGGCGATGACGACGTCGGCCTCGGCGAGGAGGCGACGGCCGCGGACCGTGATGAGGTCCGGGTCGCCGGGGCCGCCGCCGACGAGGGCGACGCCGGGCGTCCGGGTGCGGTGGTGGGGGGCCACCAGGGTGCCGTCGCGCAGGCCCGCCACGACGGCGTCGCGGATCGCGGCGGTGTGGCGGGGGTCCCGGCCGCGCGCGTCCGTGGTGAGTACGGCGACGGTGACGCCCTCGCTGTGGCCGGTCGCCGGGGTCCAGGCGGTGGCCTGGTCGGCGTCGTCGGAGCGGACGCACCAGACGCGGTTGCGCTCCGCCTCGGCGGAGGCGGCGGTGTTGGCCTCGGGGTCGGTGGTGGCGATCAGGGCGTACCAGGCGTCCGCCAAGTCGCCGTCCGCGTACGGGCGTCGCTCCCAGGTGATCTCGCCCGCGTCCGCCATCGCCTCGACCGAGGGGGTCGCCTCGGGGGACACGAGGGTGATGTCCGCGCCCGCCGCGATGAGCGCCGGGAGGCGGCGCTGGGCGACCTGACCGCCGCCCAGGACGACGACCCGGCGGCCGGTGAGGCGGAGGCCTACGGGGTAGGCGGGGTTTTCGGCCATGAGGGTGCGGCTCCTCTTTTACGGCGGGTTTGCCCGACGTGCTGTACGAGTGCGGTACGACGTGCGGTGGCCCTGACGTGCAGATTTTACGGGCAGGGGGCTGTGGCGGCTCAGCCGGTCCACTGGCTGAGCCGCCACAGCCCCCTGCGAGCGTCTACTTCTCGGTCACCCCGGCGGAATCGAACGTCGCCACCTCGTGCATCGCCCGCGCCGTGCTCTGCACCAGCGGCAGGGCCAGCAGCGCGCCCGTGCCCTCGCCGAGGCGGAGGTCGAGGTCGACCAGGGGGCGCAGGCCGAGCTTGTTGAGGGCGGCGACGTGACCCGGTTCGGCGCTGCGGTGGCCCGCGATGCAGGCCGCGAGAACCTCGGGGGCGATGGCGCGGGCGACGAGAGCCGCCGCGCCGGCGCTGACGCCGTCCAGGATCACCGGCGTACGCAGGGAGGCGCCGCCGAGCAGCAGGCCGACCATGGCCGCGTGTTCGAAGCCGCCGATCGCGGCGAGGACGCCGATGGGGTCGGCCGGGTCCGGCTGGTGGAGTTCGATCGCGCGGCGCACGACCTCCGTCTTGCGGGCCAGGGTCTCGTCGTTGATGCCGGTGCCCCG
This sequence comes from Streptomyces sp. MBT53, assembly GCF_016654115.1. Taxonomy (GTDB): domain Bacteria; phylum Actinomycetota; class Actinomycetes; order Streptomycetales; family Streptomycetaceae; genus Streptomyces. The sequence continues at coordinate 6,150 of NZ_JAEQAZ010000156.1, forward strand.
GCCGGTGACGTCGGCGGGGTCCGTGTCCGTGAACACCGAGATCAGGGCGGCGGACGCGGTGGTGTTCGCGATGCCCATCTCCCCTGTGAGCAAAGCCTTGTTGCCCGCCGCCACGAGGTCGCGGGCCGTCTCGATGCCCACCTCGATGGCCTGCTTGGCCTCCTCGCGGGTCATCGCGGGACCGGTCGTCATGTCGGACGTACCGGCCCGGATCTTGCGGGGCAACAGGCCTGGTGTGGCGGGCAGTTCGGACGCCACACCCACGTCCACGACACACACCTCGGCGCCCACCTGGCTCGCGAAGGCGTTGCAAACGGCGCCGCCGCCAAGGAAGTTGGCGACCATCTGGGCCGTCACCTCCTGCGGCCAGGGGGTGACGCCCTGCGCGTGCACACCGTGGTCGCCCGCGAAGATCGCGACGGCCGCGGGCTCCGGGATCGGCGGCGGGCACTGCCGGGAAAGACCGGACAGCTGCGCGGAGATGATCTCCAGCATGCCGAGCGAGCCCGGCGGCTTCGTCATCCGCTTCTGCCGCTCCCACGCCTCGCCGAGCGCCTTGGCGTCCAGCGGGCGGATCCCGGCGACGGTCTCGGCGAGCAGGTCGTGCGGGTCCTCGCCGGGCAGCGCACGGCGGCCGTACGTCTCCTCGTGCACGACCCACGACAGCGGGCGGCGCTTGGACCAGCCCGCCTGCATCAGCTCGGGCTCGTCCGGGAACTCGTCGACGTAGCCGACGCAGAGGTACGCGATGACCTCCAGGTGCTCGGGCAGACCGAGCGCGCGGACCATCTCGCGCTCGTCGAAGAAGCTGACCCAGCCGACCCCGAGGCCCTCGGCACGGGCCGCGAGCCACAGGTTCTCCACCGCGAGGGCGGCGGAGTACGGCGCCATCTGCGGCTGCGTGTGACGGCCCAGGGTGTGCCGGCCGCCGCGGGTGGGGTCGGCGGTGACGACGATGTTCACCGGGGTGTCGAGGATCGCCTCGATCTTCAGTTCCTTGAACTGCTTCGCCCGGCCCTTGGGCAGCGACTTCGCGTACGCCTCGCGCTGGCTCTGGGCCAGTTCGTGCATGTTGCGGCGGGTGTCGGCGGAACGGATGACCACGAAGTCCCACGGCTGGGAGTGCCCGACGGACGGCGCCGTGTGCGCCGCCTCCAGCACGCGCAGCAGCACGTCGTGCGGGATCGGGTCGCTGCGGAAGCCGTTGCGGATGTCACGGCGCTCGCGCATCACCTTCAGCACGGCCTCGCGCTCGGCGTCGTCGTAGGCGGGTGCGGCAGGGCCGGTGGACTCTCGTACGTCTTCCACTGCGGCCGTGCTCTCTTCTTCCTGGTCGGCGGCCCGGGTGTCCAGGTCGTCCGCGTGCTGTACGAGTTCGGGCTCACCGTCGGCATCGGCCTCTCGGGGGCCGGGGACGGTGGCGAAGGATTCCGGACCGCCGGTCGGTTCCTCGGTGGGGACGACGAGGGGATGCGGCGGGGTCGGTGCGAGGTGCGGGGTGGTGGGCACCGAGCCCTCCACCGGCACGAACCGGCCCAGGGAGTCGTCGGGGTCGGCGCCCGCCGGGACGGCCTGCGGCACCTCGGCGAACTCGACGAACTCGGCGTCCGGGGTGGTGGGTTGGGCCAGAGGTGTACCTTCCGCTCCGTGGCCCTCGGCGACGATCGGCTGCGGCGCGAGTACCGGCTCCGCCTCGACCGTGAACTGCTGCTCCGGCTCCGCTACGGCTTCGGGTGCGGCGGTGGGCTGGAAGGCCGGGTCGCCCGGGGCCGCGTCGAGGAGGACGGGTGAGCCTTCGGCGAGCGGTGCGGGGACGACCTCGGCGGGCGTGACCGCGCCGTCCGGGTACGCCGCGTCCGGAACCGGGGTCGGGACCGCCTCGGCCTCGGCGAGCGGAGCCGGGTCGTCGGCCGTGGGGGCGGGCTGTGCCGGGTCTACAGCGATGGCGAGCGGCTCGGCCTCGGGGATGATCGGTGTCTCGACTCCCGTAGGAACAGGGGGAGTTGCCTCGGCCTCCTGAGCCTCGTCCGCGGTCTCCTGGACCTGCGCGACGTCGGGAACCTGGTCGGCATCCGGGGCGAACGCGACGCCCTGTGCCTGGCTCGGCTCCGCAACGGCTACGTCTTCCGGGGCCGGGGCCTGGGAGGCGACGAACGCACCCTCGGGGGCTTGGTCGGTGGTCTGAACGGACGCGCCATCGGAAACAGGGGCGTCGTCGACCTGCGCGGGCGCGGCATCGGACACGGGGGTCCCGCCGTGCGCGATCACGGCATCGAGGGCAGAGCCTGCCAGGTGCGGTAGCGGCAGTACGGCCTCGGAGCCAGATCCGTCACTGTGCATGACTACGACCGCTTCAGGGCCGGAGCCATCGCTGTCGCCGTCGCCGTGGACGACTGGGGCCTCGATGCCGGGGCCATCACCGTGGACGACGGCGCCCTCAGTCTCGGGGCCGACGCCATGCAGGAGCGGTGCCTCCGCGCCGGGGCCGTCACCGTACACGGCCTCAGGGCCGACAGCCGGGCCGTCACCGTGCGGGAACTCCGCCTCGGCGTCCACCCCCGCACCATGGCCGGGCAGCGTCTCGGCACCAAGGCCTTCGGCATCGTGAGCGCCGACGACCTGGGCGACCTGCCCGGCGTCGTAAGCCACGCCTGCCTCGACACCCTGGTCGTGCCCGTTGACGAACCCGGTGCCGTCCTGGATCTGCCCGGCGCCCAACTCCTCGGCGCCCTCGGGCAGTTGACCCGTCTCGGGGACACCAGCGGTGCCAGAGCTCTCGGTACTCGCGTGAACTGAAGAGGCGGAAGAAGCGGAGGACGCCGAGGGAACCGAAACGGACACCGCTGCCGGCGCGACCGCCTCCGCCGCGTACAGCTGGCCGTGGCCCTGCCAGGCCTCCCCCGCGTCGGGGGCCGTGGCGACCGCCCCGTTCACCGCTTCCGTGGCGAGCCTCGCGACCGCGGCCTGGGCCGCGCCGCCGGACTCCGGGCCCGGTTCGGGCGCCGGTGCCGGAGCAACCGTTTCCGCCGTTCGCACCGCTGCGCCGGCCGGCGCCTGGGCGCCCCAGGGGGCCGCGCCCTGCGGGGGCAGGTCGCGGAGTTGGGGTGTGTCGAGGTACTCGGGGCCGGTCGTCGGGCGGCCGGTCTGCCGTACCGGCGCACCCGCGGGGCCGCGGTCGGCGAGAGAGCGGACCGGGCTCGCGGAGGTGTCGGGGAGGGGCGGGCCGAGATGCAGCGGGCGGCGCGGGGTGACCGGCGCGGGCGGCGGTTCGGCGAGCCGGACGGCACCGAGGTCGACGGAACCGCTGTCGCGACCGGCTGTCTCGTGCGGACCGGGCTCGTGCGGAGCCGTCTCGTGCGAACCCTGCCCGTGCGGAACCGAGTCGTGCGGACCCGGCTCGTACACCGCGGGCTCGAGCGGAACGGACTCCTGGACGGTCTCGACGACCGGCTCGGGGACGGGGGGCGGGACCTCGTTGCCCCAGGCGCCCTGGGCGCCCGGCAGGAGCAGCAGATCCTCGTCCTCGGCGGTGGTCTCGGAGTGGTAGGTGTACGCGCCGTGTGCGGGAACGCTCGGCTGTTCCACCATGCCTGCGTTCTCCGGCAACCCCTCGGCCGGGACCTGGCCGGTGTCGGTCATGCGTACCCCTCGCCCATCGGTTAGTGCTTCTACGACCCGCTCTCCGGGAACGGCGCACCGACCGCCCCGCAGTGGAGAACGAGCGTGCCTGTCCAGCGGCACGAACGACCCGACGCCAAAAAGCGACAAAGCCATTTAGACGACAAAGCCATTGAATGGCATTGTCGCGGCCGTTGCGCCGTCACGGCAGCTTGATCCGCGACGGCCCGCTGTGGACTGCGCCACGTTGCGCGTCCTCCGGTTCCGCTGTACCACACACACCCCAAAACGGGCGGGTTTTCCGGACATTGGCGAACGAAGCGCCGGTCCACCCTGTGCGGTACAACGGTCCGCCAGCCTACCGCGCGCAGTACGACAACAGGATCACGGGGACGGTTCGAGGGGTCACGAAACGCGCTCGGGAAGGAGGCCGCTGAGCAGGAACGCGACGCTCCGTTCGGTCTCCGTCCAGGCCCTGGTGTCGAGTTCGACGGACTGGAGGAGGGCGCACTCGACGTGGTAACCGTGCTCCGTCAGGTCGCGGCCGACGAGTTCGGCCTCGTCGCGGGTCGAGGCGTGCGCCACGATGCGCTGCGGGCGCCGGTCGGCGACCGCGGAGACGACGGCCACTCCCCCGCCGCCGACCCGTACCACGTCGGGTTCGGGGAGGTTCTCCAGGATGTGCGGGGCGTCGCCCTTGACGATCTGGAGGTGCACGCCGAAGCTGCGGGCCGCCGAGTCGGTGCGGGCGCAGGCCTGCGGGTCGCGGTCGACGGCGATGACGGCGGCTCCGGCGCGGGCCGCCTCGATGGCGAAGGCCCCGCTGCCGCAGCCGATGTCCCACACGAGGTCGCCGACGCGCGGGCCCAGGCGGGCGAGTTGGGCGGCCCGGAGCAGTTCCGTCTCGCCCTCACCGAGCTCACCGACGTAGGCCTCGGCGGGGAGGGTCCAGCCTCGGGAGACGGCGGACGGGTCGCGGCCGGCGATCCAGCCCTCGCCCGGGCCGGTCGTGACGGCGGGGCCGACCGGGCCTCCCATGACGATGACGACGTTGGGGTCGCGCCAGGTGCGGTCGGCGGCCTTGTCGGAGGTGAGGACGGTGACCTGTTCGTGCTCGGTGCCGAGTTCCTCGCAGATGACGAAGGTGCGGTGGACGCCCTCCAGCAGCAGGCCGAGTTCGGCGGGACCGGCGCCCGGCGAGGTAAGGACGGCGACCTTTGTGTGGGCCCGGCATACATTCACCGCGCGTCGCAAGGTGCGTCTGTGTGCGACGACCACTTGTGCGTCGTCCCAGGGCATACCGGCGCGGGCGAAGGCCGCGGCCACCGAGGAGACCGCGGGGACGACCTCCACCTCCAGGCCGAACTCGGGTGCGCGCAGGGTCCGTACGACTCCGAAGAAGCCCGGATCGCCGTCCGCGAACACCACCGCGGTGCCCCGGCGGCCGGCGATGCGGCGGGCGGCGAGGGCCACGCTGCCGAGCCGGATGCGTTCGGCGCCCGCCGGCACCTCGGGCAGTTCCAGATGGTGGGGCGCGCCGGCCACCAGGGTGGCGGCGCTCAGCGCGGAGCGTGCCGCAGCTGTCAGCGGAGAGCCGTCCCAGCCGATCACCGTGACGCGGTCGGCCATCGTCGTCAGTCTCCAGGGGTACATCGCAGGTCGTCAGGGGCAGCGGCCCGTACGCGGGCACCGTGAGGGTACCTGGTGCGGCTGGGCGGTGCTCCCGTGGTCGTACCCGCCGAATTCAGTTCCAGTCGGCGAGTGACGTGAAACCGTCGATGTCGGCGAGCTGTTCCGCCGTGCCCTCCAGGTCCTCCGGGAGGAGGCTCCACACGATGAAGTCGGTGCGGACGTCGCTCCAGATGCCGTCGTCGCTGCGGACGTGCGCTATGCAGGCGCCCCGCAGGACGCCCTCGCTGATGCAGCCGATCTTCTGCGCGACCTGCTGGGAGGCGGTGTTGTCGGCGGCGGTGCGCAGTTCGATGCGCTCCAGCTTCTGGTCCCCGAACAGCCATTGGGCGGTGGCGAGGGCGGCCTCGGAGGCGTAGCCCTCGCCGCGGGCCCAGGGCGCGATGATGTACGACAGCTCGGTGGACCGAACGTGCCAGTTGGTCTTGGCGAGTTGGACGATGCCGACCAGACGCTGGGTGAGGAACTCGGTGACCGCGAGGTCGAGACCGCGGCCCGAAGTGCGTTCCGTGGGCGCGTACTCGGTGATCCAGCGGCGGGCCCGGTCCTCGGTGAAGGGCTGGGGCACGTCGGTCCAGGACCCGACCTGTTCGTCGTTCATCATCTCCGTCAGCGCGGGGATGTCGTCCTCGTCGAGGGGCCGCAGCACCAACCGCTCCGTGCTGATGGAGATGTTGGGGAAGGTGCTAGTCATGCGCCACTCCGTAACCTTTGGAAAATGTTCAGGGCAACCTGAACTGCCCAGCATGCAGCATGAAAGCAGTGAACCGCACCACGGGGTCCACCCGCGGTGAGCGAGTGGACCCCGTGCGTGGTGATACGCCGTATACGCCCCCGTCAGCCTGAAGTGACGGGCAGGACAGAGCCCTTGTACTTCTCCGCTATGAACTTCTTCACGTCGGCGGAGACGAGCAGCTTCGCGAGCTTTGCGACCCGGGGGTCGTCCTCGTTGCCGCGTTTGACGGCCAGGAGGTTGGCGTAGGGGTTGTCCTTCGCCGACTCCAGGAGGATCGCGTCCTTGGCGGGGCTGAGGCCCGCGTCCTGGGCGTAGTTGTTGTTGATGACGGCCACGTCCACGTCGTCGAGCGAGCGCGGGAGTTGGGCCGGGTCCAGCTCCTTGAACTTCAGGTGCTTCGGGTTGGCCGTGACGTCCGCGGGGGACGCGTCGGTGCCCGCGCCCGCCTTGAGGGTGATCAGCCCCTTGGCGGCGAGGAGTTTGAGGGCGCGCCCCTCGTTGGTGGTCTCGTTCGGCACGGCGACGGTGGCTCCGTCGCCGAGCTTCGCGATGTCCTCGATCTTCTTGGAGTACACGCCCATCGGCGGCAGGTACGCCTTGACGACCGAGACCAGGTCGGTGCCCTTGCTCTTGTTGAACTCGTCGAGGAAGGGCTGGTTCTGGTAGAGGTTCGCGTCCAGCGAGCCCTCCTGGAGCGCGGTGTTCGGCAGGACGTAGTCCGTGAACTCCTTGATCTCCAGGTCGAGTCCGGCCTTCGCGGCGAGGTTGTCCTTGATGTACGTCAGGACCTCGCCGGCCGGCACGGCGGTGGCGCCGACGACGAGGGTGCCGTCGTCCTTGCCGCTGCTCCTGCCGGTGTCGGAGCCCGAACCGCAGGCCGTGAGGCCGAGGAGGGTGATGGCGAGTCCGGCCGCGGTGACGGCGATGTTCTTGCGCATGGTGAGTCCCCCGACTCTGTTCAGAAGGACGGTCAGAACGACGGGATGACGGAGCCCGCGTACTTGTCCTCGATGAACTTCTTGACCTCGGGCGAGGTCAGCAGCTTCGCGAGCTTCTTGACGCGGGGGTCCTTCTCGTTGCCCTTCTTCACGGCGAGGAAGTTGCCGTACGGGTTGTTCGTCGCGGACTCCAGGACGAGGGCGTCCTTGGCGGGCTTCAGGCCCGAGGAGATCGCGTAGTTGCCGTTGATGACGGCCGCGTCGACGTCGTCCAGGGAGCGCGGGGTCTGGGCCGCCTCCAGCTCCTTGAACTTGAGCTTCTTGGGGTTGTCGGTGATGTCCGCGGGGGTTGCCTCGTTGCCCACGCCGGCCTTCAGGGTGATCAGCTTGTTCGCCGCGAGCAGCTTGAGGGCGCGGGCCTCGTTGACGCTGTCGTTCGGGACGGCGATCGTCGCGCCGCTCTTCAGGGCGTCGGCGCTCTTCACCTTGTGGGAGTAGAGGCCGAGCGGTTCCAGGTGGACCGTGACGACGGGCACGATGTGGGTGCCGTTCTTCTTGTTGAAGTCGTCCAGGTACGGCTGGTTCTGGAAGTAGTTGGCGCCCACCGAGCCGTCCTCGGTCGCCGTGTTCGGCGTGACGTAGTCGGTGAACTCCTTGACCTCCAGGTCGAGTCCGGCCTTCTTCGCCAGGTGGTCCTTGACGTAGTCGAGGATCTCGGCGTGCGGGGTGGGGCTCGCGGCGACGACCAGCGGTCCGCTGTAGTCGGAGGCCGAGGAGGAGCCCTTGTCCGAGCCGCAGGCGGAGAGCGCGAAGGTGAGCGCTCCGGCGGCAAGGACGGCGGTGGTGAGCTTTGCGGTGTTACGCACGAAAAGTGCCTTTCCTGAAGGGTGTCGCGTACTACGACCCCGCCTTGGGTGGTGCGGGGAGTCTGGGTGAGGGGTGGGCCTACGCGGCTTTCAGCAGCCGTAGCCTCGGCGCGGGTCCCGATCGTCCGCCGCGCCGGTGCACGGAGCGGGCCGCGTAGTCGCCGGCGAACTGGATGAGGGAGATGACGACCGCGAGGATCGCCACGGTGATCCACATCAGCTGGGTCTCGAAGCGCTGGTAGCCGTAGCGGATGGCGATGTCGCCGAGGCCGCCCGCGCCGACCGTGCCGGCCATCGCGGAGTAGCCGATGAGCGCGACGATCGTGGTGGTCGTGCTGGAGATCAGCGAGGGCAGGGACTCCGGTACGAGGACCTTGCGCACGATCGTCCAGGTGTTGCCGCCCATCGACTGCACGGCTTCGACGAGCCCGCCGTCCACTTCGCGGACAGCCGTCTCGACAAGGCGCGCGAAGAAGGGAATCGCCCCGATGGCGAGCGGCACGATCGCGGCCTCGCGGCCGATCGTCGTCCCGGTGATGGTCCGCGTGAAGTTCATCAGCGCGACCATGAGGATGATGAACGGCAGCGAGCGGGCGACGTTCACGATCTGCCCGATGACCTTGTTGGCGGCCACGTTCTGGAGGAGTCCGCCGCGGTCGGTCAGGACCAGCAGGACGCCGAGCGGGAGTCCGCCGACGACGGCGATGACCGTGGACCAGCCGACCATGTAGAGCGTGTCCCAACACGCCTGGGACAGCAGGGGCTGCATCTCGGACCAGCTCACTTGGCACCTTCCTTCAGCAGTACGGGCTCCTGGCCCAACACGTCGATCTGCAGGCCCTGTTCGCGCAGGAAGCCGATCGGCACGACGTTGTCGTCGTAGCGGCCGGGCAGTTCGATGCGCATACGGCCGACCTGGAGTCCGCCGACGGTGTCGATGGCGGCGCCGAGGATCGAGATGTCGATGTTGTAGGTGCGCGAGAGCTGGGAGATGACGGGCTGGGTGGCGGCCTCGCCGTGGAAGGTGACGTCGACGACGGTCCGTTCCGCGCCGCCCGCCTCGCCGCTGACCGGGAAGAGCGCGGAGGCCAGCTCCGAGCCCGGGGTCGCGAGCAGTTCGCTGACGGTCCCGGACTCGACGATGCGCCCGTGCTGCATGAGCGCGGCGGAGTCGCAGACCGACTTCACGACGTCCATCTCGTGGGTGATGAGCAGGACGGTCAGGCCCAGCTGCCGGTTCAGGTCGCGCAGCAGCTGGAGGATCGAGCGGGTGGTCTCCGGGTCGAGGGCGCTGGTGGCCTCGTCGGAGAGCAGCACCTTGGGGTCGCCGGCCAGCGCGCGGGCGATGCCGACGCGCTGCTTCTGGCCGCCGGAGAGCTGGGCCGGGTAGGCCTTCGCCTTGTCGGCGAGCCCGACGAGGTCGAGGAGTTCGAGGGCCTTGGCGGATCGTTCCTTCCCCGACCTGCCGAGGATTTCGAGCGGCAGCTCGACGTTGTCCTGCACGGTCCGCGAGGACAGCAGGTTGAAGTGCTGGAAGACCATACCGATACGGCTGCGCGCCTGCCGGAGTTCCCGTCCGGCACGCGGTCCGCGCCCGGCGAGGGCGGTGAGATCCTGCCCGTCGACGGTGACCGTGCCTGCGGTGGGCTTCTCCAGCAGGTTGACGCAGCGGATGAGCGAGGACTTGCCGGCGCCGGACTGGCCGATGACGCCGTACACCTCGCCTTCGCGGACGTGGAGGTCGACGCCGTCGAGGGCGGTGACCTCACGGCCGCGTGAGCGGTAGACCTTGGTCAGGCCCGATGTGGTGATCACTGGGGTTCCATGACTGTCGAGTACAAGGGCGTGGATGTGCCCTGGTACGAGGGGGGAAATGTGCGTGGGGCGGCGGAGTCACACGGCGTTCAGCGCATGGACGTGCCACGGCGGCTCGCTTCGGGGCGCGAGGCTGGGGCGGTTGGCCCGGGGGTGGTGCGGGGGCCCTCTAGAAGGCGCACATTCGACACATACAACGAGCACCGGGCGTCAGGGTCGCCTCGGTCGCAAGGGTGCGGCAGCTCGTCGTGGTCATGGAATCAGTAAAGCAGACGTACGGTCCTGACAAAGTGCCGCTGTCCGCATGCCGGACAGCGGCGGACGCCCGTCAACCACGCACGGAGATCTCCACTCCCCCGTCGCTGACCAGCGCGGACAAGGCTGACAGGTCACTCACAACAAGGTCGGCGTCGAGCTCGCGGGCCTCATGCGTTGTGGCCAATGCCACGGTGATCATTCCGGCCGCGCGGCCCGCCCGGAGTCCCGCCGGGGCGTCCTCGAAGACGACACAGCGGGCCGGGTCGACGCCCAGTTGGCGGGCGGCGAGGAGGTAGGGCTCGGGGTCGGGCTTGCCGCGTGTGACGTCCTCGGCGACCACGAGCGTCTTGGGGAGGATGTCGGCGTGCGCGAGCCGGGCCTCGGCGAGCCGGCGAGTGGCGGAGGTGACGACGGCCCAGCGGTCGGCGGGCAACGAGTCCAGGAAGTCGCGCGTGCCGGGCAGCAGAACGGCACCCCCGTTGGCCACGTCCTCGACCTCCAGCGCCTCGATCCGCGCGACCGCCGCCGGGACGACGTCGGCGGGCAGCAGGTCGGCGGCTATCGTCACGGCGGTCCGCCCGTGCAGTTCGACCCGGGCGAAGTCCTCCGCGGTGATCCCGAACTCCTCCGCCCAGCGCGTCCAGCACCTGCGCACGGATTCGAGGGAGGAGACGAGCGTGCCGTCGTTGTCGAACAGGAGGGCCTCAGCATGGATCTTCATGTTCCCGACCCTACGGTCACCGGGTCTTTTGGCCCGTAATAGGGTCGCGGCATGCTTGATGCCCTGACGCTGGCGATCGGTGTCGCCGCGCTGCTGCTCGCCGCCTGGACCGGGTGGGCGGCCTACCGCGACCAGTCGACGAAGGACTGGCACTTCATCGGCATGGCCGTGGTCACCCTGCTGGCCACGGTCCAACTCGTGGTCGGCATCGTGCAGTTGGCGCGCGGCGAGAAGGCGGAGCAGGGCACGGCGATCTTCGTGGCGTATCTGCTGGGCGCGTTCGCGGCGGTCCCGGCGGCGGGTTTCATGTCCCTGGCGGAGCGCACCCGCTGGGGCACCGCGACGGTCGCGGCCGGCGCCGTTGTCCTGGCCGTGCTCGAAGTCCGGCTCTACGACATCTGGGGAAGCTGAGATGACCACCGTGGAAGACAACACCGCGGAAGAGAAGCCCAAGCGGCTCATCAGCGGGCCCGGCATGCTGCTCGTCTGGTTCTACGGCGTGATGGTCGTCGGCGCGGTCTCGCGCTCCGTCTACCAGATCGCCACCGAGTTCGACCGGGCCCCGCTCGCCTACTCCCTCTCGGCCGTCGCGGGTGTGGTGTACGGCTTCATCACGTACTCCCTGATCCGCGGCGGTGAGAGGGCCCGCAGGGCGGCACAGGCGTGCTGCGCCGCCGAACTCGCGGGTGTCCTGATCGTCGGCACGCTGACCGTGATCGACAGCTCGGCCTTCCCGGACGCGACGGTCTGGTCGTACTACGGCGCGGGGTACATCTTCATCCCCGTGCTGCTGCCGCTGTCCGCGCTGTACTGGCTCCGGAAGAACCGCGACGCCGTCAGTCAGTAGCGGTCACGCCGTGGCGACGTAGGCCTCGACCGGCTTCTCCAGGACGATCATCGGTACGCCGTCGTCGCCCTGGGAGGTGCCTACGGTCTCGTAGCCCACGCGGCGGTACAGGCGGAGGTTGCCCTCGCTGCGGTGGCCGGTGTGGAGGCGGAACTTCTTGGCGCCGCGTTCCTCGGCGAGGGCCGATTCGGCCGCGCGGAGGAGGCGGGCACCGATGCCGTGGCCCTGGAGGCGCGGGTGGACACAGAGTTTGCCGATGGCGGCGGCGCCGTCCTCGGTCACCGTGCCGCGGACCGAGCCGACCACCTCCTCGCCCAGCCGGGCCACGAAGACGCAGTCGGAGCCGAGTTCGGCCCGGACCGAGTCGAGGCTCTGGACGAGCGGGTCGATGCGGTAGTTGCCGTACAGCGCCGCCTCGCTCTGGAAGCACAGGTACTGCAGCCTGAAGATCTGCTCCGCGTCCTGCTCGGTCGCCACCGAGATGGTCACACTCATGCCCATGTGCGCACGCCTCCCGCTCACCTGATCACCATGTGGTTCTCACTCCTATCCCCGTGCTTCGCGGGCCGCAACCTCCGGCGTCAGCAATCGGCGAAGACATCCCAGACATCTGGAACGTTCCGGGCCGAGACTGCCCTGTGAGATACCCAACTCCCCCGCGATCTCGCGGTAGGTGAGGTCCTTGGGCGACAGCAGCGCCTCCATCAGACGCGGGCAGCGACCCGGCAGCCGACGCACCGCGTCGTGCAGCGCGCGATGCCGCGCCGCCGTGAGGGCGACCTGCTCGGGGCCGCGGTCGCCGTCCTCGACGGGATCATCGCCGTACGACTGTTCGAGACGCGCCGTACGGCGGGTGCGCTGGGCCTCCGAGCGGACCGCGCGGCGGAGCCAGCGCTCGGGGTCGACCGGTGGGCCGGAGGCGTCGAGGCGTTCCAGGAGGCGGAGCCAGACGGCCTGTTCGAGGTCGGCCGGTTCGGTTCCGGAGGCATATGCCTCGGCGGAGGCCTCGGCCGCGAGCAGTGGGCGCAGGGTGGCGACGAGTTGGTGTGTCATATGCGGCACGACGTGGCCGCCCCGGCGGAAGGTTGCCGGGGCGGCCGTCTGTCACTCCAACGGGGCGCGGGGCTCAGCCGTTGACGAAGTCCGCGCGGGCCAGCAGACCGGTGTCGGCGTTGTCGGTGAAGACACCGTCGATGCCGGTGGCGAAGTAGCGCTTGAAGGCGCCGAACGCGTCGCCGTAGGCGTCCACCGCCGTGCCCTTGCGGTACTCCAGCGGCAGGAAGGGGTTCTCGTTGCGCATGGTGTAGGGGTGCAGGATCAGGCCCACCTTGTGCGCGTCGGCGACCAGGGTGGTCTCCTTGTTCAGGCTGCCGTCGGCGTTCTTCGTGATGATCAGGTCGAGCGTCGGGCCCAGTCCCTGCGCGTACGTCGCGATCTCGGCCAGGCCCTTGGGGGTGACCAGGTCGTCGACCGTGCGCGGGTCGCCCAGGTCGACGAAGTCGAAGGGGCGGGTGCCCGTGCCGGACAGCAGCACCACGAGGTTGTTGCGGACCAGCTTGCTGATCTTCTGGATGCTGGTCGGCTCGAAGGACTGGATGAGGACCGGCGAGTTCCGCTTGTCCTTGCCGTGCTTGCGCAGGGTCGAGGAGAGCAGCTTCTCCATGTCGAAGCCGCGCTTGCGGAAGTAGGTGGGGTGCTTCATCTCGGGGTAGATCCAGACCTGCTTGCCGCGCTTACGGGTCTGCTCGTCCTGCCACTTGAGAACCTCTTCGAAGGTCGGGATCTCCCAGCGGCCGTTGTAGAGCGTGTTGTGCGGGCGGTTGGCCGGAATGCGCTCGATGGCGCGCAGGGTCTTCAGCTCGGCGAGCGTGAAGTCCTCGGTGAACCAGCCGGTGACGGAGACGCCGTCGAGAAGCTTGGTGGTCTTGCGGCTCGCGAACTCGGGGTGGTCCGCGACATTCGTCGTGCCGCCGATCTCCGGCTCGTGACGGCAGACCAGGTGACCGTCCTTGGTGGGGACGAGGTCACCGGCCTCGACGATGTCGGCGCCCAGGTCGAGGGCCAGGTTGTACGAGCCGAAGGTGTGCTCCGGACGGTAGCCGCTGGTGCCCCGGTGCCCGACGATGGTCGGCTTGGGCAGATCCTTCAGACCACCGCCGTGACGGGCCGTCGAGGCCTCGGCCGCTCTCGCGGTGCCCGCCGGTCCCAGTGCGGCCACTCCCGCACCGAGCACGGCCGCGCCGAGAAGCGCCCGTCGTCCCGTGCCGTTGGCTCGCTCGTTCGGCCCCTGCGTTCCCTGCGTGTCCATGAAACCTCCTGGCGTCGCCCCGTCGGTGCGCGCCGATCGTAGGTGCGCGTACATGACGAACGGGAGACCTCGGCCGGAACACGGCGGTGACGCTGGATGTCGCGGGCAAGGCGAGGTTTGACACGCCATCAGCAAGGTACGCGAGATGCGTCACAACATGGCGGCCCGGTTACGGGACGTCTCCGGAGCGACACCGCAGGTAAACGTGCGTCAACACTGCGTAAGACCTCGGTGAACCCGATGTGCAATACGCGGCGCACCGCGAGTATCGTCCTCACCTGCACAGTTTTATATCGACCCCTTGACACCGGAGGGCCCGTTGTCCCGCTTCGTGCTCATCAAGGCAGTGCTCGGACCGATCATGCGCCTGATGTTCCGCACACGGGTGGAGGGCGCGGAGCACATCCCCGACGACGGCCCGGTGATCCTCGCCGGCAACCACCTCACGTTCATCGACTCGATGATCCTTCCGCTGGTCTGCGACCGGCAGGTGTTCTTCATCGGCAAGGACGAGTACGTCACCGGCAAGGGCTTCAAGGGCCGCCTCATGGCCTGGTTCTTCACCGGCGTCGGCATGATCCCGGTCGACCGGGACGGTGCCAACGGCGGGGTCGCCGCGCTGATGACCGGCCGCCGCATCCTCGAAGAGGGCAAGGTCTTCGGGATCTATCCCGAGGGCACGCGGTCGCCCGACGGCCGCCTGTACCGCGGCCGTACCGGCATCGCCCGGCTCACGATGATGACGGGCGCGCCGGTTGTTCCGTTCGCGATGATCGGTACGGACAAGTTGCAGCCCGGCGGTGCGGGGATTCCCCGCCCCGGGCGGGTCACTGTTCGGTTCGGTGAGGCGATGGAGTTCTCCCGGTACGAGGGGATGGACCGGGATCGGTATGTGCTGCGGGCTGTGACGGACTCTGTGATGACTGAGGTCATGCGGTTGTCTGGGCAGGAGTACGTGGACATGTATGCGACCAAGGCGAAGGCTGCGTAACGCTGTTTTTCGAGTGCGGGTGCGTTGTGGCTGGTCGCGCAGTTCCCCGCGCCCCTAAGGGGCGCTCTCCAGCCGTTGGTTTCGAAGCATGAACCACGCTGCAACTGCCGTTACCAACAGGACCGTTGCGCCTACCGCAGATGCCACGCTGAGGCCGTTGACGAAGGCCTCTCTTGCCGACGTCAGCATTTCCTGGGCCGCTTGGGTCGGCATGCTTCCCGCTGCTTCCACCGCGCCGCCCAGTGACTCGTGGGCGGCGCTCGGTGTGCCTGTCGGAGAGGCGAAGCCTCGGTACACGCCCGTCACGATCGAGCCGAGTACGGCGATGCCGAGGGCCGCGCCCAGTTCGTAGGCCGTTTCCGAGACCGCCGAGGCCGCGCCTGCCTGTTCCTTCGGTACGGAGGAGAGGATGACGTCGGCCGTCACCGTGAAGGAGAAGCCGGCACCGACGCCGACCACCAGCAGTGCGGCGCCGAGGAGCGGGTAGCCGGTCGACTGGTCGAGGGTCGTCAGTACGGCGAGCGCCAGCCCGACCGCCGCCAGGCCGCCTGCCACCACCGCGCGGACCGAGAAGCGGCGGGCCGTCCGGCCCGCGATGAGGCCGGCCGCCACCGCGCCCACCGCGGCGGGGATTTCGGCCAGGCCCGCCTCGAACGGGCCCCTGCCCTGCACCAGTTGCAGGTACTGGGAGAGGAAGAACACCAGCCCGGACAGGCCGAGGATGGTCAGCAGGTCGGCCAGGACGGCCGCGCTGAAGCCCCGGTTGCGGAACAGGCGCATGTCCAACAGGGGTGCGGGGAGCGTGAGTTGGCGGCGGACGAACCAGTACAGGGCCGCCGCGCCCAGTGCGCCCACCGCGAGTGCGGGCCACTCGAAGCCGTGGGTCGCGGCCTCCTTGACCGCGTAGACGACGCCGATCACGCCCACCAGGGACAGCACGACGCTGATCATGTCCCAGGGGCCGGGGTTGGGGTTCTTCGACTCCGGGAGCATCTTGATGCCGACCAGGACGAGGACCGCCATCACGGGCAGGTTGATGAGGAACACCGAGCCCCACCAGAAGTGTTCGAGCAGGAAGCCACCGGCGACCGGGCCAACTGCCGTACCGGCGGAGGCGGTTGCGCCCCAGATGCCGACCGCGAGGCTGCGTTCGCGCGGGTCGTGGAAGAGGTTGCGGATCAGGGCGAGGGTGGCGGGCATCAGGGTCGCGCCCGCGACACCGAGCAGCGCCCTGGCCAGGATCATCAACTCCGGTGTCGTGGCATAGGCGTTGAGGACCGAGATCGCGCCGAAGGCCGTCGCTCCGACGAGCAGGATGCGCTTGCGGCCTATTCGGTCGCCGAGGCTGCCCATCGACACGAGCAGGCCGGCGATGACGAAGGAGTAGACGTCGCCGATCCAGAGGAGCTGGGTGCCGGACGGCTTCAGGTCCTCGCTGATGTAAGGGGTCGCGAGGCCGAGGACGGTCGCGTCCACGGCCACCAGCAGCACAGCGAGCACGAGGACGGAGAGCGCGAGCCAACGGCCCGGGCGCTTCTCCGTCTCCGTCACAGCCGCCGGCTGCAGGGTGCTGGTCATGATTCCTCTCTCCGTGTTTCGTCTCTGCGTAGTGCGCCGCCGAGCAACAGCTCGACGGTCATGTGCGTGAAGTCCTTGGGGGCGCCCTTGCCGCTCTGCACCAGCCACACCGCGGAGGCCAGCAGGCCGAACAGCGCCTCGGTGAGCCACGCGGGCGTGAGATCGATACGGAACTCGCCGCTCTGCTGGCCGCGCCGGAACAGGGCGGTGATCCGGTCGTCGATCCTGGCCCAGCCCGCGTGCTGCTCCTCGCCCTCGAACAGCTGGTTCTCGGTGTAGAGGAAGGCGAGCAGGCCCGCGGCCGGTTCGGCCTCGCGGACGAGCCGCCGTACGGCGTCCTCGGCACGGCCGTCGTCCAGCCGCGCCGCGTCCAGGGCGGTCTCGCACTCGGCGATACCGAGCGCCTCCAGCGCCCGTACGAGCGCGTCGCGCCCCGCGAACTGGCGGTGCAGGGTGGCCCGGCTGATCCCGGCCGCCTTGGCGACCTCGTCCATCGTCGCGGTGGACTTGCGGGTCAGCAGGGCGGCGGCAGCACGGAGTACGTGGTCGCGGTCGAGAGCCATGAGACAACCATAACCCACATGAGACAATAATGTCTCATCATGGGCGTGACTGCCTCACGGAGAGGGGGCGATCAGCGGGACCTCAGTGCCAGGGCAGCTGCCCGCGCTTCTCCCAGTACGTGTGCGGGTCCTCGGCGAGTGCGGCGAGGCGGGCGAGCTGGTCGTCGTTCAGGTCCACGACCGCCGCGTGCAGGTTGGAGGCGAGTTGGTCGACCGTCGCCGCACCGGAGAGGGCCACGCCCGCCCACGGCTCGCGCAGGATCAGGGCGAGCGCGATCGCGTCGGCACCCAGGGACGTCTCTTCCGCTACGGCCTTCAGGGCGTCCGGCGCGTACGGCTCCGCCAGCCGCCCGTTGGCCATGCCCTCCTTGACGATCACCGTGAGTCCGGCGTCGTGGGCCTCGGCGAGCGCGGGGCCCGCGGAGGTCTCCAGGGCGTTGTACGTCGACTGGACGGTACGGAAGAGGGGCTCGCCGTCGACCGTCACGGTGAGCGCGGCGCGGATGGCGTCCGCCTGGGCCGGGCCGCTCGTCGAGAAGCCGACGGTCACGCCCGTCGCCGCCAACTCGGCCAGCCTCGCGTGGAGTTGCTTGTCGGTGAGGGCCGGGCTGTCGGGGGTCACCGAGTGGATCTGGTAGAGGTCGAGGCGGTCGCCGAGCAGTTCGGCGGTTTCGCCGCGCTGGCGGTCGTAGGTCCGGACGCTGTGGTCCTTGACCTCGTGCTTCTCGGCGTCCGTGGTCCAGTCGGCGGTGTAGGTGTAGCCCCACTTGCTGCCGACCACGATGTCGTCGAGGTCGGGGTGGGTGGTCAGCCAGTCGGCGAGGAACTCCTCCGAGCGGCCGTAGGAGCGGGCCGCGTCGAAGTAGCGGACGCCCTGCGCGTAGGCGGCGTCCAGGAGTTCGTGGGTGCGGGCTCGGAGGGTTTCTACGGTGCGGGTCTCTCCGAGGTCTTTTTCGCGGCCGAGGTTGATGTAGCCGGGGCGACCGATTGCGGCGAGGCCTAGTCCGAGGTGGGACGTGGGGGTGGTGGCGGTGGCGAGGCGGGCGAAGGGCATGCCGACAACGTAACTCGGGATGCCCTGTCGCCTCAGGATTCGATTGCGCGGTTGGTTGGCGGGTGCGGGTACGTTGTGGTTGCCCGCGCAGTTCCCCGCGCCCCTAAAAGCCCTTAGCGCTTCGCCGTTGACCAAGCGTGCTGGACCGCCAAGTCCCGCTTCACCTCTGCCAGTTGGATGGCCACCGCGCTCGGGGCCGTGCCTCCCCGGCCGTTGCGGGACGCCAGCGCGCCCGGCACGTTCAGGACCGTGCGGACCTCGGGGGTCAGGTGGGCGGAGATCTTCGCGAACTGTTCGTCCGTGAGGCCGTCCAGCTCGACTCCCTCGGACTCCGCGACCTTGACGCACTCGCCGGCGACCTCGTGGGCGACGCGGAACGGGACGCCCTGCTTGACCAGCCACTCGGCGATGTCGGTGGCGAGGGAGAAGCCGGCCGGGGCCAGTTCCTCCATGCGGTCGCGGTGGATCGTCAGGGTGGCCATCATGCCGGTGAACGCCGGGAGCAGGACCTCGAGTTGGTCGATGGAGTCGAAGACCGGCTCCTTGTCCTCCTGGAGGTCCCGGTTGTAGGCGAGGGGGAGGGCTTTGAGGGTGGCCATGAGGCCCGTCAGGTTGCCGATCAGGCGGCCCGACTTGCCGCGCGCCAGCTCCGCGATGTCCGGGTTCTTCTTCTGCGGCATGATCGACGAGCCCGTGGAGAACGCGTCGTGCAGGGTCACGAAGGAGAACTCCTTCGTGTTCCAGATGATGATCTCCTCGGCGATCCGGGAGAGGTTCACGCCGATCATCGCCGTGATGAACGCGAACTCGGCGACGAAGTCGCGGGACGCCGTGCCGTCGATGGAGTTCCCGACGCTGCCGTGCTCGAAGCCCAGGTCCTTCGCGACCGACTCCGGGTCCAGGCCCAGTGAGGAGCCCGCCAGCGCGCCCGAACCGTACGGGGACACCGCCGTGCGCTCGTCCCACTGGCGCAGCCGCTCCGCGTCCCGGGACAGGGGCTGGACGTGGGCCAGGACATGGTGGGCGAACAGGACCGGCTGGGCGTGCTGGAGGTGGGTGCGGCCGGGCATCGCCACGTCGGGGTGAGCCTCCGCGAGGCCGATCAGCGCGTCCTGGAGTTCGGCGATCAGGCCGCCGATCGTCCGGGCGTGGTCCCGCAGGTACATGCGGAAGAGGGTGGCGACCTGGTCGTTGCGCGAGCGGCCCGCCCGGAGCTTGCCGCCGAGGTCGGGGCCGAGGATCTCCAACAGGCCGCGCTCCAGGGCCGTGTGGACGTCCTCGTCGGCGATCGTGCCGACCAGGCTGCCGTCGGCGACGTTCGCCGCGAGCTGGTCGAGGCCCGCGAGCATGCGGGTCAGCTCGTCGTCCGTGAGGAGGTTCGCCTTGTGCAGCACGCGTGCGTGGGCGCGGGAACCGGCGATGTCGTAGGGCGCGAGCCGCCAGTCGAAGTGGACGGACGCGGACAGCTTCGCCAGGGCCTCGGCGGGACCGTCGGCGAAACGACCGCCCCAGAGCCGTACGTCACCGCTGTTGCTGCTCACTTGCGCTGCTCCTCAAAGGCCGTGGACCGAGGGTCGTCGTTCCGTGGTGTTCCTGCTGTGTGTCCCTGCATTGTCTCGCATGCATGATTATGCAGAGTGCTGCATGATTCGTCAATTTTGAAAGACCCTTGAACAACCTTGAACACGAGCAACCGCTTTCCCGTACCTCTCGCCGAACGCAGGCGCCGCGTTTCCCCCCACGAGTCACCCCCAGTTCACCCCTGACCCGAGTGAGGCATTCGCATGTCCAGGGCTCTCCCCAAGTACAACAAGCGTCGCGTCGTGTTCATCGGCGGTGCCGCCGCCGTGGCGCTCACCGGTGCCGTCATCGCCGGTACCGCCCTTGCCGGTACGCCGGACAAGAGCAGCACCACGCAGAGCGCCCGGACGTTGTCCGACCCCGGGACGATCACCTGCCCGGACGTGAAGTCGCAGCTCCCCGCCGTGCCGGCGTCGGCACAGGCCGAGGTCGACCGCAACCTCACGCTGCTCGACACGCAGATCGCCGAGGCCAACAAGCGACTCGTCGACACCGTCGGACAGGGCGGCGCCAACTTCGTCCAGAACGCCATCCTCGGCCCGCTCAAGGACAAGCGCGTCTCCACCATCGACCGCATCGCCATCGCCATCGGGCGCCAGGGCACCAAGCCGACGGGGCTCGACTCGCTGGCCACCTGCACCCTGAACGCGGCCGGTGCTACGGGTGCTACCGGTGCTACGGGTTCGACCGGTGCGGAGGACACGGCGACGGCCACCCCGAGCGCGACCGCTGCCGCCACGGAGGCCGCCGGTGGGACGGACGACACCGCCGCCGGGTCGAGTGCGGTCGGGACCATCTCCTGCCCGGACGTGAAGTCGCAGCTGCCGGCGGTTCCGGCGTCCGCGCAGGCCGAGGTCGACCGGAACCTCGCCCTCCTCGACACCCAGATCGCCGAGGCCAACAAGCGCGTCTCGACCATCGACCGCATCGCGATCGCCATCGGGCGTCAGGGCACCAAGCCGACCGGACTGGACTCCCTGGCCGCCTGCACGCTCACCAAGTGACGTGACAGGCAGCCGTGGCCGCCCCGATGAACGCCGGCCGGGGCGGCCACGGTGATGTCCGGAGCGGTGCGTTGCCTGTTCGGCCCATCTGAGATGCCGTCAGGGTGCCCCCGCTCTAGCGTCTGAGGCATGCGTCCCGGTGTTCTCGCTGTCGCGTCCGCGTCCCTTCTGCTGCTCGGCCCCGGTGCGGTGCCCGCGCGTGCCGTGTCGCCTCCGGTGCCCTCGTCGCTCGCGGACACCGGGGGTGGCGGTCAGCTGATCATCGCTCAGGCGCCGCGCGCCAACTCCACGTCCGGGACGCTCAGTTTGTGGGAGCGGCGACGGGGCGGGAAGTGGGTGAAGGTCGGTTCCACCGTCGCTCGGTTCGGGGCGAAGGGGCTCGTCGAGGGGCGGGCTCGTAAGCAGGGGTCGTACACGACTCCCACCGGGTTGTACGACCTGCCGTACGCCTTCGGGATCAAGGGGGCGCCGGGTGGGACTCGGGTCAAGTACCGGCGCGTGAACGGGAGTTCTTGGTGGTGTGAGGACACTCGGTCGCGCGTCTACAACCGGTGGAGCGAGCCGTTGGCCCGTGATTGTCGGGCGTCCGAGTCGGAGCGGTTGATCTCTTACGCGACGCAGTACGCGTACGGGGTTGTCATCGGGTACAACTACGCCAAGCCTGTGAAGGGGCGTGGGGCCGGGATCTTTCTGCATGTCAACGGGCGTGGGGCTACCGCCGGTTGTGTGTCCGTGTCGGTGGGTGCGATGCGGGGGATTTTGCGGTGGGTTGATCCTGGGCGGGCGCCGCATATCGCTATTGGGACGGTGAGTGGGGTTACGGCTGTCACTCGGTACTGATTCGCCGTAGCGCCGTTCAGGATTCGGTTGTACGGCGGGTGCGGGCCGGTTGTGGCTGGGCGCGCCCACGCGACGGAGCCGCAAATCGACACAGCCCCGCGCCCCTAGG
>NZ_JAEQAZ010000157.1 GCF_016654115.1 Streptomyces sp. MBT53
CCATGCCGGTCTGCGTCATCGAGGTGACCCCGGACTGCATGGCACGGGCGATGCCGAAGTCCATGACCTTCACGACACCGCGCTTGGTCATCATCACGTTGCCCGGCTTGATGTCCCGGTGGACCAGGCCCATCTCGTGGCTGATGTCCAGCGCCGCCAGCACGTCCGCGGTGATCTTCAGAGCCTTGTCGGCGGGCATCGCGCCGAACTGCCGTACGTCCTCGTCGAGTACGGAGCCCAGCGGGCGGCCCTCGACGTACTCCATGACGATGTACGGCATCGTCGAGCCGTCGAGCGCGTCCTCGCCGGTGTCGAAGACGGAGACGATGTTGGTGTGCGTGAGCTTGGCCACGGCCTGGGCCTCGCGGCGGAAGCGCTCGCGGAAGGCCTGCTCACGGCCGAGCTCGGTGTGGAGTGTCTTGATCGCGACCTGGCGGTCGAGCACCGAGTCGTAGGCGAGGTGCACCGAGGCCATGCCGCCCTCGCCGAGCAGGTCGCGCAGCTGGTACCGGCCACCCGCCAGCGCGCGCCCCGTATACCGGCCGTGCGGGCCGTCCTGGCTCATGTTCCGTGTCCCCCATCGGCGCCGGCTCAGTGATCGAAAGTGCCATTCCCGGCCAAGTCTGCCGGAGGGCACTGACACGTCAAGCGCGGTGCCCGATCCGTGACCGTACGCGAAAGAAGAGTCGTGGAAGCGTTACAGGTGCTGTACCGGCGGTACACAGAATTTGCACGGCGCCCCGTGGTACCGATTTGATGGCCGGTCCGTCTCCGGACGATTCCGGCACTCATCCCGGAACGGCGGCTTGCGCCGAGCCTGTAGCGTGGCCGACGGAGACCGTGACAACACCGCGCGCACCGCGGGCAGAAACGACGGCGAGGACTGATGGCACAGCAGCACGCTCAGGGCCCGTCCGACCCCGAGGCGGCTGGCGGCGGAATGTCGGACGCACCGGAACTGTGGGGCAACGGCGGACTGGTCGGCGACGGCCGGTACCGGCTCACCCACAGACTGGGCCGGGGCGGTATGGCCGAGGTTTTCGCGGCCGAGGACGTACGGCTGGGGCGCACGGTCGCGGTCAAGCTGCTCCGTTCCGACCTGGCCGAGGACCCGACCTCCAAGGCCCGCTTCACGCGCGAGGCCCAGTCGGTGGCCGGGCTCAACCACCACGCGATCGTCGCCGTGTACGACTCCGGCGAGGACACGGTGTCCACGGGCGGCTACGGCGCGGGCGGCGCCCAGTCCGTGCCCTACATCGTCATGGAGATCGTCGAGGGGCGCACGATCCGCGACCTGCTCCTCAACGCCGAGGCGCCCGGGCCCGAGCAGGCTCTGATCATCGTCTCCGGGGTCCTGGAGGCGCTCGCCTACTCGCACCAGCACGGCATCGTGCACCGCGACATCAAGCCCGCGAACGTGATCATCACGCACAACGGCGCCGTCAAGGTCATGGACTTCGGCATCGCGCGCGCCCTGCACGGGGCGTCCACGACGATGACGCAGACCGGCATGGTCATGGGCACCCCGCAGTACCTCTCCCCGGAGCAGGCGCTCGGCAAGGCCGTCGACCACCGCTCCGACCTGTACGCGACGGGCTGCCTCCTCTACGAACTCCTCGCGCTGCGGCCCCCGTTCACCGGCGAGACCCCCCTGTCGGTGGTCTACCAGCACGTCCAGGACATCCCCGTCCCGCCGTCCCAGACCTCGAACGGGGTCTGCCCGCCGGAGCTCGACGGCCTCGTCATGCGCTCCCTCGCCAAGGACCCGGACGACCGTTTCCAGACGGCCGAGGAGATGCGCGGGCTGGTCCAGTACGGCCTGCAGATGCTCTACGACCAGGGCGGCCACACCGGCACCTGGAACACCGGCCCGGTGACCGTGGCCAACGCGCAGGGGACCCCTCCGGGGGGCTTCGCCGGTACGACCGTGATGCCCCAGGGCGACCCCTCCGGCACCGCGCAGATCCCGCAGCCGATCCTGCCGGGCGGCTACGGCAACGGCGACGACGGCGGCTTCGAGGGGCACGGCAACCACGGCAGCGGCCGGGGCAAGCTGTGGATCCTCGCCGTGCTCGCGGTGATCGCCATCGCGGCGGGCGTGGCACTGGCCATGAACAACACCGGTAACGGCACCGGCGGTTCGGGCACCTCGCAGTCGCCGACCACCTCGCAGTCCGCCACGGACGACCAGTCCAGCGAGACGCCGAGCGACGACACGACCGCCTCGCCGTCCGACACGGCGACGGACGACAGCGGCACGAGTTCCGGTTCGAACTACACGCCGTCGCGCACGCCCTCGTACACGCCGTCCGAGTCGGCCACCGAGAAGCCTTCGAGCACCCCGTCCGCGACGGTCTCCGAGGAGCCGTCGGACACCCCGACCGCGTCGACCTCGTCGGACCCGACGGACACGGGCGACCCCGGTGACGACGGCGGTGCCGGCACCGTCGCCGGCGCCCTGGGCGCCGGCTGACCTCCACGCACGACGACACGCGCGCGTGCACCCCGTAACAGGGGTCCACGCGCGCGTGCCGTTTTCCGTCGTCCTCCAGGAGGCTCTAGGACACGGCCTGGGGGGCGTACTCCGTGAAGGCCTCGCACACCGCGTCGTACTCCCGCGTCCACCACACGGCGAGCGCCGAGGCGGCCGGGAACTGGGGGTCCGCGCGGGTGTCGCCGCGTTCGTAGTGCCAGCGCAGCATCCAGAAGTCGTTGAGCCGCTCCCACCACACCCGGTGCACGGCGGCGGCGAGTTCGGAGGGCGTGGCCCGCGCGGCCCGCCGGTACGCGTGCGCGTACGCCCGCACCTTCGGCAGGTCGAGCGCCCCGTCGGGCCGTACGAAGAAGATCGCGGCGGCGCGTACGGCCTCCTCGGCGCGGGGCTGTACGCCGAGCCGGTCCCAGTCGACGATCGCGGCGGGGGCGTCGCCCTTGTAGAGCAGGTTGAACGGGTGGAAGTCCCCGTGCACCCACCCCACGGACGCCCCGCGCGGCGGGCGCCGGTCCGCGTGCCGCTCCAGCAGTTCGCGCCGCTCCAGCAGCCGGTGGCGGGCCAGCTCGTCGAAGGCGTCGGCGGGCCGGTGCCGGCGGACGTGCCCGAGGAGGTCGTCGATGAGGGCGAAGGTGTCGGCGGGGTCGGCCCCCGGCACGCACTCCCCGCGTTGCCCCGGCATCACCCGCTCCAGGCTCGCGTGGACGACCCCGAGGAGCGCGCCGAGGCGTCCGCACTGGACGGTGGTCAGCTGGCCGCCGTGGCGGTGGCGGCCGTCGATCCAGGGGTGCAGGGCGTAGGCGTGACCGCCCACGACGGCGACCGTACGGCCGTCGCGGTCGGGCAGCGGCGGGGCGACGGGGACGCCGAGGTCGGCCAGCCGGCTGGTCGCGGTGTGCTGGCGGGCGATCGCCGCCGGGTCCGCGGTCTCGGGGTCGAAGTGGTGCTTGAGGAAGTAGCGGCCCCGGGTGGTGCGGAGCCGGTAGCCGCGGTTCAGGAGGCCCTGTTCGACGGGTTCGCAGGTGACGGCGGACCCGGCGGCGTACTGGCGGAGGAGGGCGCCCAGCGGGGGCGCGTGGGGCACGGGGGGTGGTACACGTAAGGGTGGCACGCGGCCGATGCTAGGGCACGGGACGGGCCCGTGAGCTGCGGTTTGTCACAGAAAGTCACCGCTCGGTCGTCGATGGTCGCTTTCGGTCACGGGGTGGGCCCGAAGTGCCGTTCCAGACCGCCGTCCACCGCATGCACGGTGCCGAGCCGCGGTTCGATGCGCAGGTAGACCATCGCGTCCCGGGCCGGGCCGAAACGCTCGACCTGGTCGGCCGTCGGCTCGTACGGCTCGCACGTGCCGATCACCTGCACGGACCACAGCTCCTCGCCCGGCCCGGCCGAGTCCAGGTTGTCGGCCCCGTAGGCGACGACACTGCCCACGCACGCGTGGTGGTGGCCGTGGCTCCGCGGCATGCGCAGCAGCAGCCGGCCGTCCTGGACGATGTGCCCGGCGAGGGCCAGGAAGGGCAGCGCCCGCAGAGTGGTGGCCACCCTGCCGTGGTCGGTGCGGGAGAGCAGGGCGATGGCCGGCTGTGCGTCCTCGGACATAGGACCACTGTCGGCGTATCAGGCCTCCCGGGGGAGAGGTCTTTGGTCCCTAATGGCGCTGCCGCTCGGCCTGTCTGCGCGCCACGTAGGCCGCCGCCTGCGAGCGCCGCTCCATGCCGAGTTTGGAAAGCAGACTCGACACGTAGTTCTTGATGGTCTTCTCCGCGAGGTGCAGCCGCTCGCCGATCGCCCTGTTGGTGAGCCCCTCCCCGATCAGGTCGAGGATCCTGCGCTCCTGGTCGGTGAGCGCGTCGAACCTGTCGTCCGGCTCTGCGCCGCCGTTGCGCAGCCGCTCCAGGACCCGGGCGGTCGCCACCGGGTCCAGCAGCGACTTCCCGGCCGCCACGTCCCGTACGGCACTCAGCAGTTCGTTCCCCCGGATGGCCTTCAGGACGTACCCGGAGGCACCCGCCATGATCGCGTCGAACAGGGCCTCGTCGTCCGCGTAGGAGGTCAGCATCAGGCACCGCACCGACTCGTCCCGCGCGCGGATCTCCCGGCACACCTCGACCCCGCTGCCGTCCGGGAGCCGTACGTCCAGGATCGCGACGTCGGGGCGGACGGCCGGGATCCGCACCAGCGCGTCGGCCGCCGTGCCGGCCTCGCCCACCACCTCGATGTCGTCCTCCACGGAGAGCAACTCATGGACACCTCTGCGTACCACTTCATGGTCATCGAGGAGAAATACGCTGATTTTTCCGTCTCTGGGCACGCCACAAGTCTCACACGCGGCCTCTTCCCGTGCCCGAGGTGACCGGGATAACGTGCCGTTGTTCCGGCCCCCTGCAAGGCTGTGACCAGGACTTGTTCCCGACTTTGCCGATTTACTTGGAAATCCAAGCAAAATCGCAGGTCAGGAGGGGTTTCACAGAATTGTGGAGCACTGGGTAACGTGCCTGTTGCAGGGCGCTCGCCGGGGCACCTGTCACGCCTGCTCCCGACGAACCGCACCCACCCTGTGCGTCCGTGGGGCGCAGGTGAGCCGCACTGGCACCCGGCGAACCCGGGGAGCCGGACCGACGGAGGAGCACACGTGACCGTGGAGAGCACTGCCACGCGCAAGCCGCGACGCAGCGCCGGAAGCAAGGCCAAGGGCGCCGACCCGGACCTCGTCCAGCTGCTGACGCCCGAGGGCAAGCGAGTCAAGAACGCGAAGACCGCCCCGTACGACAAGTACGTCGCCGGCATCACCCCCGATGAGCTCCGCGGCCTGTACCGCGACATGGTGCTCACCCGCCGCTTCGACGCCGAGGCCACCGCCCTGCAGCGCCAGGGCGAGCTGGGCCTGTGGGCCTCGCTGCTCGGCCAGGAGGCCGCCCAGATCGGCTCCGGGCGGGCCACCCGCGAGGACGACTACGTCTTCCCGACCTACCGCGAGCACGGCGTCGCCTGGTGCCGCGGCGTCGACCCGACCAACCTGCTCGGCATGTTCCGGGGCGTCAACCACGGCGGCTGGGACCCGAACACCAACAACTTCCACCTGTACACGATCGTCATCGGCTCGCAGACGCTGCACGCCACCGGCTACGCGATGGGCGTGACCATGGACGGCGCCGACAGCGCCGTCGTCGCGTACTTCGGGGACGGCGCCTCCAGCCAGGGCGACGTCGCCGAATCGTTCACCTTCTCGGCGGTGTACAACGCCCCGGTCGTGTTCTTCTGCCAGAACAACCAGTGGGCCATCTCCGAGCCCACCGAGAAGCAGACCCGCGTCCCGCTCTACCAGCGCGCGCAGGGCTACGGCTTCCCGGGCGTCCGCGTCGACGGCAACGACGTGCTGGCCTGCCTCGCCGTCACCAAGTGGGCGCTGGAGCGGGCCCGCAACGGCGAGGGCCCCACGCTCGTCGAGGCGTACACGTACCGCATGGGCGCGCACACCACCTCCGACGACCCGACGAAGTACCGCGCCGACGAGGAGCGCGAGGCGTGGGAGGCGAAGGACCCGATCCTGCGGCTGCGCCGGTATCTCGAAGCCGCAAACCACGCGGACGAGGGATTTTTCGCGGAACTCGAAGCGGAAAGCGAGACGTTGGGCAGGCGAGTACGCGAAGCGGTCCGTGCCATGCCGGACCCGGACCGGTTCGCGCTCTTCGAGCACGTGTACGCGGACGGGCACGCGCTCGTCGACGAGGAGAGGGCCCAGTTCGCCGCCTACCAGGCGTCGTTCGCGGACGAAGAAGGGGGTAAGTGACATGGCGGACACCGCGACAACCAAGAACCTGCCGCTGGCCAAGGCGATCAACGAATCGCTGCGCGCCGCCCTGGAGTCCGACCCCAAGGTCCTCATCATGGGCGAGGACGTCGGCAAGCTCGGCGGCGTCTTCCGCGTCACGGACGGCCTCCAGAAGGACTTCGGCGAGCGCAGGGTGGTCGACACCCCCCTCGCCGAGTCGGGCATCGTGGGCACCGCCATCGGCCTCGCCCTCCGCGGCTACCGCCCGGTCGTGGAGATCCAGTTCGACGGCTTCGTCTTCCCGGCCTACGACCAGATCGTCACCCAGCTCGCCAAGATGCACGCCCGCTCCCTGGGCAAGGTCAAACTCCCGGTCGTCGTCCGCATCCCCTACGGCGGCGGGATCGGCGCGGTCGAACACCACTCGGAGTCCCCCGAGGCCCTGTTCGCCCACGTACCCGGCCTGAAGATCGTCAGCCCGTCGAACGCGTCGGACGCCTACTGGATGATGCAGCAGGCCATCCAGAGCGACGACCCGGTGATCTTCTTCGAGCCGAAACGCCGTTACTGGGACAAGGGCGAGGTCAACACCGAGGCCATCCCCGACCCCCTGCACAAGGCCCGCGTGGTCCGCGAGGGCACCGCCCTGACCCTCGCCGCCTACGGCCCGATGGTGAAGCTCTGCCAGGAGGTCGCCGACGCGGCGGCCGAGGAGGGCAAGTCGCTGGAGATCCTGGACCTGCGCTCGGTGTCCCCGCTGGACTTCGACGCGATCCAGGCCTCGGTCGAGAAGACCCGCCGTCTGGTCGTGGTCCACGAGGCGCCGGTGTTCTTCGGCTCCGGCGCCGAGATCGCGGCCCGCATCACCGAGCGCTGCTTCTACCACCTGGAGGCCCCGGTGCTCAGGGTCGGCGGTTACCACGCCCCGTACCCGCCGGCCCGCCTGGAGGAGGAGTACCTGCCGAGCCTGGACCGGGTGCTCGACGCCGTCGACCGCGCTCTGGCGTACTGAGGAGAGGGTCGTGACGACGATGACTGAAGTGGAAGCGTCCGTACGCGAGTTCAAGATGCCGGACGTGGGCGAGGGCCTCACCGAGGCCGAGATCCTCAAGTGGTACGTCCAGCCCGGCGACACCGTGACCGACGGCCAGGTCGTCTGCGAGGTGGAGACGGCGAAGGCGGCGGTGGAGCTCCCCATCCCGTACGACGGCGTGGTCCACGAACTCCGCTTCCCCGAGGGGACGACGGTGGCGGTGGGCACGTCCATCATCGCGGTGGCGGTGGCGGGGGGCGGTGCCGCTCCCGAGGAGACCCCGGCCGCTCCCGCTCCCGTAAAGGAGGAGGCGAAGCCCGCGGCCCCGGCCCGCACACCGGTGCTGGTCGGCTACGGCGTCTCCACGTCCGCGACGAAGCGCCGTCCCCGCAAGGGCGCGGAGATCCCGGCCCAGGAGGCGTCGACGGTGGCGTCGGCGACGGCGGCCGTACAGGTCGAGCTGAACGGCCACGCGTCGGCCGTGACGTCCCCGCCCTCGTCCCGCCCGCTGGCCAAGCCGCCGGTGCGCAAGCTGGCGAAGGACCTGGGGGTCGACCTGGCGACGGTGACCCCGTCGGGCCCGGACGGCATCATCACCCGCGAGGACGTGCACGCGGCGGTGGCTCCGGCTCCGGCGGCGGAACCGGTGCAGGCGCCCAAGCCGGCCCCCCTTTCGCCGGCCCCCGTGACGTACGACACGACCCGGGAGACCCGCATCCCGGTCAAGGGCGTCCGCAGGGCGACGGCGGCGGCGATGGTCGGCTCGGCGTTCACGGCGCCGCATGTCACGGAGTTCGTGACGGTGGACGTGACCCGCACGATGAAGCTGATCGAGGAGCTCAAGCAGGACAAGGAGCTGCAGGGCCTGCGGGTGAACCCGTTGCTCCTGATCGCCAAGGCGTTGCTGGTGGCCGTCAAGCGCAACCCGGACATCAACGCGTCCTGGGACGACGCCGCCCAGGAGATCGTCCTCAAGCACTACGTCAACCTCGGTATCGCGGCGGCGACCCCGCGCGGTCTGATCGTGCCGAACATCAAGGACGCCCACACGAAGACGCTGCCGCAACTGGCCGAGTCGCTGGGCGAGTTGGTGTCGACGGCGAGGGACGGCAAGACGTCCCCGGCGGCGATGCAGGGCGGCACGGTGACCATCACCAACGTCGGCGTCTTCGGCATCGACACCGGCACCCCGATCCTCAACCCCGGCGAGTCGGCGATCCTCGCGGTCGGCACGATCAAGCTCCAGCCGTGGGTCCACAAGGGCAAGGTGAAGCCGCGTCAGGTGACGACCCTGGCGTTGTCCTTCGACCACCGGCTGGTGGACGGGGAGTTGGGCTCGAAGGTGCTGGCGGACGTGGCGGCGATTCTTGAGCAGCCGAAGCGGTTGATCACCTGGGGGTGACGGCGCAGGGACGGCCGCGGATCCGGTGCCCCCGGGTCCGCGGCCCTTCCGTCCGTCAACGGGCGTCGAAGGACCAGAGGACGCCGACCTCTTCGGGGGAGACGACGACGATTCCGCAGTCTCCGATGGACGAGGTCAGTCAGTCCTCGCCGACTTGGACGAGGACGGCGAAGCGGTGTCCGTCGGTGCCGGCGACCAAGCCGTCGAAGGTGCAGGCGGACACGGCGCTCCAACTGTGTTCGTCGCCGTTGGACCACCACAGGGCGTCCGGCCCGAGGAGTTCCACCACCTGGCCCGCGACGGTGTCGGCCTCGGTGCGTTCCATGAAGGTGAACTCCGGCCAGACGAGGTCCTGCGAGGCGAGACGGCCCATCATGGCCGCGGCGTTCTCCGCGGAGAGGGGCTCCAACGCCTCCTCGACCCGTTCGACCGAGGCCGGACCGTCCGTGTCACTGGCGTGCTGCTGCCAGTCCTTCTCGTGCAACTGCCCGATGAGGATGTGCGTTTCAGCGGCGACGGCGGCCAGGACACCCCTCGCACCGCTGCTCGCACCGCCGTTGGTCGGAGGCAGCCGCCCCGAGCGGACGTACACGCGCAGAGGATGCGCCAGCACCTGGAGCCGCACCGTCAACTCGTCCCCGTTCTGGACCACTTCACTGCCTCTCAAGTACCGGCGTTCTTCGTCACTTCGCGAGTGCGTACGGTGTTCACGCAGGGATGCTACGAGAAGGAGCACCCGCACAGCCAAGGGGATGTCCCGGAGGAAGGCGGCACATGACGGGCGGCGAGCGGGACCCGTGGGAGAAGATCGAGGCGTGGGCGAAGGACGGTGCCGCGGAGCAGATCGCGGCACTTGGCGAGAGCCTCGCCGTGCGGCGGCGGGAGACCCACGAGCGACTGCGTTCGCTGGACCGCGAACTCGGTTTCACGATAAGGGCGTTGGCGCTCACACCCGGGAGACGGTTCGTGGAGCAACTGCTGGTCCTGCTCCGGCACGCGCGGGAGGCGCACGTCGGTGACGAGGCCGGTCCGCGCCTGCTCGCCTCCCTGATAGCCGAGGCGCAGCCCTTGGACGACGCGTTGTACGTCCTCCGGGACGGTGGCAGCGAACATGACGAACTGCGCGCCTGTCTCTTCCACGAGTTGCTGCTGCGCGGTGTGAACCCCGAGTTGCTGCTGCCACGGCACACACTCCGTCCCGAGCCCGCATGGCATGCCCTCGCGTGGTTGCCCGACCGGCTCGCGGACATGGAGTACGGCGTGGAGTTCCCCAGCAGGGGCTGTCGCGGGAGCGCCGGCATCCCCTACGACGGTCTGTCGTCACCGGTGTGGGTCGACGCGGCCGTTCGTCGCGCGGCTTCGGGCCACCGGGTGGGCGAGCGGGCGCCGACCGATCTGCTGCGGGCGATCGACGAGCCGCCGCGAGTCGGCGGCTGGGGCAACTACGAGGCCCGGGTGTTCGTTTCCGAGCGGTCGATCTCCCGCGAGGATCTGCCGGGGGTGCTGACGGCACTGCCGATGGACTGTGTGCGGGGGCTCGGCGAGCACGACCGGTTCGAGGTGGAGCCGTACTCGCTCGACAAGGTGTGGGAGACGCTGTACGCGACCGCTGCGGGCGGCGGGATGTACCACTCCGGTGTCTACGGCGCCCACGGGCGGCTGGCCGCGTGGCGATCCATCGCCGGGTTGTGCGGCGCGGGCGTCACCGCGACCGCGGCGGCGGTCGAGCACCGGGCCCGCGCCTGCGCGTGGTACCGGTTCGAGGCCGACTCCGAGTGGTTCTTCAACGAGATCTACGACTACGGCATCGCGGCCCTCGCCCCTGACGGACGCCACCTCGCCGTCCTCGCGGCGACGGACACGGACTGACGGCTGCGGGCGGAGGTGTGTCTGCGGCGGGGGCCCGGTGGCGAGGTGGTTGGCTCTGACGCCGCAAAGCTCACTCAGTCTTGTCGACACTGCCCGTAAGGAGATGCAAGTCCGTTGTCCGACTTCGAGTTCGAGTCCGCCAAGTCCACGCACAGCAGCGGTGACGCGCACGGGGGACCGCCGCAGGGCGACGCGTCGTACCTGCGCAAGCGGGGCGAGCAGTTGGCCGACCGGCATGCGGACGCGGTCCGGCAGGTGCGGGAGTACGAGCGGCAACTGGCCCACGTGGTAAGGATGCTGGCCTTCACCCCCGGCCGGGACAGCCTGGTCAACCTTCTCCGACTTCTCGACGAGAAGCGCCCGTCCATCGGCAGCCCGCGCCCCCTGCTGCCCTTCGTCGCCTCGGTCCTCGCGGAGCACCACCAGGTCTCCGACCTCGTGGCCGTCGTCTTCGAACCTCGCGGGCGGGAGTACCTGAACGAACTCCGCGCCTGCCTCTTCCACGAGTTGGTGCTCCGTGGCGTGCGGACCGACGCGTATCCGGCGCTGCGTTCCGCGGTGCACGTACCCCCGTGGCATCCGCTGTTCTGGCTCCCGGCGCACCGTATCGACGTGGAGTCCGGCGCCGACTTCCCGAGGCGTTCGGTCAACGGCTCCGCCTACGGGGTGCCGAGCCAGCTGCCCGCCGAGGGCCGCGTGGACCTGCCGACACCTCGTACGTCCGAGCGTTCCGCCCTGCACGACACGGCCACGGCGGACGTACGCGAGAGCATCGTCGCCGCCGTGCGGGTGGGGGAATGGGCCGGCCACGGCGCCTGGGTGTTCACGCTGGACGAGGCTCTCCCGCCCGAGTGCGTGCCGGCGCTGCTGCCGACCCTGCCCATGGGCTGCCTCGACGGGCTCGGCCCCACGGACCGCTTCGAGGTCGCCGTCCGCCCGCTGGACGAGATCTGGCGGCTCCTCTTCGACACCGCGTCGATGGGCGGCATGTACGACTCGGGTGTGCACGGCGCGTACGGCCGCCTGTGGGCATGGCGTTCGATCGCGGGGCTCAGCGGCGCTCCGGCGGGCGCGAGCGCGGAGGAGGTGGAGCACCGTGCCCGGCAGAGCACCTGGTTCCACTTCGAGGCCGACACGGACTGGTTCCATGGCGACATCGACTCCGACTACGGCGTGGCCGCCCTCTCTCCCGACCGTCGCCGGATCGCGGTGCTGGCGGCGACGGACACCGACTAGGGACGAGTACGGAGGCGTACGACGAAGGGGCCCGCCGCTGGCATGCGGCAGGCCCCGTGAACGTGTCGGCTACGTCGGTCAGATCGTCGCGAAGCCGTAGTTCAGGAGCTTCGTGGCGTCCGTCGCGCGCTGGGTGACGGAGGACGACGCGAGGACCGTGCCGATGACCGTCTTGCCGTTGCGGGTGGCGGCGAAGACGAGGCAGTACTTGGCCTCGGGGCCGGAGCCGGTCTTCACGCCGATGGTGCCGCTGTAGCTGCTGAGCAGGGTGTTCGTGTTGGTCCAGGCGGCCATCGTGCGGGTGCTGCCGGTCTTGGTGACCGTCTTGGCCGTGTACGACTTGGTCTTGACGACCGTCTTGAACGTGGAGTTCTTCATCACATTGCTGGCGAGCTTCGTCAGGTCGCGCGGCGTCGAGTAGTTGCTGCCGTTGCCGATGCCGTCGAACGAGTCGAACTTCGTGTTCGTCATACCGAGCGTCTTCGCCGTCGAGTTCATCTTCGCGATGAACGACTTCACGCGCGCGGCCCGGGTCGAGCCCGTGCCGAACTTGTCGGCCAGCGCGTAGGCCGCGTCGCAGCCCGACGGCAGCATCAGGCCGTAGAGGAGCTGACGGACGGTGACCTTGTCGCCGACGATCAGGTGGGCGGAGGAGGCGGTGTTGGCGACGATGTAGTCGCTGTACGCCTTCTGGATGGTGACCTTGGCGTCGAGGTTGAGGTTCGACTGGGAGAGAACGACCTTCGCGGTCATGATCTTCGTGGTGGAGCCCGTCGACCGCTTGGTGTCGGCGGCCTTCGTGTAGAGCGTCTTGCCCGTGGCGTTGTTCATCACATAGCCGCCCGCGGCCACGATCGACGGCTTGGTGACAGCCTGCGCGGGTGCCGCGGTCAGGGCGCCGGTCGCGAGCACGGCGCCTGCGGTCACGGTGACCGCGGCGGCTCTGCGGACGCGGCTGCCCTTGATGCCGGTAATGGCAGTAATCAACTGAGGTACCCCGAATACGTTGAATGCCCCTGAGGAGCGGCCCAGTTGGAGGGGGGAAAGAGAAGGGCCGCACGTGTGTGACACGTAAGTAGCACAGAAGGTTGTGCGGTTGCTGGGGCGGGTTCCCCGAAGGTGTGAAACGCCCCCGGGAACCGGCCGCCGAAACGCACATCCGTAGACGCGCCCCGGGCCCTCCTCGGTTCCGGCCGGTTCCGGCGGGTTCCGGTCCGCATCCTGGACGCCCGTCCTCATGCGTACGTGTTGTATCTATGCTGTCCTCATGTCGTCCCCGTCCCTCGCCGCACCCGGTTCGTCCTCACTCACCGTCAAGCAACCGCCCGCCGCGGACCGCGTCTACACCCACGTCAAACAGGGTGTCCTGGACCGGCGTTACGAGGGCGGCACCCTCCTCACCGAGGGCGAGCTCGCCGAGGCCGTCGGAGTGTCACGGACCCCCGTGCGCGAGGCGCTGCTGCGCCTGGAGGTCGAGGGACTGATCAGGCTCTACCCGAAGAAGGGCGCCCTCGTCCTGCCCGTCTCCTCGCAGGAGATCGCGGACGTGGTGGAGACCCGGATGCTGGTCGAGCAGCACGCGGTCCGCAAGGTCGTACCGGCCTCACCGACCCTCATCGCCCGGCTCGAGGAACTCCTCGCGCGGCAGAAGGAACAGGCCGCCGCCGGGGACCTGGCCGGGGCCGCCGTCACCGACCGCTGCTTCCACGCCGAGATCGTCCGCAGCGGCGGCAACGAGATCCTCTCCCGCCTCTACGACCAACTCCGCGACCGGCAGCTGCGGATGGGCGTCGCCATCATGCACGCGCACCCCGACCGCATCGCCAAGACGCTCACCGAGCACGAGGCGATCCTCGCCGCGCTGCGCACCGGCGACGCCGAGGCGGCCGTGGAGATCGTTCATCAGCACGTCGACTGGTTCTCCCACCTGGCCCGGGGCGAGGTCCGATGAGCAGCAGCAGTAGTTCGAGTTCCGCGCTGTCCCTGCCCGGTGATCCGCCCGGCGGCCGGCGCGCCATGGCCGTGTGGGGCATCGGCGTCTCCGTCTACTTCGTCGCCGTCATCTTCCGTACGTCCCTGGGGGTGGCCGGCCTCGACGCGGCCGAGCGCTTCCACGTCAACGCCTCCGCCCTCTCGACCTTCTCGATCCTCCAACTCCTGGTCTACGCGGGCATGCAGATACCCGTCGGCCTGCTCGTCGACAGCCTCGGCACCAAGAAGGTGCTGACCATCGGGGTGGTGCTGTTCACCGCCGGCCAGCTCGGCTTCGCCTTCTCCCCCTCCTACGGCACCGCGCTCGCCTCCCGCGCACTGCTCGGCTGCGGCGACGCGATGACGTTCATCAGCGTGCTGCGGCTGGGCACCCGCTGGTTCCCGGCGCGGCGCGGACCGATGGTCGCCCAGCTCGCGGGCCTCGCCGGAATGGCCGGAAACCTCGTCTCCACCCTGGTGATCGCCCGCCTGCTGCACGGCATCGGCTGGACGGCCGCCTTCGCGGGCAGCGCGCTGGCAGGGGTCGTAGTCCTCGTCCTCCTGCTGCTCTTCCTGAAGGACCACCCAGAAGGCCACGAGCCGGAGCCGTTCCCGCACCGGGGCGCGGCCTACGTCCGCCGCCAGATCGCCGCCTCCTGGCGCGAACCGGGCACCCGTCTCGGCCTGTGGGTGCACTTCACCACCCAGTTCCCGGCGATGGTGTTCCTGCTCCTGTGGGGCCTGCCGTTCCTGGTCCAGGCCCAGGGCCTGTCCCGCGCCACCGCCGGCGAACTCCTCACCCTCGTCGTGCTGTCCAACATGGTGGTGGGTCTGGTCTACGGCCAGATCGTCGCCCGGCACCACACGGCCCGGCTGCCGCTCGCGCTGGGCACGGTCGGCGCGACGGCGCTGGTCTGGGCGGTCGTCCTCGTCTACCCCGGCGAGCACGCGCCGATGTGGCTGCTGATCGTGCTGTGCGCGGTGCTCGGCTCCTGCGGTCCCGCCTCGATGCTGGGCTTCGACTTCGCCCGCCCGGCCAACCCGCCGGAGCGTCAGGGCACCGCCTCCGGAATCACCAACATGGGTGGTTTCACGGCCTCGATGACGACCCTGTTCGCGATCGGTGTGCTGCTCGACGCGACCGGCGACAACTACTCGATCGCGTTCTCGGTGGTCTTCGTGCTCCAGGCGCTCGGCGTCAGCCAGATCCTGCGGCTACGGCGCAGGGCGGCCCGCCGCGAGCGCGAGCGGCTGGTGGCCAGCCGGGTGGAGACGGTGCACGTGCCCGCGTGACATGTCCCGCGTGACACGTCCCTCAGGCAGGGACCAAGGTCAGATACGTGATCCCCAGCACACCCCGGTAGCTCATCCACTGGGCCCGGTGCCGGTCGAGGCGCTCGCGCGTCTCGGCGGCCAGGGGGTGATCGCCGTGCCCGGCGAGCCACACCTCCACGTCCGCCTGGTACCCCGACTCGAACTCCTCCCACTCGTCGGCGTTCGCCGTCTCGATCCACTCGGGACGGAACCCGGCTGCCACCGCCAGGTCGACGAGCGTCGCGAGGTCGAGATGGTCGTCGGCGGAGGCCTCCGGCCACATGCGCGCCAACTCGGCCGCCGTCGGCGGACGTTGCCAGAAGCCCTCGCCGAGCAGCACCCGCCCGCCATCGGCGACGAGCCCCCGCGACGCACGCAAAGCCTCGGAGATCTCGGGAGCGAGGGCGTGGCTCGCACCCACACACAGCACCAGATCGGCCGGCCCGCGCGCCGTCCCCACGGCCGACTCCTCCACGAACACGACCCGCTCCCCGAGCCCCCGCGCCTCGGCGTTGCGCCGCCCGCGCGCCAGATCCCGCGCGTCCAGGTCGACTCCGGTACCCCGTGCCTCCGGTACGGCGGTCAGCACGCGGAGCATCAACTCGCCCCAGCCACAGCCCAGATCGAGCACCGTTCGCGGCGCCGCACCGGCCAGCCGCCGTACGATCCGGGTCGCGCGCTCCTCGGAGAGGGGACCGTGGAAGGTGAGCCGGGTGAGGCGGGGCGGACCGTCGCCGGGCTCGGTGTTCTCGGTTTCGGTGGACGTCACGTCAGACATGCGGCGGAGGCTAGCCGCGGACGGCCGACCACCGACAACGAATTTCCCGCCTCCGGTGACCGACGTGGGCCGTGTTACTTCGTGACCGCGAAGTTCCGCAGTATCGAAGCCGCCAGCTCCGGATCGCCGTCCGCCTTGACGCGGTCCGTCACCGATTCGAGGGGGACCCGCCCGCAGGCCAGCCGGACGTACGTCTCCCAGTCGAGGATCAGGGTCGCGGCGGGGCCGAGCGCGGGGGCCGTCTCCAGGGAGCCGCGGCCCTGGATGTCGACGCGGATCGTACGGAGGAACTCGATCGGACCGTGCACGTCGAAGACGACCGCCGAACTGCGCGGGGCGCCCGAGTCGTCGGCGACCACCTTCGGGAGCGCGGCGAGCAGCACGTCACGGGCGATGTGCGCGCCGGGCGAGTCGAGGTTCCCGGGGCGGCCGAGGGCGGTGCGCAGATCCTGCTCGTGCACCCACACGTTGAACGCGTGGGTGCGCATGGACTCTTCGAGCGTGACCTCGGTGCTGACATGGCCGCGGACCGTCCGGCCGGGCTCCCGCGACTCGTTCCGCAGCTGCCGGTTGCGCCGGATGATCGTGTACTCCAGCTCCGACGTCATCTCCGGCGCCGTGTGGTGGCGGCGCACGTCGACCTGCATCTCCATGTACCGCTGGTGCTCGTTGGTGACGTGGTAGAGGTCGCGCGGGAGGGTGTGGATGGGACGCGGGTCGCCGAGCATCTCGTTGTCCAGCCCGATGACGTGCGAGACCACGTCACGCACCGACCAGCCGGGGCACGGCGTTCGCCGGTTCCACTCTCCCTCCACGAGCGGGGTCACCAGCTCGGATATCGCTTCGATGGAGTGGGTCCAGGCGTCGGCGTAGGGCTGGAGAGTGGGATGCAGACTCACGGAACGGGACCCCTCGGCGGTCGGTACAGGTCGGTACAGGTCGGGTGGCAGGCGTCGTTGCCAGCGGGAGGTGGCTGTCGGCGGGCGTCTTGGAACGCTAAGTTACGCTGCTGTGAGGCACCCCGGCAGTGCTTTCGTGTGACGATCGTAGGCCCGTGTGAACGGCTCGAATGCCAGGACGGTGGTAGTGTGCGCGCCTCTCTGATCCAGATCGCCGTAGAAGAGGGCGAATCGGTCGAATCTCGTCGGGTCCGGATGGGCGATCTCGTCCGCGAACAGGCGGGCGCCGACCTGGTCGTCCTCCCGGAGCTGTGGACCACGGGCGCGTTCGCCTACGAGCTGTTCGGCAGCGAGGCCGAGCCGCTGGAGGGGCCGACCTACGAGGCGATGGCCAAGGCGGCGAGCGACGCGGGCGTCTGGCTGCACGCGGGCTCGATCCCGGAACGGACGGCATCCGACAGCGGCTCCGCCGCGGGCGACGGCCCCCTCTACAACACGTCCCTCGTCTTCTCCCCCTCCGGCGAACTGGCCGCCGCCTACCGCAAGATCCACCGCTTCGGCTTCGACAAGGGCGAGGCCGTACTGATGGGCGCGGGCGGCGAACTGGTGACGGTCCGTCTGCCCCAGACGGTCATCGGTCTTGCCACCTGCTACGACCTCCGTTTCCCCGAACTCTTCCGCGGCCTCGTCGACGCCGGCGCCGAGACCCTCGTCCTGTCGGCGGGCTGGCCCGAGCGCCGCCGCTCCCACTGGACCCTCCTCGCCAAGGCCCGCGCGGTCGAGAACCAGTCGTTCGTCCTCGCATGCGGAACGGCCGGTACGCACGCCGGAGTTCCCCAGGCCGGTCACTCGATCGTGGTCGATCCCTGGGGCGAGGTCCTCGCGGAGGCGGGCGCCGGCGAGGAGGTCCTCACGGTGGAATTCGACCCGGCGCGGGTGTCCGTGACGCGCGAACAGTTCCCGGCGCTCAAGGACCGCGTGCTGGGGCTGGAACGTCCACGGCACGCGGGGTGAGCGGCAGAACCGGGCGGACCCTTGCCGCACTGAAGCGCGCTTTCTGGGCCGTTGACCGCGCCTTCGGCGGAGCGGTTCCGCCGCCCCGGCCGATGGTGTTCGCCGCCAGGAACGCGACGGGCTGCGCGACGGTTGCGGCCCTCCTCGTCGCGGTCCCCGTCGGTCTGGCCCTCTCGGTCTTCACCGACCCGGCCTGGGGCTGTCTCCTGTGGACCGTCCTCGTCGGCACGGGCGCGTGGCTGCTGTTCTGGGCGTTCCTGAGCTTCGAACGCCGCTGCCAGGCCCGCTACGAGCGCGTCGGCTACGACCTCGCGCCGCGCGACTCCGGGGCGGCGCCCGCCGGCGTCCGGGTCGTAATCATGGGGCTGCTCATCTCGTGGGTCCCCATGACGCTGTTCGTCTGGCTCCTGGGCAGGCTGGACGACGCCCCTCCCAGCTGGACGGACAGCGCGGTTCTCGCCGCGCTGGCCGTCGTCTGCATGAGCTTCGCCCAGCACCTGAGGGAACGTCGCCGGACCCGCGCCCGCAAGGCAGCCGACACGGAAGCGCGCTAGTCCTCCCGCTCCTTCTCCGCGAGGTGGATCACGCACACCGCCACCGCGATCAGCAGCGCCGCGTCCGCGTCCTCCCGGACGATGTCGACGCCGTACGTCTCCCGGATGTGCAGCCAGCGCCGGGAGATCTGCGCGAGCAGCTCACCGTCGTAGTCGACGCCGAACTCGCGGTCCAGGATCTTGCCGCTGACGTCGAGTTCGGTGCCGTCCACCAGGGACACCCGATAGTGGTTGCGCAGCAGCGAGAACCGCTTGCGTCTGATCGTCGCGAGGGGCTCGCCGTCCCGTTCGATCACCATCGTGTCGCGCAGGGCGAGCATCTTCTTGTGGATGTCGATGAGCACGCGCCCGTGCGTGTCCTTCAACTCGAAGGTGTCCCTGATCCGCATGGCCTTGCCGTCGACCAGGAACACCTTGTTGCCGTGCTGGTCCTCGATCCAGTAATCCTCACCGAAGCCGAGGATCCGATCGCGTACGAGGAATCTCATGACATTACGGCTTCCCCGGCAGCCGGTCCGAAACGCCGCCGGTAGGCCGACGGGCTCAATCCGGTCTCCTTCCGCAGTCGTACGCGCAGATTCGCACCGGTGCCGAGCCCGCACCGCGCGGCCACCACGTCCAGCCGTTCCTCCCCGCGCTCGATCAACTGGCAGGCCAGGGCCACCCGCTCCCCGGTGAGCCACGCCAGCGGGGTCGTCCCGAGCTGGGCCCGGAAACGCCGGTGCAGGGTTGCGGGGGAGACGGCCGCGCGGGTGGCCAGCCCGGCCACCGTCAACGGCTCCCCCAGCCGTTCCTGCGCCCACGCGAGCAGCGGCGCGAGCGACTCGTCCGGCACATCCGGAATCGGCCGCTCCACGAACTGCCGTTGCCCACCGTCCCGATGGGCCGCGAAAACGAGCCTCCTGGAGACCGCGTTGGCGATCTCGGCGCCATGGTCACGCCGTACGACATGCAGCCCCAGGTCGAGCGCGGCGGCGCTGCCGGAGGCGGTGAGGATGTCGCCGTCGTCCACGAAGAGGACGTCCGGTTCGAGCCGCACGCGCGGGTGCAGGGTGCGGAAGCGGTCGGCCCACATCCAGTGGGTGGTGGCCCGGCGCCCGTCCAGCAGCCCGGCCTCGGCGAGCGCGAAGCTCCCGGTGCACAGGCTCATGACACGGCCCCCGCGCGCGTGGGTGCGCCGGATGGCGTCCAGGACGGCGGCCCCGCGCGGTACGACGTTGTCGGGTCGTCCCGGTACGACGAGGGTGTCGGCCGAGTCCACCGCGTCCAGGCCGTGCGCTCCGGTGAGGGTGAAGAACCCGTGGTTCATGCGCACCTCACGCGCGGGCGTGCACACCAGGATCTCGTACAGCGGCCCGCAGAGCCCGAGTTCGGGCCGGGGCAGCCCGAACAGCTCGGTGGCGACGCCCACTTCGAAGGGGTTGGTGCCCTCGTCGACGATGACGGCGACGCGATGCGGACGCTTCGGGAGCTTCGGTTGCTTCGCGAGCTTCGGTTGCTGAGAGGATCCTTGCGGCATGTGCGATTCCTAGCACTCGTCCGCCGGATACGACACCCCGCACGCTGACCCCATGGAATCCATCGCGCCCATCGCACCTGTCGCCCTCTCCGCCGCGTTCGCGTCCTTCACCGACCGCTGGAGCCCCCGCATCGTCGCCACCGTCAACGACTACGACGTACGCGTGGCGAAGGTCGAGGGCGAACATCTCTGGCACACCCACGACCACACCGACGAGTTCTTCCTGGTCCTGGCCGGCGAACTGCACATCGCGCTGCGCGAGCCGGCGGGGGAGCGCACGGTCGTCCTCCCCAAGGGCAGCGTCTTCACGGTCCCGCGCGGCACGGAGCACAAGCCCTACGCCCCGGTCCCCTCCGAGATCCTGCTCCTCGAACCGACCGGCACGCTCACGGTCGGCGACCAGCACGGGGAGATCCCGGCGCACGTGGACGCGACGACGGGGCACACCCTGAACTGACCCTCCGCCCGCCAATTCCGTTGAGCCCGCGCTCCGCGATCGTGTTGGCTGGCGGTACCGGACGGTCAGTACCGCAGGGAGTTGAACGTGCAGGACAGTGATGTCGACCCCGTCGCCCACAATCGGGTGGCCTGGGACAAGTACGTCCAAGAGGGCAACGAGTGGTCGACGCCGGTGAGTTCGGAGGAGGTCGAGCGCGCCCGCACGGGCGACTGGTCGGTCGTTCTCGTCGGGCACGAGCCGGTCGACCGCTCCTGGCTGCCGGCGGACCTGACCGGCAAAGACGTGCTGTGCCTGGCCTCCGGCGGTGGCCAACAGGGTCCGATCCTCGCCGCGGCGGGGGCGCGGGTCACCGTGTTCGACAACTCACCCGGCCAGCTAGGCCAGGACCAGTTGGTGGCGGCACGCGACGGACTCGAACTCCGCCTCCGCACCGTCCTGGGCGACATGCGCGACCTCGGCGCCTTCGGCGACGCGACGTTCGACGTCGTGTTCCATCCGGTCTCCAACCTGTTCGTACCGGACCTGGCACCGGTGTGGCGGGAGTGCTTCCGCGTCCTGCGACCGGGCGGAACCCTGCTCGCGGGCTTCCTCAACCCTGATGTCTACCTGTTCGACCACGAGGCGCTCGACGAGCGCGGCGAACTGATCGTCGTACACAAGCTGCCCTACAGCGATGTCACGCAGTACTCCGCCGAGGAACGCGCCACGAAGTTCGGCGCGGATGCCGCTCTCGAATACAGCCACACCCTCACCGGCCAGATCGGCGGGCAGCTCGCCGCGGGGTTCCTCCTCACCGGCTTCGCGGAAGCGCCGCACCAGTCGGACGCGTCCGCCCCATACCTGTCGCACTATTTCGCGACGCGGGCGGTCAAGCCGGGCTGACGCCTGGCGGCGCGCCCGTGGTGTCGGTACTGGTACCGGTGTCGGTGTGGTGTCGGTGTGGTGTCGGTGGTCGGTGACGTGTGCCGTTGAGCTGTCGGATCTTTGTCGGCGGGGTCTGGAACGTTTCGGACAGATCCTGCCGGACGTCATCCGGCAGGCGCGAAACGCGAGGAATCACCATGACCACTCACGTCACGATCATCGGTGCCGGACTCGGCGGTCTCACGCTCGCCCGTGTCCTGCACGTCCATGGAATCCCCTCGACGGTCTACGAGGCGGAGCCCTCCGCGACGACGCGCACACAGGGCGGGCTGCTCGACATCCGCGACTACAACGGCCAACTGGCCCTTCAGGCGGCCGACTTGATGGACGAGTTCCGCGCCATAGTCCTGGAGGGACGCCAGGCGATGCGGGTCCTGGACCGCGACGGGAAGACCCTTCTCGACCTGCCGGACGACGGTACGGGCGGCAGCCCCGAGGTGCTGCGCGGCGAGCTACGGCAGTTGCTGCTCGACTCGCTCCCGGCCGGCACCGTCCGGTGGGGGCACAAGGTCGGCGGTATCCGTTCCCTCGGTGAGGGTCGGCACGAGGTGACCTTCGCCGACGGCACGACCGTCGTCACCGGCCTGCTGGTCGGCGCGGACGGCGCCTGGTCGAGGGTCCGGCGACCGCTGTCCGACGCGACGCCCGAGTACATCGGCATCTCGTTCGTCGAGACGTACTTGTTCGACGGCGACACCCGGCACCCGACCAGTGCGAAGACGCTGGGCGCCGGAGCGACGATGGCCCTCGAACCGGGAAAGGGGATCATGGCTCACCGGGAGCGCGAGGGGAACATCCACTCCTGGGTGATGCTCGCCAAGCCGCGGGACTGGTTCGAGGCGATCGATTTCACCGACCCCGTCGCGGCCACGGGACGGATCGCCCGGGAATTCGACGACTGGGCGCCGGAACTCACCGCACTGATCACCGACGGTGAGACCCCTCCGGTCCTGCGCACCCTCCACACCCTGCCCGCCGACCACCGCTGGGACCGGACACCCGGGGTGACCCTGATCGGCGACGCGGCACACCTCACGGGCCCGAACGGCGAGGGCGCCAACCTGGCGATGTACGACGGCGCGGAACTAGGAAAGGCGATCGCTGCTCACCCCGACGACATAGAGACCGCACTCACCGAGTACGAGCAGGCGATGTTCCCCCGCAGTGCAGCATCTGCGGCCGAACAACCCGACCTCCACGAGGTCTTGGGCGAGGACACTCCCCACAACCTGCTCAACAGGTTCGCCGGGAGCTGAACGGAAGCGGGTCACACCCTGAACTGACCCTTCAGCGCGGTGAGTAGGGCGTTCAGGGCGGTGGGGGCGGGTGTGAGGAGCGTGGCG
>NZ_JAEQAZ010000158.1 GCF_016654115.1 Streptomyces sp. MBT53
ACCACCCTTGAAAGGTAGGACAGGCCATGTCTCCCATTCCCCGCAGGTCCCTCCTCAAGGCCGCCGCTGCCGCCGGAGCCGCCGCGCAGTTCAGCTGGGCGCTGGGGGCGAAAGACGCCCAGGCCGCGCCCAGAACCGCGGCGGCCGACGATCCGGTGACCCTCGACTGGCTGGAGGACGGCGGTCTCGGCGCCGCCCCCGGTTCGACGGTCGGTGTGCCGTGGCCGATGGGCACCTACCAGGAGGACCAGACCTTCGCGCTGACGGACGCCGGGGGAGCGGCCGTTCCCGTGCAGTCCTGGCCGATCGCCTACTGGCCCGACGGATCGCTCAAGTGGACCGCGCACGCGGTGAGTTCGGGCTCCGGCAAGCTCACGCTCACCGCCGGGGACACGGCCGCCCCCGACAAGAAGGTCACCGTCGACAAGAGCGGCGGCACCATCGACGTGTCGACCGGGGTCATCACCGCGAAGATCGGCAAGAACGGCTCCACCCTCATCAAGTCGGTCACCAGGGGCGGCACGGAGATCGCCAAGAACGGCCGGCTCGTCCTCATCCGCCAGCCGGAGATCGAGGACGAGGACCAGGGCGCGGTGAAGACCGAACGCTTCGACGGAGCGATCGGCGAGGTCACCGTCGAACAGGACGGCCCGGTGCGGGCGGTGGTCCGC
This sequence comes from Streptomyces sp. MBT53, assembly GCF_016654115.1. Classification (GTDB taxonomy): domain Bacteria; phylum Actinomycetota; class Actinomycetes; order Streptomycetales; family Streptomycetaceae; genus Streptomyces. The sequence goes on from NZ_JAEQAZ010000158.1 coordinate 672, forward strand.
ATCGACGGCAAACACCGCAAGGGCGGCCGGAGTTGGCTGCCGTTCTCGATCCGCCTCTACTTCTACGCGGGCGCCGACTCCTTCCGCATGGTCCACACGATCACCTTCGATGGGACTGTGGAGCCGGGCAAGGCGAGCGGCGACTTCATCCGCGGCCTCGGCGTCCGCTTCACCGTGCCGATGCGGGACGCGGCCTACGACCGCCACATCCGCATAGGCGGCGAGGGAACAGGCCTGCTGCGCGAGGCAGTTCAGGGCATCACCGGGCTGCGCCGCGACCCGGGCGCGAGCGTCCAGGCCGCCCAGTACGCGGGCCGGAAGCTGGCCGATCCGTCCACCTGGGACCAACGCGTCACGACCCGCCTCCAGTACATCCCCAAGTGGGGCGACTACACCCTCTCCCAGCTCTCCGCCGACGGCTTCACCCTCCGCAAGCGCACCACGAAGGGCTACGGCTGGATCCCCGCCGGCGGTGGCGGGCACGCGTCCGGATTCGGGTACGTCGGCGGGGCGAGCGGCGGATTCTCCTTCGGGCTGCGGGACTTCTGGGAGAAGTTCCCCGCGCAGCTCGACATCCGCGACGCGCACACCGACGAGGCCGAGGTCACCCTCTGGCTCTGGTCGCCCGAGGCCCAGCCGATGGACCTGCGCTTCTACCACGACGGCATGGGCCAGGACACCTACGCCGAACAGCTCCAGGGCCTCGAAATCACCTACGAGGACTACGAGCCCGAGTTCGGCACCCCGTACGGCATCGCCCGCACCTCCGAACTCCTCTTCTGGGCCAACGAGTCGACACCCTCGGCGGATGTGCTGGCCCAACAGGTGGACGCCGTACGGGTGTTGCCCCAACTCGCCGCCCCGCCCGCGCAGTTGATCAAGTCCAAGGTCTTCGGCCCCGGCCTCTACTCCGAGCCCGACCGCTCCACCGCCGCCAAGGCGAAGATCGAGGACCACCTCGACTTCCTCTTCACCTACTACAAGGACCAGGTGGCGCAACGCCGTTGGTACGGCTTCTGGGACTACGGCGACTTCATGCACTCCTACGACACCGTGCGTCACCAGTGGCGGTACGACATCGGCGGCTACGCCTGGGACAACTCCGAGCTGTCGCCGGACATCTGGCTCTGGTTCGCGTACATCCGCTCGGGCCGCTCGGACATCTTCCGCTTCGCCGAGGCGCTCACCCGGCACACCGGCGAGGTCGACGTCTACCACCTCGGACAGTGGGCCGGCCTGGGCACCCGGCACGGCGTCCAGCACTACGCCGACAGCGCCAAGCAGCAGCGGATCGCCAACACCACCTACCGGCGCTACTACTACTTCCTCACCGCGGACGAACGCGTCGGCGACCTCATGGCCGCGAACGTCGACTCCGACGAGACGTTCCTCGTCCTCGACCCGATCCGCAAGATCCGCACCGCGCCGTACACGCCCGACCGGCACGCCCTGTCCATCGGATTCGGCACCGACTGGAGCGGGTTGGTGTCGGCCTGGCTGACCGAATGGGAGCGCAAGGGCCCCAAGTGGGAGAAGGCCAAGGCGCGCGTCCTGTCGACGATGGAGACAATCGCCGCCCAGCCCAACGGATTTGTGCAGGGCAGCGGCCTGTACGACCTCGACACCGGCAAGTTCGCCGTCGCCTCCGCGCCCGTGGTCTCCGTCTCGCACCTCTCGGCGGTCTTCGGTCTCAACGAGCTCTGCGCCGAGCTGATTTACCTCGTCGACATGCCCAAGTTCAAGGAGGTGTACATGGATTACTGCCGCTACTTCAACGCCTCCAAGACGGAACAGGCGGCACGCTACGGCTCCAACTTCGGCACCCTGCTGCTCTTCCAGGGGCATTCACGCCTCGACGCCTACGCCGCCGTACAGCTCGACGACGCGACGCTCGCCAAGCGGGCCTGGACGAAGTTCTACAGCTCGGACGGCTACATGGAGTCCTCGCCGTGGAAGACGGAGGCGCTGAACGGTCCCGTCACTCTCGTTCCCGGTAGCGAGGCCGCATGGGTGTCCTCGAACGACACCGCGCTGTACGGCCTCGCCGCCATCGAGAACCTGGCGTTGCTCGGCGACAAGATGCCCTAGCGCAGGGCTAGTTCATCCTCCCCAGGACCTCTCGCACCCGCCGGGCGTCCCGGATCCGCTGCTCGTAGGTCGCGCCGAGTGCGAGCAGCAGGAGTCCGGCGAGGGCGGGAGGCGCCCAGCGGGGGAGGGCACCGACGACCTGGGCGAGGTACGGGGCGAGTTCGTGCAGCGCGTCCAGCGCGAGGGTGGTGCCGCCGAGGACGAGGGGTGCTTGGAGGCGGTGGCGGGCGCCTAGCAGCGTGACGATCAACGCGGCCGTACCCAGCAGCAGCGGGCGCGTCCAGTGCGGGTCGGTCCAGGCCGCGAGGAGGCTCGGCGCGAGCGTGGCGGCGAGCCCGGGGCCGTAGGCCGTCCAGGACGTGGCGCTCGGGTCGCGGCGCCTGCGCAGGGCGCCGACGAACAGCGCGGGGACGGTCACCGGCAGTGTGTACGCCTCGGGGTCGTTGACGTTCCACGCGCCCAGCCGCACCCAACTGGCGAGGACGAAGAGGGCGGCGGCCGCGTAGCCCAGGTTCCTGCGTTCGGGCCGTGTCGCCGTGCCCGCCACGATCACTCCGGACAGGGCCAACACCAAGGCGAGCATGGGCAGTTCGGTCGTCGCGAGACCGATCGCCAGTACGCCCGCGACCGCGCCCGAGACCTCGACCACCACCGTCGTGACCGGATCGGTGAGACGCGCGGCGAGCAGCGCGGCCGTCACCGGTACGACGAGCACCAGCAACGCGGTGTGCTGGGGCTGCCAGTTGAGAGAGGCGCCCACCGCGCAGGCGAGAGCGGTGGCGTAGCCGAGGGAGAAGGCGGCGCAGACCGGTGCGAGGCGCCCGCGCCAGGCCGCGCCCGCCAACAGGGCGGTCAGCGAGGCGAGTACGGCGAGCGTGGCCGGTTCGGAGGCCAGCGAGAGGGTGGCCAGGCCGAGGGACGTGAGCAGGGCGAGGACCGTGGCGGTGCGGTGTGCGAGACAGAGCAGGGCCACGGCGATGAGTCCCTGTGCCAACAGGTCGATGGCGTACGGCAGTTGCAGCGCGGCCGGGACGATCGTCGCCGTCAGCCATGCCAGGGTGAGGGCGGCCGGCAGGGCCCGGGGCCGCCACGTGGTGCTGCGGACCGTGAGGGCCAGCACCGCGGCGACCGCCACGAGCACCAGGGGAGCGGCGGTCTGGCGTTCGGGCCACCCGATGTCCAGCGTCGCCGCGGCACGCGCGTCGACCGGCGCGCCGGACCAGACGCGGGACACCCACGAGATCGGGCCGAACACGGTGGTGACGACGACGGGCACCGTCCACAGCAGCGCGATCGCCTGTACGGCGGCGGAGGCTCCGCCGAGACCGCGGCGCACCGGCTCCGGCAGCGGGCTCCGTACGAGCGCCAACAGGCCGATTCCGCACGCCAGATAGCCCAGAACCGTCCAGTCGAAGGGCAGCGGCACGCGCAGCAGGCCACCGAGCGCGGCGACCACGAGCAGGCCGCCCGTCGCAGCCGTAACCGTCCGCAGCCTCGGGCCCGGGACGAGCCATGCGGCGCCGAACGCGCCCGCCGCCGCGAGGACCAGGAGCGCCGCCGCACGGGCGGCGGCGCCCGGGCCGGCCGCCGACAAGGAGATCAGGCCGGCCGCCAGCACGCCCCAGCCACCCATCGCGAACGCACCGCCGACGGCGACGGCACGCACCGCCTTCGGGGCGACCCGGAGCGCGATCATCATGTCGATCACGGCGGTCATCAGCACCGCCGCCGTGATCGTGTGCATGCCTCCACCGGCCGCGATCACCCAGAGAACCAAGGTGAGTTGGGCGACCACGAGCGCGGCGGGGAACGGGAGGACCAAGGTCGTGCCCGGCTCCGTACTAGTGGCGGGGCGGGTGACGGCCGGCCTCGGGAGCGCCGCCGTGCCGATGCCGTAGGCCGCCCACAGCGCGGCCAGGACCGTCGTCGCCGCTGCCGCGAAGGTCGCGCCGTCCGCGTCCGCGAACGCGACCTCGTGCAGCGCGTAGGTGTCCAGCACCGTCAGGACGAGACCGATGCCCGCGAACGACTCGGCCGTGGAACGCAGGCCCCGCCGCAGCAGGAGCACGGGCGCGCCGAGCGCCGCCAGGGTCACCGCGCCCAGCACCAGCGCCCGGCCCGCGATCCCCATGCTGCCCCAGCTGACCAGCGTGAACGCCGTCGCGGCGAGGGTGAGCAGGAGGCCGCCGAGCAGGAGCAGCAGGTTCTGCACGCCGGGTGCGGTGGCCTCGCGGCGGGGCGTGGCGGCGGGCCGCGGCGGCGGCACGGGCGCGGACCAGGCCGGCTGAAGCGCGGTCAGGAGCCAGGCCCGGCGGTGCAGCAACTGCGCACGGCGGGCGTCCAGTTGGTGCAGCTCGGCATCGAGGAGCTGCAACTCCACGGCCGGGGGCGGAATGTGCGTCATGACTCGGAGTGTGGTCCCCGTCACGCCGTACGACATGAGTACGGGTACTCAAACGGTCCTGGTTCGCGGGAGACGGGCCGCCCAGCGGGCAGACTCCCGCCATGGACTGGACCCACTACCGCTTCCGCGCCCGGTGGGAGCTGCCCGCCCCGCCCGCCGTCGTCTACCCGGCCCTGGAGCGGGCCGAGGAGTATCCGCGCTGGTGGCCGCAGGTGCGCGAGGTGAACCAGCTCGACGACACCACCGGCGTCATCCGCATCCGCGCGAGCCTGCCGTACACCCTGACCTTCACCGCGCGCGAAGTGCGGCGCGATCCGGCCGCCGGGGTGCTGGAGATCGCGATGACCGGCGACCTGGAGGGCTGGGCGCGCTGGACGCTCACGGCCGACGGCTCCGGCACGCTCGCCCGCTATGACCAGGAGGTCGACCTGAACCGGCCGTTGCTCAGGTGGTTCGCCGTACCCGGGCGGCCGGTGTTCCGGCTCAACCACGCGCTGATGATGCGGGCCGGACGGCGCGGGCTGCTCGCACACCTGGAAGCGGTTTGAAGGAAACCGGCGCGGGCCTGTATTGTTCAGTCCGTTCCCGGGCGATTAGCTCAGTGGGAGAGCGCTTCGTTCACACCGAAGAGGTCACTGGTTCGAACCCAGTATCGCCCACCACAAGAAGTTCATTGGAACCCGGTACCTTCCAGGGGCCGCCCACCAGGGCGGCCCCTGTTAGTTGCAGGCCAGCGCCCGTCCCCGGCTGGGGAGGGGCGCTTTGCCGTTTGGGGGCCAGTAGGACGGCCCGGAGGCTGGCCGTGGCCTCTTGCGGCCCCGTGGGGGCCTGGTGCTGGCCGTGGGCGGCGTGCAAGGCGTCGAACGGCTCCTTGAGCACGTGGTCCACGTGGACGTCGCCGTTCAAGTCCTCGTCGATGTACAGAGCCTCGAAGAGAGCTTGGTTCAGCCGGCGACGCTGTTGTTCATCGCAGCGTCGGTACAGCGCCTGCGGGTCTTGCAGAAGCTGCAAGCACGCCTCGATGATCTCGGCTGCGGTACCGACGTCTTCATCGACGTCGTGCAGCCGAGTCGTCAGGCGATCCCGTTGCTTGGTGATCTCTTGCAGTTTGGCCCTGATCTTTGCTTGGGGCAGGCTGCCGTCGGCAGCCAGGTCGATGAGGTTGTTCTCCTTGGTGTCGAGCGCACGAAGCTGCTTCGTGAGCTGGGCTTGGAGGAGCTTGGTCGTGGCCTGCTGCTCATCGACCATCGTGGTCAGCTCAGCGCGCATGGTTGTGACGAACTCTGCTGAGAAGCGCACCATGGCGTAGTGCTCCTCGACGGCTTCCTCGACCTGTTCGATCGGCACGAATGGCAGCTCACAGATGTGATCGAAGCGGCCATTGCAGAAGAAGTACCGGTAGACGGTGCCGTGCCGGTTGGTGGCGTGCTGGACGATCATGCGGCGACGCTCACCACGACGGCGGTAGCAAGAGCCACAGAACAGCGACCCCTTCAACTCGTGGTGATGCACACGTCGGTACTCGCGGGCGCTGTTGCGAGTGTCGGCAACCATCTGGACCTGGTCGAAGAGGTCTGGTGAGACCAGAGGCTTGTGACGACCTTTGTACTTCTTCCCCTCGTGGGTGATCCAGCCGCAGTAGTAGTCGTCGCGCAGGACGACGTAGAGGCGGTTGGTGGAGATGCCTCGCTCCCCGGGGTACCGGGCGTTGCGAGGCATGCGCAGCCCCCGGTCGTACAGTTCTTGTGCCACTTCGTCCACGGTGTACTCGCCCGTGGCGTACAGCTGGAACGCCAAGCGGATGAACGGACCGCGTATCGGGTCGATGACGACCGTGCGGACCTGGCGACCGTCAACAAGCTCGACGGTGTTCAGGTAACCCACGGGAGTGCGAGTGATGGTGCCGCCGTTCTTGGCCTTCTGCCCCATCTTGTACTTGATGTCTTCGGCGCTCTGGTTCGAGGAGTACTCGTTGATCACAGCAAGCATGCCGTGCAACATCCGGCCGGTTGGGGTGTCGTCGATGTTCTTCTCGACGGCAGAGATCAGCTTGACGCCGAGCTTCTCCAGGGTGGCAACCATGATCGCGTCGTCCAGCCGGTTCCGAGCGAAGCGGCTGAGCATGTAGACGATGACGTAGCGGACGTTGGGGTGTTCGCGCAGGTAGGCGATCATCTGCTGGAACTCGGGCCGCTGGTCGATCGTCGTTGCCGTCCGCCCGGGGTCGATGAACTCGGCCACTTTTACGGAACCGAGTTCCACCCCTCGCTCGTGGATTTTTTCGCGTTGTGCGGGTATTGAGATGCCTTCAGGGTTGTAGTCGGTGTTCACCTGACCTCTGGAGGAGACGCGGAGATACGCTACGTAGTCATCCCCGATGATGCGTCCTATGAGTATATTCTTTGTTGGCATGCTTCAAATTTCCCCTTTCTTGCTTTATTGGAATTCATTACCCTAATGGTAACTCCGTTATTGCTAGTTGCCGAGGGGTATTTTGGGCGGTTAGCCACTAGGGCTAGCCGTGCCTCCAAGGTCACTCGTAACGAATGCTGGAAACTCCGCAGCGGTTACGACATGGAAGAGGCCGCCGTTGGTGAGGTCGTGCAACTGTGGTTCGTTCGTCAATGCGGCACCTATAGCGTTCTTTCGCTTATCGTCAGGCACGACCCACACCACGTACGGAAATACTCCGTGCTCTTGCTGGTGGATGCCTGTACTCGCATATCGACGATATTGGAGCGCCTTCCGCACAATTGCCGGAGCGTGCTCGGTGGCATTGTCGGCCTCTATGAAGAGGTGATGTTCGTAGTCGCCCTGTGCCGTAATCGCGAACAGATCGGGCTTTAGCCATTGGCGAGCTCCGTGAGTCGACAGGAAAGTGCGCCAACACTCGGGCTCGGCCTCGATTCGCAGCAACTCAATCACGCCACGTCGAGCTAACTCATAGAGACGAATTGCCAAGTCGGCTGCGGCGAGAGTGTGAGCTATGAAATTTGGAGACGGTTCGCTGTAGCGGCGTCGTGCAGGATCGCCATGACGAGCACGCAGTAGTCGCTCGCCGCCCGCACCGAGCTGCCACACAATGCCGGAGCTGCCAGCACGTACGCCTCCAATTCGGCGCTGGAGACGTGTAATGAGGCGATGCGATTCCAGCCGGGTCAGGACACGGATGGTGGCGACGGCGGCAGCCATTTCGGTCGCATGGCTCTTGCCGCTGCCTGCCTCGTGTGGTTCGCTGGCAATCGGGAAGTGCAGGCGGCGAATAAGAATGGTAGTGAGTGCACGGTGCGTGCGCAGAGATTCAAGAATGGATAGATCACGCTCGGAGAGCGCTTCAAGTAGGCTAGCTATATCGTTGTACTTCATTTAGTTTCCTTCCTTTAGTTTTCCTTTTCGAAAAATCAAAATTGTGCCGCGCCACTGGCCGCCAAAGATGTAATAGACGCTGTAGAGGTTCCAGGATGATTGTTGCGTGAGGCACGACAACCCGGGAGCGCGAGTTAAAGCGCTGTGGGATCAGTCAGTCCCCTCCCGCACAGCAGCCGTGACCCTGGCTGACCTGTACGAACCTGCCGATGATCTCCGTCATGGATAGAGCAGCGAACAGAGGGGCGAGGAAACCACTGGCTCCTGATCCATGAAGTCCCGTACGCCTCATGGAGGCTCACGACGCATCGGTTTGGTTTCGGCGTTTACGGCCGAACTGCTGTGGGGCTTGGGTAGGTTGCTGAGATGGTTTGTCGGCGTCTACGACCGTGGTTGCCGAGCTGGATGGAACGGGTGCATAGTTGGCCCGAGCGGTTGCCCGGATAGCTGCGGGATCAGCAATGACTTCTGATGGCGGCAGCGTACGCACCAATCCCCAGCCAGATGGAGCGCCGTCGGCAACGAGGTTGGCGTAAGCATGGAAACGAGGAAGCGCCATGAAGTCCTCAGCCTCCAAATCTGGGGCGAGTTTGGCGGCGAGGTCGCGGGCATCATCAGCTTCGGTCGCAAAGGCAATCTTGCTCCGAGCGTTGATGTCTACGGCCGTTCGTAGTTCAGTCGGGAACTGACTGCGGAACTGAGCTGCCAGGAACCAGCCGACAGACAAGCTACGGGAGATCGCCAAAGCATCAGCGAGAGAAGTCGGCAGATGCACGAAGCGAGGAGCCTCGTCGACGTAGACAACTCCGGGGTGCTGTTGTGCTCCAGCTTCGCCCGCCCGTTCCTGGACGGCTTGCCAGACTTCGGCAATAACTAGACTGCCAAGCAAGCTCGCTACGCCAGGCCCGATCAGTCCCTCGTTCAGGGGGATGAGCACGACCTTGTTCTTCCGGAAGGTGTCTCGCAACCGGAAACGCCCCTGTCGCTGATCCAGCATCCGCACCACCGCCGGCCTAAGCAAGAACTGGCGCAGTTTGTTCATGGGTGCAGCCAAGACGGCAGCTTGGGCGGCGGGTCCTAGCTCATCCCACGAAGCCCAGAATTGGGCAAGCGCGAGGTCTCCTTGCACTCGGCCGACATACGAACGACGAAATGCTGGTTCGGCCAGCAATCGAGGCAAATCAGTCAAGGTAGCTGGTGCGTTCGGAGTACTGCCGCGGGCGAGGGTGCGCAGAGCAGAGGAAAAGATGTCTGCCGTACGGGGACCATAGCCGTCAGCGAACACTGCCGCGAAGACCGCCAAGATGCAGTCAGCTACGACGTCCGGATCACGGACCCCGATGTCCAGCGGATTGAAGCCCACCGGGCTTTCATCGGCGGCATTCAGTTCAACAATGTCGTCTACCCGATGCGACGGTACGCGGGCCAAGATGTCGTCGATGAGCTGTCGCTTCGGGTCGAGCACCACCACCGGTCGACCCGCTGCGATGTCGGCGCTGATCAGGTGAAGCAGAACGTTCGACTTGCCCGACCCCGATGGTCCGTAGGCGACGCCGTGGAACGTCTGATCCTGCGGAGAGATGCCCACTTGCCGGTTGTCGCCGGGAGCAGCGCTGCGAGCGAAGACCCGTTGTCCTTGATGCACCCGTGCCGCCACGCGAAGCGGCTTGGGGTGCAAGGACGGCAGACCAGGTAGCTCCTTGTCGCCAAGCGGCCATGCCAGCAGTCCAAGCAGCTCCGGCACCGACAGGCGCAGTGGCCAGAGCCACGGCGAGCGAGCGCGGTTCAAGTGGACCGCCGAGTCTCGTACCAGGCGCATGCGAGTACCCGGGCCCTGAGCAACCGTCAGACCTGACAACACGCCCAGGAGTAACGCGTCACGTCGCTGCCATGTAGGCGCTGCTGTGCCAACCCGGACCGTCGCCATGAAGCCCGGATGTTCGGCGCGTTTTCGCAGCCGAACACGGAGCTCCGTCGCGGCCGGCCTGGTCCCGGTCAGGAGAAGCGGTAGGAGGGGAAGACTGGGGTCGGCCACCTCGGCGGGTAGCACGCTGGGAAGAATGCGCGGACCGAGTACGACTTGCACGACAAGGGCTTCGTCGATGCCGAGCGGTACGGCCAGGGCCGACAGCACGGCCCGGGAGACGTGCTCCGGCGTATCCATGCTCAGCGGCAGGTACAAGGGACGGACTCGCAACCGGCCCGCCGACTGTACGAGGGGACGCTCAGGGGGAGTGTCGTCCAGCTGACAGCCAGGGAGGAAGTGTTCGAGCAACCGGCCCAGTCGAGCCACGTCCACGGGTCGTCCCCCGAGCAGATGGCGAACGTAGCCGCCTTCAGTCCGAACCTCCCATACAAGCCTCCCGACCTGACGATCAGCTGACAGCCGGCCCACCAGGGCGAGCGCCGTCTCAGGATCTAGAGGTCGTGGGAGGTGTAGCCGGACGAACTGAAGCCCCTGCGTGAAGACTCCAGTCATTCTGTCCCCCTCTCCTCTGGGGTCTCGTCCTCTTCTGGGCACTGACGCTCAGCCATCGTCATCGCGAGCAAGGCTTGTGCGAGCTTGCGGACGTCGGACGCTTCCCGCCGGATTCCGTTGACGGTGAACCGACGTTGGGGGCGGTTTCCCCGATCTTTTCGTGAGGACATAGATCACCTCCTCTCGCTGTCGGAGGTGTCGAATTGGTCGCTGGGCACCGGGTAGCCGGGAACACGAATGTCGGTATCGACTTCGTTACCCCAGACGAACCAGTCGCGGGTGCTGGGCGGTTTTCTGCGGGCAAACAGCTCCAAGTACGGGCCGTCAGATATGCGCTCTATGACGGCGTACTGCTCATCAGGCTTCTGAGAGTGCTCTTGCACCGGCGCGTTGATCCACGTCGGCTGCGACTTGAAGTGCACGGGAGCTTTGCCGCGTGTACCGAACAGCAGATGTTCGGTGCTGTTGCGCAGATAGGCTCCCAGGCCGAGGCGAAACTTCACCCAGGTGAGAATTGAGCGAGGGGTGAACCCCCACGCCTCGGCCACGTCGTAGCCGTCACGCAGACTGGCATTGGTCACCCATAGCCAAAGGTGCGCGTTGTCTTCGGCAAGGTCGGCTACCGGCATGTCCCGGATGCGTTTCAGGCTCATGAGTCGATAGTACTGTTCGGCCCCCTTAATGCCTTGTTGCTGGTGATCCCACGGGGGATCGGCCAGGATGGTGCGGAAGCGGGTAGGGGTCACCCGCGATGATGAAACATCAGTCACGTGCTTTGTTACCCTCCTTTCTAATGCGCTCCGACCGTTACTTCCGCCGGAGGCATGTATACATGTAGAACATCTTGCTGAGCTTGAAAATCGTTCATTCGCTTGAAGCTTCGAGCGAAGATTCAAGCGGACAAACGAGGGGCGCAAGGTGTTACAGGGCGGTTATGCGCAGCTGAGCGGGCGGCGAAATAGTTGTTGTGCTATCGACAGCGAATCGCACATCACCAGCGTCGCCGCTGGAAGATGATCGAGAAGACCAGCACCGACAGAATCCCCGTCACGATGAAAGGGATTAGAGGCCGAAGCAGGATATAGACCCAGTGGCCCACCAGGGCAATAGCCAGGATGAGAACCAGCGCACTCACGGCGCGCTGGTTCCACCCGCCGGGGGTGGTGTTCATCCCCGGTACTCCTCGAAAGTGGTGCAGTTGCGAAACTCATCCAGGCTGAGCAGTGAGTTGCGTAGCTGCCGTTTGGCTTTTTCTTGTCGGTCTTCCTCGGCCAGCTCAAGTGCTACGAGAGCGTCGATCAGGCCCCAGCGAGCCGACGTAAGCCATGACCGCAGGAGCGTGACAGTTTCGCGGTTGTCACTCATTTCGCCGCACCATTCTTGTCGCCGTCGCCATTGAATTTCTTGCCGATGTGCTCGACTGCTGCGGCCGTCTTACGCTGGTCCCGGCTGTTCCAGAACTGGACAGCTCTGCCGACGTAATACACGACGACAAAGCCGACCAGTACCCAGAGATGCATTGCTAGCATCACATCCTTTCGATGATCTTCCACTTGACATTCCAACGCCAAAGGCAGAGGAACGGCGGAGCTGGCGGGATAGCCCACGCCAACATGAGTTCCATCACTGGTCATTACCGCCGCCGCCGGCGGCGCGACGAGCGATGCTTATGGTCGCCTCGAATTGCGGCGGCCTCGGCCTGCACTTTGGTGGTTGCGAACAACGTGCCGCATCTGGTCCAAGGTGTCGCCCCGCAGGCGTCGCCGGTTCAGGTCGTAACTCTGAGCCGACGACAGCAGATTGCTGATCGCTCTCCGGTTGAACCGTCGATTTTGCCGCCGACGCTCCATCCATTGCTTGAACTCGTACACCGGCCAACAGACGACTAGCGCGAGAGCCAGAGTCACGGCGATGGACGCGAACATGAGGAGCAACTGTTCTGCGCACTCGACCACGGCGCTCATCGGCCGAAGTTGCGGATATCCTGTGCGGTCTGCCGCCCGTATTCCTGCACGATCGGGATCAGCAGGGTGGCGAGGAACTGGTCGCCCGCAGCCAGTTGTACGGCGACTTGGGTGACGTCGGCTATGTCGCGCATGCCGTCTTCGGTGATGCGCTTCCGGAACATCGCCCGCAGCTCGGTGTAGTCGCTCTCACCCGCAAGACGGGCCAGGTCGAGGGTTCCACCTTCCTGGACTGCCCGCAGTTCGCGAGAACTGCGCTTAGACAGCTCTCCCCGGCTGCCACCTCGACCGAAGCCCCTTAGTTCGATCTCACTGCTACTGCCCATTGGGTCACTCCTTCTCAGTTGGAGGCACACCGAATGAGGCATGGTGGTCCCTAGGAACGTTCGCAGAGGAGGGATTACCAAGCTGGCTTCGGTGCGCCGTGGCTTGTGAGAAGAACGCTAAGCATGAGGTCGGCCAAGCGACGAATTGTGACTAGTGACAAGCGGAGAACCGCAGGTCAGAGTCACTAGTGACTAGTGGGAAAGCACTGCTCTGCCGGACAGACGGAGGTATCTCAGCCTTGGTCTGGAGTAGCTGGAGGCTCGACGACGGCAAGCTTGGCGAGGGCGAGATGCCCTAGGGCAACGTCGTGATAGAGACCGTTTTCGGCATAGGCATACGTAACGTAGAGGTCGTGGACGTCTTGAACATTAAGTCCAGTCCATTCGCGTAACTTAGCCTCATTTACCAGTGGGAGCACACGGAGCCCACGTCGGTTGAAATGTTCGCCGTCGCGTTCTTCGACGGACTCAGCGATGTGCGAATCAAGCAAATCTTCAGACCACTCGCGAACACGTGTGTCCGGGTCACCCATGCCACGGTGATAGAGTGCTAGGCCAGCATCGTGATCAGCTTTTGCTAAGTCGAATGCTGAATATCCACCTGCTTTTTGACGCATCTCCGGATCGGCGCTATCGGCGAAGGCGTCGAGAACCTCTTTGCCTCTAGCAGGGTCAACTCCGGAAATACTGTCGACGTAACCATTTATGTCATCTTCAAAAAGATCAACCACGCTGCGGGCGTCAGTTCGTAGTGCGCCTGGGTGGGTAATGAGCTGTGCAGCCGCTACGATTTCCCTGGGAGACAGGACCGAAAATCTCTCAACGGAGCTTCGCCAGTGATCGGAATGTTCTGGGAGTTCCCGGTCGTATGGTACTTGTTCAAAATTACTCATTGCGTTGTCGCCTTGTTTAACAAACAACATTTATAACACATTGGTAAAGTTTATGCAAGCATAAAAGGAGCACGGTACACTGCGGCAAACTGGCGGGTGTATATGGGGAGCGTGTGGTGAACGCCGAGAATTCGACGGCAGATGACCAGGCGGCGGTCTGGAAGGCTTTGCAGCTACTGAGCCAACAACTCGGCGTAGAACGCCCAGATCTTGTTAAGGAACTGCATGGTAAATTGAGCCCACTGCAGCGGTATTGGCAGCTCGATCTGTCACGCAGTTCTAATGAGGTACGTCAGGATGTTAGGGAAAAGCTAGAAGCGCACATTGCAACGTTTTCTGAACCGCGGCCAGCGCGACAGCAAGTTTGGGGTGAGCGACGCAAAAGGCAGTACGAGCAGGTTGTGCGGGCAAACTTTAATATCCATGACGACCCAAAACTGAGGGCGCAAACCCTTGAGGATCGCCGTTTGTGGCTTGCGAGTGACGAGCGGGCGTCTCTGAAAATCAAGGTGAGCACTGGAGATGCTGACTTCAAGCATGCTCTCGATCAAATCGCGGAACAGCTAGTTCCAAGCGCACACGCATCCGCTAACGCGGTGCCCGTGCCGCAGCCTGACCACGGAACGAGTGTTCCATCGGTGGGAAATCCCACTCCTGAGGCGACACACGTACGTCGACGGTTTGGCCGACAACATGCAGTGCTTTTTACGGCCACTGTACTGGTTGCCGCGCTAGTGGCGGGTGGCATTGTCTACGCCGAGTTGCGTTCTGGTGGTGACGCTTCTGCGTCCTCAAGTAAGGGTAGCAAGTACCTTGCGCTCACTGCTCCAGATGCCTACATCGCCGACGTGAACCTCGGCGAAAGTGCAGTCTTTCCTCCGAATGCAGTAGCTTCCGCTCCGTCTGGTCTGTTCACACAGACAAAAATGCCAGCCGAAATCTCGTCCGAAGTGCATTCGCTGCCCGCACATGAGATGAAGGCGGGTGGATATCTGCTCGGTGGTGCAGCCCTATCCGTGGATGTGCGTACCGTCGGTCAGGTACAGGCTACTATCCACGATGTTCGCGTCGTCAATCTGAAACGTCTACCGGTCTTCACTGGCAAAGCGTTCATTATTCAGGGGCAAGGCGGTGGAAACGAAGATATAACCTATGACCTTGATAAACCCAGCCCGATCGGGGTCACCCCGCAGACAGGGAAGGCTTGGCAAGCAACGCGGCACTCTGACGTTACAGCGCAAAAGAAGGACAGCTTCGAGCTACTATTTGCGACGAATCTGTACGCCTATACGTTCAACGTGGCGTTCGATTATGTGGTCAATGGCAAGAGTTATACGCAAATGCTCAACGGTCAGGATGGTAAGCCGCTCCTCATGCGAGTGAGCGCTGACTTGTGCCCCACGAATCGCAACCAGGTATCGGCTGCGGGACGAGCTAAACTCAGCGCCTTGCACTACACCAGCATCAACTCGAACGTGTTGACGGATCTCTATTCCGTCGCACCGGTTGATCCGAAGCTGTACGGCCCGGACGGTATCGCGTGCCAGTCCGCACCAAATAACAAGGTCGGGCAGGGCTCATAGCGGGGTCGGACATTACGCACCTACATCGTCCGAACATGCTTCGTGCAACTCTGCCCGAGCATCAAGACACACCGCCTCACAGAACACCAGGCGTGCGATCGGGTGCGTACTGACGTGGTCGAGCGACGGCACGATGAGGTGTTGCACGCCACCCTCCACGAGCCAGTCACCAAGTCCTCCAACGCGAAGAACCCTGTGACGCTCAGGGTAGATCTGCCGCAAGTTGAGATTGTGTGCCTCGGCGTACTCCTTCAACTGCTTCTCCAGTAGCGCCACTTCTTCGCGAGAGGCATCGTGGACACGCAGGTAGCCGTACGCGGGTTCTAACCCGGAAGCGGGCATGGGTGAACTCCCGCAGGTGAACGGGATTTGCGAGACGTGCGACCCTTAGCCCGAAACGGTCGCCATGGGCTTGTTACTAGAAGCGCTAGTCGAGTGCGAGGACGCACCAGACAACTTTTCCGCCCGTGGGCGGGAAGTAATATCCCCACTCCTTCGAGACGGTTTCCACGATGAACAACCCTCGGCCGCTTTCAGCGGCCAGTGCCGGTACCGCCTGTCGCTGCGGCGGCCGATTGCCTGGGTCGGCAACCTCGACGACCAGGTGAGTGCCGCGGTGCCGAAGGATCAACGCCAAGCGAACAGCCCCGGTGGCCGGCGCGGTCTTGACCACGTGTTGCACGGCGTTCGTCACCAACTCCGAGACGACCAGCGTGGTGGTCTCGACGTGGTTGTCCGGCACGCGCCAGGCGCTGAGCACGTCACGTCCATGTCGTCTCGCCCAGCGCACCGCATCTGCCTGAGCGGCCAGCTCCAGTCGGCTGACGAAGTGTTCCGGGGGCATATCGGCACTCCCTTGCGGTTGCTTGCTGCTGTGCCATGTACCGCTAGGAGCTTGGGGGTTGGGCAAACGGGGACGTCATGGCGCTACCGCATAGGCGGGTATGTATGGGGCGCATAGACAGGCCCCGCAGGGTGGCCTAAAGTCCGTAGGCTTGGCACCGGCAATACCGGCAAGGCCCTTACGGAGAGCGGTACATGGCACAGCAGCAAGCTCGAAACTGCGCCTGTGGAACGCGGCTCGCTCGTGACAACCACGGCGATCGGTGTGCGTCGTGCCAGCGCAAGGTCGCGGCTGCGGTTGTCGCCAATCCGCCCAGCGTCCCGCCGGAGTTCTGGCAACACCCCACCATGCGAGAAGCGCTCGCCAGTTGGCATATGGGACGCGTGTTCTACGCCTACCGGTCGAACCCGTGGCACGGCCGGGTGCTGTCACAAGAAGCGATGGCTGGTTGGCTCGACCTGAACCAGGCTCAGCTCAGCCGGATCGAAAGCGGCAAGCCGCCGCAGGATCTCGGCAAACTCATGAGATGGGCGCATAGCCTCAAGATTCCGGCAGACCTACTGTGGTTCAAGCTGCCCGTGCGTAGGGAGGCGGCGTCTACCGAGGCGACCCCTTCGGTGGTCCAGCCCGCAGCACTGACAACGGAGACCAAGCAGGCCGGCGGCTTGTTGCCGGTCGTGATTAACGGTCGTGCCGTACTTGTTCCTGTCGACGCCGAGACGATCGCGGCGAGCGGTTTGGGCAGCTTGGTTGGTTCCTCGGCGGATGCGTCCGCCCAAGCCACAGAGCGAGATCCCATGAACCCCTTCAATCGCCGCGAGTTCCTCAAGGGCGGCGTTGCTGCGGTAGCACTGCCCGGTCTCGGACTGGACGAACTGCAACATGTTGCCAGTGCCCTCGACGACGCGCACCGCTACTTCGACGGTCCGGTGGTCGACTACTTCCGCAGGGTCCTGGACAAAGCCAAGCGCGACGACGGCGCACTCGGCCCGAAGAAGACGCTGCCCGTCATGCTCGGCTTGCTTGGTGCGGTCGAGAGCCACGCTCGGGACGTGAAGCCGGAAGTGCGACGCGAGCTGCTTGCCGTCGGCGCAGACGGAGCCGAGTTCGCGGGGTGGCTGTACCGCGATATCCAGAAACCGCAAGCCGCCGTGTTCTGGTACGACCGTGCGATGGAGTGGGCCCAAGAAGCCGACAACGCCGCCATGCAGGGGTACGTCCTACTGAAGAAGTCACAGATGGCGTACGACGAGCGCGACGCACTGCGGATGCTGACCCTCGCCCAGGCGGCCGGAAGCGATCGGTGGCAGCTGCCGGCGCGAGTGCGAGCCGAGGTCACACAGCAAGAAGCGCTCGGCCGGGCCATGCTGGGCGATCCGCTAGACGTGGTGCGCAGTCAACTGGCAGACGCCGAAGCGTTGTTGACCAACGCGGCCGAGGACGCACCGGATGAACTCGGGGCGTACTTCACGGGGCCGACGCGTGTGCTGCGGGACGCCATTACCTACACCGAAGCCGGGAAGCCGAGCCTCGCCGTCGACCTGTTCAGCGACGTACTCAACGCCGGAACGCTATCCCGCCGCGACACGGGGTTCTTCAACGCCCGGCGTGCGGCGGCACTGGCGCTCAGCGGCGAACCGGACGAGGCCGCCAAGGTTGGCAAGGCGTCCGCAGCAGTGGCGCACGAGATGAAGTCGGAGCGCACCGTGCGTGTCCTCGGCGAAGTCCTGCTGACCCTCGATCGGTGGCGTGGCCGGCCCGCCGTCCGAGAATTCCGCGAGACGCTTACGGCGTAGCGGTGATCCAGTTCGCCACGGTACGAATGACAAACGCCTGGTACTTCTGGCTCTGGGGGTCGAGGTACTGCGGGTCGTCGTGGACGGCAAAGCCGTGCTGCGAACCTTCCACGGGTACGAGCTGCACGGGGGCCGTGAAGCGCGGAACGGCGTCTCGGGAGGATTCGAAGGGCACCAGCGTGTCAGCCGTGCCGTGCACGATGAGGGTCGGAGCCTGGACTTCGCCCAGTGCTTCGTGCGGCTTGAGCCAGAAGACCTCGTTCAGCATTGGGCGACCATGGCGGAGCGTTGGCGTGAACTGGATGGCACCGTGCTTGGTCAGCTCGGCCGCGGCCTCGTCATTGATGACGTCGTCCGTCCAGTACGACCGACTGTCGATCGTCCGCCGCTTGTAGTCGAGCTGGGGGTTGAACAGCACGAGGCGCGAGACCTCGTCGGAGCGCTTGGCTGCGTAGTAGGCACAGATGCCGCCGCCGAAGCTGGCACCGAGCAGGGTGACGTCGCTGGCCCTGGTTACTTCTCGTAGGTGGGCCAGCATGACGCGAATGTCATTGAGGATCATGGAGAGCGTCAGCTCTTCCTGACGTCCTTCGCTCTCGCCATGGGCGCGCAGGTCGAAGCGCAGGCTGGCAACACCGACTTCGCGGAGGTTAGTTGCAAGCCGAGTGAAGAAGCCCCCTTCTTCGCGGGTGACACCGCCGCCGTGCACCAGGAGCACGGCCTGAGCAGGTTCCTCCTGGGGACGTTCGAGGGTGCCCGCAAGTTGTAGACCGTCAAGGGTTCGAACGCTCACGCTGTCAGTCGCCATGTAGGCAAGCCTAAGGTGCAACGTAGGGTGCCGATAGGTAGAGATCAAGGCCCAAATCGCTTTGTAGCATGGTAAGTTCACCCCGACGGCGGACCGCCAGGGCCGCAGTCTTCCAGCTGCTTACAACTTTCAGAACAGCCTGCACTGAAATCCCATGTACGGCGTTAGCCGAAAGGGAGACTTGTAATGGTTCGTTCACCGAAAGGAAGTATCTCAGTTGGAATGGTTTCAGACCCTGGTAAATGCACTGCAAGGCTTCACCAGCAACAGTCTGTCCACGTTCTTGGCTCACGTACCGCTCGCGGTCGGGAGTGTTGGCGTTCTCTATCTGCTCCTTGTCTTTCCGTTCCTCCGGGTTGATGCTCGGGCGGACGTGTTGGAGCTGGTGAAGGTCTACGTCCAGTGGGCAAAGGTTGCGCGGGGGAGTAAGTAGTGTTCGGGCCTCCGGCATTGCGCCGGAGGCCCGATTTGTTTTATCTCCAAGAATGGCCGGTAGTGTCCGAGAGGTGGCTACAACTCTATGCGTGTCGCTGTGATGGTCACGTCAAAATATTCATAGTTCTCAATGAATGCGATTTTACGCACGCCGTCTTGAGTCTTGTCGAACGTCTCGTGCACGACCACGCCGTCACCGCTGGCTGGCTCTAAAGCAAACCGAAATCTTGCGGCCTCCGCTTCGCTAGCGGACTCACCTAAGACGAGCCGTCCACTAGCCCTCGCGCGAACAGTTGTACTGAGTGGTGGCTTAGCGGTTGATGATTTATGTGCTCCAGAGTTCATACATGATGTCTCCGTTTAGGTTGGTAGAAAAGACCATGCGATGGCGACAATCCATGCTGAAATAACAGAGGGTCATAACCACACGCAACCTGCCACCCTGAACCCCTCAAAAGCGGGGGGGTGCCTCTATGTC
>NZ_JAEQAZ010000159.1 GCF_016654115.1 Streptomyces sp. MBT53
CGATGGGGTCCGACGGTCGCCGACCGTCGGACCCCATCGCGTTCTCCTGGATCCGGTCCGTCCTCGGATGTGGGCTGTCAGGCCACCGAGAACCTGTAGATCACGGCGGCGCCGTCCTGATAGCCGGTGTCCAGCAGGACCGTCTTGCCGTCACAGGCTTTCCAGGACCGTGAGTAGGTGCCGATCAGGATGGTGGCCGTGAGGCACTTGTTGTCCGTTGCCACCGTGTCCTGGATTTTTCCGTTGACCGCCCGCTGAGCGGACGTGGAGCACACGTTGGCCACGAGCCGACCGCCGGTGGGACTTTGTATCACCGAAGCGCAGGTGGCTTCGGGCTCATCCCATTCGAGAAGTTCGGTACCCTCCTCGTCGTCGTCCGCCGGGTCAGGGTCGGAGGAGATGACGTCGGGCGGGTTCTCCACCGAGGTGGAAAGCGGTTCGCTCGGTACCTGCGGGCCCGAGACCCCGTTGTCGTTCGGCCGGCCGTCGGAGAGAATCTCAGGCGCTTCCTGGGGTATGCCCGATGGGTCGATGCTGCCGTCCGACAGGACCCACGACGGCGGCGCGTCCGGCGGCGTCTCGTCCTCGTCCGCCGCGGTGGCGATGGTCATCACCGTTCCCGCGACGAGAGTGAGGGCGGCCAGTCCGCCGACGAAAAACGCTTTCGCTCTCTGCATGGATCATTCCCCCGTCACGAAATGGGCAGGTAGTGGTAGCCGGACCAGATCGCCCCGCCGTGCCAGCCGCCGTTGTACACATAGCCCTCGGCGACAGTCCCGTAGTAGCCCTTGCCGCAGCCCGGGCCGTTACCGTGGCCCTTGTACGTGACTCGAAGATCGATCTTGTGCTTGTTTCTCGTGTTGGAGTACCAGGGGGACGAGTAGCAGTGCGTCCACTTCTTCTTGGCGCTGTTCCACTTGTAGAGGTGCACCCTGGTCTTTATGTATCCGCCAGGACGGTAGCTGGGGAATGTGCACTGCGCGATGAGGCTCTTCTCCCAGGCCGCTACGTCTGACCGGCTGTATCCGTCGCCATAGCGGCCATGGCTTATCTCCGAGCGGTTCGCGGTGCAGTCGTAGTCGGTTCGGTACGTCCAACCGCCGTCGTACACGTAGTGAGCGGAAGCCGGTGCCGCCGACATCATCAGCGCGATAAGGGCGGCGCCGATCATGATGAGCCATCTGGATCTGGGCCGGGTGGGTCTTAAACGGTCTTTCACAACTCTCCTTTTTGCCCATGGTGCAGCTCGCATTGAGTGCAGTACTCAAATGCGCTGCGGCTGTAGTCGTGCTGGAGGCTGTGCTTGGTGGTGACGTACGAGCCACGCCGTGGACACCAGAGGTGCCACCCACAGCGCGACGAGAGTGAGCAGGTCAACCCATGGAACGGTTGAGATGTGTCCGCACCGCTCCTCGGCGATACCGCCGACGCCGATGACCGTGCTGCACTGCTTGGTCCAGAACGTGAACACGGCGGCGGGTGCGAATCCGCCAGGAACAAGGAACGTTCCGACAATCTTGTCGCGGGTGCGCCATTGACGGGATGTCCACAGCAGCAGGACTCCGGTCAGCCAGCCCACGGCGAACAAGAACGCGCCCACCTCCACGAGGAGGACGATGGCCAGGGGTTCCCACTGTTGCCGGCGGGTGCGCGATACGGGATCACTCACGAGGTGACGGTATAGCTGTGAAGATCCTGTGTGACAGTGACCTTCAAGCCACCCGAAAACGGAAGATTTCGTTCATGTCCGCGTCGACCCTGAAGCTAAAGGGAAAGGTGGAGTCTTGGGGGTAATTGTTGCCATTCTCGATCATGATCGGCAATTGCAGCAATGGCCGATTCCGCCCGGTCGCTACTTGTCTGCCTTGTAGAGCGTGATGTCCTTGTTGACGAACAGATGGACATAGCCGCATCGCCAGCAGATCAGGCCGGTGGCGTTCTCGTCGGCCCAGGCCAGCCTCATGAACTCCATGCCGGTGCTGTTGAGCAGGACACCCCGCTCCCGGAACAGATCCCCCCGACAGACCTGGCACTTGAGCCAGACGTCCCCCACCGCTGCGCGTACCGGCTTCTTCGCCATGGCTCGACCGCCCCCACCCTCGTCATATGGTCGGAACCGAGCGTAACGACCCTGCGCCGACGCCCATCGCGTGAGGTCGCTCCAACCGACGCACTTCCCGCGCCTGCCGCTTCCCTCCTACTTCACGAACGCGGGGGACACGGCCGCCGTGCTGATGCGCCGCGGCTTTCCCGTGCCGTCCGCCGGTACCGCGTACAGGTCCGCCCCGTAGTCGCCGGGCAGTGCGTAGACGATCGTGTGGTCGTCCCGCCACACCGCCTGGTCGTCCACGCTGCGGGGCTCGGCCAGCGAAGTCTCCCGCATCGTGCGGAGGTTGAGCACGTACAGGTGCCACGGGGCGTCCTTCGGGAGGCCCTTGACGCGTTTCTTGTAGGCGATGCGGGTGCCGTCGGGGGAGAGGGACGGGCATTCGACGTTCGTGTGGATCGTGGTGACCGTGTGCGCCTTCAGGTCGCCCCTGACCAGGTACGTGCTGCCCTTCGTCGCCAGCGTCGCGTAGAACGTGCGGTCGTCCGCCGCGAAGGTCACGCCCCAGAAGTTGACGTCGGCCGCGTGGTAGACGTGACCGTCCTTGAGGATGCGGAACGACTCCAGGGACGGGGTCAGCTTGCCTGTCCTGGTGTCGACGATCGCCGCTCGTGTCGAGAAGTTCGTGCCCGCGTAGGAGTCGCCGCCGACGAACGCCGTCCAGGCCGCGAAGTGGCCCGTGGGGGAGACGCGGGCCCGGGAGGGGATGCCGGGGACGTCGTAGCGGTCCTGCACCCTGAGGTGGGCGTCGAGGATCAGGGCGCGGTAGGTGTCCGTGACCGTGCCGTGGACCGCCTGGAGGCAGACTCCGGTGCCCGAACTGGCGTAGAAGCGCAGGCACTTGAGGCCGGAGGCGGTGCGTGGGCCGGAGGGGTCGGAGGCCGGGACCGTGGTGAGTTCGTCTCGGTGGGGGCCCCAGGCCATGTTGCGGAACACCATGCGGTCGGGGGTGGTCAGGGTGACCCGGCCCGCGGTGACCCGTGGGCCGCCGGGCTGGACCTGGTCCCGCTGTCCGGCACGCGCCGACGCGTGGAGCACCGAGGCGACGGCGATCCCCGCCAGCAGGACGATCGCCGTGGCGAGGATCAGGACGCGGTTGCGCAGGGTCATGGGGCGGGCTCCAGAACTGATGATCGGCCGGGGCGGAGTCTCAGGGCGAACACCGCGCAGACCGCCAGCGCCACCGCCGACGCCATGAGCGCCGTACGGTCGCCCCACAGCGTCCACGCCGCGCCGAAGCCGAGCGAGCACACGAACCGTGCCGCCGCCTGGCCCGTCTGCACCAACGCGAGCCCCGACGACCGCAGTTCCTCCGGCACGCTGTCCGAGGCCGCCGCCATCAGCACGCCGTCGGTCGCCGCGTAGAAGCCGCCGTGCAGGAGGAGGACGGCGTAGGGGAGGGCCGTGCCGTGCCAGGAGGTCAGCAGCAGGGCGTACGCCGTGAGGAGGGCGCCGTGGCCGGCCAGGAATATCCGCCAGCGGCCTACGCGGTCCGCGAGGCGGCCCAGGGGGACGGCGAGGAGCAGGAAAGCCGCCGCCGTGCCCAGCGGGAGCAGGGCGAACCAGCGGTCGGGGACGCCGAGGCGGCGCTGCAGGAGCAGGTACACGAAGGAGTCGCTGACCGTCGCCAGGCCCAGCAGCAGCGCGCAGAGGGTGATGCGGCGCAGGTCGCGCCGGGCGAGGAGGGCGAAGGCGGCGCGGAGGGTGGGGCGCGGGGGCCGGCCTACGGTGGTCCGCTCCCGTGGGCCGGTAGCCGAGCCCCTCCCTGCCGACCCGCTGTCACCTGGTCCTTTCTCGCCGGATCCCCGCCCGCCCGGCACGAAGAGCACCAGTACCAGCACCCCCACCACGGCCACGCAGAAACTCACCGTGAACACCGCGTCGTACCCGTCGACCGTCGCCCGCAGGATCAGGAACGCCACCAGCGGGCCGAGCAGCGCGCCCGCCGTGTCCATCGCGCGGTGTACGCCGAAGGCACGACCCCGGTTCTCCGGGGTGGAGGAGAGGGAGATCAGCGCGTCGCGCGGTGCCGTGCGCAGGCCCTTGCCCGTGCGGTCGGCGGCCAGGATCAGGCCGATGGGGGTGAGGGTGTGGGCCAGGAGGAGGAGCGGCTTGCAGGCCGCCGAGACGGCGTAGCCGATGCCCGCGACCCACTTGTGACGGCCGCCGCCCCGGTCGGCGAGGTGCCCGCCGGCCAGGCGGACGAGTGCCGAGAAGCCGTTGTAGATGCCGTCGAGGAGACCGAAGCCCAGCGGGGAGAGGCCGAGGCCCGTCACCAGGTACAGCGGCAGCACCGCGGTCACCATCTCGGACGACACGTCGGTGATCAGGCTGACCGCGCCGAGCGCGAAGACCGTGGGGGCGACCACGGCGGACACCCGCGCCGGAGTACCCGTAGTACCCGCGGTGGTGCTTTTGGCGTCGGCGCGGCTGTCCGCCACGTACATCTCAGGACGCCCAGATGCCGGTGATGTCCGCGGCCGAGGCCGCGTTGCCCGCGTGGGTGGACAGGCCCTGGGAGTCCTCCAGGGTCCGCAGCAGGTTGTAGTGGTTGTACGTGGTCGAGGACGTGGCGCCTGCGGTCACCGGCTGACCGTAGAAGACCGTCGGGATGCGGTTGCCGCTGAGCAGGTTGTCCTCGTCGAAGGTGACGACGAGCAGGCTGTTGTGCGTCTTGGCCCAAGTGGCGTATGCGCCGAGGTTGTTCTTCAGCCAGGTGTCACCGGTCGCCACAGAGCAGTCGTGCATGTCGCTGCACAGGTTGGGCGTCACGAAGGAGATGTCGGGGAGCGTCGTGTAGTCCGTGGGGAACTGCGCGAAGGTCTTCGCCGTCGACGTCGCGACGTTGGAGAAACCGAACCAGGGGTTGTGCTTGCGCGCGTAGGTGCCGCTGCTGCACGTCGTCGAACCCTGGCTGGGCAGCGTCTCGTTGTAGCTGGCCCAGGTGCCGCCCGCCGCCGTCACCTCGGAGGCGAGGTTCGCGGCCGAGGAGAAGCCCGCCGTGTAGCAGCTGTCGCTGGTGATGCCCTGGGTGGAGCCGGAGAACAGCGCGAAGTAGTTCGGCTGGCTCGGGTGGGTGATCCCGTACGACTGGGTGAGGGCGGCGCCGCCGGTCGCGAGCGAGTTGATGTAGGGGGCACTGGAGGAGCCGATGACCTGGCTGTAGGCGTGGTTCTCCATCACCACGACGACGACGTGGTCCGGGGTCGGCACCACGGTCGCGGCATGCGCGGTCGAGGCGGTGCCGAAACCGGTCCAGACCCCGACGGCGGCTGCCGAGAAGGCGAGCGCGGACGCCACGACGGCGCGACTGCGGCGGTACACGGAACCAGCGGGACCGCTGGAGCTGCCAGAACTGCCGGAATTGCCAGAACTGCCGGACACTTCAACCTCCGGGTGGGGGGGGGAGGACGGGGGTGACGGTGCGGACAGAGCATGCACACGCCAAAATGCCCGCATCCCACCACCCCCAACCCGCCGGATGAAGAAGTGGTGAACTACTGCTCTCCCGCCGCCAGTTGAGCCAGCACCTGATGCAGCGGCTCGGTGGCCCGCTTCCGGTACTCCTGGATCGCCCAGCCGTTCCCGTCCGGGTCCTTGAAGTACATGAACGTCGCCCCGTCCTGCGGCGCGAACTGCACCGGCTCGCTCACCTCGAGCCCGCGCGCGGTCAGCTCGTCGTAGGCCGCCTTCGCGTCCTGCACGCACAGCTGCATGCCGTGGTACGTCCCCGGCTGCGGCGTCCCGGTCGGCACCTGCAGGCCGTCGACCAGCGCGATCGAACAGCCGGACCCCGGCGGCGTGAGCTGCACGATCCGCACGCCCTCCATCACCTCGCCGTCGAGATCGACATGGAAACCGACCTTGTCCTGGTAGAACGCCTTGGCCCGGTCCACGTCGGAGACGGGGAGAAGGATCACTTCGAGGGTCATGTCCATGGCTTGACTCCTTTGTCAGGCACGTCTGTCGGGCGCGTTCGGCAGGCGCGTCACTCGAACCGCCACCGCGTCTGGCTGAACGGCTCCCCCTTACCGAAGCCGAAAACCGTGCGGGGCGCCACAGCGAAGACGAACGCGGATCCGCCACCGTGCTGGAAGGCCCCGTCCCGCACATCGAAGTGCCAGAAACTGCCGTACTTCGCCTCCCACGCGGCGGCCAGCTCCCGCAGCCGGTCCTCGTCCTCGACCCGCACCGCCGCACCCTCGACGACCAGGTCGTACCCCTCGTCCCAGGTGCTCGTGCCGGTCGTCAGCACGACGTGCGGGTTGTTGGCGAGATTGCGCGCCTTGCGCTCCTCGGGCCCGGTGCAGAAGTGCAGCGCGCCGTCCGCCCACACCCCGGGCAGGGGCGTCACGTGCGGGCGCCCGTCCGGGCGCACCGTCGAGATCCAGAACTGCCCGGCCGCCGAGAGCCGCGCCTCGGCCGTGGCCCAGTCGGTCGCGGTGGCCGCCGGGTCGCTGTAGCGGGGGTCGAGACGGGTGCGCGGTGCGTTGTCGGTCATCGGACACCCCTAGTCCCTGAGTCGTACGTCATCGGCTTCCCTCCAGGAGTCGTCGGTCGTCCCGTAGTGGAGACCCCGTACCCCTCCGGAACTCATCGCCGCACGCCCCGGCGCCCCCGCCCGCACCTGCGGTTAGGCTCGGGACGGTACGACCTAGATCCGCACGACCTAGATCCGAGGGAGGCCGAGGATGACGGCGCCGGGACGCAGAAGCAGTACCTTCACGCGGCTGCTGCGGCACGGCTTCACCGATCCTTCGGCCGCCGAGCGGCTCCTGGAGAGCGCGGAGCTGGCACCGATAAGGAACGACCCGGTCCTGCTGGAGGCCCTCGGCGCCACCGCCGACCCCGACCTCGCCCTTCAGGGTCTCGTACGACTCCTGGAGGCGCAGCCCGAGCCCACCGACCGGCGCGAGCTGACCGACACGCTGATCGCGGCGAAACCCCTACGGGACCGGCTGCTCGGTGTGCTCGGCGCCTCCGCCGCCCTCGGCGACCATCTCGCCCGGCACCCGCGCGACTGGCACGCCCTCGTCATGTACGAACCCCGCGACCTCCACCCCGGGGTGGAGGAGTTCGAACGCGGACTGGCAGAAGCCACCGACCCCGTCGCCCTCCGCGTCGCCTACCGTCGCTGCCTGCTGTCCATCGCCGCCCGTGACGTGTGCGGCACCACCGACCTCGCGCAGACCGCCGCCGAACTCGCCGACCTCGCCACCGCCACCCTGCGCGCCGCCCTCGCCATCGCGCGCGCCGCCGCGTCCGACGACGCCGCGCTGTGCCGGCTCGCGGTGATCGCGATGGGCAAGTGCGGCGGCCACGAGCTGAACTACGTCTCCGACGTCGACGTCATCTTCGTCGGCGAGGCCGTCGACGGCGCCGACGAGGGCAAGGCGCTGCGCGCCGCCACGAAGCTCGCAGCGCACATGATGCGGATCTGCTCCGAGACCACCGTCGAGGGCTCCATCTGGCCCGTCGACGCCAACCTCCGCCCCGAGGGCCGCAACGGCCCCCTGGTCCGCACCCTCGCCAGCCACCTCGCCTACTACCAGCGCTGGGCCAAGACCTGGGAGTTCCAGGCCCTGTTGAAGGCCCGCCCGGTGGCCGGCGACCTCGCGCTCGGCGCGGAGTACGTCGCCGCCCTCGAACCCCTCGTGTGGAAGGCCGCCGAGCGCGAGAACTTCGTCACCGACGTGCAGAAGATGCGCCGCCGGGTCGTCGAGAACATCCCCGCCACCGAGATCGACCGCGAACTCAAGCTCGCCCCCGGCGGCCTCCGTGACGTCGAATTCGCCGTCCAGCTCCTCCAGTTGGTGCACGGCCGCGCCGACCTCTCGCTGCGCAGCGGCACCACGCTCGTCGCGCTCCAGGCCCTCGCCGCCGGCGGCTACGTCGGCCGCGAGGACGCCGCCCGCCTCGACGACGCCTACCGCTTCCTGCGCACCATGGAACACCGCATCCAGCTCTACCGGTTGCGCCGCACCCACCTGGTCCCCGTCGAGGAGGCCGACCAGCGCCGCCTCGGCCGCTCGATGGGCCTGCGCACCGACCCGGTGGCCGAGCTGAACCGCGAGTGGAAGCGGCACGCGACGGTCGTACGACGTCTCCACGAGAAGCTCTTCTACCGCCCGCTGCTCGACGCGGTCGCCCAACTCGCCCCCGGCGAGACCAGGTTGAGCGCCCAGGCGGCCCGCGAACGCCTGGTGGCCCTCGGCTACGTCGACCCGGCCGCGGCCCTGCGGCACATCGAGGCCCTCGCCTCCGGCGTCACCCGCAAGGCCGCCATCCAACGCACCCTGCTGCCCGTCCTGTTGGGCTGGTTCGCCGACTCCGCCGACCCGGACGCGGGCCTGCTCAACTTCCGTAAGGTCTCCGACGCGCTCGGCAAAACCCCTTGGTATCTACGGCTGTTGAGGGACGAGGGTGCCGCCGCCGAGAACCTCGCCCGCGTCCTGTCGGCCGGCCGCCTCGCCCCCGACCTCCTGATGCGCGCCCCCGAAGCGGTCGCCCTGCTCGGCGACGGCGACGGCGGCAGCGGCCTCGAACCCCGCGAACGCGCCCATCTGGACCAGGAGATACTGGCCGCGGTCGGCCGCGCCGACGACGCCGTCCAGGCCGTCACCTTCGCCCGCGGCGTCCGCCGCCGCGAACTCTTCCGTACGGCCGCCTTCGACATCGTCGGCTCCTACGGCACCGAGACGCAGCCCGTCGAGGCCGACCAGGGCGCGCTCGTCGACCGGGTCGGCGGCGCCGTCTCCGACCTCACCGCGGCGACCCTCGCCGGCACGCTGCGCGCGGTGGTCCGCGAGGGCTGGGGCGACACCCTGCCCACCCGCTTCGCGGTCATCGGCATGGGCCGCTTCGGCGGTCACGAACTCGGCTACGGCTCCGACGCGGACGTCCTGTTCGTGCACGAACCCCGCGAGGGCGTACCGGAGCGCGAGGCCTCCGAGGCGGCCAACAAGGTCGTCTCCGAGATGCGCCGGCTGCTCCAGGTCGCCAGCTCGGACCCGCCGCTGCTGATCGACGCGGACCTGCGTCCCGAGGGCAAGTCGGGGCCGCTCGTACGGTCGTTGAACTCCTACGAGGCGTACTACCGCCGGTGGTCGCTGGTCTGGGAGTCGCAGGCGCTGCTGCGGGCCGAACCCGTCGCCGGGGACGAGGAGT
The DNA here is from genome assembly GCF_016654115.1 of Streptomyces sp. MBT53. Classification (GTDB taxonomy): domain Bacteria; phylum Actinomycetota; class Actinomycetes; order Streptomycetales; family Streptomycetaceae; genus Streptomyces. The sequence goes on from NZ_JAEQAZ010000159.1 coordinate 9,275, forward strand.
TGGGGCGTCGGTTCATCGAACTGATCGATCCTCTGCGGTATCCGGCCGAGGGGCTCGGTGACGATGCCGTGCGGGAGATCCGGCGGCTCAAGGCCCGTATGGAGTCCGAGCGGTTGCCTCGTGGCGCGGACCCGACGTTGCACACCAAGCTCGGGCGTGGGGGACTGTCCGATGTCGAATGGACCGTGCAGCTCATGCAGTTGCGGCACGGGTGGGTCGAGCCCGGGCTGCGGACCACGCGGACGCGCGCGGCACTCGCCGCCGCGTGTGCCGCCGAGCTGATCTCTGCCGAGGACGCGGAGACGCTGGACGAGGCGTGGGTGTTGGCCACGCGGGTTCGTAACGCGGTGATGCTGGTGAGGGGGCGGGCGGGGGACACGTTTCCCTCTGATCCGCGTGAACTGGCCGCTGTGGGGCGGTACTTGGGGTACGGGCCGGGGCATGTGGGGGACATGCTGGACGACTATCGGCGCACTACTCGGCGGGCTCGGGGTGTGGTGGATCTGTTGTTCTACGGGGCCTGAGCGGGGTGTTCGTCGGCTGACAGCCGGTGGGGGCTGGGCGCGCGGTTCCCCGCGCCCCTAAAGGCCTTCGCCGAGCGGTGTCTTGTCAGGGCTACGCCCGCCAGTACCACCGCCATCCCCGCCACGACCCTCAACCCCACCCTCTCGTCCAGCAGCACCGCACCCAGCGTCACCGATACAACTGGCAGTAGATATCCGACCGTTGCGGCGCTCGTCGGGCCCTCGTCCGCTATCAGGCGGTAGTTGAGGTAGAAGGTCACGCCGGTGCCCAGGACGCCCAGAGCGGTCACCGCGAGGAGGGCCGTGAGGTCGGGGTGTACCGGGCCCGCGGCCGGTAGGGCGAGGGTCGTCCAAGCCGTCGCCGCCATCAACTGAGCCGCCGAGACCGCCAACGGCGCCTGGCCGCTGGTGAGTTTGCGGGCCATGTACGCGAAGGCCACGGCGTAGCTCGCGGCGGCGGCCAGCAGGGCGAGCGCGCCCCAACTGGCCAGGCCCGAGCGCTGCCACGGGGCGAAGATCAGGACCGTACCCGCGAAGCCGAGCAGAAGGCCGGTGAGGCGGGCCCGGCCGAGGCCGCGGTCGGTGCCCAGCGCGATGCCGATCAGCAGGGACCACAAGGGAGTTGTGGCGTTCAGGACGCCCGCGATCCCGGAGTCGACGGTCTGCTCGCCCACGCTGAACAGGGCGAACGGGACGGCGTTGCAGAAGAGGGCGGCCACCGCGAGCCGGCCCCAGGTGGCGCGGTCGCGGGGCAGGCGCTGGCCGGCCGCGCGGGCCAGGGCCAGCAGGACCAGTGTGCCCAGGGCGCAGCGGGTGATGGTGATCTGGGCGGGGGAGAGGCCGTGGTCCAGGGCGAGTTTGATCCACAGGAAGCCCGAACCCCACAGGAGGGCGAGCGCGGCCATGCGGAGTGTCGAGGCGGGCTGCATGGGTCCACGGTCGGACAGCCCAACCTTTCAGCACAAGCGAAGGATTCTACAGCCACTGTTAATCTCTCCTACATGCTTGATGTGCGACGCATGCAGGTGCTGCGGGCCGTGGTGGACAGCGGGTCGGTGACCGCTGCGGCGGCCCGGCTCGGCTACACGCCGTCCGCGGTGAGTCAGCAGGTCGGGGCGCTGGAGAAGGAGGCCGGGACCGCGCTGCTCGAGCGGGTGGGGCGCGGGGTGCGGCCCACGGCGGCCGGGCTGCTGCTCACCGGGTACGCGGACGCGATCGGCCGGCAGGTCGCCGAGGCGGAGACGGCGTTGGCGGACCTGGTGGCCGGGCGCACCGGACAGCTCACGGTCCGCTACTTCGCCACCGCAGGCGCCGCTCTGGTCGCCCCCGCCGTGGCCCGGCTCCGCGCCGAACACCCGGGAGTACGCCTGGAGTTGAGGCTGACCGACCCCGAGGATCCGCTGCCGGACGTGAAGGAGGGGCGGGCGGATGTCGCGCTGGTCGTGGGGGAGTCCCGTGCTCCCGACGGCGTACGGCTGGTGAAGCTGCTCGACGATCCGTATCTCGCCGTGCTGCCCAAGGGACACCGGCTGGCCGCGCGGCGGAGTGTGGAGCTGCGGGAGCTGGCCGAGGAGGCGTGGGTCGGGAGCGAGTGGCCGGGGCCGTGCCTCGACGCCCAGCTCGGCGCGTGCGCGGCGGCGGGGTTCCGGCCGGGGTTCGCGGTCCAGAGCGAGGACTACGTCACGGCTCAGGGTTTCGTGGCGGCGGGCCTCGGGGTGACCCTGATTCCCCGGCTGGGGCTCGGCAGCCGCCATCCGGACGTGGTCGTACGGGTGGTACGGGATCCGGAGCCGCTGCGGACCATCCACGCGGCCGTCCGCGAGACGGCACCGCCACAGCCGGCCCTGCGGGCGTTCCTACGGGCGCTGCGGGACGCGGCAAGGGACAGCCCTGCCTCGCTGCCGATGGACCAGGACCAGGACCAGGACCAGGACCAGGACCAGGACCGGGCTCCGGTACCTCGGGACTAGGCCTTAGTGGGGAGCCAGAGCCCGTCCGCTCCCCGTACCGTCACCGTACGAGGCAACGCGTACGGAAACGCGCCGTACCAGACGCGGGAGACGGCGAAGCCGAAGGCGAGGCAGAGCATGCCGCCGACCGCGTCGAGCCAGAAGTGGTTGGCGGTGGAGACGATGACCATGAGGGTGGCCGCCGGGTAGAGGAGGCCGAGGATGCGGACCCAGGGGAGTTTCGCCAGGGCGAAGATCGTCAGGCCGCACCACAGGGACCAGCCGATGTGCATGGACGGCATCGCGGCGTACTGGTTCGACATGTGCTTCAGGTCGCCGGAGGCCATCGAACCCCAGGTCTGGTGGACCATGACGGTGTCGACGAAGTGGCCGCCGTTCATCAGGCGGGGCGGGGCCAGCGGGAAGAAGTAGTAGCCGACGAGGGCCACGGCGGTGGTCGCGAAGAGGACCAGGCGGGTCGCCGCGTACCGGCCCGGATGACTGCGGTACAGCCACACCAGGACACCCAGCGTCACCACGAAGTGCAGTGTCGCGTAGTAGTAGTTCATGCCGACGATCAGCCAAGTCACCGAGTTCACCGCGTGGTTGACCGACTGCTCGACGGCGATGCCGAGGTCGTTCTCCACGCGCCAGATCCAGTCGGCGTTGCGCAGTGCCTGGCCCCGCTGCTCCGGAACCGCGTTGCGGATCTGTGAGTACGTCCAGTAACTCACCGCGATCAGCAGGATCTCGAACCACAGCCGGGGCCGGCGCGGAGTCCGCAACCGGCGCAGGAAACCCTGCCCCGCGGCGTCCGCGACGGGGCTCGGAACGGCTTCTTCACGGCCTTCCAATGTCGTCACGGTGGTCTCACCCATAGACACAAAGTCTGCCAGAAAAGGCTTCCGCGACCGATCATCCCTTGGTCGGGTCCGTCTCGCATGTTCTACGACGAGAAGAGTCCCCGTACTACTACCAGCGCACGGGAAGCCGCCGGGTTTTCTCCCCCTTAGGGACGATTCCGTTCCCCAGGCGCCGAAGCCGTTGAACCCCGTACCACCAGTTCCGGCATGAACACGAACTCACTGTGCGGCGCGGGCGTCCCGCCGATCTCCTCCAGCAACGTCCGCACCGCCGCCTGTCCCATCGCCGGCACCGGCTTGCGGATCGTGGTCAGGGGTGGATCGGTGAACGCGATCAGCGGGGAGTCGTCGAAGCCGACCACCGAGACCTCCCGGGGCACCGCCAGACCCCGCTGCCGGGCCGCCCGTATCGCGCCGAGCGCCATCATGTCGCTCGCGCACACGATCGCCGTGCAGTCGCGGTCGATCAGCGCGGCGGCGGCGGCCTGCCCGCCCTCCAGCGTGTACAGCGAGTGCTGGACCAGCCGCGTCTCCACGTCCTCGGCGGTCAGGGCCAGTTGGTCCTGCATCGCGCGGACGAAGCCCTCGATCTTGCGTTGTACGGGTACGAAGCGCTTGGGGCCCAGCGCCAGGCCGATGCGGGTGTGGCCGAGCGAGACGAGGTGGGTGACGGCGAGGGTCATCGCCGCGCGGTCGTCCGGGGAGATGAACGGCGCCTGCACCTTCGGCGAGAAGCCGTCCACGAGCACGAACGGCACGCCCTGCGCCCGCAGTTGCTCGTAACGCTGCATGTCCGCGGAGGTGTCCGCGTGCAGTCCGGAGACGAAGATGATGCCGGCCACCCCGCGGTCGACGAGCATCTCGGTCAGCTCGTCCTCCGTGGACCCGCCCGGGGTCTGGGTGGCGAGCACCGGAGTGTAGCCCTGCCGGGTCAGCGCCTGCCCTATGACCTGCGCCAGGGCGGGGAATATCGGGTTCTCCAGCTCCGGCGTTATGAGACCGACCAGGCCCTCGCTGCGCTGCCGCAGCCGTACCGGACGTTCGTAGCCGAGCACGTCGAGAGCGGCGAGGACGGACTGGCGGGTGGTGGCGGCGACGCCCGGCTTGCCGTTGAGGACGCGGCTGACGGTCGCTTCGCTCACCCCCGCCTGGGCGGCGATGTCGGCAAGCCGTGTGGTCACGGGAGTGGACTGTACCGGCCGTCGGCGCGCTGCGGGTTGCTGCGTCATCGCGATCCCTCGTGTTCTGCTCAACGTACGACATGCGGCAAGTGCTTGCAGAGTCTTGCACAAGTGTCCCATCGACCGCTCAGCCGCATCAATACTGGGTTGCGCGTGGGTCGAGGAGAGGTCACGGGCGAGTAACTCTCCAGCCGTCTTGCAGTTTTTTGCAGCAAGGACTTTCGCAACGCTTGCATCGCTGTTACGTTCGGCGACGCCCGGCGGCGGCGAAGGAGCGGTCGGCGAGTCACAGGGGCGGCGGACGGGCCCGCCCCCTGCGGCACACGGGCTTTCACCCTCAAGGAGAACTCATGCGGCGTGGCATAGCGGCCACCGCGCTGGTGGCGTCCCTCGCCCTCGCGGCGACGGCCTGCGGCGGCAGCGACAGTGACAGCGGCAAGTCGGACGGGCCGGTCACCATCACCTGGTGGGACACCTCCAACGCCACCAATGAGGCACCCACGTACAAGGCCCTGGTCGCCAAGTTCGAGGCCGCCAACAAGAACATCAAGGTCAAGTACGTCAACGTGCCCTTCGACCAGGCGCAGAACAAGTTCGACACCGCCGCCGGCTCCAAGGGCGCCCCGGACGTGCTGCGTTCGGAGGTCGGCTGGACCCCCGCCTTCGCGAAGAAGGGCTACTTCCTGCCGCTCGACGGCACCGAAGCCCTCGCCGACCAGGCCAAGTTCAAGCAGAACCTGATCACGCAGGCCCAGTACGACGGCAAGACGTACGGCGTGCCGCTGGTCACCGACACCCTCGCCCTCGTCTACAACAAGGCGCTCTTCGCCCAGGCCGGGATCACTCAGGCGCCCACCACCTGGGACGAGTTGAAGACCGACGCGGCGAAGATCAAGGCGAAGGCCAAGGTCGACGGCTACTGGGGCTCCACCCAGGCCTACTACGCGCAGACCTTCCTCTACGGCGAGGGCACCGACACCGTCGACGCCGCCGCCAAGAAGATCACCGTGGACTCCGCCGCGGCGAAGAAGGCCTACGGCACCTGGCTGAGCCTGTTCTCCGGCACCGGCCTGCACAAGGCCGACACCACCGCCGACGCCTACGCCCACATCCAGGACGCGTTCGTCAACGGCAAGGTCGCCGCGATCATCCAGGGCCCCTGGGAGATCACGAACTTCTACAAGGGCTCGGCCTTCAAGGACAAGTCCAACCTCGGCATCGCCCAGATCCCGGCCGGCTCCACCGGCAAGTCCGGTGCCCCGACCGGCGGTCACAACCTGTCGGTCTACGCAGGCTCGGACTCCGCGCACCAGAAGGCGTCGCTGAAGTTCCTCAACTTCATGACCTCCGCCGCCTCCCAGTCGACGATCGCGCTGAAGAACTCGACGCTGCCGACCCGCGACGACGCCTACACCGCCGCCGTCAAGGCCGACCCGGGCATCGCAGGCTTCCAGGGCGTCCTCGGCGTCGCCCAGCCGCGCCCGGCGCTCGCCGAGTACAGCTCGCTGTGGGGTCCGCTGGACACCGAGCTGCCCAAGGTCGCCGGCGGCAAGGAGTCCCTCGACAAGGGCCTGAGCAACGCCGAGCTGGCGATCGCCAAGCTGGTCCCGGACTTCAGCAAGTAGCCCCGTACGGCCGCCGGATCCGCAGAGAAGAACCTGGGGGACGGATCCGGCGGCCGTCGGCCTGCGCGCAGGCCCGACAGGACCAACTCCTGAACTTCCAGAAGGTGTCGAACGAACCATGACAGTCGCCATCGACCGCGCGACCGGCAAGCGCCACGGTGACCGCGCACCCCGCCCCGGGCCCGGCCAACGCCTCAAGTCCGGCTACCAGAAGCACTGGTACGCGTACGCGATGATCATCCCCGTGGTCGTCGTGCTCGGCGTCCTCGTGCTCTACCCCCTGGTGTACGGCCTGTACCTGACGCTCACCGACGCCAACAGCCTCAACACCGCGCGCACGATCGGCGTCAACCACATCGACGCCACCTACAAGTTCATCGGGTTCGACAACTACAAGGACATCCTGTTCGGCCCGACGTCCTACGACCGCTTCTGGTCGCACTTCATCTGGACGATCGTCTGGACCGCGGTCTGCGTCACCCTGCACTACACGATCGGCCTGGCCCTCGCCCTGCTGCTCAACCAGAAGCTGCGCGGACGCACCGTGTACCGCCTCCTGTTGATCCTGCCGTGGGCCGTCCCCACCTTCGTCACCGTGTTCGGCTGGCGCTTCATGCTCGCCGACGGCGGCATCATCAACACCGCGCTGCACACCCTGCACCTGCCCCAACCCGACTGGCTGGAAAGCACGTTCTGGCAGCGGTTCGCCGCGATCATGGTCAACACCTGGTGCGGGGTGCCGTTCATGATGGTCTCCATGCTCGGCGGACTGCAGTCCATCGACGCCTCGCTCTACGAGGCCTCCGAGATGGACGGCGCGGGCCCCTGGCAGCGTTTCCGCCACGTGACCCTCCCGGGCCTCAGGTCGGTCAGCTCCACCGTCGTACTCCTCGGCGTCATCTGGACGTTCAACCAGTTCGCCGTCATCTTCCTGCTGTTCGGCAACACGGCCCCCGACGCCTCGATCCTCGTCACCTGGTCGTACTACCTCGGCTTCGGCCAACAGCCGCGTGACTTCGCCCAGTCGGCCGCCTACGGCATCCTGCTGCTGGCCATCCTGATCGTCTTCACCTCCTTCTACCGCCGCTGGCTGAACCGCAATGACCAACAGCTCGCGATCTGAGACAGGAGCCCCCATGAGCAGCACGACCGACACCCAGCCCCGACGGGCGCGCCGCCGGGGCGAGTTGAGCCGCTCCGGCGCCCTCGCCTCGCACGGCATCCTGATCGTCGCGAGCCTGATCGCGCTCTTCCCGATCGCCTGGCTGGTCTTCCTCTCGCTGGGCCCGGACTCGGACGACTACCTCCACCCGGCCGGCATCTGGAAGAAGATGACGTTCGGCAACTACTCGTTCGTGCTCCAACACACTGAGTTCTTCGACTGGTTGAAGAGCTCGATGATCGTCTCGCTCGGCACGTCGTTCATCGGTGTGACGATCGCGGCCACCACCGGCTACGCCGTCTCGCGGATGCGTTTCCCCGGCTACCGGAAGTTCATGTGGGTCCTCCTGGTCACCCAGATGTTCCCGATCGCGGTACTCATCGTGCCGATGTACCAGATCCTGGCGGACCTGCAGCTGATCGACAGCTACCTTGGTCTCATCCTCGTCTACTGCTCGACCACGGTGCCCTACTGCGCATGGCTGCTGAAGGGCTACTTCGACACGATCCCGTTCGAGATCGACGAGGCCGGACGCGTCGACGGGCTGAACCCCTTCGGTACGTTCGCGCGACTGATCCTGCCGCTCGCCAAGCCGGGCCTGGCGGTCGCCGCGTTCTACAGCTTCCTCACGGCTTTCGGCGAGGTCGCCTTCGCCTCGACGTTCATGCTGTCCGACACGAAGTACACGTTCGCGGTGGGGTTGCAGACGTTCGTGAGCGAGCACGACGCGCAGCGGAACCTGATGGCTGCGACCGCGGTACTGATTGCGATACCTGTGGCCGCGTTCTTCTATCTCGTGCAGAAGAACTTGGTAACCGGCCTGACAGCAGGCGGAACCAAGGGCTGAACACCGGTGACTGGGGCGCCCCTTCAGGGGCGCGGGGAACTGCGCGACCAGCCCCCACTCAGCCGCACCCAAAAAGAGACCCGAGGCGGCCGTGTTGTCCATCCGACCCCGCTGACATCACGGCCGCCTCGCCCCAACTCCCCATGACCAGAACCCCGTTACGCACCAAGGACGCCATGACCCAGCGAAACTCGGCCATCGCCCCCGCACCGAACCCTGCCAAAGCCAAGCGTGGCGACTGGTGGCGGGACGCGGTCATCTACCAGGTCTATCCGCGCAGCTTCGCCGACAGCAACGGTGACGGCATGGGTGACCTGGAGGGCGTACGCTCCCGGCTCCCGTATCTGCGTGACCTCGGTGTCGACGCCGTCTGGCTCAGTCCGTTCTACGCCTCGCCGCAGGCGGACGCGGGCTACGACGTCGCCGACTACCGGGCCGTGGACCCGATGTTCGGCAATCTGCTCGACGCCGACGCGCTGATCCGTGACGCCCATGGTCTCGGTCTGCGGGTGATCGTCGACCTCGTTCCCAATCACTCCTCGGATCAGCACGAGTGGTTCAAGCGGGCGTTGCGGGAAGGCCCGGGCTCGCCGCTGCGGGAGCGCTATCACTTCCGCCCGGGCAAGGGCGAGCACGGCGAACTCCCTCCCAACGACTGGGAGTCCATCTTCGGCGGGCCGGCCTGGACCCGAGTCCCGGACGGGGAGTGGTACTTGCACCTCTTCGCTCCCGAGCAGCCCGACTTCAACTGGGAACACCCGGCGGTGGGCGACGAGTTCAGGTCCGTGCTCCGGTTCTGGCTCGACATCGGCGTCGACGGTTTCCGGATCGACGTGGCCCATGGGCTGGTGAAGGCGGAGGGGCTGCCCGACCTCGGCTCGCACGACCAGGTCAAGCTGCTGGGCAACGATGTCATGCCGTTCTTCGACCAGGACGGCGTGCACGACATCTACCGGCAGTGGCGTCTGGTCCTCGACGAGTACGCGGGCGAGCGCATCTTCGTCGCCGAGGCGTGGACCCCGACCGTGGAGCGGACCGCCAACTACGTCCGCCCGGACGAGCTCCACCAGGCCTTCAACTTCCAGTATCTGGCGACGGATTGGGACGCGGCGGAACTCCGTGTCGTCATCGACCGGACGTTGGAGGCCATGCGGCCGGTCGGTGCCCCGGCCACCTGGGTCCTCTCCAACCACGACGTCACCCGGCACGCCACCCGCTTCGCCAACCCGCCCGGCCTCGGCACCCAGATCCGTACGGCCGGGGACCGGGAACTGGGCCTGCGTCGGGCCCGCGCGGCGACGCTGCTGATGCTGGCGCTGCCCGGCTCGGCGTACATCTACCAGGGCGAGGAGCTCGGGCTGCCGGACGTCGTCGACCTGTCGGACGAAGTGCGCCAGGATCCCGCCTACTTCAGGGGCGCGGGCCAGGACGGCTTCCGCGACGGGTGCCGGGTGCCGATCCCGTGGACGCGCACCGGATCGTCGTACGGCTTCGGGAACGGCGGGAGCTGGCTGCCGCAGCCGGACGGCTGGGGCGAGTTGAGCATCGAGGCGCAGACGGGGACGGCCGGCTCGACGCTGGAGCTGTACCGGGACGCGCTCGCCGCCCGCCGCACGCAGCCCGACCTCGGCGCGGGCGACTCGGTGGAGTGGCTGCGGGCGCCCGAGGGTGTACTCGCCTTCCGGCGGGGGGAGTTCGTGTGTATCGCGAACACCAGCGGGGAGTCGGTGACGACGTCGGCGTACGGCCGGCTGCTGCTCGCCAGCGGTGAGGTGACCGAGGCGGACGGCGAGGCGAAGCTGCCCGCCGACACGACCGTCTGGTGGACCACCACCCCGTAACCACCGCTCCGCCACGGGAAGTTCTTGCAGCAACTTCACACGGCCCGCTGCCCTTTTGGGCGGCGGGCCTTTAACATCTGGCCACCGCAAGGTTTCCACGGTATTTCAGCAAGAACCTTCAAGTGCCTTCAACGGAGAAGGAACCCCACATGGCCAGCAGCAGATCACTTGCAGGCGCCTTCGCCCTCGCCGCCGCCACGGCGGTCCTGGTGCCCGGCACCGCACACGCCTCCCCACCCGGCACCAAGGACGTCACCGCCGTCCTCTTCGAGTGGAACTTCGCCTCCGTCGCCAAGGAGTGCACCAACACCCTCGGCCCGGCCGGCTACGGCTACGTGCAGGTCTCCCCGCCCGCCGAGCACATACAGGGCTCGCAGTGGTGGACTTCGTACCAGCCGGTGAGCTACAAGATCGCCGGGCGGCTCGGCGACGCGACCGCCTTCCAGAACATGATCAACACCTGCCACGCGGCGGGTGTGAAGGTCGTCGTCGACACCGTCATCAACCACATGTCGGCGGGCAGCGGCACCGGCACCGGCGGTTCGTCGTACACGAAGTACAACTACCCCGGCCTGTACTCCTCGTACGACATGGACGACTGCACGTCCCTGGTCAGCGACTACACCAACCGCGCCAACGTCCAGAACTGCGAACTGGTCGGCCTCGCCGACCTGGACACCGGCGAGGAGTACGTCCGCGCCACCATCGCCGGCTACATGAACAGCCTCCTCGGCTACGGCGCCGACGGCTTCCGCATCGACGCGGCCAAGCACATCCCGGCGACCGACCTCGCGAACATCAAGTCGCGCCTGTCGAACCCCTCCGTGTACTGGAAGCAGGAGGTCATCTACGGCGCCGGCGAGGCCGTCCAGCCCACCGAGTACACCGGCAACGGGGACGTCCAGGAGTTCCGCTACGCCTACGACCTCAAGCGCGTCTTCAACAACGAGAACCTCGCCTACCTGAAGAACTACGGCGAGGGCTGGGGCTACATGAGCAGCTCGGTGGCGGGAGTCTTCGTCGACAACCACGACACCGAGCGCAACGGCTCGACCCTGAACTACAAGGACGGCGCCAACTACACGCTGGCCAACGTCTTCATGCTCGCCTACCCCTACGGCGCGCCGGACATCAACTCCGGCTACGAATGGTCGGACACGGACGCCGGACCGCCCAACAACGGTGCGGTGACGGCCTGTTGGCAGGACGGCTGGAAGTGCCAGCACGCCTGGCCGGAGATCAAGTCCATGGTCGCCTTCCGCAACGCCACCAGCGGCCAGTCCCTCACCAACTGGTGGGACGACGGCAACGACGCGATCGGCTTCGGGCGGGGCAGCAAGGGCTACGTGGCCATCAACCACGAGTCGTACTCGCTGACCCAGACCTACCAGACGTCACTGGCCGCGGGCACGTACTGCAACGTCCAGAACAACACGTCGGTGACCGTGAACTCCAGCGGGCAGTTCACCGCCACCCTGGGCGCCAACACGGCCCTCGCGATCTACACGGGCAAGACGAGCTGCTGAGTGGGACGGGGCCGGAACTCCCGTGAGGGGTGGGGGAGTTCCGGCCCCGCGTACGGGGGAAGATCGCCGTATGGACACCTCCGGCAACCTCCCGAGCTCGAGAGCGCCGCGGTTGCGGCCGGGCGACCGGGTGCGGATCGTCGCCCCGGCCTGTCCGCCCGGACGCGAGCATGTCGCCCGTGGAGTCGAGGAGTTGACGTCATGGGGGCTGCGGCCCGAGGTGGGCGAGCACGTCTTCGACCAGTGGGGGTACATGGCCGGGCGGGACGAGGACCGGGTCTCCGATCTGAACTCCGCGTTCCGTGATCCGGGGGTCCGCGCGGTGTTCGCCGCGATGGGCGGCAAGGGCACCTACCGCATCGTCGACGACCTCGACACCGACGCGCTGCGCCGCGATCCGAAACCGGTGGTCGGCTTCAGCGACATCACCCACCTCCATCTCGCGCTGTGGGCCCGCTGCCGGCTGGCCTGTCTGCACGGGCCCTTCCCCAACGCGGGCGACGACCGGTGCGGGTCCGCGTCGGCCGACGCCGTCCGCCGTGCGTTGATGACCACCGAGCCCGTCGTCATCCGGCGGGACGCGGGCGAGGCCACGGCCGCGGTCACCGTCGAGGGCACCGCCACCGGTGTCCTGCTCGGCGGCAACCTCAGCGCGGTCCGCACCGAGACCGGCGCCGGGCTGCCGAGCCTCAAGGGGGCGATCCTCTTCCTCGAACACCAGCGGGGGACGGGGCTCGGGGAGGTCGACCGCGCGCTGACCCAGCTGACCCGGGCCGGGGCGCTGGAGGGGGTGCGCGGTGTGGCGCTCGGCCAGTTCATCGGCTTCGAGCGGGATGCCGGCGACGCGACCCTCGGGGGATGGGGCATCGCCGACATCCTGCGTGACCGGCTGACCCGCCTGGGCGTTCCCGTCCTCGGCGGGCTCCCGGCCGGCCACGGCCCGCATCCGCCGAGCATTCCGCTCGGCACGCGGGCCACCATCGACACGGCCGAAGGAACACTGACGGTGCAGCCGGCCGTCGTCTGACCGCCGTCGGCGCGGATCAGTCGTTGACGGTGATGTGCCTGGCCAGCGCGGTGACCGACAGGTCGCCGTGGTCGACCCACTGGGGGAAGGCCAGCGTCTTGTGCTGGGTGGAGCCGGGCGGGGTGATCTCCAGGAAGGAGGCGCGGACCGCGCCCGACGTGCCCGTGTTGGCGTGGGTCCAGGCGACGACGGCCTCGGCGCTCTGGCCGTCCTTGAGGGTGAGGGTCTTCTTGCCGGGGTTGTGCGCGTACCAGGTGTTGCCCCAGTGGGTGTGGGCCGTGAGCTTCTTGTGGGCGGAGTTCTCCAGGCCCAGGCCGGGGTAGCCGCGCAGCGCGCACGTCCTGCCGCTGAGGTTGCGCAGCGTGATGACGACACCCTGGTGGTTCATGCCGCCGGCGAGCCGGCGGCCGAACGTGGCCTTGAGCGCCCCGGCGGAGCAGGTCGGCGTCGCCTTCGCGGCGCTCGTGGTGGTCGCGGCGTTGGCGGTGGTCGCCCAGGCCGCGAGCCCCAGCCCGGCGACGGCGGCCAGACCGACCACCGTACGCCCGAAGCGGCGCTCGGCGCGGTGCCGGGGCTTGGCGGGACCGGCCTGGTCGGTGGTGTTCTGCTGCTCGTTCACGGTGATCGTGCTCCCACTCCTGCTCCGCGGCGCGGGCCGCTGTGTGCGTCCCGCGCCCTCTTTTGGTGTCGTGCACTGAGTCCGATGCGCGCCACCGCGGATTTGTTCGGAGAAATGAGCGGGAGTTCGAGAAAGAGCTACTTCCAGGTGTCGCTCGCCGTGTAGCCGGACGAGGTGCCCGTCGTGTACGAGCGGTTCGTGCCGGACTCCCAGGTCACGGTCCCGGAGCTGTCCTTCTTGATGTACTTGTACGCGAAGGTCGTGCTCTTGGGGACGATGACGAGCTTGCTCCAGGTCGGGTACGAGGCCGAGGACAGCGGGATCGCGTCGCTCGTGTTCCAGGAGCCGAGCGAGGCGATCGAGCCGACGACGTAGACGTTCGTGCCGAGGGTGGTGGTCGCCGTCTCGTTGAAGGTGACGTCGGTGGCGTCGGTGTCGGCCACGTTCCAGGAGTTGTTGAGCGAGACCGCCGAAGTGGTCGTCGTGGCGGCCCTGTTGGCGTTCGACTCCCAGGTGACGTTTCCGGACGAGTCCTTCTTGATGTACTTGAAGGCGAAGGACGTGCTGGTCGGCACGCTCACCGCCCCGGACCAGACCGGGTACCCGGACGAGGACAGCGCGACCGCCTTCGACGTGTCCCAGCCGCCCAGCGCGTCGATGGAGCCGACGACGTAGACGCTGGTGCCGGACGTGGTGGCCGCGTACTCGTTGAAGGTGGCGGTCACCGTGGAGCCGGACGAACCGCCGCCGGTGTCGTCGCAGCCGACCGTGCAGGTGTAGGAGGAGTTGTAGAAGGCGATGGCGCTCTTCGCCGGGATGGTGAGGGACGCGCTGCCGCCGGAGACGGTGACGGTGGACGCGCCGCCGTCGACGACGTTCGAGTACGTGCCGTCGGCCATGCCCGTGGTGAAGGTGTAAGTCGCCGCCGAGGAGCCGTTGTTGAGCGCGAAGAAGCCCGCTCCGCTACGGCCGAAGCCGATCACGCTCGACGACTTGGTCTGCCAGTTGGAGACGGCCGCCGTGTACACCGCGTTGTGCCAGGCGACCATGCCGACGACTCCGGTGTCCCGGTCGAGGCAGTACCAACTGCCGCTGGAACAGTCCGTGTTGGTCACGAAGCCGGACGAGTTCGGCGGTGCCTGGTCGCTCTGCGTCCACTCCCAACTGGCGTACACCGTCGGGGTGGACCACTTGTACGCGAGCTGGAAGAGGTTGGCGAGCTTGTAGGTGTCGCCGTCCTTGTAGCTCATGTGCAGGCCGTTGCGCTCGGTGTCGTGATTGGTCACGAAGGACACCGAGTTGGCGGCCGGGAGGATGCCGCTGCTCTCCAGGGAGGACAGATCGCTCACGTTGCCCTGGAAGGCCGACTTCATCTTGCTCGCGTAGGTGAAGTCGAGGACGTCACCGGACGCGTAGTAGTCGCTGGGCTGCGGGGTCGAGCCCGGATAGATCTCCTGGAAGACGTACGGCGCCGCACCCGCCGTCGTGTTCGTCAGCTTGCCCTCGATCGCCGCCAGGTCGGTCTCGGGGATGTGCTTGGCCGCGTCGACCCGGAATCCGTCGACACCGAGGGCGAGTTGCTTGTTCAGGAAATTCGCGATGCCCGCGCGGACCGAGTCCGAGCCGGTCTTCAGGTCGGGCAGGCCGAGGAGTTCGCAGTTCTGGACCTGGGTGAGGTTGGAGTAGTCCTGGATGGTCAGGTCGGAGGTGGGGCAGTCCGCGGAGGTGTGGTAGTCGCCGGGGTCCCAGTCCGGGGTGTCGTACTTGCTGGTGAGCGTGGTGCCGTTGTAGCCGGTGCCGGTCTGCGCGGCGGTGTGGTTGATCACCGCGTCCGTGTAGACCTTGACGCCCGCGGTGTGGCACGCGCTCACCATGCTCGCGAACTGGGCCGCCGTACCGAAACGGCTGTTCAGGTTGTACGAGTACGGCTGGTAGACGTCCCACCAGTAGTAGTTGGTCTGCTTGAGCGACTCGGCGGGTGGTGCCACCTGGACCGCGCCGTAGCCGGCCGGGCCCAGTACGTTCGTGCACTCCGAGGCGATGGAGTCCCAGTTCCATTCCCAGAGGTTGGCGATGACGTCACCCTTGGCGGAGGTGTCCGCGTGGGCGGTGGCGGCGGGGAGGGCGACCACGCCGGCCAGGGCGAGCGCCCCGGCGGCCACGGCACTGGCCGCGCGCCTGATGGTTCCCGGTGTTCGGTATCTGCTCATGAGCGGCTCCGAAAGGGGGGATTCGGGTTTCAACAACTGGTGAGCGTGGGCCAGTTGAGAAGGGCACGTCAAGGTTGCGGATGAAAGTTCTTTCTGTGACTTTCACATGTCTTGCTGCAACCCTTGCGTCAGCGATACCGTCTCGCCGGGGTCGGACCCGAACTGAGCCGTAATCGCAAGGAGTTCACGCCTGTGATACCGAGATGGCCGGCGGCCCGCACGCGCCGCACCGAGCGACGGAGAAGGGCCACGGGCGTCATCGTCGCCGCGCTCCTCGCCGCGTTCGTCCAACCCCTCGCCGCCCACGCCGCGACCCCGCCCGCACCCCCGTCCGACGCGAAGCTGGCGGCCACGCCCGCGCGGCACGACGACACCCGCGAGCAGTTCTACTTCGTGATGCCGGACCGCTTCGCCAACGGCGACACCTCCAACGACCAAGGAGGACTGACCGGTTCACGGCTCAGTACCGGCTACGACCCCACCGACAAGGGCTTCTACCAGGGCGGCGACCTCAAGGGCCTGACCGACCGGCTCGACTACATCAAGGGCCTCGGCACCACCGCCATCTGGATGGCCCCGATCTTCAAGAACCAGCCCGTGCAGGGGACCGGGAGCGACGCCTCCGCCGGCTACCACGGTTACTGGATAACGGACTTCACCAAGGTCGACCCGCACTTCGGCACCAACAAAGACCTCGCGACCCTCATCTCCAAGGCCCACGCCAAGGGCATGAAGGTCTTCTTCGACGTCATCACCAACCACACCGCAGACGTCGTCGACTACGAGGGCAAGTCCTACGACTACCTCTCCAAGGGCGCCTTCCCCTACCTCACCAAGGACGGGCAGCCCTTCGACGACGCCGACTACGCGGACGGCACCAAGACCTTCCCCGCCGTCTCCACCGCCTCCTTCCCGAAGACCCCCACCGTCCCCGCCGACAAGGCGAACGTGAAGGTCCCGGCCTGGCTCAACGACCCGACGATGTACCACAATCGCGGCGACTCGACCTACGTCGGCGAGAACGCCACCTACGGCGACTTCTCCGGCCTCGACGACCTGTGGACCGAACGGCCCGAGGTCGTCAGCGGTATGGAGAAGATCTACGAGAAGTGGGTCCGCGACTTCGATGTCGACGGCTTCCGCATCGACACCGTCAAACACGTCGACATGGACTTCTGGACCCAGTGGGCGACGGCCCTCGACAAGTACGCCGCCGCGCACGGCCGGAAGAACTTCTTCATGTTCGGCGAGGTCTACTCCGCCGACACGTCCGTCACTTCGCCCTACGTCACCCAGGGCCGCCTGGACGCCACGCTCGACTTCCCCTTCCAGGACGCGGCACGCACGTACGCCTCCCAGGGCGGCAGCGCGCAGAAGCTCGCGAGCGTCTTCGGCGACGACTACAAGTACACGACCGACAAGGCGAACGCGTACGAGCAGGTCACCTTCCTCGGCAACCACGACATGGGCCGCATCGGCTACTTCCTCGACCAGGACAACCCGAAGGCCACCGACGCGGAGTTGCTCGCCAAGGACAAGCTCGCCAACGAGCTGATGTTCCTCAGCCGCGGCAACCCCGTCGTCTACTACGGCGACGAACAGGGCTTCACCGGCTCCGGCGGCGACAAGGACGCCCGCCAGACGATGTTCGCCTCGAAGGTCGCCGACTATCTCGACGACGACGAGATCGGCACCGATCGCACGGCCGCGAGCGACGCCTACGACCCGACTGCCCCGCTGTACAAGGAGATCGCCGCCCTCTCCAAGCTGCGCAAGGACAACCCGGCGCTGACCGACGGCGTGCAGACCGAGCGTTACGCGGCCGACGGTGCCGGTGTCTACGCCTTCACGCGGACCAGCGGCAGCGCCGAGTACGTCGTCGCTCTCAACAATGCCGACACGGCCAGGACGGTGACCTTCGCGACCGGTTCGCCGGACATGAAGTACCGGGGGATCTACGGGAGTTCGGCCACCGCGACGAGCGGCGCCGACAACAAGGTGACGGTCACCGTCCCGGCCGGTTCCGCGATCGTGCTCAAGGCGGCCGGCTCCCTCGCTCGCCCGGTGAGCAAGCCGACGATCACCCTCAAGGCGCCGGACGCCGGAGCCACCGGCACGGTCGAGCTGAGCGCCGATGTCACGGGCGGCCAGCTCAACCGGGTCGTCTTCGCCGCCCAGACCGGCAACGGCAAGTGGCAGACGCTCGGTTCCGCCGACCACGCCCCGTACAAGGTCACCCAGACCGTCGGCAAGGACGTGGCGCCCGGAACGGCCCTGCGGTACAAGGCAGTTGTGGTCGACTCCAGCGGGCGCACGGCGAGCGCGACAGCCGCCTCCACGTCCGGTACCCCGCCCGCCGCCGAGGTCCCCACCGCCTCCTCGCGCGACTACGCGGTCGTCCACTACAAGCGCACCGACGGCGACTACGACAACTGGGGCCTGTACGCCTGGGGCGACCTCGCGGACGGCGAGGCGACCACCTGGCCGGCCAGTCACCCGTTCGTCGGGCGTGATGCCTACGGTGCCTTCTCCTACGTCAAGTTGAAGCCGGGCGCCTCGAACGTCAGCTTCCTGGTGATCGACAAGGACGGCAACAAGGATGTCGCCGCCGACCGTTCGATCGACGTCACCCAGACCGGTGAGGTGTGGATCGAGCAGGGCAAGGACGCCGTACAGACTCAGCGGCCGGACTATCCGGCGCAGGACACCGCCAAGGCCGTCATCCACTACCACCGCGCGGACGGCGACTACAGCGGCTGGGGCCTGCATGTCTGGACGGGTGCCGCGAACCCCACGGACTGGTCGAGCCCGCTCCAGCCGGTGAAGACCGATGCCTACGGCGCGGTCTTCGAGGTGCCGCTCAACTCCGGTGCCACCAGCCTCAGTTACATCATCCACAAGGGCGACGAGAAGGATCTCTCCGCCGATCAGTCGCTCGACCTCAAGTCCAACGGGTACGAGGTGTGGCTGTTGAACGGTCAGGAGAAGTACCTCCTGCCGCAGCCCGCCGGCAGCGCGGCGGCCCTTGACCTGACCACCTCCAAGGCGGTCTGGATCGACCGGGACACGGTCGCCTGGAACGGGTCCGACGCGGCTGCCTCGACCCAGCTCCTGTACTCCCACGACGGTTCCATCGCGGTGAAGGACGGGGCGCTGACGAGCGACGACGAGCGGTGGCTGCGGCTGTCGAAGACCACGCTCACCGACGCGCAGAAGGCCAAGTTCCCCTATCTGAAGGACTACACGGCCTGGTCCGTCGACCCGCGTGACCGGGGCCGGGTGCGGGAGGCCCTGACCGGTCAGCTCGTCGCCTCCCAACGGGCCGTCAACGGCGCCGTGTTGGCGGCGACCGGGGTACAGATCGCCGGTGTCCTCGACGACGTGTACGCCGCCGCGAGCAAGGCCGACCTCGGCCCGACCTTCCGCAAGGGCCGTCCCACGCTGGCCGTTTGGGCGCCGACGGCACAGAACGTGTCTCTCGATCTCGACGGCTCGCTGAAGAGGATGAGCCGTGACGCCACCACCGGCATCTGGTCCGTCACCGGCCCGGCCTCCTGGAAGAACAAGCCCTACCGGTACGTCGTCAAGGTGTGGGCGCCGACCGTCCGGAAGGTCGTCACCAACCAGGTCACCGACCCCTACTCGGTCGCCCTCACCGCCGACTCCGAGCGCAGCCTCGTCGTCGACCTCGACGACAAGTCCCTTGCCCCGAGCGGCTGGTCGACCCTGAAGAAACCCAAGGCGGTGGCGCTGAAGGACGCCGAGATCCAGGAGCTGCACGTCCGCGACTTCTCCGTCGCCGACAAGACCGTCCCCGCGAAGGACCAGGGGACGTATCTCGCCTTCACCGACAAGGGCAGCGACGGCTCCAAGCATCTGCGGGAGCTGGCCAAGTCCGGGACGTCGTACGTGCACTTGCTGCCCGTCTTCGACATCGCCACCATCCCGGAGAAGAAGTCTGAGCAGTCGACCACCGACTGCGACCTCGCCTCCTACGCCGCCGACTCGGAGCAGCAGCAGGCGTGCGTGGCGGCCGTCGCCGCGAAGGACGCCTACAACTGGGGTTACGACCCGTACCACTTCACGGTTCCCGAGGGTTCTTACGCGACCGACCCGGACGGCACCGGCCGTACCGTCGAGTTCCGCAAGATGGTCAAGTCCCTGAACGAGGACGGGCTGCGGGTCGTCATGGACGTGGTCTACAACCACACGGCGGCCAGTGGACAGGCGGACTACTCGGTCCTGGACAAGATCGTGCCCGGCTACTACCAGCGGCTGCTGGCCGACGGCAGCGTGGCCACCTCCACCTGCTGTGCCAACACGGCCACCGAGAACGCCATGATGGGCAAGCTCGTCGTCGACTCCGTGGTCACCTGGGCCAAGGAGTACAAGGTCGACGGCTTCCGCTTCGACCTCATGGGGCACCAGCCGAAGGCCAACATCCTCGCCGTGCGCAAGGCGTTGGACGCGCTGACGCTCGCGAAGGACGGCGTCGACGGCAAGAAGATCATCATGTACGGCGAGGGCTGGAACTTCGGCGAGGTCGCCGACGACGCCCGGTTCGTGCAGGCCACGCAGAAGAACATGGCCGGTACGGGCGTCGCCACCTTCTCCGACCGGGCCCGGGACGCGGTGCGCGGCGGCAGCCCCTTCGACGCGGACCCGGGAGTGCAGGGCTTCGCGTCGGGGCTGTATACCGACCCCAACTCCTCCACGGCGAACGGCACTTCGGCCGAGCAGAAGGCCCGCCTCCTGCACTACCAGGACCTCATCAAGGTCGGCCTGAGCGGCAACCTCGCCAAGTACCGCTTCACCGACACGGACGGGAAGGACGTCACCGGCGCCGAGGTCGACTACAACGGCGCTCCCGCCGGATACGCGGACGCGCCCGGCGACGCCCTCGCCTATGTCGACGCGCACGACAACGAGTCGCTGTTCGACGCGCTGACGTACAAGCTGCCCGCCGGGACGAGCGCGGCCGACCGGGCCAGGGCGCAGGTCCTCGCGATGGCCACCGCGACTCTCTCGCAGGGGCCGTCGCTGTCGCAGGCCGGTACCGATCTGCTGCGCTCGAAGTCCCTGGACCGCAACTCCTTCGACAGCGGCGACTGGTTCAACGCGATCCACTGGAACTGCGCGGACGGCAACGGCTTCGGGCGGGGGCTGCCGTTGGCGGCCGACAACGCGTCCAAGTGGCCGTACGCCCAAGGTCTGTTGACGTCGGTGAAGGTCGGCTGCGGGCAGATCGAGGGGGCCTCGGCCGCGTACCGGGATCTGCTGAGGATCCGTACGACGGAGGGTGTCTTCTCGCTCGACACGGCCGGGCAGGTGCAGGCGAAGCTGTCGTTCCCGTTGTCCGGGAAGGACGAGACGCCCGGGGTGATCACCATGGAACTCGGTGATCTTGTCGTCGTGTTCAACGCGACGCCGAGCGGGCAGGAGCAGAAGGTGGACGCGCTGGCCGGTACCGGCTACCGGCTGCACCCGGTGCAGGCGGCGGGTGCGGACGCCGTGGTGAAGTCCGCTTCGTACGACAAGGGGACCGGTACTTTCGTGGTTCCTGAACGCACAGTGGCGGTATTCACCCGGACATCCTGAAAGCGCATTATCGTGGTGGGGCGGGCTGTGGACATCGGCCTGCCCCACCGGTGTGTCAAAGGGCCAGGGCTGACAAATGGACGTCAATGGCAAGCTGACGCACGCGACCGTGCTGCTCGTGGACGACGAGCCCGCGAGCCGGTTCGCGGTCGAGAGTGTGCTGAGCAGGGCCGGTCATCGGGTTCTCGCGGTCGGCAGCGGCGGCGAGGCGCTCACGGAGCTCGATGTGCGGCTGCGCAAGGGGAACCTGCCCGACGTGGCGCTGATCGACGTGCACCTGCCGGACATGAGCGGGTTCGAACTGTGCCGGCTGCTCAAGGAACGGCCGCGCATGGCGGGCCTACCGGTCGTGCACGTCTCCGCCCTCGCCGTCCCGCCGAGCGACCGCTGCCCGGCGCTCGACGCGGGCGACGAGGCCTATCTGACGGTGCCCGCCGAGCCCGAGGAGATCGAGGCGGCCGTCCGGGCCGCGGTCCGGGCCGCCCGGCTGCGGGCCGACGACCAGGCGCTCGTCAAACGGCTGACCCTGCTGTCCGAGATGATCGTCACCATCCAGGCGGCGCGCTCCCTCCAGGAACTCGTCGAGGTCGCCGCCGACGGCACCGCGCGGCTCACCAACACCCCCGCCGCCGTGTTCGTCCTCGACCGGGACGACGAGCTGTACCGCGGCCTGCCCCGGGACCGCACCTCGGTCGCGCTGCCGGCTCCCGGCGCCGACCGGGCCGTGGCCCGGCTGCTGCGGCGGCTGTCCCAGGGGCAGTCGGGGGTGCAGATCACCACGGTGCCCGCGCCGCTGTGGCCCACCGGCTACTTCCGGCCCGGTGTCGAGCACGACGCCCGGCTGGCGGTGGTCCTCACCCAGGAGGGTCGGGCCCCGGTCTGTCTCGCCGCACCCACCCGCGGGCTGCGCCGCGTGGGCCCGGAGGCCGAGGCGCTGCTGGCGCAGCTTGCCCAGGCCACCGCGCTCGCCGCCGAGCCGCTCCTCATGTACCAGGTCGAGCGGCATGTCGCCCTCACCCTCCAGCGCAGCTTCCTGCCCAAACCGGACCAGCTGCCCGAACTCCCGGGCGTCGACGCCGCCGTCCGGTACGTGCCCGCCTCCCAGGACGCGGAGATCGGCGGCGACTTCTACGCCGTCCTGCGGGCCGGCGGGGGAGTGCTCTTCGCCGTCGGTGACGTCGTCGGGCACTCGCTGGAGGCGGCCACCGTCATGGTGGAGATACGGCACGCGCTGCGCGCCTACTGCGTCGACGAGAGCGACCCGAGCGTGCTCGCCGAGCGGCTGGACCGGATGCTGCGGCACTACCACCCCGAGACCACGGCCACCATGTGCCTGGCCCTCGTCGACCCCGGCACCGGGCGCACCCTGATCTCCAACTCGGGCCACATCCCGCCGCTGATCGTCCGGGACTCCGGCACCGCGGACTACGCCAAGGCGGCGGGCCCGCTGCTCGGCGTGGGCCTGTCCCACCCGCCGCCCACGGAGCTGTTCCTCGAACCCACCGACCGGCTCCTGATGATCACCGACGGCCTGATCGAGACCCGCGGCACGGACATCGCGGCCTCCATGGAACACCTCCGCGCCGCAGCCTCCGGCGCCCTGCCCGGCCTGGACGCCCTGTGCGACACCCTCCTCGACTGCTTCGGCGTCGACCGGGAGGACGACATCGCGATGCTGGCGCTGCGGCTGGGGCTGGACAGGCCCTAGGGTGAGCCCGTCATCGGCCGAGAACAACAGGGGAATCCCATGCCGCAGATCACCGTCGACCACTCCCACACGATCTCCTTCGACCAGGACGGTTTCGCCCGTGCGCTGCACGAGGCGGTGGTCGAGATCGCCGCGGCGAAGCCGGAGGCGTGCAAGACCCAGTTCCGTCCGGCCGAGTACACGGCCTTCGGGTACGAGGGTCTCGACGAGCTGGGACACACCGTCGTCCATGTCACCCTCGGCCTGCTCGCCGGCCGCACCGAGGAGACCAAGGCGAAGCTGACCGAGAAGGTCCTGGAACTCCTCCGCGAGTACATCGACGAGGACGGCTCGGTGCTGCACGCCTCCGCCGAGGTACGCGAACTCGACGCGTCCTACCGGAAGTTCGAGCGCTAGAGACTGTCCTCGGTGGCTGCCCTACGACGCCAGGGCGACGAGCCGGACGACCAGGTCGGTGAACGGCCCGTCGCCCGGCTCGTTCCTGAGGGATTCGCGCAGCAGCGCGGCCAGTTCGTCGTCGTACGCCGCGCTCACCGCCGCCAACGCCCCGAAGTCGTGCACGAGTTGGCGTTCCAGATCGGCGCGCGGGATACGCCGGCCGTCCAGCCAGATCAGTGCCGTCGACTCGACCAGCGAGATCCACGAGCGGATCATCAACTCCAGCCGGGCGGGCGGCTGTTCGACCTTCATATGGGAGAGGATCTGGAGGTACGCGGCATGCCGCACCCCGTCCACGAGCGCGTTGGTGGTGGACGAGCCGACCGCCGGACCACCGCGCATCAGCGCCGCGAATCCGGGCCCGTGGTCGTCCACGAAGTCGAAGAACCGGCCCATCACCCGCAGCAGCCGTCCCCCCAGCGAGCCCTCCTCGGGGACCTCGAACCGCCCGGCGAGATCGTCCGAGGCACGCTGCAACGCGGCCTCGTACAGGCTGAGTTTGCCGGGGAAGTAGTGGTAGACGAGCGGTCGCGAGATGCCCGCGGCGGCGGCTATCTCGTCGATGGAGACCTCGTCGGGCGAGCGATGGCTGAACAGGTCGAGAGCGACGCCGATCAACTGCTGCCGCCGTTCCTCGACTCCCATCCTGCGGCGAACCCCGGTACTCATGCGAACACCTTACCGATCTGATCCGGCCCCGAACGGACCGGACCGACCAGGGTTGCTCACATCACCCCATCACAGATCCAACACCAGACGCACACTTCGGGCCCGGGACACACAGATCAGCATCGAGTCGGCCCGCTCCGCATCCGTCAGCAACTCGTCCCGGTGCTCAACTTCCCCTTCCAGCACCCGCTGTTGACAGGTTCCGCAGAATCCCTGCTCGCAGGAGTAGAGGGTGTTCGGCAGCTCCGCGCGGACGGCGGCGAGCACGGTGGAGTCGGCGGGTACGGTCAACGTCCGTCCGCTGCGCCGGAGTTCGAGCTCGAAGGCTTCGCCCTCGGCTGAGGTCCGAGGAGCGAAGCGCTCCAGACGCACGTCCGGGAAGCGCTCCTCGACGGCCGCCATGAGCCCCTCCGGCCCACAGCAGTAGACGACCGCACCCTCCGGTACGTCGGCCAACTCCCGGTCCAGATCCGGCAGTCCGGCCACCACGGTCACCCGGTCCGCGCCGAACGCCTCGATCTCCGCCAGGAACGGCAGCGACTCCCGCGTCCGACCGGCGTACAGCAGCCGCCAGTCGGCACCCTCGGGCAACGCCCGCAGCATCGACAGGACGGGCGTGATCCCGATGCCGCCGGCCACGAAGACATACGCGGGCGCCGCGACGAGCGGGAACCTGTTGCGCGGCCCCCGCACCTCCAACTCCGCGCCCACCCACACCTGTTCGTGCACCTCGCGCGACCCGCCCCGCCCGTCCTCGACCAGCCGCGTCGCGACCGTGTACGTCGAGGTGTCCGCCGGATCCCCGCACAGCGAGTACTGCCGCACCAGCCCCGAAGGCAGCACCAGATCGATGTGCGCCCCCGGCTCCCAGCCCGGCAAGTCCCGCCCTTCCAGGCGCAGTTGTACGACGCCGTCGGCGACCGTCTCCTTCGCGGCGACCCGCAGCCGCAGTGCCCGGGTGCGCGGCCGGCCGGAGGTGGGCGGGTCCAGCGCGGGCAGCGGCCACAGCGGTGAGACCCGTACCCGGCGCCGCAGCGCGCGCCGGGTCAGCAGCGCGGCACCGGCCAGCACCGCGACCGTGAGCGGCTTGGGCACTACTCCGCCCTCTTCTCGGCGGCCAGTGCCGCGGGCGAGGAGGCCAGATAGGCGACGGCCTGCTCGGTGCTGCCCTCCTGGGAGGGGTGGTAGGCGCGGCTCAGATAGCGGGGTATGGACCTGAGCATGTCGCCGGTCGCGGGCAGGGTGCCGCGCCGGCCGGCGACGTAGAAGTCCTTGAAGCTCGCGCGGCGGTCGACGAGGGTCGGGTCGTTCGCCATGAAGAAGCGGGCGCCGCGCTGCCACAGGAACATCAGCGCGGTGAACGCGGTGGCCCAGGTGCGGGCGCGCCGCCGGTAGCTGCCGTCGACGTGCATGAAGAGGTCGAAGGCGACGGACCGGTGCTCGACCTCCTCGGCGCCGTGCCAGCGCAGCAGGTCCAGCATGGTCGGATCGGCGCCGCGCCGGTCCAGCTCCTCGGCGTTCAGCACCCAGTTGCCGAGGAACGCGGTGTAGTGCTCGATGGCCGCGATGGTGGCGACCCGCTCCAGCAGCCACCACTTCCGGGCCCGGCCCGGGGGCAGGGTGCGGTCGCCGAGCAGCTTCTCGAAGAACCAGTCGACCTGCGCGGTGTACGGGGTCGGGTCGAGGCCCAACTCCCTCAGATGCGGGAGGACTTCGTCGTGGGCCTGGGAGTGCATCGCCTCCTGGCCGATGAACCCGATCACGTCCTCGCGCAGCCGCTCGTCCCGGATGAGGGGCAGCACCTGCCTGTAGACGTGCACGAACCACCGCTCGCCGGCGGGCAGCAGCAGATGCAGCACGTTGATGGTGTGCGTGGTGAACGGATCGCCGGGCACCCAGTGCAGCGGGGTGCCCGCCCAGGAGAAGGACACCTTGCGGGCCTTGAGCGGCTGCTTGTTGGACATGGCGTCAATGTACTGACGGGTAAGTCTGGGGGGAACCCTTGCGCGGGGACTTGTTGACGCGAGTGTCAGCTAGCGGTGTCTAGCGGAGTCCGGTGATCGTCCTGCCGTCGGCCAGCGTGCCGTTCAGCTCGGCCTGGACACCCTGCTCGGTCTTCACGGCCAGCAGACCGCCCTGCGCCGAGCCGGTCACCCCGCCCGTCGCCCTGATCGACTTGGTGTCCTTGCCGCCGGCGGCCAGCAGATACCAGCTGCCCGCCGCCGACTTCCACAGCACTCCGGCCAGCACCTGCGGGTCGCGCGCCCCGCACGCCGCCACGTCCTGCGCCTTCGCGGCGACCGCGCCGTACGTACCGCCCGGGGTGTGGAACTGCGCCAGCACCCGCTCGCCGCCGCCCCGCCAGGTCTCGGCCCGGGTGCACACCCAGGCCGCCGTGCCGCTCGCGTCGGGCAGCGGCTGAGCGGCGTACTGCCAGGCGTTCACGGACCGTACGCCGAGCGAGCGCATCGCGCCGAGGGAGCAGGCGAAGGGCGCCCAGGCACGCTGGGTCTCCGCGCCGGACACCTCGTGGGCCGCGCCGGGCCGCCCGGCGGTGAGGTGCGCCGGGACCAGTTCGCCGAGGTCGCTCATCAGGCGGGTGCCGGTGTCGTCGGTCAGCTGGAGCACGTTCCACGACGTGCACGCGCCGGTCTGCTGGGCGGGGGAGGCGAGCGGCGAGGTGATGCCGTCGGTGAGGGTCATGGGCAGGGCGCCGGCGCTCGGCTTCAGCAGGTCCCGCTCGGCGACCTTCTTCACCCAAGGAGCCGTCAGATAACGGACGTTGCCGTCGGCCCGGTCCAGGACCACCGCGTTCGCCTCGGTGCCGGTCGCGGCGTCGACCCGCGCGAAGTCCAGCGCGGCGCCCTTGGTGCCGTCCTTCGGTTCGGCGTAGCGGGCGATGCGGAGACCGTCGTAGAGGATCACCACGCGGGCGTTGTCGACCGTTCCCGCGTACAGGAGTTGGGGCGGTCCCGCCGGGCCGCCGGAGGGGGTGCCGGGGGTCGCCGAGACCTGGACGGACTCGCCGGGGCGGGCCCAGACGGCGAGGGCGCGGCGCAGCAGGGCGGTGTTCTCGGTGAGGTCGCCGCGGGCGGGCCAGACGGAGAAGTCCTTGCGCGTGGAGAGCTCCCACGCGGTGGGCGCGATCCGGGTCAACTTGCCCGGATTCAGGGCGGCTTCGGCCGCCGGGTTCGCCGCGTACGCGGGTGCGGCGGCGCCGTCCGGGCCCCAGCCGCCGCCCGGCAGGGCGAGCAGCGCGCCGCACACGGCGACGGCCGCCGCGGCGGCGAGTGCGGCCTTGCCGTGCTGACGGCGGCGCATCAGATCGGTGGGCCGGGCGTGCAGCGAACAGGGGTCGAACTCGGGGGAGTCGAGCAACGGGTACTGCGCGGGCGCCTCGTCGGCCTCGCGCAGCGCCGCGTCCACCTCGTCGACTCCGGCCGCCGCCAGCACCCGGCGTACGTCGCCGTCGGGCAGCTTCTCCAGGCCGCGCAGCGCGTACACCGCGCGGGCCGGGCCCGACAGGGCCGACAGCCGCTGGTCCAGGGCGAGTTCGTCGGCGCCGCCCGAGCGCGGGAAGAGCCGCAGGCCCCACACCTGGGGGAGCAGCGGCGGGAGTTGGGAGCGCTTGGGCCACGCCCGGAACGACAGCGGGAGGCCCGCCTCCAGGGCCGTACGCACGACCTGGAGGCGGACGAAGGCGTAGCCGGGGTCGCCGTCCCGGCCCTCCCCCACCCTCGAACTCACTCGGGCGGGGGGACCCCCATTCTGGGCCGGGATCGCGGACGCGGAGACGCGGCCCCTGGGCAGGGCGCGCTGGGTGAGGGCGTGCGCGGTCAGGACGCGCCGGTTGCGGCCGAGGCTCGGGGGGAGCACCAGATAGGCGAGCCGGACGAGCCGTGGATAGTGCTCGACGAGCGCGGCCTCGGCCTGTTCGACATCGACGACCGGGGCGGTGGGTGAAGCTGCGGGGCGCTTGGCGACATCCTGTGACTGCACGTTCAGCAAAACGAGCGAATCGTGAGTTGGTCACCGCCACCCGGGCGACTCAGGCCTCGGGCTCCACCAAAGCCCTCGCGTAGTTCGCCATCGACCGCTGGTAGCGCGGCAGATGGGGCGCCAGCGCGCCCAGGACGAGGGACAGGCCCTCGCGGTCGCGGCCCAGGCTGGACAGACACAGGGCGAGGCATCCGCGTACCGCGTCGTCCAACTCGTCCGAGGGGCCGTCGAGTTCGGGTGTGAGCAGCTTGACGCCCTCCTCCGCCCGTCCGATGTTCCGCAGCGAGCTGGAGAGTTGGATCTTCGCGCGACGGCCCTTGTAACCGTCGAGCCCGCGTGCCAGTGCCTCCTGGTACAGCGGAACGGCCTGGTCCGAGTGGCCGGTCGAGTCCCAGGCGCAGGCCCGCTCGAACGGGCCCAGCGGGCTGCCGTCCGGGAGTTCGGCGACGAGTGCGTCGATCAGGGCACGGAAGTCGGCGGCCCGCTCCTCCGGATAGTCGTCGAAGGTCGCCCAGGCGGCGGTCGTACGGTCTTCCCAGTCTTTGTTCACGGGCGCCACCTTCGCAGACGGGTGCAGCCGAGGGCCATGGATTTGAGTGCGGGGCCCGTTGTGTCCGTATCGAAGGAGAAGGCCCCTCGTCGGGGCCGTCTGCGGCATGCTGCTGACCGGACTACCGGAGGAACGACAGATGAGGCTGACCCGACCGATGCTCGCGGTGGCCGGCGCCGCGGCGGCGCTGGCGCTGGTGGGCTGCGGCGCCGACACCAAGGCCGCGACCGTACCTCCGGCGGCCACCGGCAGCCTGGAGAGCCTGGCGGCCAAGGTGAAGTGCACGCCCGACATCCAGACCGACGCCGACGAACTCCGCCAGGCCATCTGCAAGATGAGCTACGGCAAGTTCGTCCTCGCCACCTTCGCCACCGACCGCGGCCAGCGCGAGTGGATCAACGACGCCAAGGACTACGGCGGTTTCTACCTCGTCGGCCGCAAGTGGGTCGCCGTCGGCACCGACAAGATCGTCAAGAAACTGCAGACGACGCTCGGCGGCGACGAGGAGATCGGCACCGACCACTCGAAGCACACCAGCTGAAAGCTGTGTCACCGGTTCACACCCCTCAAAGGGCTCACACCGGTTAGTCCAGGACACACACGAAAGCGGGCGGTGGGAGAAAATCCCACCGCCCGCTTCGTACTGCCGGGTGCTACCGGCTGGCTGCGCTCACTAGCACTTCTTGCCGGTGTTGATGCAGTTGGCGATCGTCGCCGCCAGGTTGTTCTTGGTGACGCTGATGAAGTCGTCGTGGTCGGTCGACGCCTTGTGCAGCTGCTCCGGGAAACCGTCCACCGCGTAGGCGTTCTTGACCACGCCGTTCTGGATGGTCGGCGGGGTGATCTTGTAGACGAGACGCATCGTCAGCTGCGGGATGGCCTTGAAGCCGTTCCCGCAGACACCGCTCGCCGGGTCCGCGAAGGCCACGTGCGTACGGTGGTTGGCGCTGTCGATGTTCACGCCGTCCCAGCAGCTCTGGAAGGCGAAGGTACGCACCACGTTGCTGCCCTGCGGGCAGATCGGGTACTGCTCCGTCAGCTGGACCTTGTTCTCGAAGCCGGTGCAGCTCCAGTGCGCGTTGGCATTGGCCAGACCGTTGGTGAGGGTCTTGGCGTCACCGGTGATGATGCGCAGGAACTGCGGCATCGCGACGACCTTGCTGGCCGGCGAGCCGACGTACTTGATCTGCGCCGACTGCGGGGTCAGGATCTTGCCGACGTTGCCTTCCTTGCCACCGCCGAGCGCGTTCGCGTCGAACTCCTGCGAGCCGTCCTGCACACGCACGACCGGCCAGTAGTAGGCCGAGAGGTCACTCTGGTTCTGGCAGCTGGAGGGGGCGGCCAGCAGCGAGTCGTTCGTGGAGAACGCGTTGACCTTCTGGTTGCCGACGTAGTCGTGCTCGTGGTGCGCGCCGTTGGTCACGCCGGGCGCCACGATGACGTTGTCGGTGTTGTGGTTCTTGTTGGCGTTGACACCGCACCTGGTGGTGAAGGAGCCCGTCGAGGCCTGGGCCTGCTTCTGCGGCTTGGCCAGGACGTTGTTCGCGACCTTCGTGATGTCCACGAAGTCCGCGGCCGTCGGGCCGTTGCCTGCCTGACCACCGTTGTTGGCGGCGGGCGCGGAAGCGCTGGCGCTGGCACTCGGAGCAGCGGTGTTGCCGTTGTTCTGGCCGCCGTTGTTGTTCTGACCACCGTTGTTGTTCTGACCACCGTTGTTGTTCTGGCCGCCGTTGTTGTTCTGGCCACCGGCGGTGGTGTTGTTGGCGGTCTGCGTCGTACAGGCGGCGAGTTGCTTCAGTGCAGCCGCATTAACACTGCCGCCCACTCGCTGGATGTCGATGCGGATACGGTCGATCGTCGCGGCCCGCTTCTCCTTGAGGGGGCCGACGATCGCGTTCTGCACGAAGCTCGGGTCGTTGGCCTGCGCCTGGCGCGTCGAGGCGAGCCGGGCATAGGCCTCGGTGATCTGCTTGTCGAGGTTCGCCAACTCGGTGGCGACGCCCTGACGAGCCTTCTGCGGCACGTTCGTCAGCTGCTGGCCGACGTCCGGGCAGGCGATCGTCGCGACAGCACTCGCCGCGGCGGCCTTCGTGGTGTTCTGGCCCGATGAGCTGGACTCATGCGCCGAAGCGTTCATCTGCGCCCAGATCAGCCCGGCCCCCCCGATGGCTAGGGCAGCCGAGGCAGCGATGGCCTTGGTGGCCATCGGCGTACGGCGTTTACGATCATTGCGTCCCATGGAACTCCTCTGACTTCCTTGCGGGGCAGCGAGGCGCCCGACAGGAGTGAAGCGGCTCCCTTTGATACGCAGGGGGTCCCAGGAGTGTTCAGCCGTCTCATAAATTTATGAGAGGTTCCTGGGTAAGTCCCCTATCAACTGGCCGTTAAACACCACCAGTTGTGATCGACTCACAGCTAGTGCTCAGCGTCCCTGGTCCAAATAGGCCAATACCGCCAGCACGCGGCGATTGTCGTCGTCCGAGACTTCCAGCCCCAGTTTCGCGAAAATATTGGACGTGTGCTTCCCGATCGCCCGTTCCGTCACGACGAGTTGCCCCGCGATCGCCGCGTTCGACCGCCCCTGCGCCATCAGTTCGAGCACCTCGACCTCCCGGGGCGTGAGCCGCCCCAGCGGCCGGTCGTCGGCCGCCCGCCGCGCCAGCAACTGCTGAATCACCTGCGGATCCATCACCGTCCCACCGCCGGCCACCCGCCGTACGGCGTCCACGAACTGCTCCGCGTCGAACACCCGGTCCTTCAGCAGATAGCCCACCCCGCCACTCCCGTCGGCGAGCAACTCCCGCGCGTACAACTGCTCCACGTGCTGCGACAGCACCAGCACCGGAAACCCGGGCCGCTCCCGCCGCGCCCGCAACGCGCACTGCAGCCCCTCGTCGGTGTGCGTGGGCGGCAGCCGTACGTCGACCACGGCCACGTCCGGCGCCAACTCGGCCAGCGCCCTGGTGAGTTCGGGCCCGCTCTCCACAGCGGCGGCGATCTCGAAGTCGTAGGCCTCCAACAGCCGCACCAGCCCGTCCCGCAGCAGGAACAGGTCTTCGGCTAGGACAACACGCACGGAATCTCCATGGTCACCACGGTGGGACCGCCCGCGGGGCTGCTGACGGCCAGGACGCCGTCGAATGTACCGAGTCGCCGCCCGACTCCGGAGAGTCCCGACCCCGCCCCGACCACGGCACCACCCCCACCGTTGTCGGTGACGG
>NZ_JAEQAZ010000015.1:0-120000 GCF_016654115.1 Streptomyces sp. MBT53
GTTGCGGACGGCGAGGGTGTTGAACGCGAAGTCGTGGTGCGGGCTCTGGGAGGGCGGGGGCGGCGGAAGGACGACGTCGGCGTGGCGTGCGGTCTCGTTGAGGTAGGGGTCGACGCTGACCATGAAGTCGAGCGAGTCGAGGGCCTTGTCGAGGCGGGTGCCGTCCGGTGCGGAGAGCACCGGATTGGAGGCTACGGCGATCAGCGCGCGGATCGGTTCGCCCTCGGCGGTCGCGGTGTCGATCTCCTCGGCGAGCGCGGAGAGCGGCAACTCGCCCTTCGCTTCCGGGTATTGGCTCACCCGTGAGTGCCAGCGGCCGAGCGCGAAGCCGTGTCCCGGTCCGGCGGGCCAGGGTGTCCGGTCGGTGGCGGCCTGCGGGAAGAGGGCGCCTCCGGGCCGGTCGAGGTTGCCGGTGAGGATGTTGAGGACGTCGACGAGCCAGCTGGCGAGGGTGCCGTGCGGGACCGTGCAGCTGCCAATGCGGCCGTAGACGGCGGCAGTTGGGGCGGCCGCCAGTTCGCGGGCGAGGGCGCGGATCTCGGCGGCGGTCACGTCGCACGCCTCGGCCACTGCCTCCGGGGTGAAGTCCCGTACCTGCGCGCGGACTTCGTCGACACCCTGGACGTGCGGGGCCAACTCCCCCAGGTTCACGAGGTGTTCATCGAAGAGGACATGGGTCATCGCGGCGAGCAGCAGGGCGTCGGTGCCGGGGCGGACCGCGATGTGCCGGTCGGCGAGCTTGGCGGTGCGGGTGCGGCGCGGGTCGATGACGGTGAGGGTGCCGCCGCGGGCCTTGAGCGCCTTGAGCTTGCCGGGGAAGTCGGGGGCGGTGCACAGACTCCCGTTGGACTCAAGGGGGTTGGCGCCAATGAGGAGCAGATGGTCGGTGTGGTCGAGGTCGGGTACGGGGATCGCGTTGGCGTCGCCGTAGAGCAGGCCGCAGGAGACGTGCTTGGGCATCTGGTCGACCGTGGAGGCGGTGAAGACGCTGCGGGTGCCGAGGGCGCCGAGCAGGACCTGCGGGTAGAGGGCGCCGGCCATGGTGTGCACGTTGGGGTTGCCGAGGACGACACCGACGGCGTGCGGGCCGTGGCGCTCGACGACCGGGCGCAGTCCTGCCGCGACCGCGTCGAAGGCCTCCTCCCAGGTGGCCTCGCGCAGCTCGCCGTCCCGGCGGACGAGGGGGGTGCGCAGCCGGTCGGGGTCACCGTCGACGGCACCGAAGGAGGCGCCCTTGGGGCAGATGAACCCCTTGCTGAACACGTCGTCGCGGTCGCCTCGGGCGCCGGTCACCCGGGTGTCCTCGATGGTGAGGGTCAGCCCGCAG
The DNA here is from genome assembly GCF_016654115.1 of Streptomyces sp. MBT53. Classification (GTDB taxonomy): domain Bacteria; phylum Actinomycetota; class Actinomycetes; order Streptomycetales; family Streptomycetaceae; genus Streptomyces. The sequence continues at coordinate 1,328 of NZ_JAEQAZ010000015.1, forward strand.
GTGGCTTCGCACAGGGGGCAGATACGCAGGGCGGTGCGGGACACGGGGCCTCCCATGGGCGACGTTGCCTCTTGGCGGTGAGCATACCGACCGGTATGGATGGTGGCGAGGGGGTGCAGGGGTGAGGTCGGAAACCCGCGGACGGGCGGGCGTCCCGCCGGACACCGGTCCCGCGCCCGTGGAAGGGCGGACGTTCGGCCGCCGGGGTCAGTCCAGTACCCGCGCCAGATAAGCCCGCAGCAGCGCCCGGGTCTCCTCGATGACCTTCTCGTCGCCCTCCGGAGCGACCCGGAAGGCGAGATGGACGAGGGAGTCGGCGGTCTCCACCGCGATCAGGAAGGTGCGGCGGAGGTCTTCGTCGGGTTCGCGCGAGAGATAGCCGGAGAGCAGGTCGGTGAGGCGGTCGGCGACGCGGTGGTTGGGTTCCGCGTGGCCCGAGCCGACCGGGATCTGGTTGCCGAAGTCGACGAGGGAGAAGCCGGGCGCGGTGCGCTTCATGGCGATGTACTCGTCCAGGACGGCGTCCACCGCCGCCCGCCAGCCTCCCTCGCCGCCGGTCTCCTTGAGGCGCTCGGTGACACGCTCCGTGTAGCGCTCCAGGTTCCGCTGGGCGAGGGCGTCGGCCATCGCGCGCTTGTTCCCGAAGAAGCGGTAGACCGAGCCGATGGGGACACCGGCGCGCACGGCCACGGCCCGGGTGCTCAGCGCGTCGTAGCCGACCTCGTCGAGGAGGTCGGCGCAGGCGTCGAGGATCCTGGTCAGCCGTTCGGCGCTGCGCCGCTGCACGGGCGCGCGGCGGAGCGATGTCGTATGGGGCACGGGCTTCATGATGCCTTTGGGCAGCGGTCAGGAGAAGCTCGCACCTCAGTACGGAACTGGGTGCCCATAACACTCATTCCGGCCCCCGCGTCGATGCGGAACCGGGCGTCTTGCTGCCGTCGGGCGTGGCCTGCACCGCCGACTCCGTGATGTCCGCCGTACTCTCCACCGGCTTGCCGTGCACGGCCCACACGGTGCCGTCGTCGGCGTAGAGGCGCGCGGTGACGTGGTGGGTGCCGTGCGGGACGAGGTCGGACGCGAGCCGGTACTCGGGGACGCGGAGCCGCGCGACGGTGCGGCCGTCCACGAGGAGGCGGACGGTGCCGCGGCCCGCGACCGCGACGGGCTTCACACCGGCGGGCGAGAAGCGGAAGTCGTGGACGGTCAGCCGGACGTCCCAGCTGTCGTCGGAGGCGTCGGGCTCCACCTCGATACCGATCTCCGGCGCGCCCTTCTTGCCGACCTCGCGGTAGTGCCGGCCCTGCTCGTCCGTGTTGTCGAGCACCTTGCCCACGGGGGACGGCGACACCCCCTCGCCCTTCCGCCCCTGGGCATCGCCGGAATCACAGCCCGCCGATCCGGCCAGCAGCAGGGCACAGACCGCGAGCGCGGTGAGAAGTGCGCGCGACCACGACATGCCGGGGAGACTAGAACACCGGTCTGACAGCCGGATCCCCCTTGAGGCTGGTTCTTCGCCTCCGGAAGTCGGATTTTCCCCGGACTTTCGTCGTCCCCTTGCGCCCGCGAAACCGCAATCCTACGGTGATACATAGGAATCAGATGGCTCAGACGGCGAGGAGCAGAGATGAGCGATGGGGGTACCTCCCGCGCGAGCGGGTTCGAGCGTGGGGACGTCCGCAAGACCGCCGAGGGGCTGGCCCACCTCGTCGGTTTCGGGAATCAACACAGCTCGGAGGCGGTGCCGGGCGCCCTGCCCGAGGGCCGCAACGCCCCGCAGCGCGCACCGCTCGGTCTCTACGCGGAGCAGCTCAGCGGTTCGGCGTTCACCGAGCCGAGGGCGCACAACCGCCGCTCGTGGCTGTACCGCGTCCGCCCCTCGGCCGCGCACCCGCCCTTCACCCGCGCCGACAACGGCGCGATCCGTACGGCACCCTTCACGGAGTCGGTGCCCGATCCGAACCGGCTGCGCTGGAACCCGCTCCCCGCGCCCGCGCCCGGCACCGACTTCCTGGCCGGCCTGTGGACCCTGGGCGGCAACGGCGACGCGACCCAGCGCACCGGCATGGCCGTGCACCTGTACCACGCCGACTCCTCCATGGACCGGGTCTTCAGCGACGCGGACGGCGAGCTGCTGATCGTCCCGGAGCGCGGGGGGCTGCTGCTGCGCACGGAGTTCGGGCTCCTCCATGTGGAGCCGGGACATGTGGCGTTGATCCCCCGTGGGGTGCGCTTCCGTGTGGAGCTGCTGGATGCTTCAGCCCGCGGATATGTGTGCGAGAACTATGGGGCGCCCTTCCAGCTCCCCGACCTCGGCCCGATCGGCGCCAACGGACTCGCCAACGCCCGGGACTTCAGGGCGCCCGTCGCCGCGTACGAGGACGTCGAGGGCCCGGTCGAGGTGGTCAACAAGTTCTGCGGCAACCTCTGGACCGCGACCTACGACCACTCGCCCCTCGACGTGGTCGCCTGGCACGGCAACCATGTGCCGTACGCCTACGACCTGCGCCGTTTCAATGTGCTCGGCTCCATCTCCTACGACCACCCCGACCCGTCGATCTTCACGGTGCTGACGTCGCCGTCGGACACCCCGGGACTGGCCGGCGTGGACTTCGTGGTCTTCGCCCCGCGCTGGCTGGTGGGCGAGGACACGTTCCGGCCGCCGTACTTCCACCGGAACGTGATGAGCGAGTACATGGGCCTCATCGAGGGCGCCTACGACGCGAAGGCGGAGGGCTTCGTGCCCGGGGGCGGCTCGCTGCACAACATGATGTCGGCGCACGGCCCGGACCGGGAGACCTTCGACCGCGCGAGCGCCGCCGAGCTGCGCCCGCAGAAGATCGACGACGGCCTGGCGTTCATGTTCGAGACCCGCTGGCCGGTGACGGCGACGGCCCAGGCAGCGCACGCCGACCACCTCCAGCAGGGCTACGACGACGTCTGGCGGGGCCTCCAGCGCCACTTCCGCCCCACGGACTGACAACTCCCCACCGGCCCACGGCCCTTGCACCGATCCCTCCCTACCGGTACGGATGGCCCCGTGACCTCCTTCGCCCCGGATTCGATCGTCCTGAACCGCAAGCTGCCGCTCTGGTACCAGGTGTCGCAGTCCCTGCGCGCCTCGATACTCGGCCGCTCGCCCCAGGACCCGCTGCGGCTGCCCACGGAGGAGCAGCTCGCGGGGCACTACGGCGTCAGCGTGCTCACGATGCGCCAGGCGTTGAAGGAGCTGGAGGACGAGGGCCTGATCACCCGGCACCGCCGCCGGGGCACGTTCATCGAACCCGGCGTCCGACGGGCCACGCCGGTACGGCTGTTGGGCTCGGTGGACGCGATCGTGGCCCAGCAGTCCGGCATGACGACCGAGCTCCTGGACCACGGCAAGGTGCCCGTACCGCCCGAACTGGCCGAGCACTTCCCGGACTTGACCGAGGTGGCGGCGTATCACCGCCTCCGCTGCGACGAGAAGACCGGCGAACCCACGAACCACGCCCGCAACCACATCCGCCCCGAACTGGCCGCCCGACTCGACCCGGACGGCCTGATCCGCTGGCCGATGACGAAGGTGCTGCGGGACGTCGTGGGCGCGGACATCAGCCGCATCACGGACACGGTGGAGGCCCGCCTCGCCGACCCGGAGACCGCCCGCCTCCTCCAAGTCCCGCTCCTCAGCCCGATCCTGCACTACACGGGGATCACCTACGACACCCGGGGCAGGGTGCTGGACGTGGCCGTCATCCACTACCGGGGGGACCGTTTCTCCTTCTCGGTGACGCTCGACGTCGCGAACTGAGGTCGTCGTACGATGCCGAGCGTGACGCACGACGACGCTCCGTTGCTCGCGGACCTCATGCCGTGGTCCGTCGCACCGATCCGGCTCGGCCGGGGGTGGCCGACGGCTCCCGACGCGGCAACCCTGAAAGCCCGCTGGGACGCCCTGCTGAAGGCCGAAGTCCCGGACCGGGAAGCCCTGTTCGAGCCGACGCGCTCCCGCACCCTCCACTCGGCGGTGACCCAACTCCCGGGCCAGTCCAGCGGCACGGAGAAACTGGTCCGCGCCACCGGCCCCTGCCCGGAACCGGTCCGCGTCCTGCACGCCCCCTTCGACGAGCAGTGGCTGATCCCGGACCACCGCCTGATCGACGTGGCCCGGCCGGAGTTGTGGCGGGTGGCGGACGAACACCAGGTCTTCGTGGTGGAGACGTCCCCGAACACCGCCGGCCCACCCGTTCTCACGTCGTCACGCCTGCCGGTCCTCCGTCCCGGCCGCGTCCGCCCCCTGTACCGCCGCCCCGGCGGCGCGGAACCGAACCTGGCACCGGGCCTGCTGGAACACCTCGCCGACCGTCTCGGCCACTCCCCCGCCCCGGTGGACGTCCTCGCCTGGACGGTGGCGACGGTACGCCCCGGGCCAACCGTCCCCCTGACTGCGGATGCCGAACTCTGGTACCACGGGGTCGAGTTGGGCCACCGCATCCTCTGGCTGACGCGCCGCGACGGCGACCGCCCCAAACTCCCCGGCGGCCGACGCCCCTACGTCCGCGCCCCGTTGCCGCCCCTCCCCCTGACCCTCCACTACGACCGCGACGAGGAGACCCTCCACCTGGACGAGGGCCGCATCTCCCCGGTCCCGCCCGAGTCCTGGGACTTCGAGGTGAGCGGAGTACGCGTCCTGGAGGAGTGGTTCACGTCCCGGACGTCAGAGTCCGCCGAGCCGGGCACGCTGGCGGCGATCCGCCCGACGACCTGGCAGCAGACATGGACGTCAGAACTGCTGGAACTGATCACGGTGTTGGCCCTGCTGGCGGAACTGCGCCCGCAGCAGGAGGAGTTGACGATGACGGACCCGATCACGGCAGCGGAGCTGCGCAAGGCGGGCATCCTCCCGGCGCCGGAGTCAGCACACCACCCCGCATCGGTCTTGGACCACCACGAAGAGGGCCCAGAGGGTCAATTCACGCTCATCTGAGTCGCTTGGGGGCGCGGGGCTGTATTTGATATGCGGCTCCGCCGCGTGGGCGCGCCCAGCCCCCACCGGCCCGCACGCACCTACGGCGCAAACGCATCCAAAACCTTCCCCACCGCCACGTCAAAAATGGCGTCCAGATCAATGGGCCCCGGATCCTCCAAGAACGCCGCAGCCATCCGCGGATAAGCCCCACCCACGATCTGACTCCCCAAGTACGCGATCCGCACCGCGTGTTCCTGTTCCTCGGACCACGGCAACGACCGCGACCGCTCGGCGGTGGCCAGCTCATTGCTCACATACATGGTCACAACCCCGTTGAGCATCCCCACAAGCTGCATCTTCGTGCCGTACGTCGCCTCGACCGGATCGAGACAGGCAAGGCAGTGCTCCAGATACCGCAGCGCGTTCGGGCTGAAGCCGTACACCGGTGACATCAACCGCGGCAGCCACGGATGCCGGTGCATCAGCGTCCGGGTCTGATGGGCGACCCGGACCATGTCCGCCCGCCAGTCCCCCGACGGCCCCCACTCCTCGTGCTCGCCGCTGACCGCGTCAACCATCAGCTCGTACAGGTCCTCCTTGCGGGGGACGTAGTTGTAGAGCGACATCGTGCCGCACCCCAACTCGGCCGCGACATGCCGCATGGACACCGCGTCCAGCCCCCCGCCGTCGGCGATCCGCACCGCCGCCGCCGCGATGTCCGCGCGGCTGTACGCGGGCCTGGGCCCGCGCCCCGCCCGCTCCGGACGCGCCCAGATCACTTCGGGTACGGCCGCTCGGTCCGCCATTGATCATCACCTCGACCACCATCCTAGTTACGTACACCGTACGTAGTGCGCTATGGTCGACCCATGACTACTACGTACGATGTACTTAGTGAAGGTCTGGAGAAGCGCTTCAGCGCCGTGCACGCGCTGCGCGGGCTGGACCTGGCGGTGGCGCGGGGCACGATCTGCGGGATCCTCGGGCCCAACGGCGCGGGCAAGACCACGGCCGTCCGGCTGCTCACCACCCTGCTGCGCCCCGACGCGGGCTCCGCGCGGATCGCCGGCCACGATCTGGTCCGGGAGGCTCCGGCCGTACGGCGCCGGATCGGCGTCACCGGGCAGTACGCGTCGGTCGACGGCGACCTCACCGGCCGGCAGAACCTGCGCCTGTTCGCGCGGCTGCACCGGGTGCGGGGTCCGGCCGAGCGGGCCGGTGAACTGCTGGACCGCTTCGGCCTGACCGAGGCCGCCGACCGGCCCGCGTCCACCTACTCCGGCGGGATGCGCCGCCGTCTCGACCTGGCGGCGAGTCTCGTACGACGCCCCGACGTGCTGTTCCTGGACGAACCGACGACCGGCCTCGACCCGGCCAGCCGGAATCAGGTCTGGGACGCCGTACGGGACTTGAAGAGGGAGGGTACGACCGTGCTGCTGACCACGCAGTACCTGAAGGAGGCCGACCAACTGGCCGACGACATCGCCCTGGTGGACCGGGGGCGGGTCGCGCACAGCGGGTCGCCGTCCCAACTCAAGGCGCTCATCGGCACGTACGCCGAGGTCGTCGTCGCGCATGCGGACGCGCTGGCGAAGGCGGCCGGTGTCCTCGACCAACTCACGGGCGCCGAGCCGTCGTTCGACCACGAGCGGAACACCGTCGGCGCGGTCACCGGCGATCCGACCCTCACCCTGCCCCGACTCGTCCGCGAACTCGACGCGGCGGGCGTGCCGTTGCTCGACGCGAGCCTGCGGCCACCGACCCTCGACGACGTGTTCCTCCGGCTGACGGACCGTAAGGAGGCTGTGACGTGAGCGCGTTGGCGTACGACGGCGGCGCGATGCTCGGCCGGCAGCTGCGGCGCGTGCGGAACAACCCGGCGCTGGCGATCCTCACCCAGACCATGCCGATCACGATGCTGCTGTTCTTCGGGTACGTCTTCGGCAGCGCGCTGGCGATGCCCGGCGACGCCTACCGCTCCTACCTGGTACCGGGGTTGCTGGTCGCGACCGCCGCCAACGGCATCATGACCGGCATGTTCCAGGCCGCCCAGGACTCGCACCGGGGTGTGACGGACCGCTTCCGCACCCTGCCGATGAGCAGGGCCGCCGTACCGCTCGGGCAGGCGAGTGCCGATCTGGTCGTCACGGCGGCCGGCACCGTGCCGTTCCTGCTGGTCGGTCTCGCGGTGGGGTGGCGGGTCGAGGGGTCGGCGGCCCAAGCCGCCGCCGCTGTGGGCCTGTTGCTGCTGTTCCGGTTCGCCTGCGCCTGGGTTGGCATCGTGCTCGGGCTCGCCTCGCGCAGCGAGGAGGCGGCCGGTCAGCTCGGCAGCGCGACCTTCATGCTGCCGCTGCTGTCCAACGCGTACATCCCGACCGACCGGCTGCCCGACTGGCTGCGCGCGCTGGCCGAGTGGAACCCGATCAGCGCGGTGACCACGGCCCTGCGACATCTGTTCGGCAACTCGCCCGTGCCCGAGGGCGCCGCCTGGCCGGTGGCCCATCCGATCGCCGGGTCGCTGGCGTGGTGCGCGGCGCTGATCGCCGTGTTCGCGCCGCTCGCCGTACGCCGGTACGCACACGGCGAGCGCTGAAGTCCCCGCATGACAAAGGCGCCGGGCGCGGGACATGATCCCTCGCATGGAGCCTCTGCCGCTGCCCCTTGAGGGCGTCACCGTCGTCGCCGTCGAACAGGCCGTCGCCGCCCCCTTCGCCACCCGTCAACTCGCCGATCTGGGCGCCCGGGTGATCAAGGTCGAGCGGGTCGACGGCGGTGACTTCGCGCGCGGCTACGACATCGCGGCCGGCGGTCTGGCCTCGCACTTCGTATGGTGCAACCGGGGCAAGGAGTCGATCGCGCTGAACCTGAAGGACCCGCGTGGACTGGACGTCGTACGGCGGCTGGTCGCGGACGCGGACGTGTTCGTGCAGAACCTCGCGCACGGTGCGGCGGCCCGGCTCGGGCTGGACGCGGCGACCCTGTGTGCGGCGCATCCCCGGCTGGTCTCCGTGGACATCTCGGGGTACGGGGCTTCCGGGCCGTACGCGGACAAGCGGGCCTACGACATGCTCGTGCAGTGCGAGGCGGGGCTGGTGTCGGTGACGGGGACGCCTGAGCGGTCGGTGAAGGCGGGGATCCCGGTGGCCGACATCGCGGCGGGGATGTACGCGTTCTCCGGTGTGCTGGCGGCGCTGGTGCGGCGCGGAACCACCGGGCGGGGCGGGCCCGTCGAGGTCTCGATGCTGGACGCGGTCGTGGAGTGGATGGGGCATCCGCTGCATCACACGATGCACGGCGGAACTCCCCCGGCGCGTACGGGTCTTGCGCACGCCGTCATCGCGCCGTACGACGTCTATCCCACGGCGGACGGCGGGCAGGTGCTGCTCGCGGTGCAGAACGACCGGGAGTGGCGGCGGCTGGCCGAACAGGTCCTCCAAAGGCCCGAGTTGGGGACCGACCCCGACTTCGCGACCAACGCGGAGCGGGTGGTGAACCGGCAGCGCACGGACGGTCTCGTCGGTGCGGTGCTGGGTGGGCTGGCCACCGACGAGGCCGTGTCGCGGCTGGAGCGCGCGGGCGTGGCCTGCGCGCACCTCAGGAACGTACAAGAGGTGGCGGAGCACCCGCAGTTGGCGGCCCGGGAGCGGTGGCGGGAAGTGGGTTCGCCGGTCGGGCCGTTGCGGGCGCTGCTGCCGCCCATCACCTTGCCGGGCGGAGGCGAGGCGCGGATGGGTGACGTGCCCGCGCTCGGGGAGCACACCGTGGCGCTGCTGCGTGCCGTGGGGATGGCGGACGTGGAGATCGCAGCACTGCGCCGGGACGGTGTGGCGTCCTGAGCGCGGGCCCCCGGGAACTCCCCGGGGACGCCGAGGACTTGCTCAGCGCCCGCCGAACAGCGAACGGCGCAGCCTGCGCAGCGGTGCGAAGAGCGAGACCCTGCTCACTCGCGCGCCCCTGGCGCTGCGTTCCTGCGTGGTGTCGCGCGAGGTGAGCTCGCGCATCAGCGAGGTCGCCTCTGCCGTCTCGCGCTGCGGGACGACGGGGCCGCCCAGCACCGAGAGATGGCGGTCGAGGCGCGAACTCGTCGCGCTGCTCCCGCACGTGATCGCAGGGACCCTTGCCCTACTGCGCACTATCTGTTCCATGTCACTCCCCACCCGTACGAGTCCACCCGGCCCGGGCAGGGTAACCCTATCGCCCCAACCGGGCACTCGTGTATCGAGGTCTCAGGATTCACCTTCCCCGTAAGGGCGTTGACGACCCCTCCGTGATTACTCTCCGAATCCAACCGATTTCAGGGCGAGTTGGACAACTGGCTGCGTTGTGGGCTGTGGTGAGCCCCCGTCGGGCTCGACGGTCACTGCGAGTGATGTTGCTGATTTGTCGAGTCCGGTGGTGACCAAGGGCGTGTCGTCCTTGAAGAGCCCGAGGGAGCGCGGTTGCACATTGGGGCGCATCAGCCACAGTTGACGCACGCGCCCGCTGGGCAGTGCGCCGTATCCGCTCAGGGTGACGACCGCGCGCCCCTCCGACGCGGAGGCGATCACGCCGATGCTCCGGCCCGCGGTGTCCGCGCCGGTGGTCGCACGGGCGTCGGGAGCCGCGAGAACGTGTGCGATCTCACGCGACTGCGCCTGCGCCGCGTCCAGCTTGTCCTGTGTCCGGTTCGCCTGCACCGCGAACAGCGAGGCCACGACGAGGGCCGCGGCGGCCGTCGCGGTGGCGAACGGCACGAAGAACGGCCGCCGTTGGGGCACACGGGCGCGTGCCGCCTGCGGCTCCGCGCCCCACACATGGGCCGGCAGCCGCGGCGTGTACTCCCGCGTCTCCCGCCCGCGCTCCCGCAACGGCCCGGGCTCCTGCGGGGTGTTGCGTATCGCGGACAGCACCCGGTCACGCATCGCGGGCGGCGGCTGGGCGGCCATGGACCTGGCCAGGCGGGCCGCGCCCTCGGTCAGGGCACGGACCTCGAAGGCGCAGCGCTCGCACTTCTTGAGGTGCTTCTCGAACTGGGCGCGCTCACCGGGTTCGAGGGCGTCGAGGGCGTAGGGGGCGGCGAGCGAATGGAGATCGCCCCGGCCGAACAGTCGGGCGAGGACACTCATGCGGCACCTCCCAGGCAGTCGCGCAGCCGGGTGAGTCCGTCACGCATACGGGTCTTGACGGTGCCCAGCGGCAGCGAGAGCCGCTCGGCCACTTCACGGTACGTATAGCCGTCGTAATAGGCGAGAGTCACGGACTGCCGCTGCAGGGCGGTGAGCCGGTCCAGGCAGCGGCGCACCAACTGGCGCTCCAGGCCTGCCTCGACCTCCTCGGTCACCTGGTCGAAGGCCGGGTTGTGGGAGCGGCGGGCCTCGCGCTGCTCGCGGTCGACGGCCGCGCGGGCGCTGCGCACCCGGTCGACGGCCCGGCGGTGGGCGAGGGTGAGGACCCAGGACAGCGCGCTGCCGCGGCCGGGATCGAAGCGGGCGGCGGACCGCCACAGTTCGAGCAGCACCTCCTGGGACACCTCCTCGGACTGCGCGGGGTCGCGCACCACCCGGCGCACCAGTCCGAACACGGGCCCGGACACCAGGCCGTAGAGCTCCTCGAAGGCTCGCTGGTCCCCTCCGGCGACCTGCACCAGGAGTTCGTCCGCCCCCACCCGTCCCCCTCTCGTCGACCGCACGCGGCCCCTCCTCTTCGACCGCACGCGGTCTGTCACTTCGCATCCCGTCACACGAGGCATTCGCAGCGGATGCCTCTAAGGATGGGTTACGGATCAGCGGACTTGAAACGCGGGTCACGAGCCGGATTGGAGTCCACCAAAAAAACTTTTCGGATTCGACCAATCCGGCCCGGCAGCAGCTCCGAATCCCCGAGCGTCAGGCAAGTTGGCACTGAGGACGGACGGCATGACACCTATCTCCAGGAGCGGTGCGGGACGCAAGAAGCTTGCGGCCCTCATATGTGGGGCGCTGGCCGCCGGGGGGCTCGCAGCCGCCGGCACGGCCGCGCTGGCACCGGGAGTGGCCTCGGCCTCCTCCCACCGGGAGGCCCCTCTCATCTCGGGGACTCCGCAGTACGACAACACGGACCTCTACGCGTTCGTGAGCCCGGACAAGCCGGACACCACCACCATCGTGGCGAACTGGATCCCGTTCGAGGAGCCCGCCGGCGGCCCGAACTTCTACCAGTTCGCCGACGACGCCCAGTACGACATCCACGTCGACAACAACGGTGACGCGCTGGACGACTTCATCTTCCGCTACACCTTCAGCACCCAGATCAAGAACAAGAAGACGTTCCTGTACAACACGGGCCCGGTCACCAGCCTCACCGACCCGGACCTGAACGTCACGCAGTCGTACGACATCGAGCTCATCAAGCTCAAGAAGGGCAAGAAGGTCTCCGAGACGAAGGTCGCCGACGACATCCCGGCGGCGCCCTCCGACGTCGGCGACGCGTCGATGCCCGACTACGCCAAGCTGCGTTCGCAGGCGATCTACAAGACGGCGAACGGCGGCGCGACCTTCGCCGGTCAGGCCGACGACCCGTTCTTCGCCGACCTGCGCGTCTTCGACCTGCTGTACGGCGGCAACCTCAGCGAGGTCGGCAACGACACGCTCAAGGGCTACAACGTCAACACGATCGCCCTCCAGGTGCCGAACGACCTGATCCGGCAGTCCAAGTCCCGTCCGACCGTGGGTATTTACTCCACGACCCAGCGCAAGAACGCCAAGGGCTACTACACGCAGGTCTCGCGCCTGGGCAACCCGCTGGTCAACGAGGTCGTCAACCCGCAGAAGGACAAGGACAAGTTCAACGCGTCCGAGCCCAAGGACGACGCGCAGTTCCTGAAGAACGTGACCGAGCCGGAACTGCCGAAGCTGATCGAGTCGATCTACAAGATCAAGGCGCCGAAGGAGCCGCGCAGCGACCTCGTCAGCGTGTTCCTCACGGGCGTCAAGAACCTCAACACCGAGCAGCCGTACGCGAAGCCGTCGGAGATGCTGCGCCTCAACACGTCGATCCCGCCGACCGCGCACCCCAAGCGGCTCGGTGTGCTGGACGGCGACAACGCGGGCTTCCCGAACGGGCGTCGGCTCACCGACGACGTGATCGACGAGGCGCTCCAGGTCATGGAGGGTGAACTCGTCGGTTCCAAGAACGACTTGGGCGACGCGGTCGACAAGAACGACAAGGGCTTCGAGAAGTACTTCCCCTACGTCGCCGAGCCGACCTCGGGTTCGCGCGGTCCGCTCGCCAAGGGCACCAGCGGCGGCAGTGACGTCAAGAACCAGCTGGGCGACGCGCTGCAGCCGGCGGGCACGTCCTCCAGCAACAACATGATGCTGATCACCGCCTCGGCGGCCTCCGGTGTGGCCGGCGTCCTGCTGATCGGCGCGGGCGTCGCGTGGTGGCGCCGCCGGATGACCCACCGCCCGTACTAAACCCCCACCGACTGGCGCGGCCCGCACAGCTTCTTCCCCCACGGTGCGGGCCGCGCCACCCCTGCGTGACAACACCTCTCAGCAGTACGGCACTTGAACCACCCCAGGCGATGGAGGAACGGCATGGCCCCGCGCGAGCACGACAACAAGCCGACGGAGGGCGAGCCCGGCGAGACGCCGGTGGCGGCGGAGCGGGAACGCGAGTGGGACCGCGTGTGGGCGGAGGGCGAGACCGACGCCGAGGCCGGGACCGGCCCTGAGCGCGAGGCCGACTCCCAGGCAGCCGAGGTCAGTTCCGAAGCCGTGGCCGACTCCGGCGAAGCCGAGGTCGGTTCCGAGGCCGGGGTCAACTCCGCGGAAACCAAGGCCAGTTCCGAAGCCGAGGCCAACTCCGAAGGCGACGAGGCCATTTCCGAAGCCGGGGCCGACTCCAAGGTCGAGGCCGACTCCGAGGCCACGACCGACTCCGACGCCGAGGCCGACCCCGAGATCGAGCCCGAGGCCGAGATCGAGCCGGAGATCGCGCCCGAAGCAGGACCGACCGAAGCCGCAGCCCCATCGCCTGGGCACGACCACCCTCACCCCCATCCCCACCCTCACTCCCACGATCACGACCACCCCCACGCGCACGACCATGACCACGGTGATCACGCCCCGCACCCCGGCACCCCGGAAGACGCGGTAGCCGATGAACGCGTCGCCGCCGTACGCCGGTTGGGCGCAGCCGGCCGTCGCTGGCGGGTCGTCCAACTCGCCGGTTGCGCCGCCCTGTTGGCCGTGGCGATGACCGCCGGGGCGATCGCGATCGGCGCGGCGAAGGACAGCGGTGCCACCGGCGTCACGAACGTCTCCAGCGCCGTGTCGCCCGACCTGCTGGCCAGCGGGAGCCTGGACGCGAGCATCGCCGCGCTGCAGGCCCATCTCCGGGGCCAGCCCAAGGACTTCGACGGGTGGGCGACGCTCGGTCTCGCCTATGTCGAGCAGGCCAGGACCAAGGGCGACCCCTCCCGGTACCCGCAGGCGCAGGCCGCCTTCACGCGGTCTCTGAAGATCTCGCCGAACAACGAGAACGCCCTGGAGGGCCGGGCCGCGCTCGCCGCCGCCCGGCACGAGTTCGCGGAGGCCCTGAGCTACGCGGACAAGGTCCTCAAGGAGAACCCGTACAGCGAGCGCGCCCTGTGTTCCCGTATCGACGCGCTCGTCGAACTCGGCCGCTACGACGAGGCGTCGAAGGCCGCCGACCTGGCCGACGCCCGCAAGCCCGGCGTCCCGGTGTTCACGCGCTACGCCTACGTCCACGAGCTGCGCGGCGACGTCAAGACGGCCCGCACGGTGCTGGAGCAGGCGCTGGCCGCCGCCACCTCCCCCGGCGACATCTCGTACGTGGCCGGCACGCTCGGTCAACTCGCCTGGAACCAGGGCGACTACAAGACGGCCCTGGACTACTACGGCCGCGCGCTCGCCGCCGACGAGAACTACCTCCCCGCTCTGGAGGGCCGCGCCCGCGCCCAGGCCGCCCTGGGCGACCGCGCCGACGCCATCAAGGGCCTGGAGCTGGTCGTCTCCCGCTATCCGCTGCCCCAACCCCTCGTGGAGCTGGGTGAGTTGTACGAGAGCCGGGGCGCCGCCGGCGACAAGGCGAAGGCCGACGACCAGTACGCCCTCGTCGACGCCTGGATCGCGCTCGCCCGTGCCAACGGCGTCAACGCCGACCTCGACACCGCGCTCGCCGCGGCCGACCACGGCGACATCAAGTCGGCCCTGAAGGCCGCCCGCGCCGAGTGGGCCCGCCGGCACACCGTGCACACGGCGGACGCCCTGGCCTGGGCCCTGCACGTCAACGGCCGCGACGCGGAAGCCCTTTCGTACGCGCGTCAGGCCACGGCCACCGACTACCACAACGCCTCGTTCATCTACCACCTCGGCATGATCGAGCTCGCCACCGGCCACACGGCCGACGGCCGCGCCCACCTGACCAAGGCCCTGAAGCTGAACCCGGGCTTCTCGCCACTGGGTGCGGCCAAGGCCCGTAAGGCGCTGGAGGCGACCAAGTGAGGCCCGTCCGCCGTCTGTTCGCGTCCGCCGCGGCCGTCCTCACGGCCACCGGCGCGCTCCTGCTCGTCCCCACGGCGGCAGCGAGCGCGCACCCGCTGGGCAACTTCACGGTCAACCGCTACGACGGTCTCGTCGTCGCCCCCGGCATCCTGCGCGTCACGCACATCGAGGACCTCGCGGAGATCCCGGCGACCCAGGCCAAGCCGGACATCAAGCGGTTGGGCATGACCGAGTGGGCCCGGCAGCGGTGCGACAAGGCCGCCGAGGGCAGCAAGGTCACCGTCGACGGACGTACGGTCGCGCTCACGCCCGGCACCAGTACCGCACGGCTGCGGCCCGGACAGGCCGGGCTCAACACCCTGCGGCTGGAGTGCAGTTCGACGGCAGCACTCCCCAAGGGCAGCACGGTCGCCCTGGGCTTCCACAGCGCGGGCCTGACCACCGGGCCCGGCTGGCGGGAGATCACCGCGCGCGCCGACCGGATGACGCTGACCGGGACGGACGTACCGAAGAAGTCGGTGTCGCACGAACTGACCAGCTATCCCAAGGACTTGCTCTCCTCGCCCGCCGACATCACGAAGGCGTCGCTGCGCGCGCGTCCCGGCGGCCCGGCCCTCACCGACGACGACCAGTCGCAGGCGGACTCGACCGCGTCCAACATCCTCCCGCGCGGCGTGGACCGTTGGACGGAGGCCTTGACCAACATGGTCGCCCGCCACCACCTCAGTGTCGGCTTCGCGGCCCTGTCCCTGCTCATCGCGATCGCCCTGGGCGCGATGCACGCGCTCGCCCCCGGTCACGGCAAGACGCTGATGGCGGCCACGGCGGCGGCCCGGGGCGGTCGCGCGCGCCTCAAGGACGTGCTCCCCCTCGCCGCCTCGGTCACGGTCACCCACACCCTCGGCGTGATCGCCCTGGGCCTCCTGGTCACGGCCGGTTCCGCCGCGACGCCCTCGGTGATCGCCTGGCTGGGCATCGCGAGCGGCGTCCTGGTCCTCTTCGCGGGCGGCAACCTCGTACGCCGCGCCTGGCGCAACCGCCCACGCCCGCAAGCCACTTCGCACCCCCATCCCCACCCGCACCCCCACGGTGGCGATCACAGCCACGAGAGCGCCAAGTCCCCCCAGCGCTCACTGGTCCTCGCGTCCGCGCACGCCCAGGCCGGGTCCACGCAGGCGCTCACCGAGGCCCACCCGCACCCCCACAGCCACGACGACGACCATGACCACAGTCACGATCACGGCCATGCCCACCCCCACCCCCATGAGCACGACCACGACCACGATCACGAGCACGGCCACTCGCACGACCACGACCACGCCGTAGAACACACGCACGGCGGCTTCACGCACACCCACTCCACCGCCCCCACCCTGCGCGGCACGCTCCTGCTCGGCTTCGCCGGCGGGCTCGTGCCGAGCCCGTCCGCGGTGGTCGTCCTCGTGGGGGCCGCCGCGCTCGGCCAGGCCTGGTTCGGGCTGCTGCTGGTCGTCGCCTACGGCGTCGGACTCGCCCTCACCCTCACCGCCGCCGGATTCGCCGTCGTCAAGCTGGGTACAGGGATGAACCGAGTGCTGGACCGGCGCCCCCGCTGGACCACCAGCCCCATGGCGGTCCTGGTCCGCAGGACACTGCCGTTGGCGTCGGCGTTCGTCGTCGTCGCCCTCGGTATCGGTTTGGTGCTCAAGGGGGCGGCATCCGCACTCGGCTGAGTTACGTTTGTGGAGAATTGGCCCGGATGCGAATGGGGAGCGACCATGCCCGAAGAACCGGGCACTGAACGTGTGATCGCGGACCGCTACCGACTCCTGTCCCCCCTCGGCGAGGGCGGTATGGGAACGGTCTGGCGGGCCCGCGACGAGGTGCTGCAACGCGAGGTCGCCGTCAAGGAGGTCCGCGCGCCGGCCGGACTGGCCTCCGGTGACGTGGAGCGGATGTACGCCCGGCTGGAGCGCGAGGCGTGGGCGGCGGCGCGGGTCGCCAACCGCAATGTGGTGACGGTGTACGACGTGGCGATGGAGGAGGGCCGTCCCTGGATCGTCATGGAGCTGGTGCGGGGCGTGTCCCTGGCCGATCTCCTGGACGCCGAGGGCCCGTTGACGCCACAGCGGGCCGCGCACATCGGTGCCGAGGTGCTCGCCGCGCTGCGGGCCGCGCACGACGCCGGGGTGCTGCACCGCGATGTGAAACCGGCCAACGTGCTGATGTCGAACGACGGTCGGGTCGTGCTGACCGACTTCGGTATCGCGATGGTCGAGGGCAGTTCGGCGCTCACCATGACCGGCGAGGTCATCGGTTCGCCCGAATTCCTCGCCCCGGAGCGGGCGTTGGGCCGTACGCCCGGGCCCGAGTCCGATCTGTGGGCGCTGGGTGTGCTGTTGTACGCGGCGGTCGAGGGCCACTCACCGTTCCGGCAGAACACACCGCTGAGCACTCTGCGGGCCATCGTGGACGAGGAGTTGCCGCCGCCCCGTCTGGCGGGTCCGCTCACCCCGGTGATCGAGGGGCTGCTGCGCAAGGACCCGGCCGAGCGCATCTCGGCCGAGCAGGCGGAGCGGGATCTGCGGCTGGTCGCGGCGGGCGGTGCGCCGCGCGCGGTCACGGCGCCGACGACGCCGTACACACCGACGATGGCGGGTGCCCCGCAGGACGCCTACGGGCAGCAGAACTCGCGGACGCCCGTGCAGGGCTTCGGGCCGCCGCCCACCTCCTACTCGACGCCGACGGCCGCGGACGAACCGCACCGCAATCGCCGGGCGGCCGCCGTGATCATCGCGGGTGTGATCGCGCTGGCCCTGGCGATCGGTGGACTGACGTACGCGCTGCTGAACCAGGGCAACGGGGACAACACCGACGCGGGCAAGGGCACCAGCACCCCCAAGAGCCAGCCCTCGGACGGGACTTCGCCCAGCGCGAGCAGCGAGACCACGGCCGCCAGTGAGACGCCGAGCCCGAGCGCGAGCAAGTCCTCGTCGGCGCCGCAGTCGGTGCAGGTGTCCGTGGCGGGCGCCAACACCGACTACTCCGGGAGCTGTCCGCCGTCGAACACGAAGGCGCCGACCTTCACGGCGAGTTTCACGGTGGGGAAGCTGCCCGCGGAGGTGTCCTACCGGTGGGTGCTGAAGAACGGCAAGGTCTCGGACCCCAGTTGGAAGACGCTGTCGTTCCCGTCGGGCGGCGGGAAGACCAAGCAGGACCGGGTGTTCCTGACGACGTACTCGAACAGCGGGACGTTCAGCAACGAGATCAGTGTCGAGGTCCGCAGCCCGGTGGAGAAGACGTCCAACTCGGTGCCGTTCTCGGTGACTTGCCTGACGGAGACCCCGTCGGACGGGGCCTCCGCGTCGGACTCGGCGTCACCTTCTGACGGGTGAGCCGTCAGGCGACGCCGGCGAACACCGGGAGGTAGCCGCCGGACTGGCCGGCCGCGGTCGGGTGGTACGACTCGGTGATGCTCAGCAGGTTGAGGCTGTGCAGCCAGGAGCTGCCGGAGCAGATCTCGTGGCCGGTGAACGTGGTGCGGACGTCGCCGAAGGTGAAGCCGTGGTCGGCGGCGCGCTTGGCGAGGGCCGCGTCGAGGTAGTCGGCCGCGCCGTTGATGGCGGTGCGCTTGGTCGCGGAGAGGCCGAGGCAGGTGGTGCCGAGCTTGTAGAAGCGCGGGTAGCCGAGCACGACCACGTGCGCGGCGGGGGCTTTGGCGCTGATCGCCGAGTAGACCTTGTCGAGTTGGGCGGGGAGCGTCGAGTCGACGTACGCCTTCGCGGTGGCGATCCGGGTCAGGCAGGAGCTGTCGGACTGCAGGACGCAGGTCGTCATGACGTCGGCGAAGCCGGCGTCGTTGCCCCCGATGGAGATCGAGACGAGGGACGTGGCCGAGGTGAGCGGGCCGAGTTGACTCGCCAGAACATCACCCGTTCGGGCGCCGGAGCAAGCGGTGAAGTCGAACGTCGAGGGTGAGTGGGCGGCTGCCCAGAGGTAGGGGTAGGCCTTGGTGCTGCGGTCGCAGGAGCCGCTGGAACCGATGTAGCTGCCCGCGCCGACGCCCGAGGAGTAGGAGTCGCCGAGGGCCACATAGCCGCCGGTTACGGCGAGTTGGGACGCCTGCGCCGTCATCGCCCCGGTGAGGGCGAGTCCGGCGGCGAGGAGGAGCGAGGTCACGTATGCCGTAAATCGGGAACGTCTCATGGAACCTCCCTTAGCAGGATCTCTGCCACAACCGTCGTACCAACTACGCGTATCGACGGGAAGTGTGCATGCCAAAAGAGAGGCCACCGGAGCTATCGATTGCGTGGGCATGACAGCTCTGTGACAGACCGTCAACTCCCTTGAACCACACCGGTACATGACCCACGCTTTACCCAGCCTTGGTGCGGAACGCAACGCTCCGCGGCTGTGCGCACGACGACGCGCGCACCCCCACATTCGCGCGCCGACCCGGGCGCGCCGCCTGGAGGAGGACTCCCTCGCAATGGCACTCCTGCGTAGCAACAAGCTCCGGCTCGCCGCGATAACCGGCGCGGCCACCGCCGCCCTCGTCGGCGGGCTCACCGCACTCCCCGCCCAGGCCGCCCCGGCCACGGGCACGGTCCTGGCCGCCGGCTCCCCCACAGCCGTCGACGGCAGCTACATCGTCACCCTCAAGAAGAGCGCCGGCCTCAAGGCCTCCTCGGCCGCGGGCAAGGGCCTGGTCAAGGAGTACGGCGGCACGGTCACGAAGACGTTCGGCACCGTGCTGAACGGCTACACGGCGAGCCTCTCCGCGACCGAGGCCGCGAGACTCGCCGCCGACCCGGCCGTCGCCGCGGTGGAGCAGAACCAGCGCGTCCACCTGACCGACACCACCCAGTCCAGCGCGCCCTGGGGCCTGGACCGCGTCGACCAGGCCGCGCTGCCGCTCTCGGGGACGTACACCTACCCGGACACCGCGGGCAGCGGGGTGACCGTGTACGTCATCGACACCGGCGTCCGGATCACCCACACCCAGATCAGCGGCCGCGCCTCCTACGGCTACGACGCGGTCGACGGCGACACCACCGCCTCCGACGGCAACGGCCACGGCACCCATGTGGCCACGACCATCGCGGGTTCGACCTACGGCGTCGCCAAGAAGGCGAACATCGTGGCGGTCCGGGTGCTCGACAACAGCGGCTCGGGTACGACGGCCGGGGTCATCGCGGGCATCGACTGGGTGACCTCGAACCACACCACGCCCGCGGTCGCCAACATGTCGCTCGGCGGCTCCGCCTCCACCTCGCTCGACACGGCGGTCGCCAACTCCATCTCCAGCGGGGTGACTTACGCCGTCGCGGCGGGCAACAGCGCGGCCAACGCCTCCTCGTACTCCCCCGCCCGGGTCGCCACCGCGATCACGGTCGGCGCCACCACCAGCACGGACGCCAAGGCCAGTTACTCCAACTACGGTTCGGTGCTGGACATCTTCGCGCCCGGCTCCTCGATCCTGGCGGGCTACAACACCAGCGACACCGCCACCGCCACCCTCTCGGGCACCTCGATGGCGACCCCGCACGTGGCGGGCGCCGCGGCCGTCTATCTCGCGGGCCACACCTCGTCCACTCCGGCCCAGGTCGCCACCGCACTGGTGAACGGCGCCACGTCGAACGTCGTGACCGGCGCGGGCACCGGCTCGCCGAACAAGCTGCTGAAAATCGTCCCGTAGCGCTCGTCCGGCCCCACCCGAGTAATTGTTCCCCGGAGGCAACAGCCACCTCCGGGGAACATTCATTCGGGGAACCACGAGAACCGGTGCAAGCGCCTTCCGCACCTTGACGTGCCCGGTCGGGCTGCGCCACATTGAAACCCGGCATCCGGCGCGCTGGGGGGCAAAGTCGCCAATGCAGACCTTAGGTATCAAGAGAACATCCACCGCCGACACCGAGCGGGCGCGACCAGGACCGGGGAGGGACCTGTCGGCGCTTTTCGCCGGTGCGGCCGTGACCATCGGGACGGTCGGCGCGGTGCTCGCGCTCACCGGTTCCGGATCACCGTTGCGCGGACCGTTCGCGCTGTTCTTCCTTTTCTCCGCGCCGGCCTCGGCAATCGCGGCGGCGCTGCGCGGACTTGATCCCTACGGCCGCCTTCTCGCGTCGGTCGCGGGCGCGGTGGTCGTCGACATGCTGGTCGCCCAGGGAATGCTGGCCGTGCACCGGTGGTCGATCGACGGGGGAATCGTCGCGGTGGCGGTGATCAGTGGCCTGACAGCACTGTCGGTATTCGTGCGGCATATGCGCCGTCGTACAACGGCTGACAAAGGAGTGTAACGGTCAAACCAACAAAAACGTGAGGCCCCGTTTCAGGCCTTGCCATACGGGTTCAATCATCAATACCGTCGTAATCTCACCCGCACTGGTCCATCATCGAGCGGCTCTAGGGGAGGGCTCAAGGACCGCGATGAACCGGCGCGGGGCGCGGTAGGGGGGTGCCGTGCTCGGTGACCGCACTTGTGACCGAGTCGTCCGCGCGGCCGGCTTTCATGTTGTTTTTCGGGGGTCGACCAGCTTTGCCAGCTCACCACGCGTGCACGGAGATCCATTGATCCGTGTCGCCTGTGAGAACCCCCCTTTCGAACCGGAGCACAGAGCCGGGCCGCCCAGGGGCGGGCGGTCCGCCGGACGAGAGGGACCAGACTCATGAGTTCCGTTCTGCGCCCAGCGACATCGGGCCAAGATCCATTAATGTCGGCCAAATACCGGCCGATCTCCTCTCACCTGGCCATCGCACCGCCGGTGAGCGTGGTGATTCCCGCCATGAATGAGGCGGAGAATCTCCCTTACGTCTTCAAGACACTGCCCGCGTGGATACACGAAGTGGTTCTTGTGGACGGCAATTCCACCGACAACACCGTGGAAGTGGCCCGCGAACTGTGGCCCGGGGTGAAGGTCGTCGAACAGCAGGGAAAGGGCAAGGGGGATGCCCTGATCACCGGGTTCGAGGCCTGCAGCGGCGACATCATCGTGATGGTCGACGCGGACGGCTCGGCCGACGGACACGAGATCGTCAGCTATGTCTCCGCCCTTGTCTCGGGTGCGGACTTCGCCAAGGGTTCCCGCTTCGCCAACGGCGGCGGCACGGACGACATGACGTTCATCCGCAAGCTCGGCAACTGGGCGCTGTGCACGATCGTCAACCGCAAGTTCGGCGCCCGCTACACCGATCTCTGCTACGGATACAACGCGTTCTGGCGGCACTGCCTCGACAAGATCGACCTCGACTGCACCGGCTTCGAGATCGAGACCCTGATCAACATCCGGGTGGTCAAGGCCGGCCTCAAGGTGCAGGAGATCCCCAGCCACGAGTACCTCCGTATCCACGGCACGAGCAATCTGCGCGCCGTGCGGGACGGGATCCGGGTGCTCAAGGTGATCCTCAAGGAGCGCTCCAACAGGCGTGCGCTGCGCAGCCGTTCGCACTCCACGATGATCGACGGTCTCGACCCGCAGCCCACCTCGGTCCGGGGAGAGGTGTCTTGAGCAGTCCCGACATCTCTGTCGTGATCTGCGTCTACACCGAGGACCGCTGGGAGGACATCCTCGCGGCGGTCTCCTCGGTGCGGGCGCAGTCGCGGCCCGCGCTGGAGACGTTGCTGGTCGTCGACCACAACCCGGCTCTCCTGGACCGACTCACCAGGGAGTACAAGGACTTGAGGGAGACGGGCGAGGTCCGTGTGCTGGCGAACGCGGGCCCGCGCGGCCTGTCCGCCGGCCGCAACACCGGCATCTCCGTGTCCTTCGGCGAGGTCATCGCCTTCCTCGACGACGACGCCGTGGCCGAGCGCGAGTGGCTGCGGCACTTCGCCGAGGCGTACGCCGACCCCAAGGTCATGGCCGTGGGCGGCCGCACGATGCCGATCTGGGCGTCGGGCCGCCGACCGGCCTGGTTCCCCGAGGAGTTCGACTGGGTGGTGGGCTGCACCTACAAGGGCCTGCCGCCGGGCCGGGTGCGAGTGCGCAACGTCCTCGGTGGCAACGCCTCGTTCCGGCGTACGGCGTTCGACGCGGCCGGGGGTTTCGCGACCGGTATCGGGCGGGACGGCGACAAGCGTCCGCTGGGCTGCGAGGAGACGGAGTTGTGCATCCGGCTCACGCGGGCCAGACCGGACGCGGTGCTGCTGATCGACGACCGGGCGGTGATCCACCACCGGGTGCCCGAGGCGCGCGAGCACTTCGGGTACTTCCGTACGCGCACCTACGCCGAGGGTCTGTCCAAGGCGCTGGTGGCCCGAAGTGTCGGCGCGGGCAAGGGACTTGAGTCGGAGCGCCGCTACACCACCCGGGTCCTGCCGGCCGGGATGGTGCGCGGGCTGCGGGACTTCGTGTTCGCGCGGCCGGGCGGCGCGGGCCGGGCGGGCGCGATCGTCGCCGGGGTGTTCACGGCGGCGGGCGGGTATGTCGTCGGGAGCTTCAGGGCACGGCGGGGCGGGGCGAGTTTCGAGGTGGCCGGGATCGAGCGGGGGGACACACATGAGTGACACACCGGTGCCGATTCTCATGTACCACTCCGTCGCCGCCGCCCCGAACGACGCCACCCGCGCCCTGTCCGTCGCGCCGGAGGCGTTCGCCGAACAGATGGCCCTGCTCGGCGATCTGCACTTCACGCCGATCAACACCGCCGAGCTGGCGGCCAGTTGGCGCTCGGGCAAACCGCTGCCCGAGCGCCCGGTCCTGATCACCTTCGACGACGGCTACGAGGGCGTGCACCGGCACGCACTGCCCGTACTCGCGCAACACTGCTTCGCGTCCACCCTGTTCGTCTCCACCGGCTGGATCCGGGGCGCGTACGACACCGGGGGCGGCCTCGACACCATGCTCGACTGGGACCAGATCCGCCGACTAGCGGACGCCGACGTCGAGATCGGCGGCCACAGCCACACCCACCCGCAGCTCGACCAGCTCGACGACGACTCCCTGCGCGCGGAGCTGGTCCGCTGCATGGAGATCGTCGCCGACGAACTCGGCGCGGTACCCGTCTCGTTCGCGTATCCCTACGGCTACTCCAGCCGCCGGGTGCGCGTCGCGGTGCGGGAGACCGGGTTCACGCAGGCGCTCGCCGTCGGCAACGACCTCGCCCGCCGCCGCCAGGGGCCGTACGCCCTGCGACGGGTGACTGTGCGCCGCAGTACGGGTGTCGAGGAGTTCGAGCGGCTCGTCGAGGGCCGTGCGATCGCCCGCAACTTCGCCAGGGACCGGGTCCTCACCCAGGGGTACGCCATGGTCCGCAGAGCTCGACAGGTCCGCCGGAAGGCCAGCCGTTCCCGTGTCTGACACGACGACCACCACCCAGGACACCGTGCCCGAGACCGAGGCGCCCCAGCAGTCGGGGCGCCGTCTGCGCCTGCCGGGGAGGCGCAAGTCCCCCGGCGGCAGCCCGCTGTTCCGCAACGCCTACGCCCTGATGCTCAACACCGGGATCTCCGCGGTGCTCGGCCTCGGCTACTGGCTGATCGCGGCCCACTACTACTCGGCCTCCGCCGTCGGACAGGGTTCGGCGGCGATCGCCGCGATGAAGCTGCTCGCCGGGCTCACCGCGGTGACCCTGACGGGCGCCCTCGCCCGGTTCATCCCGGTCGCGGGCCGCGCCACCGGGCGCCTCATCTTCCGTACGTACGCGGGCAGTTCGCTCGTCGTCGCGCTCGGCGCCGGGGTCTTCCTGCTGACCCTGAGCGACTGGGGACCCTCGTACCGCTTCCTGCACGGGCCGATCCCCGCGCTCGGCTTCGTCGTCGCCGTCATCGCCTGGAACCTGCTCACGCTCCAGGACGGGGTGCTGACCGGACTGCGCAGCGCGCCCTGGGTGCCGGTGGGCAACACCGTGTTCTCGGCGGTGAAGCTGGGGCTGCTGGTCGGGCTCGCGTCGGTCTTCACGATGAGTGGTGTCTTCGTGTCGTGGGTCGCCGCGATCGCGTTCTCCGTGGTGCCGCTCGGCTGGCTGGTGTTCCGGCGGCTGGTGCCCCGGCACATCAAGGCGACCGAGGACCACGCGAAGCCGCCGACGCTACGGGAGATCGGGCGGTTCCTCGCCGGGGACTACACGGGCTCGCTGTTCTCGCTCGCCGTCGTCTATCTCGTGCCGGTGATCATCGCCTCGCAGGTCAGCTCCGAGGACAACGCGTACTTCTACATCACCACGACGATAGGCGGCACGGTCAACCTGCTCGCCATCAACATGGGCGCCTCGCTGACCGTCGAGGGCTCCCACGACCCGGCGCGCATCGCCGCCAACACCCGGGCCGCGCTCAAGCGCATGGCCCGCATCATGCTGCCGATCTGCGGACTCCTGTTCATCGGGGCGCCGTACATCCTGGGCGTGTTCGGCGCGGGCTACGCGGACGCGGCGACCCCGCTGCTGCGCTGGTTCGCGGTGGGCGCGCTGCTGCGGGTCGTCATGGAGACGTACTTCGCGGTGCTGCGCGCCCAGAGCCGGACCGGTGGACTGGCCTGGCTGCAGGGCCTGTTGTGCGTCCTGGTGCTCGGTCTGACGCTGCTGCTGCTCCCCCGCATGGGCCTGACCGGCGCGGGCGTCGCCGAGATCTCCAGCCTCGCGGTGATCGTGACGATCGCCGCGCCCAAACTCTTCAGGACGCTCAGGGCCGCACCCGTGGAACTGCCCGCGGACGCGGCACCGGACGGCGACCTCGCCGACCTGGGGGCCCGCGAGGTCCCGGCCGCCACCCGCCGTCGCGGCCCGGCCTGGGCGCTCGACTCCGACACCCTCGCGCTCGGCATCCACGTGGACTTCGACCACCTGGAACGGCGGCCCGACGTACGCCCTGGTCCCGGCACCCCGCCCGCCGGCACGCCCATCGTGTCCGGCGAGCAGCGGCCCACCTGGGCGCTCGGCATCAAGCGCTCCGAGGTCGTGGGACTGCCGGTGGAGGAGCGCGAACCCGGCTCCGAGTCCTCGGTGAGTCCCATCGCGGAGCCCGAGGTGGACGCGCCGTTCGAACCCGCCAACGGCTCGGACCGGATGGTCGTACCGGAGGCTGCGCTCGTGGCGGCGGAGGCCCGGGAGGCGGAGTCCCGGGGAGCGGAGTCCCTGGAAGCCGAAGTGCCGCCGCCCGCACGGCCGTTGTCGCTGCGCGAGCGTCTGGTGCCCACCCGTCCCGGTGTCGTCCTCGGCTGTCTGCTGGTCGCCGCGCTGCTCCTGTACTGGGTGCCCGCGCTGCGGCTCGGCGAGTCCGACCTCGACCGCATGGGCGGGCTCGGCCTGATCTCGGTGCTGCCGCTGCCCACCCTGGTCGGCGCCGCGCTGCTGGTCACGGTGTTCGCCGCGCTGCTGTGGCTGGGCCGCGAGCACAAGGCGCTGCTGCTGATCACCCTGCTCGCGACCGTGGTCTCACTGCACGCGCTGCCCGCGGTGATCGAGCCCGAACCGCGCTTCCCGACGGCCTGGCAGCACCTCGGGTTCATCGACTACATCGACCGCACCGGTTCCGCCGTACCCGACCTGGACGCCCGCTGGAGCTGGCCGGGCTTCTTCGCCGCGGCGGCGTTCATCGGCAAGGCGTGCGGGATCACCGACTGGACCGAGGTCATCCGCTGGTGGCCCACGGCCATCCAACTCGCTTATCTGGCACCGCTGTTCCTCCTGGTCCGCTCGCTGCGGGCGAGCTGGCGGGCGAAGTGGACCGGCGTCTGGATCTTCGTGCTCAGCGGCTGGGTCGGTCAGGACTACTTCTCCCCGCAGGGCTTCACCTTCCTGCTCTATCTGGCCTTCGTGGCGATCCTCCTGGTGTGGTTCCGGGCGCCGGGAGTGCTGTGGACGAAGATGCGGCCCGGCGAGGCGGAGGTCGAACCGACCGACCGGCGCCAACAGGCCGTCCTGCTCCTGGTGTTGATCGGTCTGTTCGCGGCGAGCGTCCCGGCCCACCAGCTCACGCCGTTCGTGATGCTGGGCGTCCTCACGGTCCTCGTCCTCATCGGCCGCTCCGAACTGCGCGGTCTGCCCATCCTGTTCGCGGTGCTGGTCGCGGTGTGGATCGGCTTCATGGCCGAGCCGTACTGGTCCGGGCACTTCAACGACCTCTTCGGCGGGGTCGGCGGCGTCGGCAGCAATGTCTCGACGTCCGTCTCCGGCCGTATCCAGGGCGGCAGTTCGACCCACAAGCTGGTCCTCTACACCCGCGTCCTGCTGGCCGGCGGCGTCATGGCCTTCGCCTGCTGGGGCTGGTGGCGCCGCCGCGACCACAAGTACCGCGAACGCTCCCTCCTCGTCCTCACCTTCGTCCCGTTCCTGGGCTTCGGCATGCAGTCCTACGGCGGCGAGATGGCGCTGCGGGTCTTCATGTTCGCGGTGCCGGGCGCGGCCCTGCTCGCGGGCCTCGCCCTCTTCCCGCGCACCGGCGTCACCGCCAAGGAGCGCGAGAAGGACCGCATGAGCCTCGCCCCGCTGGCCGCGCTGGTCGCGGGTCTGGTGCTCATGGGCGGCTTCCTGGTGGCCCGTTGGGGCAACGAGGGCTTCGAGCGGGTGCGGCCCGGCGAGGTCGCCGCCATGAACTACGTGTACGCCCACGACAAACCGACCGTACGGCTGCTGTGGCTGACCAACGACACGGTCAACGACGTGACACCGGCGATGCCGTGGGGCGCGAAGGACATGGAGCGGGTCAACTACGTGCCCACGCTGGCCCCTTCGGACCCGGTGCTGGTGTCCGGTCTGGTCAAGGCGCTCAAGGACGCGGGCCCGAACTCGTATCTGATGCTCAACAAGAGCCAGGTCGTCTCGCTCCAGCTGGACGCGGGCTACTCGGCGACCTGGGAGTCCCGGCTCATCCAGAACCTGGACAACCGGCAGGAGTTGAAGAAGGTCCTCGTCAACGAGGACGTGACCATGTACGCGCTGCGCAAGCAGCCGGCCGGTGCGGTCCCGAAGCCCGATCCCGGGCCGATCGGACCGCAGATCACCTGGACGCCGTGGTCGGTGGTGGGCGCGCTCGCCGCCCTCGCGCTGATCCTGATGCTGACGGCCCGCGAGATCGTCCGGGTCGCGGTGCGGCCGAGTGTGCGTCAACTGCGGTGGCTGCAGAGCAGTTTCTGGTTCTCGCTGCCTCTGCTGGCGGTGCTGCTGGCCTCGCTGGTGCAGCGGTTCCTGACGATGAAGTAGCCGGGTCTCACGAGGTCAAGTGGCTTATCGCGTCAGCCACTTGACCCCGTAGGCCGCCAGGTCGAAGTCCTGACCATCGACCTTCGCGCTGATCTGCCGGTCCAGGGTGTTCACGACCAGGACCGCCTTGTCGGTGGCGAGCACCTTCACGTTCGGCACGTCGTCCGCCGCGATCGACACGGTCTCGAACTTCGTACCGGGCCCGAAGGCCGCGTCGAAGCGGGAGACCAGGTCGTACATGGGCAGTTGCTTCCCGCCGTCGGAGCTGTCGGTCGGCGTCCACAGACAGCCCGCGCAGTTCGCGCCCTTCTCGGTCTCCGGGTTCCAGTAGAAGCCGGAGGTGGCGCCGCCCTTGGCCATGGCGATCATGCCGGCGGCCTGGACGGCGACGCGGTGGGTCTCGGACCAGCCCTTGCGGTCGTCGTTGCCGTCGGCGGGCTCGACGTAGTACTCGGCCCACCACAGCGGCAGGTCGTGCGTCTGCTGCCGTACCCACTCGCTCACCGCGGTGAGCTTGTCGGTGGCCCCGAACTCGTTGGGCAGCAGCTCGTCGTCGTTGGTGTAGCTGGAGCCGTCGACGACCACGAAGTCGGCGCCGGCCTTGTTCTTGTTCCAGTAGTCGAAGGCGTCGATGATCCGCTGGTCCATCGCGCCCCAACTGCCCTTGAAGGTACTGGAGGCGTTCGGGTCGCGCGGGTCGACGCTGTCCATCACCAGATAGGGACCGCCGACCATGATCTTCGGGTTGACCTTCTTCAGCGCCTTGTAGACCAGGTTGTAGAGCTGGGTGTAGCCCTCGTAGTCCCAGCGCTGTTTGGCGTTGTTCCAGAAGCCCTTGAACTCGTTCCACACGATGAAGTGGGTGACGTCCGGGTACCGCTTGGCGACGGTCGCGGCGAGCGCGGCGAAGTCCGCGTAGTGGTCCGGCTGCGGAGCCGTCTCCAGCGAGGCCTGGCTCCAGTCGGTGTTGTCGACGCCCGACTTGCCGCCCTTCATCCAGTCCGGCGAGCAGCACAGCGTGATCACCGGGGTGCCGCCCGACTTGCGGACGAAGTCGATCCGGCGGTCGAGGGCCCCGAAGTCGTAACGCCCCTTCACCGGCTCGGGGTTGTCGGCGCCCCAGCCCATGATGGCCTGGTCCTGCGGGAGTTGGGACTTCGCGAGCAGTCCCTCGACGCGTTCGGTCGCGGTGTCGCTGCCCTCGTCGGCGCTGTACTGGGTGTGGGTGAAGCCCCAGCCGACCTCGGGCCGGTCCTCGTCGGGCGGGCTCGCCGGGGTGCCGTGCACCTTGTCGCCGTCGCGCGAGGTGCCCGCGGTGCTTCCGCCGCCGGGAAGCGTGTTGATCAGGGTCACGATCAGAGCAAGTGCGGCCACACCCACGCCGAGCAGCGCGGTGAGGCGCCACCGTCGTGCCCCCGAATTCCACCCATGACGTCCCATCAAGGGCAACAGTAACGTCGGTGCCCGGTGGTGGGGCAGGCCTCCACATACACAGGCTTGTAACAGGGAGAGGGTGATACACGGCGGACACGGA
This sequence comes from Streptomyces sp. MBT53, assembly GCF_016654115.1. Classification (GTDB taxonomy): domain Bacteria; phylum Actinomycetota; class Actinomycetes; order Streptomycetales; family Streptomycetaceae; genus Streptomyces. The sequence continues at coordinate 30,414 of NZ_JAEQAZ010000015.1, forward strand.
GCGGACACATCGGATGGACCGGGCGCAGGCGACACTCGGGGGCGCACTCCGGAAAGCGGGTGCGCACGGCGTCCGTGTGCCGGATCATGGCCCCATGTCCACCAACCCGCACGACGCGCTGCCGATCCGGCTCAACGTCGACGACTCCGACTCCCCGTCCGATGTCGTCGACGCGCTGTTCCTCGGCCGCTTCGCGACGGGCGAGCAGCCGTACTCGCACGCGGCGAACATCGACCGCGTACGGTCCGGGGCGACCCTGCTGCCGCCGGGCGCCCGTGTGCTGCGCGCCGCGCGCGACGACGACCGCAGCGCGACGCTCGCGGAGGGCGACGGCTGGACGCTGCTGATCTCCCGCTGGAACCGGGGCGCCGACGTCACGGTCACGGCGACCAGCGAGGAGCTCGCCGAGAAGGTCCTCGGCCAGGCGACCGACGGCGCGGCGGACGAGCCCGAACCGCAGCCGGAGAACGTGACGATGGGGTTCTGGTACGTCTCCCCCAGGCGCGGCCCGCACCGCACGACCCGGCAGATCTCGGCGGGTACGTGGGACGAGGTGCGCGCCAACTACACGGGTCCCGTGGCCAATGCGATGGACACCCTGATGAAGACGACCCCGGAGGACATCGCGGGTCGGCTGCTGTTGCTGCACGGCCCGCCGGGCACCGGCAAGACCTCGGCGCTGCGCACTCTCGCCCGCTCCTGGCGGGACTGGTGCCAGGTGGACTGCGTCCTGGACCCGGAGCGGCTGTTCAGCGACGTCGGCTATCTGATGGACATCGCGATCGGCGAGGACGACACGACGGGCAAGGGCCGTTGGCGACTCCTCCTCCTGGAGGACTGCGACGAGTTGATCCGCGGCGAGGCCAAGCACACGGCGGGCCAGGCCCTCTCCCGCCTCCTGAACCTCACGGACGGCCTGCTCGGCCAGGGCCGCAACGTCCTGGTGGGCGTCACCACCAACGAGGATCTGGAGCGTCTGCACCCCGCCGTCGTCCGCCCCGGCCGCTGCCTCGCCCGCATCGAGGTCGGCGCGCTCACCCGCCGCGAGGCGATCGACTGGCTCGGCACGGAGGAGGGCATCGGCCGCGAGGGCGCGACCCTGGCGGAGCTGTACGCCCTGCGCCGGGGCACGCAGCCGACCTCGGTACCGGACCAGAGGGAGGGTGCGGACGCGGGGTTGTACCTGTAGGCACATATCCGTCGGCCTTTTCCCGGCCGGTCTCTCATGTCCGCCGCAACGGCGCTCGGCCACAGCAGCGGGATCCCGGCGGTGCCGAACTCCCCTCAGCCCGCCCCGTAAGCCGCCCGCAGGGCATCCCGTACAGCCGCCGCCGCATCCTCCCGCGTGAGCCCGAGTCGCCGGACCTTCTCCGCATAAGCCTGCGCGGCCGACGCCGCCTCCCGCTCCGCCGCCGAGCCCGCGGCAGCGATCAGCGTTCCGTTGCGGCCCCGTGTCTCGATCACGCCGTCCGTCTCCAGGGCCCGGTACGCCTTGGCGACGGTGTTCGCGGCGAGGCCGAGCGACTCGGCCAGTCCCCGTACCGTGGGCAGCCGGTGGCCGACCGGCAGCGCTCCGGAGCGGGCCTGCTCCGAGATCTGGGCGCGGATCTGCTCGTAGGGCGCGGCACTGTCATCGATGTGGATCTTCAAGGTCACGGCCCGATTGTCCCGCACCCACCGGAAAATGAGAGGCACTACGGCGCGGCTCCGCCGTAGCGTGCGAGTCCATGACCGTGATCGCGCGCGACCTGAACCCCGGCGTCCGGGCCGACCTGGACGGCTTCGTCGAGGTCCGCCGCCTCGCGCTGCCCTGCCTGCTGTTCACCCCGGAGTCCGTCGCCTTCGACATCGTCCACGCGCACCCGGAGGCCCGGCTGCGCAGGCTGGTCGCGGAGGAGGACGGCGAGATCATCGGCACGGCACAGGTGGGCATCGCCTACGACAGTCCGGAGCCGGGCCAGGGCTTCGTCAACGTGTATGTGCACCCCGGGCGGACGCGCCGGGGCGCGGGCGCGCTCCTGGTCCGCGCCGCCGAGGAGCACCTGGCCGCCGAGGGCGCGGTCAGGCTCTACGCCTGGGTCCTGGACGCACCGGACAACCGCGCCTTCGCCGAACGGTTCGGCTACACGGCGAGCCGCTCCGCGCACTTCCTGCGGCTGGACCTGGCGCACGGCACCCTGCCCCCGCTCCAAGACCTCCCAACAGGCGTCGAGATCCGCCCGGGCTCGGACTTCGCCGACGACCCGCGCCCGCTGTTCGAGCTGGACGCGGAGGCGATGCTGGACGAACCCAGCGACATCGACACCGAGTTCACCGACTACGAGGCCTGGCTGGACGAGAACTGGCGAAACCCCCTCTTCAGCCCGGAGTTGACGTCCGTCGCCCTCGTCGACGGACGCCCGGCGGCCTTCAGCGCGGCCCGCACGGACGGCGGCCTCCGCTACGGCACGGTCATGACCGGCACCGCCCGCGCCCATCGCGGCCGGGGTCTGGCCAAGCTCGCCAAGAACGACTCCCTGCACCGCGCCCGCGCCGCCGGATTCACGGAGGCGTTCACCGGCAACGACGCCGGGAACGGGCCGATGCTCGCGATCAACAAGTGGTTCGGCTATGAGACCTGCGCTACGGAGGTGCGGTATGTCCGTGAACTCGCCTGATTCCGCTCGCCAGTTGGACGTCGTCCTGGTCAAGGCGGGCCGTACGAAGATCCGTTACGCGGCGGAGCTGCTCTTCGACGACGGCATCCGCCTCGCCGTCCGGGCCCCGTGGGCGGGTGACGGCGTCCGCGACTTCGGCTTCGTGCGCTTCGAGGGCGGTGACGTGTTCACCGAGTACTACTGGCGGGACCGCTGGTACGCGGTGAAGGAAGTCCGGGACGGCGGCGGGAGGTTGAAGGGCTGGTACTGCGACATCACCCGCCCCGCGACCCGCTCCGGCGCCGAACTCGTCGTAGAGGACCTCGACCTGGACCTGTGGCTGTCCGCCGACGGCAGGGACGTGCGGCGGCTGGACGAGGACGAGTTCGAGGCGAGCGGGCTGGCCGTCTCGGACCCCGTGGCCGCGGCGGCGGCCGTGGCGGCGCTCGAGGAGTTGGAGGGGCTGGCCCGTGCGGGCGGGTTCGGCGCGCTGCTGCGGTGAGGTCCGCTCACTCCATGGCGACCACCGCGTACCGCTCGTCGGCCACGGTCTTCCCCCACAGCAGCGGGTCGTCCGACAACCGCTCCACGCGCACATGCCCGGCGACGCGTGCCAGGAGCTCGGTGAGCCGGTCGGCGGATATGCCGACCGGGCTCACCGTCCCCCAACGGCCCTCGATCAGCACCAGCCGCCCGCCGGGCCGCAGCAGGCCGCGCCAGTGCCGCAGCACCCGGGCGGTGTCGGGCAGCGCCCACAGCACATGCCGTGCCAGGACGACGTCGTAGCGCTGCTCGCCCACCGGAGGGGCCGCCGCGTCACCGAGCAGGAACGCCGCGTCTCGGCCGGCCAGCTTCGCGCGGGCGAGGTCCACCATCGCCGGGGAGAGGTCTACGCCGGTGACACGGTGTCCCTGCTCGGCCGCGAGCAGCGACAGGCTGCCGGTGCCGCAGCCGAGGTCGAGGACATCGGCCGCGGCGGCGGGCAGCCAGCCGCGCAGCCGGTCCGCCCAGGCCCGCCGGACCTCCGGGTCGCGCAGGCCGTGATCAGGCATTTCGTCGAAGGTCGGGGCCTCCGCGTCCCAGTCCACGTTCGCTTCAAGTTCACTCATGCGCCCAGCGTGACACCCGCCACTGACAGTCCCATCGTGACAGCCACCACAGACAGACCCGCTTCGATGAGTCACCCTCCCGGGAACGGTCTACCTCGTGAGAACACGAACCCGGGTGGACACAAGGAGGCAGCCATGCGCCGCGTAACCGTGCAGAAGCCCCTGAAGAAGTCGGACACCCGTCGGGTACGGGACGAGACCGACGAGCGCCCTGTGGAGCGCCCCGAGGTCCGAAAGGACATCGCCCGCACGTGGTGGCCGGACGGCTGAGCCCGGTCAGTCCAGCGGCTTGCGGTAGTGGATGCGGTCGTACGGCCCGTCCGTGCGCCGCTCGACGACCTCGTAGCCGAACCTCGGGTAGATCTGCTGGTTCTCCCACATCAGCGCGTTCGTGTAGAGCCTGACCTCGGGCAGGCCGAGCGCACGCGCGCGTGCCTCGACGAATTCCAGCAGCCGCCGTCCCACCCCCGTGCCGTGCGCGTCGGGGTGGACGGCGATGCTGTCGAGGAACAGGTGGTCGGCACGCTCCTCGATCACCACGAGGCCGATCACGGGGTCCCCCGTCACGAAGACGCGCCCGGCGGCCACATTCGCCATGTGGTCCGCCTCCATGGGCTGCGGCACCACACCGATGCGCGCGATGTAGTGGCCGTACGCCATGTCGGTCACGGCCTTCACGGCCGGTACGTCGGTGGGGACGGCCGCGCGGACGCCGGTGGTCACGGGCGGTGTCCGGCGGTGTGCGTGCTCATCACGAGCATCCGGACGCCCTCCGTGCTCGTCCACGGTCCGTGTTCCATGTCCGGGTGGCGGTAGGCGTACATGCCCGCGGTGAAGGTCTCGCCGAGGCGCAGGTCGGTGAGGTCGCCCTCGAGGATGTACACCTCCTCGAAGTAGTCGTGCCGGACGGCGCCCTGGGCGCTGGTGTCCGTCCCCGGTTCGTAGTGCTGGAGCACGGTGGAGTCCCCGGAGACCGGGTCCACGGCCAATTCCTGCTCCCACACTCCCGTGGGCGCCCCGTCCGGCCGCCGCCAGGGTGTCTCGGGGCGATGGAACTCGGACTGCGGTCTGCTCATCTGCGACACCTCTCCACCCTCACGACACCCGGCTCCCTGAGCCCTCGGTTAGCCCTGCCTTAACACGACCATAAGGATCTCTGTCCCCCGTCTCCAGCAAGCGATTTCGCGGTTTCCAGGGGCTAGCTTCTGATCACCCCACGGGATTCGTCCCCCGCGCCGCGAACCGTTCGAGGAGTTGGAGTTCCGCCATGCTCGCACGCCGCAAGGCCGTCGCTGTCGCCGTCCTCGGCATGGCTCCCCTCGTACTGACCGCGCTCGCCGCGGCGCCCGCGGCGGCCCACGGTTCGATGGGGGACCCGGTCAGCCGGGTCGCGCAGTGCTACGCGGAGGGGCCGGAGAACCCGAAGTCGGCCGCGTGCAAGGCGGCGGTCGCGGCCGGTGGCACACAGGCGCTCTACGACTGGAACGGCATCCGGATTGGCGACGCGAACGGGCAGCACCAGACGCTGATCCCGGACGGCAAGCTGTGCAGCGCGAACAACGCGGAGTTCAAGGGCCTCGACCTGGCCCGCGCGGACTGGCCGGCGACCAGCGTCAGCAGCGGCTCGTACTCCTTCAAGTACCGTGTGACCGCACCGCACAAGGGCACCTTCAAGGTGTACCTCACCAAGTCCGGCTACGACCCTTCGCAGCCGCTCGCCTGGGCCGACCTGGACCTGAAGCACCCGGTCGCGACGGCCACCGACCCGGTCGCCTCGGGCGGCTTCTACACCTTCTCCGGCACCCTCCCCCAGCGCTCGGGCAAGCAGCTCCTGTACGCGATCTGGCAGCGCTCGGACAGCCCGGAGGCGTTCTACTCCTGCTCGGACGTCAGCTTCGGCGGGAGCGGTGCGGGGGCCAACGGCAGTGGTGCGGCGGGCAGTTCGGCACCGACACCCACGTCGGCCGCTCCCGCCCATTCCACTCCCGCGCCGTCCGCCTCCGCCCCGTCCGACGAGCAGATCGCGGCCGGGGCCGACAAGTCGACCGTAGAACACGACGGTCACGGGGACGCGGACGCGAGCACCTCGGCGGAGCCGGTCGCCGCGACGGAACAGGTCAACGGGCCCCAACCCGCGGGCGGTTCGCAGGATCTCGCGGCGACCGGCAGCAACGACAGCTCGCCGTATCTCGTCATCGGCGGCGCGGCCTCCCTGGCACTCGGCGCCGCGGCCCTGTTCGCCTCGGTCCGCCGTCGCGCGACCAACGGCGGTGGACGGCACGGCCGTTAGTACGGCCGTCCAGGGGGCGGGGTCTGTCCGGCGGCTCAGGTCGGACAGACCCCGCGGTGTGCGAATCGGCTGTCAGCTCAGTGCCGACAGGCAGTTGGTGGTGGTCGCGTGCGCGGGATCGAGGGCGTTGGCGACCTCGTGGAAGGCGATCCGGTCCGAGAGCCCGAGCAGCGCGTGCTCGGAGAGGTCGAGTGAACACAGGTTCTGGATCAGCACGTTGTGCACGTCGGATCCGCTGAGGAACTGGCTCCTGTACGGCGTGACGACCTCGTCGTACCTGGTGGCGATGACCGTGTAGTGGACGCCGGGGACGGTGTCGCCGCCCGCGTTCAGCTTGGTGAGGAAGGCCGAGCCGGCGATCTGGTCGGCGAGGGCGGGAGTCGCCGACGAGATGACGTCCTCGGCACCCGGGAAGTACGGCAGGAGCTTGGTGAGTCCGTCGAGGGTGGTGCCGTGGTTGTCGGGCGCGATGCCGACGAAGGTGTCCACCTTGGCCGCTCCGCCGAGGAACTTGAGGTAGTAGCGGGGCATCATGCCGCCCTGGGAGTGACCGACGAGGTCGACCTTGGCGGCGCCGGTCGCGGCGAGCACCGTGTCGACGTAGGACTGGAGTTGTTCTGCCGACTTGTCGATGGGGCCGAGGCCGTAGATGAGGGGGACGCCGGGGAGTTGGCCGTAGTCGAGGGAGAAGACGCAGTAGCCGCGGGCCTCCAGGTACGGCGCGAGAACCAGCCAGTTGTCGGTGCTGTTGGCGAACGTTCCGTGTACGAGGACGACCGGGTCGGGGTGGGCGGCGGAGGGCTTGCACGTGTAATCGTTCCAGCCGGTGCTCGGGGCGCTCGCCGCGTGGGCGGCGGTGGGGAGAGCGGCGACCGCGGCGGTCAGGAGCAGTGCGGTCAGGGGTCTGAGCACTCGTTTCCAGGGCAGCATCGTGTGATCTCCTTGCGGCTCAAGGGAGTTGCGACGGCCTTACGCCCTGTGATCCGGATCACAAGAATGCTGTTCTCTCATCAAGTTACGAGCGAGTAGGTGAAGCGTGAAGTTACGCGTCAGTAAAAACTTCCAGTGATAACCAGTCACCAGGTCGGCCTGATGGGACCGTAGGGCGCAATACGCACCAAACGGTCACACAACACGCGCACTTCACTCTCGCCCAGCAATTCGATCCACGGCCGCACGGCGTCGGCGGCGGCCTCCTCCGCGGCGCGCGTACAGGCCCAGCCGCGCTCGGTCAGCACGATCAGCCTGGCGCGCGCGTCGACGGGATGCGGACGCCGCTCGACATAGCCCTTGCGGACGAGTTCGTCGACGAGCTGGCTCGCCGCCTGCTTGGTCACCCCGAGGTGGGCGGCGAGTTCGGTGACCGTCGCACCGTCCGGGGCGAGACGCACGAAGGCGAACCCGTGCGCGGGCCGCACCCCCTCGAAGCCGCGGGCGACGACGCCCTCATTGATCCGTTGCGTGAGCCCACCGGCGACGGCGAGCACGGCGGCGGACAGGGCGAGGGCCTCGGAGTTCTGCACGGAGGCATTGAAACACCCTTGACGAACTGGTCAAGCAGCTTGACCATGGAGTCATATAGTCAAGCAGCTTGACCATCTTGAGAGAGGCCCACACATGCCCGTCGTCCGCTCGGCCGAAGCCGTCACTCACGAGATCCACGGCGCCCGCTTCGTCTCGTACGCCCATCCCCGCACCGGCAGCAAGGAGTTGTGCGCCTGGCGCGGCGAGATCCCCGCCGGTACCAAGGCGCCCCTGCACACCGTCAGCCGCGAGGAGATCCTGCACATCCTCGAAGGCGAGCTGGTCGTCACGCTCGACGGCCGCACCGAGCGGGTCGGTGCGGGCGACACGCTGATCATCAACCCCGGGGCGACCTTCGGCGCCGAGAACCCCACCGACCGCGCCGTGATCACCTGGGTCACCACGTCCATCGGGCTGGAGGCGGAGCTGGCCGACGGGACGCACATCGTTCCGCCGTGGGCCAACTGACCGGCGCACAAAGGGAGTCCGGGTTCGCCGCTCTCGGGGCGGCCCACGCGGAACATGAGGGCGGCGAAGAGTCGACGCCCCCTGCGCCCCCCCAGCACCCGGTCGGTACGACGTTTCCGTTCCGTAAGGTTTTCGACCGCCCCGGCCACGCCGAACGGGACGAAGCTGAACGATGAGCGCGGGCGGGTACCGCCGCGGACGTACCGGTACGGAGAACGGAGTGACCATGTTGGTCCGTGGTATCGGCGGGATCATCCTCGTCGTGCTCGGCGCGGTCTGGATCGCGCAGGGCACCGGCGCGATGAACGGCTCGGCCATGTCCGGCCACGGCCAGTACGCGGTGCTGGGCGTGGCGGTCGCAGTGATAGGGCTCTTCCTGCTGGTGCGGGCCTGGCGGGTACGGAACAACGACCGCCGCCAACACCTCTGAACGCATGGGCGGTTCTCAGTCGGCCAGGGCGGCCGGGCGTACTGCCTCGGGTCCGAAGCGTCGGCGGGCCCGGTCCGCGGCGGCTTCGACCGCGCGGGCGCGGGTGTCCGCTGGATCCATGGAGAGCTGGCGGTAGGCGTTGCCGGCGGGCCGCAGGTCGTCGGCGCGGAGCACGAAGGCGCGGACGCGGGCGCGTTGCAGTCCGAGGGAGGTCAACAGGCCCAGGGCGGTGACGGCGAGGGCGGGTGAGTGGTCGGTGGGTTCCGGCAGGGCGCGGGTGCGGGTGGTGGAGGTGCGGTCGGCGTAGCGGACCGTGAGGGTGAGCCGACTCGCGAACTGCCTTTCCCCGCGCAGGCGTTGGCCGATCCGGTCGGCAAGTCCCAGGACGGCCCGGTGGTGTCGGTCCGGGTCCAGACAGTCCCGGCTCAGGGCCAGGTCGGCGGCCATGTGTGCCGCCGGTTCGGCGGGGACGATCGGGCGGGGGTCGTGGCCGCGGGCGCGTTCGGTCAACAGCCGTGCCTGGCCTGCCCCGAGGAGCCGTTGCAGGGTCGCCGGAGGCAGGTCGGTGAGCTGGCCGATGGTGTGCAGGCCGTACCGGTGCAGCGTGTCCGCCGTGGCGCGGCCGATCCCGGGCAGTGCGGTGACCGGCCGGGGGTGGAGCCAGTCGGCCGCCTGACCGGTGGGCACCAGGGTGGTGTCCCCCGGGGCGGACACGTCGGCCGCCATGGCTGCCAGCATGCGGTTGCCCGCGAGGCCGGCGCTGCTGTCGATGTCGTAGAAGGCCTTCAGTCTCATCTTCACCGTCTGGACCGCGTCGTAGGCGGACATGTCGAAGTACCGGAGCGCCGACGTCAGGTCCACCTGAAGGGCGTTGGGCGGGATCGCCTGGACGTGAGGCGTGATTCCGGACACCAGTTCGATTATGTCGTCGTACTGAGCCTCGCTCAGCGCGGTATGCAGATGGAAGTGGGCGATGGACCGCTGACGTGTGCTCATCCCGTTCATCCCGTTCATCCCGCACTCCCCGGGCTGCGGTGGCCGAACTTCTTCAGGTCGGCGGAGCGGGTGCCGGCGGGCTGGAGGTCGGCGTACGGATGCAGGCGGGCACCGGTGGTGCCGTTGGCGAGGGTGCGCTGCGGCTGGGCGGGGGTCGGATGCGGACGGCTCGCCCCGAGGAGGGCGAGGGCGGCCTCGGGGCCGTTGTCGCGGCGGGCGCCCGCGATCTCGTCCAGGTCCCAGGCCATGGAACCGACGACGGTACGACGGGTGCCGCGCACCTGGACCGTGCCGCGCACCAGCAGCAGCCCGCTGTGGAAGACGGTGTACGCGCAGGCCGGGTGGGAGTCCTCGAAGAACGCGAGGTCGACCAGGCCGGAGCCGTCCTCCAGGGTGACGAAGATGATCCGCTTGCCGCTCGCGATCGGCGGGGTCTGCGTGGAGGCGCGGACCCCGGCGACCAACACCTGCTGGCCCGCGCGCAGTTCGGCCAGGTGGGCCGCGTCCGTCGCGCCGATCTCGCGCAGCAGCCGGTGGTGGTGCTCCATGAGGTGCCTGGAGACATCGATGCCGAGCGTCTCCAACTCGGCACTCAGCGCCTCGCGTCCGGTCAGCTCCGGCAGCCCGCTCGGCTCCGCTCCCCCGACAGCCCCTGTGTCCATGGGCAGTTGACCGGCTCCCGCGGTCCGGTTGCGGGACTGCCGGTGCAACTCGGTGATCTGGAGGAGGAGATCACGCCGAGTGAGCCGGCCGTCGTGCAGAGAGGTCAACGCGCCGATCTCCGCGAGCCGTTCGGCGACCGGTCTGCTGGGCCGGGCCCGCTGCCAGAAGTCGGAGAGCGATCCGTACGGTTGTCCCTCCTCGATCCGCGCACCCTCGTCCTCACTGATGCCACGCACCCCGGACAGTGCGAGCCGCACGCCCCACTCCTCCTGCTCGGTCATCTCCACGACGTGCTTCACCTTCGAACGGTTGATGTCGACGGGCAGGATCGGCACGCCCCGGCGCCGGGCGTCGGCGACCAGGACGCGCTTGGGCCACATCCCGGGATCGTGTTCGAGCAGGCCGGACAGCAGGAACGCCGGATAGTGCGCCTTCAACCAGGCGCTCTGCAGGGCCGGTACGGCGAACGCGACCGCGTGGGCGCGGCAGAAGCCGTAGGCCCCGAAGGCCTCGACGGTCTCCCAGACCTCGTCCCGGACGGCCGCGCTGTAGCCACGCGTGCGTGCCTTCTGGTGGAACCAGACCTTGATCCGGGGCAGTTGGTCCTTGTCACCGAGGGCCCGCCGGGTGATCTCTCCGAAGGCCCGCTCACAGCCGGTCAGCACACGTAGCGTCTCGATGATCTGCTCGTGCCAGATGGTCACGCCGTAGGTGTCGGCGAGCACCGGCTCCAGGTCCCGGTGCGCATACACCGGCGTACCGCCGTGACGCGCGGCGATGTACCGCTCGGGCATGCCCCCGGCGACCGGGCCCGGGCGGAAAAGGCTGATGTCGGCGATGACGTCCTGCACATCACGGGGTTGCAGTCGGGACAGCAGATCCTGCTGGCCGGGAGATTCGAGTTGGAACAGCCCCAGCGTCTGGCTCTCCTGGATGAGCTTGAACGCGAACACGTCGTCGAGCGGCACCTGTTGGGGGTTGTCGAGGTCGATGCGGTTGCCGGTGGTGCGTTCGATCTCGGTGACGGCGTGGGCCATCGCGGACTGCATCCGGACGCCGAGGACGTCGAGTTTGATGTTGCCGAGTGCTTCGATCTCCTCCTTGGCGGCCATGGCCATGGGGTAGTCGCCCTGCGGGGTGGGCTGCACGGGCAGTCGGTCCAGGAGTGTGGCGTCGCTGATGACGACTCCGCAGGGGTGCATGGCCATGCCGTGGACCAGGGAGTCGAGTCCTTCGGCGAGTTCCCAGAGGGGGCCGAACCGGTGTGCCTCGCCTGCCAGTTGGCGTAGTTCGGGCAGTTCGGCGAGGGCGCTGGTGATGTCGGAGGCGCGCAGGTGCGGGAAGCTCTTGGCGATCCGGTCGACGTCGGCCGGGGCGATCCCCAGCGCGAGGCCGGTGTCGCGCAGCGCTCTGCGGGCCCGGTAGGTCTCGGGCATCGCGGTGACCGCCACCCGTTCCTTTCCGAAGCGTTCGAAGATCGTGTCGTAGCACTCCAGGCGGCGGGCGGACTCCACGTCGATGTCGATGTCGGGCAGTGATTCGCGGCGCCTACTCAGGAAGCGTTCGAACAGCAGGCTGTGGTCGAGCGGGTTGGCGGTGGCGATGTCCAGCGCGTGGCAGACCAGTGAGCCGGCGCCGGAGCCGCGGGCGGCGACCCGGATGCCCTTGGCCCGGATGTCGGCGACGACCTGTCCGACGGCGAGGAAGTACGCGTCGTAGTTCCAGTGGGAGATGACGGCGAGTTCCTCCTCCAGCCGGTCGAGTGCCGCCCGGTCGCGGTCGAGGCCGCGTCGGGCCAGGCCCTCCTCGGACCTCAGGCGCAGCAGCCGGGCCGCGCCGCCCGCCTCCAGCGCGGCGCTCGCCTCCTGCCCGGTCCCGAACAGCGAGGGTTCCGGGAAGTGCCGTCTGCCGAGGCCGAGGTCCACGGGGGCCACGGCACACGCCTCCGCCGTGTGCGCGGTGTCCGCCATCAGCCGACGGGCCCGCCGCGTGTCCGCTCCGGCGGACTCGGCGATCATCCGCGCCACGACCGTCATCTCCTTCTCGTCCTTGAGCCAGCGCTGTCCGCTGTCCAGGCGGCGCCGGTCGATGGGTCGCAGCAGCCGGGCCGCGTCCAGGACGTCGGCGAGGCGGTGCTGGCCGGGGTCGGCGTAGCGGACGGCGTTGGAGAGCACGGCGGTCGTCCCGGTGCGGTCGGCCAGGGCGAGGGTGCGGGCGGCCAGGCGCAGGGAGCCTGGACCTGTGCCGAAACGTTTCTGCGCTACGGCCTCCAGCCGGACACCCCGCCCGAAGATCTCCTTCCAGGGCGCCAGCAGCTTCGTCGCGACGTCCTCCCGACCCACCGACAGTGCCCGCACCGGCTCCGAGAGCGGCCCGAGGAGCACGGTCAGGCCGGGGCCGCCGTACGCGCGCAGCGCCTCCCACGGCACCACCACCGGTGCCGCGCCGGACGCGGTGCCGGCGTGGGCGGCCGAGGTGATGCGGCACAGCCGCGCCCACCCCTCCCGGTTCTGCGCGAGCAGCACGAACCGCAGCGGCGGCTCGATCACGTGCGCGCCGCCGCGTGCGGGGGTGCGAGGGCGTTGTGCGGGCGGCGGGGGTGCGAGGGCCTCCACCGCCAGGTCGATGCCGAAGATCGGCCGGACCCCCTCCTTCGTGCACGCCTGCGCGAAGCGGACGGCACCGGTGACCGTGTCCCGGTCGGTGAGCGCGAGGGCCGCGATCCCGCGCTCGGCCGCCCTGCCGACCAGCCGCTCGGGATGGGAGGCGCCGTAGCGGGCGGAGTAACCGGACGCGACGTGCAGATGGGCGAAGCCCGCCATGCCGCACCTCCATCACTCCACCCCTTTTCAGCCATCCGCCCGATATGTTCATCGTACGTCCGTTCGATTACCCTAACCCCATCAGCCCCGGTCAGCGACCCACGTCAATCCCGGTCGGCGACCCACATTCGAACACATCAGCGATTCCTTGGGGAGATGCGCGGCGCCCGGAACAGACACCACTCCGTCAGCTCCCCACCCGGGTCGGACAGTTGGGAAAAAAACATTTTCGAATGCCAGTGCGACATCCGTTCGGCCCCTTCCCGCCTGCGCGAACACCCTGCCGCCGAGACCGTGGGGGCATGACAGAGACCCCCGGTGCCGGTACGTCCCGTACGTCCTTTCTCGGTGAGGTGAAGGACGCGGTCAGCCTGCGGGCCACCCTCCTCGTCATCGGTGTGGTCGCCCTGCAGCTGCTCTTCATCGCCTCCTATGTGGGCGCGCTCCACAACCCGAAGCCCCGGGATGTGGCTTTCGGGGTTGTCGCGCCCGGGGTCACGGCCGAGCAGACGGTGGCCCGGCTGAAGCAGCTGCCCGGCTCGCCGCTGGATCCGCGCACGGTGCCGGACGCGGCGAGCGCGCGGAAGCAGATCCTGGACCGGGACATCGACGGCGCTCTCGTCATCGACTCACGCGGCATCAAGGACACGCTCCTGGTCGCGACCGGCGGCGGCACGGTCCTCGCGACCACCCTGGAGACGATCACCGCCACCCTGGAGAAGGCCGAGCAGCGCACGATCAGAGTGGTGGACGTGGCTCCGGCCTCGTCCCAGGACTTCGACGGGCTGTCGTCCTTCTATCTGGTCGTCGGCTGGTGCGTCGGCGGCTATCTGTGCGCCTCGATCCTGGCGATCAGCACCGGCGCCCGGCCCGCCAACCCGCGCCGCGCGGTGATCCGGCTGGTCACCATGGCGCTGGTCGCGATCGTCGGCGGGCTCGGCGGCGCGGTGATCGTCGGGCCGATCCTGGGCGCGCTGCCGGGGAGCGTGATGGCGTTCTGGGGGCTCGGCGCGCTGATCACCTTCGCCGTCGGGGCGGCGACCCTCGCCCTGCAGGGGGTCTTCGGGGTCGTGGGCATCGGGCTGGCGATCCTGCTGGTGGTGATCGCGGGCAACCCGAGCGCGGGCGGCGCCTTTCCGCTGCCGCTGCTGCCGCCGTTCTGGAACGCGATCGGGCCCGCGCTGCCGCCGGGCGCCGGTACCTGGGTGGCCCGCTCGATCGCCTACTTCAAGGGCAACGCCGTGACCGGGCCGCTGCTGGTGCTGTCGGCGTGGGCGCTCGCCGGGATCCTGGTCACCCTGCTGGCGGCGACGCTGCGGCGGAAGCACGAAGACCTTCTGGACCGGCCGGGGTCGGTCAGCCCGTAACCACCCTTCGTCGCAAGCCTGTTGACGTCGTGAAGTCCCGTCCCCTCGCGCGCGGGGCGGGACTTCGCGACGTCGTGCGAACAGCGTCCTACGACAACTCAGCCGATCTGCGCCCCGAACGTCGACAGCGCCTCGGTGACCGGCTGGAAGAAGGTCTCACCGCCCGAGGCGCAGTCGCCGCTGCCGCCCGAGGTGAGGCCGATCGCCGCGTCGCCGTCGAAGAGCGAGCCGCCGCTGTCGCCGGGCTCGGCGCAGACGTCGGTCTGGATGAGGCCGTTGACGATGTCGCCGTTGCCGTAGTTCACGGTGGCGTCCAGGCCGGTGACCGTGCCGGTGTGCACCTGGGTCGTCGAGCCGCTGCGGGTCACCTTCTCGCCGACGGTGGCGTCGGCGGCGTGGGTGATGGGCTGCGAGGAGCCGTTGTAGAGGTCGACCGCGCTCGGGTGGGCGACGTCCGAGGTGTACTTGACCAGGCCGAAGTCGTTGCCCGGGAAGCTGGATTGCTCGTTCGTGCCGATCTCGTTGCCACTGGAGTCGGTCCAGGTGGAGATGGCCTCGGTGCAGTGCCCGGCGGTGATGAAGTAGGGCGCGCCGCCCTTGACCACGTTGAAGCCGAGCGAACAGCGGCCGCCCGAGCCGGTGATGGCGTCGCCGCCCGCGATGAAGGGCTTGAACTCCCCTGCGGTGCGCCGGAGTTCGGCCTTGCTGCCGAGCCCGTCGACGACCTTGGTGAGTTTGGCCCACTCCGCGCTGGAGACCGTGCGGTCCGCGGTGACGACGACCTTGTTGGTGGTGGGGTCGGTCGCCCATGAGGTGCCGGGGATGGTGGCGTCCTGCTTCAAGGTCGTACGGGCGCCGGTCAGTTCGGCGAGGGAGTGCTCGACGATTCTCGCCTTGGCGCCCGCCGCTTCGACGGTGTCGGCGGCGGCCCGGTCGAGCACGTTGACCACGAGGCTCTTGGTCTTCGCGTCGTAGAACGTGCCGGCCGCGTCGGTGCCGAGGTTCTCGCCGAGCGTCGAGGCGAGCTTTCCGGCCGCCGGGGCCGAGAGGGTGCGGAGTGCGGCCGGCTTCGATGCCTCGCTGGCGTTCGCACTCTGCAAGGTGATTCCCGCGACGACCAGCGCGGCTATGCCCGCGCCCGCCACGGCCGCCCGTCGCCTGGATATGCGTCGGTGCTTCAACTCGTGTCCTCCTGTGGGGGGTCGGTCCGGCAGGTCAGAGGGCCCGATGGACCGAAAGGTAGGTTGACGGGCACCCACTCTTCCCAACCTCACAGGGGGCGCACAAGGTCGACTTCAGGTCGCGCGCGGGGCACGGCCGCACGCCCTCATCGCCTTGACTGTTCACGGTCACCCCAGGCCGTTCGCACTGCAAACACCGCGTGCGAGCGGCGGCCATCAGCCGGTGAGGACTAGTCCTGTCCGGAAATCGATCCCTCGGGTTCCGGATCCGAGTGGGACTCGGCGGGCGGGAGTTGCTCCTGCACCGGTTGCGGTGCCACAGGTGCCACAGGGGTAACCGGTGCCGCGGGCGCCGCAGGTGCGGCCGGGGCGGCTCGTTCCAGGAAGCGCAGCAGTTCCACCGGGAAGGGGAGGACGAGGGTCGAGTTCTTCTCGGCCGCGACCGCAACCACCGTTTGCAGGAGCCGGAGTTGGAGGGCGGCGGGCTGCTCCGACATCTGCTCGGCGGCCTCGGCGAGTTTCTTGGAGGCCTGCAACTCGGCGTCGGCGTTGATGATCCGGGCCCGGCGTTCGCGGTCGGCCTCGGCCTGGCGGGCCATCGAGCGTTTCATGGTCTCCGGGAGGGACACGTCCTTGATCTCGACACGGTCGATCTGCACGCCCCAGCCGATGGAGGGGCTGTCGATCATCAACTCCAGTCCCTGGTTGAGCTTTTCGCGGTTGGAGAGCAGATCGTCCAGGTCGCTCTTGCCGATGATCGAGCGCAGCGAGGTCTGGGCCATCTGCGAGACGGCGAACCGGTAGTCCTCGACCTGCACCAACGCGTCCGCCGCGTCGACGACCTTGAAGTAGACGACCGCGTCCACCCGGACCGTCACGTTGTCCCGGGTGATGCCTTCCTGGGCGGGCACGGGCATCGTCACGATCTGCATGTTGACCTTGCGGAGCTTGTCCACGAACGGGACGACCATCGTGAAGCCGGCCCCGCGCACTTCGGGCCTGAGCCTGCCGAGCCGGAACACCACGCCCCGCTCGTACTGTTTGACGACTCGCGCCGCCGCCATCGCGTACACCACTCCGACGGACGCGAGTGTCACTCCCGCCGTCACCAGCTCCTCGACCATCACGGCCCCCCAGGGTCCGACGTGGGCGCATCAGGTGCCTGCTCCGATACCACGACGGTAACTCCGTGCTCGGCACAAGAGCGAGCCCCCGCACGCCAGTTGCGTACGGGGGCCCACCCGCTGCCGGCTGCAGTCCGGAGCGGAGGTGCTGCGGGTGGACGTCAGCCGACGCTCACTCCGTAGTAGCTCAGCGCCTCGGTGACCGGCTGGAAAAAGGTCGTGCCGCCGGAGGTGCAGTCGCCGCTGCCGCCCGAGGTCAGACCGTAGGCCACGGTGCCGGCGTACAGCGGACCGCCGCTGTCGCCGCCTTCGGCGCAGACGGTGGTCTGGATCATCTGGTACACGATGTCGCCGCTGCCGTAGTTGACGGTGGCGTTCAGCGCGGTGACCCGGCCGCTGTGCGTGCCGGTGGTGGAGCCGCGCCGGTAGACCGTCGTGCCCACGGCCGGAGTGGCCGCGCTGGAGATGGTCTGGCTGCCGACCGCGCTCGGGTGGGCGATCGAGGTGTTGGTGTACCTGACCAGCGCGAAGTCGTTGGTCGGGAAGCTGTAGCCGACGTTCGTGCCCAGCGTCGTGGTGTGCCCCGAGTTGGAGTACCAGGTGGAGGCGACCTCACCGCAGTGGCCGGCGGTCAGGAAGTAGTACGTGCTCCCGCTGTGCACGTTGAAGCCGAGCGAGCAGCGGTAGGCGCCGCCGTAGATGGCGTCACCACCGGTGATCAGCTTCTTGAACTGACCGGCCGTGTGCTTGATGGTGAGCGCGCCGGCGGTGCTGCCCGCCTGCGCCTTGATCTTCGCGATCTCGGCCTGGGAGACCGTGCTGTCGACGGTGACGACGACGCGGTTCGTCTTGGCGTCAACCGCCCAGGCGGTGCCCGGGACATCGGCCTTGAGCACGGACGAGTTGACCGCGGAGAGCTGGGTCGCGCTGAACGTCTGGGCTTCGCTCGCGTTCGCGGTGGGGACGGCGAACGCTGCAGCGGCGACGAATCCGGTGGCCACGGCGATCAGCCCGGTCCGTCTCGCGATTCCGCTGCGCGGGGTGGTGCGCTTGATCCTCACGTTTCGTTCCCTCCTAGGGGAATTCGGGGGCCCGCGTGGGGTCGGGGCCCGTGAGGCGCAGTCGGGGGCGGGCGTCCGGTTTTCGAACAAGCCGTGTCCCTGACAAGCGCTGTGGGGGAGTATTCGGCTGCGTGACCGACGGGCGCAAGGGCGCCTTTCGGCCGTACAGCCTTCAACTGGCCCACGATCTACGCGAGTTGATCACCCCGCCGCCGACAGCCACATCCCGGCCCACCAGGGCCGATGCCCTGTCTACCGAAGGGTGCGCTCCCCCGCCTCGATCGCGACGCCCAGCGTATTCCCCGGCGGCGGGAAAGGGCAGATGAAATGGTCGGCGAACGCGCACGGCGGGAGCACCGCCCGGTTGAGGTCGACCGTCGTGCGCCCCTCCGCATCGGGCGCGTCGGGATACAGGAACCGGAACCGGTAACTGCCGTGCCCGCTCGTGGAGTCGGCGAACACCGCCCACAACCCCCCGTCGTCCTGCACCGCGACCTGGAGCGTCACCTCCGACCCGTCGAGCCGGAAGGCGAGTTCACCCGAGAGCCCGAGCCCGCGCCGGACACCGTCCGCCGCGTCCACGCGCACGAGGCGCCGGGTGTCGTACGGCGTGAAGCGCGCCGGCACCGAGAAGCGCGGATCGTGGGGCGTGGCCTCGATGCCCCGGAACGCGCGGCGGGCCGCCGAGTCGGGGTCGTAGTCGCGCACTCCCCAACCGCCCTCGCGGATCAGGACGACCAGCCGTCGCTCGTCGAGGCCGACGCGGGCCGTGCCCACCGGGCCGGTGTCGGCGCCGAGGCGGACCGCGCCGGTGAAGGGTTTCCCGTCGAGGGTCAGTCCGGTCCGTTCGTCCTCCGGTGCGCTGAGGACGACCGCGTCACCGTCGAGGAGCCACACCCCGGGGATCCCCGGAAGGTGCCCGTCCGGATGGTCCTCCAGCCAGTACGTGCCGGTCAGGGCGAGCGGGCCGTAGGGCGCGGACACCGACTCGACGCGGTGCTCGTGCCACTGCTTCCACTCCACGACCGCGTCCGAAGGCATCCTGGTCACCCCTTGTCTCCCGGTTCGGCGAGCCCGAGATGTGAGCGCAGGGTGGCGCCCCGGTATTCCGTGCGGAACGCGCCGCGTTCCTGGAGCAGCGGCACCACCCGGTCCACGAACTCGTCGAGCCCGCCCGGCGTGAGATGCGGTACCAGGATGAAACCGTCGGCGGCGTCCTGCCGTACGAAGGTCTCCAGTTCGACGGCGACCGCTTCCGGGGTGCCGATGAAGGACTGCCGGCCGCTCGCCTCGATCACGGTCTGCCGGATGGACAGCCCCTTCTGCCGTGACAGAGCCCGCCACTTCTCGGCCGTCGCGACGTTGTCGCCGCGCCGGGTCCGCCCCTGGGTGAGCGCGGCATCCGGCACCGGGTCGAAGTCGGGGAACGGGCCGTCGGGGTCGTAGGAGGAGAGGTCCGTGCCCCAGACCTGTTCCACGGCGAGGATCGCGTTCTGCGGGGAGACCTGCTGCCGCCGGATCTCGGCGGCCCGCTCCTGCGCCTCGGCCGCCGTGTCGCCGAGGACTACGGTGACCCCGGGCATGATCTTGAGGTCGTCGGCGCTACGGCCGTACTTGGCGAGGCGCCCCTTCACGTCGGCGTAGAAGGCGCGGCCGTCCTCCAGCGTCCCGTGCCGCGTGAAGATGACGTCGGCCGAGCGGGCCGCGAACTCCCTTCCCTCCCCCGAGTCCCCGGCCTGGATGACGACCGGGTGCCCCTGCGGTGAGCGCGGCACGGTGAACTCGCCCGCGATGTCGAAGTGTTGACCCCGGTGGGCGAAGGGGCGGGAGAGTCCGTCCGGGGACCAGGAGTCCCACAACTCCCGTGCCACGTCGACGAATTCGGCCGCTCGCGTATAGCGGTCCGCGCGGTCCAGATATCCCCCGCGCCGGAAGTTCTCGCCGGTGAAGGCGTCCGAGGAGGTCACCACGTTCCAGGCGGCCCGGCCGCCGCTGAGATGGTCCAACGTGGCGAGTCTGCGGGCGAGTTCGTACGGCTCGTTGAAGGTGGCGTTGACCGTGGCGGCGAGGCCGATCCGCTCGGTGACGGCGGCGAGCGCGTTCAGGACGGTGAGGGACTCCGGCCGGCCCATCACGTCCAAGTCGTGGACACGGCCCTTGTGTTCGCGCAGCCGCAGCCCCTCGGCGAGGAAGAAGAAGTCGAAGAGTCCGCGCTCGGCGGTGCGCGCGAGATGCTCGAAGGAGGAGAAGGCGATCTGCGACCTCGACCGCGGATCGGCCCACACGGTGGTGCTGTTGACGCCCGGGAAGTGCGCCGCCAGATGGATCTCTCTACGAGAGTTGCGCGGGCGTACGGTCATGACGCTCCCCCGGTCACGGCGTACCGGTTGGCGGGCCGGGCCAGGCCCAGGTGCTCGCGGAGCGTGCTGCCCGGGTAGAACGTGCGGAACAGGCCCCGGTGTTGGAGCAGCGCCACCGTGCCGTTGACCAGCCGTTCCAGGTCGCGGCGGGGTTCGACGGGCGTGAGGTGGAAGCCGTCGACGGTACGGTCGCCGTGCCAGGCCGCGATCAGTTCGGCGAGGTCGACCGGGCCGCCCCGGTACAGCGGGCCGTGCGCGGTCTGGCGGGGGCCGCCCCCGCCGTGGCCCGGTTCGGCCGCGTGCTCGCCGTCGCCGAGGTCGACGACGAGGCTCACCAGGACCCGCAGGCTGTCGGGGTCGCGGCCGAACTTCTCGGCGGACGCCCGCAGTTCGGCCCGTACGGCGCCGGCCTGCGCGGAACTCGCCGCGCGGACCAGGGCCACATCGGCGTACCGGGCGGCCGTCCGCCGGGCCTGGCCCTCGGTGGCGTCGACCACGCGGACGGGGTGGCCCTGCGGGGGTCTGGGCACGATCGAGGGGCCCTTGACGGAGAACGCGGAGCCCTGGAAGTCGACGTGGTGCAGCTTGTCGCGGTCGACGAAACGGCCGGTGGCGGCGTCCCGGATCTCGGCGTCGTCCTCCCAGCTGTCCCACAACTCGGCGGCCACCTCGGCGACTTCGCCGGCCTCCTGCCACAGCGCGTCGGCGGGCGCGGCGTGGCGGCGGCCGAAGAGCCGGGCCTCGCCCTCGGTGGTCGACACGTCGATCCGCCAGCCGGCCCGGCCCCGGCTGACCCAGTCGAGGGTCGCGACCGCCGCCTGGACGTGGAAGGGCTCGGTGTGGGTGGTGGTCACGGTGGGCACCAGGCCGATGCGGCCGGTCGCGGGGGCGACGCGGGACAGGACGGCGAGGGCGTCGGGGCCGGGGCGCGCGAAGGTGTCGTCGAGCGTCACGAAGTCGAGTCCGCCGCTCTCGGCGAGCCGCGTCAACTCGACGTAGGAGCCGGCGTCATAAGCCGACCGCTGGTCGACGGCGGCGGCCAGATGCAGGCCCCGGCCGTGCGAGGAGGTCATGGGAGGGAAGCCTTCCTGTCGTTCGGGAGCGCCTCGGAGAGGGCCAAGTCCTCGGTGAAGTGCGGGACTTCACCGGCCGGCTGGGGGTCACGCGGCGGCCCGACACGCAAGGTCCCGGAGAAAGGCGAGTACGGCCCGTGCGGTGGCGTCGTTCTGCCGGAAGGCGGGGCCGCCGGTGCGCGGGCGGGTGAAGGCGCCCGGGGTCCGGACGTCGGTGTAGGGGCCGAGCGCGAAGCGCCGGGGGTGCGGTCGTCCGGCCGCGTCGAGGATGCGGCCGTCGGCGCGGTCCACCCGCAGCAGTCCCTCCGGGGTCTCCACGGCGCCGTCGGCGTGCAGTTGGCGCAGCAGCGGGTCGAGGGCGCGTCCGACGGTGGGCTCGGGCAGCCGGGCCTCGACGAGCGCCCGCGCCTCGACGGTGACGCCGGGCACGGTCGGGCTGGACGCCCGGAACACCCCGTCCTCGGCGGTCACGGCCATGTCCGCGCCGACGAACCGCACGATGCCGGCCCGGGACAGCGCGAGCAGTTGGCGCAGCCGGGGTCCGGGCGGCCCGGAGGCGAGATAGCTGAAGAAGCCGTGCCACCAGGGTCCGATGTCACCGAGCCGGATCAACTGCACGTAGACGGAGAGCAGTCCGAGGAAGACGGACAGGTCCGGGCTGCGGGAGGGATCGTGACGGCGTGTCAGATCGGCCTCGACATAGGCCCGCAGGCCCTCCTGGAACGCCTCCTGCGACGGATACCGCACCCCGTCCAGCGGGCGGTCGAGCGCCGCGAGGTCGAGCCGGTCGGCGGGGTCGGGCACGGCGGACGCCACGAGCGCCTCGCGCTCCGCCGTCTCCCCGGCCGCGTACTTCTCCTCGAAGTCGGTCCAGGCGATCGCCGTCCGCTCGGGGTGCACACCGAACAGCCGGTGGTAGTGCGCGAACCCCAACTCCTTCTCGATCAGCGGCCATACGTCCCGCCGGAAGTCGAAGCCTCCGGGCCGCGCGAGGATCGCGTCGACCTCGGAGGGCCCGAAGAACCGTGGCAGCGGCGGCCGTTCACCGGTCCACTCGTAACCGATCTTCGAGTGGTACGGCACTCCGCGCCGCGAGCCGACGTACAGCACCGGCTCCTGCCCCGAGGGGACGTAGGTGTCGCCGTCGTGGCGTCCGCCCCGTCCCTCGGTGAGCAGCACCATCAGGTCGACGAAGGCGAGTCCGAAGCCGCGGACGATGACGGGTTCACCGGGTGCGAGGGAGGTGAGGTCGCTGTCGGCGGTGAAGTCGGGCGGCAGGTGGACCAGGTCGTGGGCGCGGGCGTAGGCCGCCAACTCGTGCTGCTCCTGGTCGAGTTCGGCGTCGAGGTGGCCGATCGCGAGGACGACGAGGTCGGCGGGGAGCGGGTGTGGGCGGCCTTCGAGCCACACCTGCTGGCGTCCTTCGCGCGGGCCGCTCACCCGCAGGGCCCGCTGCGGGTGGTGGTGGACGGTGACACCCGGCGGCAGTGCGGCCACGGCCTCCTCGTGCACCCAGCGCAGATAGGCGCCCTGGAGCTGCCGGTCGGCGAAGGTGGAGCCCTCGATCTCCGCCCATTCGTGCAGCGTGGGGCCGGGGCGTACCGGCCCTTCCATGACCACCGTCTCGTCGGTGAACATGGTGACGTCCTCGGCGTGCGAGTTCATCCACAGCAGCGGCGACTGGGCCGCGCGCCAGATGCGTCCGGCGCCCGGCTGATGGGGGTCGACGAGGTGGATGTCGAAGCCCCCGGCACCCTCTGTGCCCGAACCGGCGTACAGCTCCGGCGCGTTGGCGGCGATGCGCTCGATGAGACCGGTCCCCCGCGGCCCGGCCCCGACGATCACGAGTGAGGGCCTGGTACCCGGGGCGGCGGATATGGGGGTGGGAATGTCGGAAGGCATGCGAAGACTCCGTGACGTGAGCAACACGGGCGAATGCCTTCACACAGGGCGCCTCGCGGCGCCGTACGGCCGAGCCCCTCAGCAGGGCCGTTCTCCGACTGTACGGCGCCGTTTCCCCTCGCTGTCAAGGAAGTCCACACTGTGAGCAGTACGTCTCATCTCGGTTGACGCCCCACCGGATGCCTGTTCCACTTAGTTCATGCATCGGCAGCAGTGGCTGGTCAAGCGCTCCCACATCGACCTCGGTCGAGTGTGGTCCTCTTCCTGTTGAGCTGACCCACTGCGCGTCCCGGTCGCCGGAGTCTCCCTCCGGCCGTGCGCCTCACGTGTTCTTCCGGTCCACCCGTTCCGCCTTCACACGCACCCCTCCCCTCGGGTTTCGTCCGCACTTCCTCCACCACAGCTATCGGGTCAGCGCGGCCGTACGCCGTCGCGGTGTCGCCCGGACCCCGATCACCCGGTCCATCAGCGCACCGAGCACATCGCGTACGGAGTCCCGGTTGCGCGCGTCGCACTCCAGCACGGGTACGTCCGCGCTCAGCCCGAGCGCCTCCCGGACCTCTTCCACGTCGAACCGGTCGGCGCCGTCGAAGCGGTTCACGGCGAGGACGAAGGGCGCGCCCTGCGACTCGAAGTAGTCGACCGCCGGGAAGCAGTCCTCGATCCGCCGGGTGTCCATGAGGACCACCGTGCCGAGCGCGCCCTCCACCAGGTCGTCCCAGAGGAACGAGAACCGGTCCTGTCCGGGCGTCCCGAACAGATAGAGCGTCATCGTCGGATCGAGCGTGATCCGCCCGAAGTCGAGGGCGACCGTCGTGGTGGTCTTCGCCTCGACCCCCACCAACGAGTCGACGCCCACGGAGACTTGGGTCATCGCCGCCTCGGTGTCGAGGGGTTCGATCTCCGAAATGGCCCCGATGAAGGTGGTCTTGCCGACCCCGAGGCCGCCGCTGACCACGATCTTCACGGCCAGCGGCACGATCTTGTCAGAGCGCCCGGACATGGTCCCTGATCCTTTCGAGCATCGGGAGCGGCAGCTCCGCGGGTTGCCGGCAGGCGAGTTGCCCGGCGACGACGAGGTCGGAGATGAGCACCTTCGCCACTCCGAGAGGCACCCCGACCCGGTGCGCCACCTCGGCGACGGTCGTCGGCCGCTCGCACACCGCGACGATGTGGCGCCGCTCGAAAGCGAGCGACGGATCCGGCACGCCGACGGCGACGACCAGCGTCTCCAGCCGCAGATCGGCCTGGAGGGGCTCGGACCGGCCGCCGGTGATGATGAACGGCCGGACGAACGTCGCGTCCTCGTCAGGTTCTACGTCCCTGGACTGTTCACCGTTCACCGTGGCAACGCCTGTCGCAGATCGGCGATGAGCGTCGGGGTGAGCAGATCACCCGCCCGCTCCGCGAGCACCGCCATCTCGTAGCCGACGAGGCCCAGTTCACCGCTGCTGTCGGCGAGGACACCGAGACAGCTGCCGTCCCGGATCGCCGAGACGAGCAGGAAACCCCGGCCCATCTCGATCATGATGAGCTTGACCCCGTCGAAGCTGTACCGCTTGGACGCGCTGCGGGCCAGACTGCTCAACCCCGAGACGATCGCGGCGAGATGGTCGGCCTCGGTCCGTCCGAGCCCGTCCGACACGGCGATCAGCAGTCCGTCGGAGGAGACGGCGACCGCGTCCCGTACGCCGTCGGTGCTCTTGACGAAGTTGGCGAGCAGCCAGTTGAAGGTCTGCGAGTCGTGCTGGATGTCGACGGCGGTCACTTGGCGGCACCCTCGTTCGTCTCGGCGTTCTGCTGCTTCTCCTTCTCGACGCTGATCCCGCCCCGCATATGGGCGCTGCGCAGGGTGGAGAGCATCCCGGAGACCTGTTCGGGGGTCCGCTCCGGGTTGGGCGGTGCTGCGGGGGTGGTCCGGTCGGTGCGGTCGGTCTCGCTCACCGCTGCCGCGATACCGCTGCGCTGGGGCCGCTTGACCAGGCCGTTGCGGGTGCGCGCGGCGGACGAACCGCCCTTGGCGGCCATCGGGGCGACCGCCGGTTCGGGCTTGGGCTCCATGTCCGTCTCCGCCTTCCTCGGTGCCGGGACCGAGGGCTTCGCCTCGACCGCCTTCTCCGTCAGCAGCGCCGCGGGAATCAGCACCCGCGCGACCACACCGGCCGCCGGCGCCTCGCCGAGCCGTACCTCGATACCGCACTTGCGGGCCAGCGCGCCGACCACGAAGTGGCCCAGGAACCGGGTGGGTTCGGCCATGAAGCTGGCGGTGCCGGAGAGCCGTACGTTGGCCTCGGCGAGGGCCTGGTTGTCCATGCCGAAGCCATGGTCGACGATCGCGACCAGATAACCGGCGCTGGTGCGCCGCCCCTCGATCTCCACGTCGGAGTCCGGCGGCGAGAAACTCAGCGCGTTCTCCACCAACTCGGCCAGCAGGTGGGCGATTTCGACGACGACGGAGCCGGTGACGAACGCGGGCTCGATCCGGCGCAGGGTGACCCGGCGGTACTCCTCGACCTCCGAGAGCGCCGCGCGCAGCACGTCGTTGACGGCCAGCGGGGTGGACCAGGGGCGGGGGCTGGACTCCCCGGCGAGCACGAGGAGGCTCTCGGCGTTGCGGCGCATACGGGTGGCCAGGTGGTCGAGTTCGAAGAGGTTGGCGAGGGTCGCCGGATCGGCGTCCTCGTGCTCCAGCTTGTTGATGAAGCTGATCTGACGGCGCACCAGGTTCTGGTTGCGACGGCCCAGGCTCACCAGCGAGTCGGTGGCGTTGCGCCGCAACACGGCCTGCTCGGTGGCGAGATCGAACGCGGACCGCTGCACCCGGTCGAACGCCTCGGCCACCTCCCGGACTTCGGCCCCGGCCCGGTCGGTGACGACGAGCCGGGCGGGCGGCTGCGGCGCCGCCCCGGACGAGCCGTCCTGTACGGCGGCCACGGCCTGCGGCAGCCGGGTCCCGGCCACCTCCCGTGCCTGCTGGGCGAGTTCGACCAGCGGCGAGGAGACGGACCGCACACAGTCGAGGGCCAGCGCGCCGAGCGCGGCGACCGTACCGAGCGCGAGCAGCAGGAACAGCAGCAGGTCGCGCTGGGCCGAACTCTCCAGCTGCGCGGCCCGGTTCTCGACATCGGTGCCGAGGCTGATCTGCACGCCGCGCATCCCGTTGATGGTGGAGGTCGTCGCGTCCCACCAGGCCATGGGCGGGATGACGCTCGACTTCAGCTTCCCGGTGCCGTGCACCGCCTTGCTCTCGTACGCCAGCGTGCGCTCGGCGTCGGGCGTGGTCAGGGCGGTGTTCAGGCGCCGTTCCTGCACAGCGGTGGCCGACCGCGGGAAGGCGTCGAGGGCGGCGAGGCGTCCGGCGCGGATCTCCATGAACCGGCCGTAGTCGTCGCCGCGGAACTTCCCGGCGCGTACCGAGCCGAGCACGATGGCCCGCTCCTCGCCGGTGAACTCCTTGGCGTTGCCGAGGACTTGAAGCGCCTGGTAGGCGTCGCGCAGCGTGCCGTCGTGGACGTCTCCGAGGCCGAGGTCGAGCCGGTCCAGGACGGTGATGGTGGTGGTGAAGTAGTCGAAGGTGTCCTTCACCACGCCGGTGCCGTCGTCGGCGTCCTTGCGGATCCCGTCCAGGCCGTCGAGCCGGCCCAGGGACTCGCGCACGGAACCGGCGGCCGAGTCCTCGCGCCCCTTCAGGGCCAGGTCCAGCTGCTGGCGGGCGGCGTCGGTCGCCTTGCGCTGCGCGGGCAGTTTGGCGCTGAACTGCCGGACTCCGCCCACGTATCCGGTGGTGAGCCCGCGCTCCTTCTGGAGTTCGTGCACGAGTCCCTGGAGGGTGATCTCCAGGCGGGCGTTGTCGGCGGTCGCGGAGGCGTTGCGGTAGGCGGAGATCTGCTCGGTGGCCGCGATGCCGAGCAGGGCGAGCAGGACCGCGAGAGCGAGGACCAGAATCCTCAGCAGCCTGGCGCGGATGCTGGTGGTCGCTTTTGTTGTGACGTCCACTGAAGTGCCTTAAGTGGGTGGCGAGTTGATCAAGAGTCGAACCTGAGGCAGAAATGGTTCTGCTCCCGCCCAACGACCCTCACGGCACACCGGTCACCGGATCATGTTTTTGTTTTACCGCGCCGAAACACGGGCCTCCCGGCCCCGCAGGTCGGCAATACCTCGCGAGCCGGTCGTATACAACGGTGGTGACTCCCCGTCACCGTCACGCTCAGCAGTCACAGCACGAGAGACATTCACAGCACTCGCAGCATTCACAGGCGTCACAGCACGAGCAGTCGCAGCTGGAGCAGCACCCCTCGCGCCGCCGCCGCGACCACGGTCCCTCGAACTCGTCGGCGCAGCACACCTTGCAGGTGCAGCACAGCCCGAGCGCGGCGGCACACCCGGCCCAGAAGCCGCGCTTGTCGGGCCGTGGGGGTTCACCGCCGAAGGGGTTGCCGCCGTGCGGATTCCCACCGTAGGGATTGCCGTCGTGGCGCGGATCGCCCGGCAGATAGGGGGTCTGCGGCGGTCCGAAGGCGGCCCGCGGCCCCGGCGCCTGCCCATACCCGCCTCCGTTCCCGCCTCCGTTCCCGTGTCCGCAGGACTGGGTCCCGAAGGCCCGGTCGACCGAGCGGCCGAGCTCGTGCGCGAGCAGCAGATGCGCCAACTTGCCGTCCGTGAAGGACGTCTCCCGCAGCGCGAGCCGTATCCCGTGCAGCGCGTCGTCGGCCAGGCGCCGGGCCTCGGTGAGCGGGGTGCCGGTCGCGGTGAGCGGGTTCCAGGCACCCGACGCCGCGTCGGACTCCCGGTCCTCCACGGCGTCCAGGAGATGCGCGAGCCGGCCGAAGAGGCGCCCGGCCTCGGCGAGCGGTACGGCGTTGCCGGGCCGTCCGGCCAGGAGCGCGGTGTGCGCGAAGGCGGCCGCGGTGGCGGTCTCGGTCGGTTCGGTGACGGTCAGGATCTGGGTGCCGGGCCCGGCGAGCGCCTCGATGCCGAACTGCCGCTCCACGGCCTCGACGAGGACACCGGCGTCGAACCCGACGCCCGCGCCGGTCCGCGCCCCGGCCCGCCCCCAGCTCCCGGCGACCCGCCGCGCGGCCAGGGCCACGGGCTTGCGGGCCAGCAGCCCGTCCCCGTCGGCGACATGGTCACGCACCTTCGCGGAGGCGAGCACCAGCGAGACGGCCGCCGCGAGGCGCGCGCCCTCGCCCTGCGCGACGGACGCGGTGCGCATCCCGCGCAACGGGCAGGGCCCGGCCGTACGCCGCCAGCCGCCGGCCTCCCGCTCGACCTGAGCCTCCGTCAGGACCGAGAGCAGCAGCCCGTCGTAGTTGGTGACCACCCGCGCGAGCTGCCCGTGGTCTCCGCGCAGCGCGAGGCACAACCCGCACAAGTGCGCCATCCACTGGGCCTTGAGGCTCTCTCCGAGCCGATGACTGCAGGGCCTGACCATTCCGAACACGACGATCCCCCGTGGCGTGTACGACATCTGACGTGGCGTTCACTACGACGCCCGGTGGGCGTTGAGCGGCCGCATCGCATCGACCACTCCGTTCACCCGTACGCACCAGCCATCACCCGGACGCCGGGAAGAATCATATTTCACTCTCAGTCAGCAGCCGCATGCGGCAACACCCTTGATACACGGGGGCCCTCGACGTATTGGCTGTGCACCAGTAGCGTCACAAACCCCCCGCGCGGCGTCTATCCACTTGGCGCGCGATCCGCATCATGGATGACCATAGGGATGCGGATAGCAATAAAGACCGCTGTGAGAGGAGGCGTCCATGGGATCGGTACGCAAGGCGAGTGCCTGGCTTGGGCTCGTTGACGACAACGATGACGAGCGCTACTACGACGACGACTACTCCGAAGGGACCGAGCAGCCCGGGGATGCCTGGGTGACGGACCCGCGAGTGAAGGTGGCCTCGGACGTGGCCGAGGTGAAGGGCCGGCGCATCGGCACGGTCACCCCGGACAGCTTCCGGGACGCCCGCGCCATCGGTGAGCTGTTCCGGGAAGGTGTCCCGGTGATCGTGAACCTCACGGCGATGGAGGCGACCGACGCCAAGCGCGTGGTCGACTTCGCGGCCGGCCTGACCTTCGGCCTGCGCGGCACGATCGAGCGGGTCGCGAACCGTGTCTTCCTGCTGACCCCCGCCAACACGGAGATCGTCAGCGGCGACCCGGTCGCGCGCCGCGAGGACGGTTTCTTCAACCAGAGCTGAGGCAGGGCCGCTTACCGGCCCTGCCTCCCGCAGGGTTGATCAACGTCGATCAGGGTCCTCGGGTCTTCCTACCGGAAGGCGTCGAGTCCGGTGAGCGCCTTGCCCAGCACGAGCTGGTGCATCTCGACGGTGCCCTCGTACGTGAGCACCGACTCCAGGTTCGTCGCGTGCCGCATCACCGGGTACTCCAGCGAGATCCCGTTGGCACCGAGGATCGTCCGTGCCGTACGGCAGATCTCGATGGCCTCCCGTACGTTGTTGAGCTTGCCGAAGCTGACCTGCTCGGGACGCAGGCGCCCGGCGTCCATGCGCCGCCCCAGGTGATGGGCGAGCAGAATCCCCTTGTGCAGTTCGACCGCCATGTCGGCGAGCTTGGCCTGGGTGAGCTGGAAGCCGCCGATGGGCCGCCCGAACTGCTCCCGCGTCTTCGCGTATTCGACGGCGGACTCGAAGGAAGCGCGCGCCGCGCCCATCGCACCCCACACGATTCCGTAACGGGCGTGCGACAGACAGCTCAGCGGCCCCTTCAGTCCCACGACCTCGGGCAGCACCGCATCGGCGGGCAATCGCACATCATCGAGGACGAGTTCGCTGGTGACGGACGCGCGCAGTGACCACTTGTGCTTGATCTCGGGCGCGGAGAAGCCGGAGACGTCCGTCGGTACGACGAACCCCCGGATCCCGTCGTCGGTCTGCGCCCACACGACGGCGACGCCGGCCACCGAGCCGTTGGTGATCCACATCTTCCGCCCGTTGAGAATCCAGTCGCCGCTCGCG
Organism: Streptomyces sp. MBT53; assembly: GCF_016654115.1. GTDB lineage: Bacteria > Actinomycetota > Actinomycetes > Streptomycetales > Streptomycetaceae > Streptomyces. Next base: position 60,406 of record NZ_JAEQAZ010000015.1, read on the forward strand.
TCGCGCTTGGCGTACGTGCGCATGGCGCCGGGGTCGGAGCCGTGGTCGGGTTCGGTCAGCCCGAAGCAGCCGATGACGTCACCGGAGGCCATGTTCGGCAGCCAGGTCTGCTTCTGCTCCTCGCTCCCGAAGCGGTGGATGGCGTACATGGCGAGCGATCCCTGCACCGACACGAGCGACCGGATCCCCGAGTCGGCGGCCTCCAACTCCAGGCAGGCGAGCCCGTATTGGACGGCGGAGGCACCGGCGCACCCGTACCCGTCGAGCGACATCCCGAGCGCCCCGATCCCGCCCAACTCCCGCGCGAGCTCCCGGATCCCGGGCAACTCACCCTTCTCGTACCACTCGGCGACGTACGGCAGCACCTTGTCGGCGGCCCACGCGCGAACGGTGTCGCGGATCGCGAGATCCTCGGGGTCGAGCAGGTCGTCGAGGCCGAGGGGGTCGGCGGGGTCGAAGGGGGGCAACTTCGAGGACGATGACATGGCTCAGCCTCCGGCACCTAAAAACTATCACCGCTAGTTACGACAACGGGGTCGACGTTACGACGACGAGTCGAGCACGTCCACCACCCCCCAAACTTCTGCGGCTCTCCCCCTCCCCGACCCGCGGTCGCCGACGGCGGGGAACCCCCACGGGAAGCGTCCACCCTTCGAGTGCCCGTCACGGGCGGTGCGTGGGTGGGAGAAGGGTGTTCAGGCGGAGACGCGGGGCTGGGTGACTTCGCGCGGGGCCGGCACCTTGGCCAGAGGTGCCTCGCACTGCATGACGCGCGGCAGGCGCAACGCCATCACCGCGCCCAGCAGCAGCAAGCCCGCGCTGACGAGGAGCGTGACGTGCAGCCCGTGCACGAAGGCGTGCCGTGCCGCGTCACGCAGGGCGGCGCCACGCACTCCACCGAGACGCGACGCGACGTCGTACGCCTCGCCCAGTGAATGGCCCGCCGAGGCCGACGCGGAGGTCGGAACCCCGGGCACTGAGCGCAGACCTGGCGCGTACGCCGCGTTCATGACGCTGCCGAGGAGCGCGATGCCGATACCGGCGCCGAGTTGGTAGGAGGTCTCGCCGATCGCCGCCGCTCCGCCCGCCTGGGCCGGCGGAGCCTCGCTGAGCATCGACTCGTACGCCCCGAAGAGGGTCATCTCCAGGCCGAACCCGAGCAGCAGGAACCCGAAGAGCAGCAGCCCGGTATTGTCCCGGCCGCCCATCGCGGTGAGCGTCAGCACCGAGAACGCGGTCAGGCAGAAGCCGAAGCACACCATCCGGCGCGGGCCGAAACGCCGGAGCATCCGCGCCCCGAACAGCCCGGCCGCCATCGCCGCGAACGTCAGCGGCAGGAGTCGTAGACCCGTCTGGAGAGGCGACAGGCCCAGGACCAGTTGCAGATACTGGGCCGCGATGAGTTCGAGGCCCACCAGGGCCAGCATCGCCAGGACAATGCAGCCGACGGAGGTGCTGAACGCCGGCCTGCGGAACATGCTCAGGTCCACCAGCGGATGCGTACGGCGCCGTTGCCGTCGTACGAAAAGAACCATCAGCACCGCGCCCACGAGCAGCGGGGCCACCGTCCACGCGCTGTCCACGGGCTCTCCGCCGCCGAGCCGTTTCACGCCCAGGACGACTCCGAAGAGTCCACCGGCGGCCATCAGCGCGCCGACGACGTCCCACGGGCCGTTGCGGTCGCCGCGGGACTCGGGGAGCAGGAGGCGGCCGATCGGCAGGCTGATCAGCATCAAGGGGATGTTGACCAGGAAGACCGAGCCCCACCAGAAGTGCTCCAGCAAGAACCCGCCGAGCAGCGGGCCCACCGCCGCGCCGACCGCCGCCACCGCGCTCCACACGCCGATCGCCACCGCGCGCTCGCGCCGGTCGGGGAAGACCTGGCGAAGGATCGACAGCGTGGCGGGCATGATCATCGCGCCGCCGACGCCGAGCAGCGCCCGCGCGAGGATCAGTACCTGGGCGGAATGGGCGCAGGCGGCCAGGCCGGAGGCGATGCCGAAGAGGCCGTAGCCGAGGAGCAGGATGCGTCTGCGGCCGACGCGGTCGCCGAGCGTGCCGAAGAGGATGAGGAGCGAGGCGCAGACCAGCGGATAGACGTCGACGATCCAGAGCAGCTCTATCGCGCCGGGTTTGAGGTCCTCGGTGACGGCGGGCACCGCGACATGGAGCACGGTGGCGTCGAGCGCGACGAGGAGCAGGCTCACGCAGAGGACGACGAGGACGACCCAGCGGTTGGCACCGGCCCCGGCCGCCCGACGGCGCAGCGCTGCGGCGGCCGTGGTCGTCCCGGACATGTACTACCTCCCAGATGTTCCCTCGCGTTCGGCGGGCTCACGGGGTGGGGACTCCCCGTGACTGCGGCCGGAGAGGAGCGGTGTCTCCGGCCCGCGCAACGAAGGCGAGTGAGCCGTCAGAGTACGCGAGTTCACGCCAATGCCACGTGGCGGACCTCTCACACTCCCCGGACAACACGTGTGGCGTACACCACTCCCCCTCCTGTGGACCACGCCCCGGCGGGCCGGTCGGTTCCGCACCCCGTCGATAATCGAGCCCGTGACCGATCTTGAAGCACCCCTGCGCCGGGCGGCCCCGGCCCTCCTCGGGTACGCCGCCGTCCGCGCCCTGGGCCTGGTGGTGCTCGCGGTGTGGAGCGCGGCGCGCGGCAAGAGCGCCCACACCTTGCTGACCGCGCGGTGGGACGCCCTCTGGTACACCCGGGTCGCCGACCTCGGTTACGGCTACGAGGTGCGGCTCCCGAACGGCGACGTCCACTCGAACCTCGCCTTCTTCCCGCTGCTGCCCTGGCTGGAAAGGTTCATGCACGCGGTCTCCCCGCTGTCGTACGCCGACGGCGGTCTCGTGGTGAGCCTGCTCGCCTCGCTCGCGGCGGCCTGGGGGATCTTCGCCGTCGCCGAGCACGTCTACGGCCGTAGGGCGGGCGTGTGTGCCGTGCTGCTGTGGGCCGTGCTCCCCGTGGGGATCGTGCAGTCGATGGCGTACAGCGAGTCGCTGTTCACCGCGCTCGCCGCCTGGTCGCTGTACGCCGCGTTGACCGGCCGCTGGCTGACGGCGGGGACTCTGGCGCTGCTGGCGGGTCTGACCCGGCCCGTGGGGCTCGCAGTGGTCGCCGCGGTGTGGGTCGCCGGCGTCACCTCTTTCGTGGCCCCTTCAGTGACTTCTTTCGTGCGGGACCGCAGCACGGCGCCCGCGCCCGGCGCGCGGAACTGGCGGTGCGCCCTCGGTCTGGTGCTCGCGCCCCTGGGCGCCGCCGGGTACGTCCTGTGGGTCGGCCACCGCACCGGCAAGGGGCCGCTGGGCTATCTCGACGTGCAGGCGGGCTGGCGCAACGGTTTCGACGGGGGCGCCGCCTTCGCCCGTTTCGTCGGCGAGAAGTTCACCTCGTTCCCGTCCGCCCTGGCCGGGGTCGGGCTGATCGTCGGGGTCGGGCTGGTGGTGTGGCTGTACGTGGTCGGGGTCCGGCAGCGGCAGCCGTTGCCCCTCCTGGTGTACACGGGGGTTGTCACCGCGCTCGCGCTGTGCGCGTCGAGCTACTTCGGCTCGAAACCGCGCCTGCTGATGCCCGCTTTCCCCCTGTTGTTCCCTCTCGCGCTCGCTCTGGCGCGGCTGCGTACGTCCAGGTCAGCGTGGGTGGTGGGCGGTGTCGCGGTGGCGTCGGCCGTGTACGGGGCGTTCTGGCTGAACGGTTCCGGTCCGCCATGATCCACGCCGGGGACCGGTGAGCGCCCGGCTAATTTCACCCCAGCGTTTGGTGAACTAATTCATAAGTGCCATAAAACTCGGGCCCGGCATGATCAAAGGAATTGAAGGGCGGAGGCATCGGGGATTGCGGAATCCTCGGAAATAAACCTGTCTCTGAGAGCTTTCCCACATCACATCGTCATCACAAAGCCGCTGATTCGACGGGGATCCACACTCACTCGCTGTAACGTCGATTGAGTGCGTACCGAACGAAACCTCACCCGTCTGGACCGGGTGTTCGCGAGGCTGGACCGTGAACCTGAACGGCCGGCCAACATCGATGTGCCGAAGATGAGCCGGCACAGGGTCGTGCTGTTTGCCGCGACCCTGGCCTTCTATCTGGCGATCGTGTGGCTCGTCGTGACCACGTCCTGGCTGGTCCGGTTCGACTGGCAGGTCATGTTCTTCCGCCCGTACCAGCAGTGGGCGGGCATCCACTGGTTCGTCGACTACTACGTGGTGCTGGGCCAGCGCGGCCCCACCGCGGTGATGGTCGCGGCCTGGCTGGGCTGGCGCTCGTGGCGGCAGCACACGCTGCGTCCGCTGCTGACCCTGGGTACCCTGCTGCTCCTCCTGAACATCACGGTCGGCGCCGCCAAGCTCGGCATGGGCCGCCTCGGCCCGCACTACGCCACCGTCATCGGCTCGAACGAGATGGGCCTGGGCGGCGATATATTTCCCAGCGGCCACACCGCCAACGCGGTCGTGACCTGGGGGATTCTGGCCTATCTGGCCTCGACACCGAGGGCCCGCCGCTGGTTGTCCGCCGCGTCCGCCGTGACCTCGCTCGGCGTCGGTCTCGCCACGGTCTACCTCGGTACGCACTGGCTGAGCGACGTCCTGCTCGGCTGGGCCGCCGGTCTGCTGGTGCTGCTCGCCCTCCCGTGGTGCGAGCCGCTGATCGCGCTGGCCGAGACCCGCATCTTCGACTACCGCGACCGCTGGCGCGCCCGCCGCGGCGGTACGGCGCCCGCCCCGGTGCCTGCGTTGCCGGTCACCGCGCCCGTGCTGCTCAAGCCGCGCACCTCCGCCTCGGGCGACGAGGTCCCGGCGGCCCGCGAGACGGTCACCGCGAGCCGTTCGGCGCGGCCTCCCGCCCATCTGGCGCCGAGCCCGCACACGACCCGCTCGGAGCGCACCCCGGTCACCCCGATCGGCAGCCGCCGCCCGCCGCATCCGGAGCGGGTGGCACGTGGCACCGCCTCGGCGACGGCCCGTCCGGCGGCGGGCGGCTGACCCACCAGACCGCGGGGCCGGTACGCACAACCCATCCCCGCATGACGAAGGCCCCGGTTCCTCCTGCGGAACCGGGGCCTTCGTGACGTGCGCGTTCAGCCCTTCCAGGCACGCGCCACCGTGCCGTCCTTGACCTCGAAGTTCAGTCGGCCCTCGCGGTACTCCATGGTGATGATCGCCCCCGGCGGCAGCGACCGCACGGTCGACCACCCCCGTTCCCGCGCGAGCCGCTCGGCCTCGGGGGCGTCGAGGCCGACGTAGGTGTTGGGGTTGTCCTGGGGTTCCGCCGGTGGAGTCGGAATGGGTGCCATGCCCGCCACGCTAGCCCTTCTCCCGCTCTCCATGACCCGCTCCGGTCACACTTCTGTCACAGGATCAGGACGTGTGTTTTGTTCCGTCCGGCTCACACGTATGAGCGGTTCCGTACGCCTTACGCGGCCATTCGAACGTAATTCCCGCGTGTCGGTCCGGCCCGTCGAATAGCCCGGCGGAAAGTTCCGCGAGAACCGGCCGGGTGCCCCATTCCATTCCGATTCCGTGCCGTACGGCGGGAGCTGACGCCGCATAAGAGTTTCACCGTTCCGGCACAGAATCGTCGTGCGGCACCCGGCCGTCCCGGTCCAGCGCACGGGTCAGCCGGTCCCGCGCCGTCCTGATCGCCCCGGTCAGCTCCGCAGGCTCCAGGACCTCGAAATCGAAGCCCATCATCACCACATGGATCACCATCACATCGAGATTCGGCGCCCCGGTCCGCAGCAGACAGGCGTCCGGCCCGTCCGCCTCCAGCGTCCCGGCGGACGGTGAGATCCGCTCGGCGGCCCGCTCCAGGGGCACGAGCAGCCGGACGACGGCCTGCGAGGCGTACGCGCGCGTGGAGACCCCTTTCGAGACGTACGCGGCGAGGTTCTCGGCCGGTGGTTCGCGCGGGGTGAAGCGCGGGCCGTGCGGCGGCTTGGGCGTGACGCGGTCGACGCGGAAGGTGCGCCAGTCCTCGCGGTCCAGGTCCCAGGCGACCAGGTACCAGCGGCGCTCGGTGCACACCAGGCGGTGCGGTTCGACGGTACGGCGGGTGGGGGCGCCGTCGTGGCTCTCGTACTCGAAGCGCAGCCGCTCGGCGTCCCGGCACAGGGCGGCCAGCTCGGTCAGTACGGCGGGGTCGACGGCGGACGGCAGGGTGTTGTGCAGCATCGGCACGGTGAACGCGTTGAGCGCGCCCACCCGGCGGCGCAGCCGGTTCGGGAGCACCTGTTCCAGCTTGGTGAGGGCGCGTACGGAGGTCTCGCCGATGCCCTCGATGCCCTGCCCGGCGGCGGTCCGCAGACCGACCGCCACGGCGACCGCCTCGTCGTCGTCCAGGAGCAGCGGCGGCAACTCGGCGCCCGCGCCCAGCTGGTAGCCGCCGCCCGTGCCGGGGCTCGCGTTGACGGGGTAGCCCAGCTCGCGCAGCCGGTCGACGTCCCGGCGCACGGTGCGCGGGGTGACCCCGAGCCGGTCGGCCAGGTCGGCGCCGGACCACTCGCGGTGGGCCTGGAGCAACGAGAGCAGCCGCAGGAGTCGTGCCGAGGTCTCCAACATGGTCAAAGTCTGTATCAAGGGCCGTAGGGCAGTTATCAAGAGCTGTAGGGCAGTTATCAAGGGCTGTAAGGGAGTTGGGGCACCTCGAAGCAAGTGCTGTTCATGTCCCCCTGCGGGATCCACCCTTTGCCGTCCTGCCAGCGGGCCACCGACAGACACGTCCTGCGGGTGGTCGGCGGTGCGGCGAGCCGCTCGAAGGAGACGGGAACCAGCAGGCCGTCGGCGGTGTAGTGCTCGCTCCGGTTCATGAACCCGTCGACGCACGCGCGCGTGACGCCCGTTTTCGTCTCCGTGCAGGCCTTCGCCGCGTCCGTGAACCACATCGCCGCCGCCCAGCCCTCCAACTGCCACTGGGAATGCGTCTTCAGCCCCTTGGTGGCGTCCCGGAACTCCCGTACGGCCGGCTGCGACACGTCGTCGAAGTCACGGCTGGACCCGGTCGCCCACAGGGCGTTGCGGCAGCGCGGGGAGTTTTTGTAGTCCTCCGGGACGGTGGATGTCCAATTCTGTACGTTCGTCACCTTGGCGACGACGCTCGCGCCGACCTGGTCCATCGCCGCGCACAACTGGGCGTTCCCGTGCGTGTCGAGGGCGTCGAAGACGAGGTCGGCGCCCTGCTGCTTCAGGTCGGCCGCCGCCGCGCGGAAGTTGGGCAGCGCGAAGTCGACCTGCTCGGGGACGACCTTGTAGCCCTCGGCCCTGAGCCCCTGCTCGACGAGCCGGGCGTAGGCGGCCGAGGCTGCCTGGTTGTACGACACGACGGCGGCGGTACGGGCGCCCTTGCGCTGCTTGAAGTAGCGGTAGACCTCCGTGCCGCCGTACAGCTTGCCGCCCCAGCCCGGGGTGCCCGCGCGGGGTGCGAGGCTGCCGTAGATGCCGTAGAGGTGCGGCCAGGTGTCGTAGGCGGCGCCGATGGGCTGGCCGCCGATGTCGGGCACGCGCGCGTGGGAGACGCGGGAGGCGCCCGCGTAGTCGAGGGCGGTGGTGGCGACCAGGGCGACGACCTTGTCCTCGTCGATCAGCTGGTGCACGCACTCGTTGTCGCCGACACCGCTGCCGCCGTCGTCGCACATCCGCACCTCGACCCGGCGCCCGGCGATGCCCCCGCGCGCGTTGACGCGGTCGAAGTACGCCTCGGCGCCGTCGCGGGGGCCGGTGAAGGTGTCGCCGCCGACCGGGCTGGTCGCGCTGGTGATGATGCCGACCCGGATCGGCGTGCCCGTGCCCGTACCCGTGCTCGGCGCGGGCGTACGGGTGCCGCCGTGCTCGAAGTCGCTCTCCGGGAGACGGCTGCCGCAGGCCGTGCCCCCGAGGAGGAGCAGCAGCACCGCGGCAGCGGCCTCAGCAGCCCGACCCGGGCGACGACGAGGCATCGCCGCTCAACGCCACCAGCGCGCACAGGGTGTTGACGGACACCTTCCAGGTGCCGCCCTGTTCGACGGAGGTCCCGGAGGCGTCCGGCAGGGCGGTGGCGCCGTTGAGGGTCAGCGTGTAGGTCACGGTCGCCTTGTCCGTCTTGGTGAACACGACCTTGGTGACCTCCGCCTGGACCTGGCCGCCGCGTTTGTCGCCGTTGAACGCCTTCAGGACGGGGCCCATCTTGTCGCCGTTCTCCAGGACGGCCTGTTTGTCCTTGGTGGAGCTGGCCGGGTCGAAGAACTTCTTCCAGTTGGCCTTGATCTGGGTGGTGGCGGCGGCCGGGTCGGCGGGCGCGGTCGCCGGTGCGCTCGTGGTCTGTTCCACGGACGGGGTCGGCGGTGGTGCGCTGCTGCCGCCCCCGCTGTCGTCGCTGCAGGCCGCCAGGGCCGAGCCGAGCACAAGGATCAGGGCGGCGGCCGTAACTACCGTGCCCCGCCCGCGCCTTGAGTTCCTTCGCCTGAGGTCGCTCCCGAGAACCATCTGGCTCACCGCCGGGTGTCGGTCCGGGCCGTGCGCGCCCGGTGTTTTCAGGTCGGGTGTCAGAAGGCATAGTGCAAGCCATTGGCCGGCATGGACAGACACATGACATGTGGGAGCCGTAAATGCGGACAGCCCGACTGCGGACCGTGCGTCCCATCCTGTGGGCCGGCTGGGCCGCGCTCGCCGCGGGTGCGGTGCTGTGCGTGCTCGGCTGGTACGGCGTCTCCGGCGAGCGCTACGCCGAGCGCCAACTCCCCTACCTGGCCTCCTGCACGATCCCCGGCGCCGCGCTGATCGTCGCCGGCGCGGTCCTGCTCGCCCAGGGCCGCAGCGCCCTCGCCACCGCGCGCGTGGAGGAGCTGTACGCCCTTCTCGTGGCCGCCGGGGCCGACGACGCGGAGGAGTCGGCGGAGGCCGCCGCCGCGCCCCTGGCGGTCAGCGGGGACCTGTTGATGGTGCCCGGCGGCACGTTGTGGCACCGCGCGGACTGCCCGTTGGTCGCCGGGAAGGCGGAGGCGGTGCCGGTGGACTCGAAGCTGGTGGCGAACGGCGAGTTGAGCCCCTGCCCGATCTGCGAGCCCGCCGAAGCCGACGACTGATGTCCTCGCTGACCTACGACCTCACCCTGGCCGGCCTGTCCGTCGGCAGCGCCGCCGCGCTCACCGGGATCGGCCTGATCGTGACGTACCGGGCGACCGGCGTCCTCAACTTCGCGCACGGCGCGGTCGCGATGGTCTGCGCGTACGCGCTGCGGCAGTGCGTGGTGGGGTGGGGCTGGCCGCTGTGGCTGGGCGCGGTGGTGACGCTGTTGTTCCTCGCGCCCGCCGTCGGAGTCGCGCTGGAACGGTTCGTCTTCCGGCCGCTCTCGGTCCTCGGCGGCGATCCGGCGCAGACCCTGGTCGCGTCCATCGGCGTGTTCGTGCTGCTGGTCGGCGGGGCGGTGCTGGTGTGGGGACAGGGTGCGCGGGACGACGCGCCGGAGCTGGTGTCGGCCGATCCCTGGGGCCAGTTGGCGGTGGTCCTGGTCCTCGCGGCGGGCGTCGGGGCGGTCATCCGCTGGACGCGGTTCGGACGGGAACTCCGGGCCGTGGTCGACGACCGCCGACTCGCGGTGCTGGGCGGGGTGGACGCGGACCGGGTCGCGGCGGCGGGCTGGGCGTTCGGGTCCTTCACGGCGGGCCTGACGGGCGTGCTCCTCGCCCCGTTCGTGCGCCTGGACCCGTACGGCCTGCCCCTGCTCGTCATGGAGGTGGTGGCGGTCGCGGTGGCCGCGCGGATGCGGAGTCTGCCGGTCGTCGTGGTGGTGGCGCTGGGGATCGGGGTCGGGCAGAGCCAGTTGACGCGGGTCCATCTGTCCGGCTGGGGTGGGCAGTTGGTGCAGGCGGTGGGCGCGAACCTGTTCGTGGTCGCGCTGTTGGTCGCGGCACTGGTACTGCCGGGTGTCGGTGCGAGGGACGCCCTCCCCCGTACGGCTTCCGCACGCGTCGCGACGCCTCCCGGAGCCTGGATCGTGGCGGCGGTCCTGTTCCTGGTCCCCCTCGGCTTCGCGGGCTCGGACCTGCACACCTCGGTCCAAGTTCCGGCGCTGGGCGTGGTGTTGCTGTCCCTGGTGGTGGTCACCGGGCGCGGCGGCCAGCTCTCGCTGGGGCAGGCGGCGTACGCGGGCCTGGGCGCCCTGTTCACGGCGCTGCTGGCGGCAGGCCGCTTCCCGGGCCTGCCCCGCCTCCCCGAACTGGCCGCACTCGCGGCAGCAGTCCTCCTGGTGGCCCCCCTGGGCCTACTCACCGGCTGGCCGGCGATCGGCCGCCACGGCCTGTCCCTGGCCCTCGCGACCTTCGCGGTCGGCGTCGGGGTCAGCCGCTTCGTCTTCGCCCAGCCGTACGCCACGGCGGGCCTGTCGCTGGACCGCCCGTCCGGCTTCGACGGCGACCGCGCCTATTACACCCTCGAACTCGCCCTCCTGACCGGCGCGTTGCTGGCGACCCACGCCCTGCGCCGGGGCCGCACGGGCCGCGCCCTCGCCGCGATGCGCGACCACGAGGCGGGCGCGTCGGCGGCGGGCGTCCGCGTCCCCGCCCTGAAGCTCCTGGCGTTCGTCACGGGCGCCGCCCTGGCCGCCCTCGGCGGCGGCATGCTCGGCATGGGCCTGCGCGCCTTCGACCCTTCGGCCTACGACCCCGTCCGGGGCCTGCTGTGGTTCGCCGCGTTGGTCGTCCTGGGCGCCGACAGCACACTGGGCGCACTGACGGCCGCGGCCCTGCTGGTGGGCCTGGACGCGGGCGCGCGCGGCGGAGTGGCGGCGGCACTGATCGGGGTGCTGGCGGTGTGCGTGGGACGGTTTCCCGGAGGCCCGTACGAGGCGCTGCGGACGGCGGCGGAACGCCTGCGACCTCAACGGCGGGCGCGGCTCACGCCGTTGGGGGTGCGTGTGCGGCGGAGGTTGCGGGTGGCGGCCGGGCCGCTGCGGATGAGCTCAACGACGTCTGTGCACACGGGTGTTGCGCGCCGCGCGGAGCTCGGTGGCGGTCGGCTGTCCGACGACACCCGGAACCCGCGAGGACGCACCGCCGGGCCTGGGCAACGGGACGAGGCGGGCTCTTCGGCAGCTACTCGCGAAGGCGGGGTCGGCTCAACGGCGGCCACCCGCAGGGACGTTGCACGCTCAACACAGACCGACCCCGGACGAACCCCCGAAGCTCAGGACCCACGAGAGCACACCGCCGGACCTGGGCAGCAGGACGAGGCAGGCTCTCCGGCGGCTGCTCGCGGAGACGGGGCTGGCCCAACGGCAGCCACCCACAAGGACGTTGCACACCCAGCACAGACCGACCCCGGACGAACCCCCGGAGCCCGGAACCCACGAGAGCACACCGCCGGACCTGGGCAGCAGGACGAGGCGGGCTCTCCTGCGGCTGCTCGCGGACGCGGGGTCGGCTCAACGGCCGCCGCGCGCAGGAGCGGAGCCGAGCCAACGGCAGCCACCAGCAGCAGCGAGACCGGCTCCGCGGCGGCCGCCCGCAGGGGCGAAGCCAACCCAACAGCACCCACCCGTAGGAGCGACACCAGCCCACCGCCCTCCACCCGTAGGAGCGACACCGACCCACCGGCCTCCACCCGCAGGGGCGTTGCGCGTCCAGCGGCGGGCTACGCCGGGTGGGCTCGCGGCCTTGGGGCCACTCGCCCGCCCGAACGGGCACGCCCTGCCGAACGGGACCCGGCACGGGTCCCGACCGTCCTCACCGCCCATAGCCTGCACGCCGGTTACGGCGGCTTCACCGCCCTCAACGGTGTCGATCTCGTCGTGCGGGCGGGGCAGGTGACCGCCGTCGTCGGGCCCAACGGGGCTGGAAAGAGCACCCTGTTCCACTGTCTGGCCGGGACCCTGCGGCCCGTGCGCGGGCGGGTGCGGCTCGACGGGCGGGACATCACCCGGCTGCCCGCGCACGCCCGGACGCGGCTCGGGGTCGCTCGGAGCTTTCAACAGCTCGCCGTCTTCCCCTCGTTGACCGTCGCCGAGAACGTGCGGGTGGGGGCCGAGCAGGGGCGCGTCGAAGAACCGGGGGCCGTGGAGCGGGCGTTGCGGCTCTTCGGGCTCGGCGGGGAGCTGCGGTCGCTGCCCGCCGCCGGGCTGTCCACCGGGACGCTGCGCCGGGTCGAGCTGGCGAGGGCGTTCGCGGGCGGCCCTCGCGTGCTGCTGCTCGACGAGCCCGCCGCCGGACTCGACACCGCCGAAGTGGCCGCGCTGACCCTGGTGTTGAGGGCGCTGGCCGCCGAGGGCACCGCGCTGCTCGTCGTGGAGCACGACCTCGATCTGGTCGCCGACCTCGCCGACGTGGTCCATGTGATGGCGGCGGGCCGCATCGTCGCCATAGGACCGCCGGACCGTGTCCTCGACGCACCCGGTACCTGGGAGGCCCCGGCATGACCATCTCCCTGCGCCACGCGCGCGTGCGCTACGGCCCCCTCGAAGCCCTGCACGGCATCACGCTCGCCGCCCCCGCCCACGGGCTCACCGTCCTGCTCGGCCGCAACGGCTCCGGCCGTACGACCGTGCTGCGCGCCCTCGCCGGTACGGTCGCGCTGTCGGGCGGCGCGGTGGTGTGGGACGGCGCCGATGTGACCCGTATGCCCGCCCACGAACGGGCCCGCCGGGGGCTGTGTCTGGTGCCGGAGCGGCGGGCCGTGTTCGGGTCCCTCACCGTCCGCGAGAACCTCGAACTCGCGGCGCGGGACCACTCCGTGGCCCTCGACGCGTACCCGCAGCTCGGCCCCCTGCTCCCCCGCCGGGCCGGCACCCTCTCCGGGGGCGAGCAGCGCATGCTGGCCCTGTCCCGTGCCCTGCTGGCACGCGCGCGGGTGGTGCTCGTCGACGAGCCCGCGCAGGGCATGTCACCGGCGGTCGCGGACCGCACGTACGAACTGCTGCGCGGGCTGGACGCGTGCGTGGTCGTCGCCGAGCAGCGGCTGCCGCCCGTGCTGCGCGGCCGGGCCGCCCTCGTGTACGAACTGCGGCGCGGGGCGGTCGTGTTCGGCGGCGAGGCGGCCGAACTGCACTGAGGCCTGCAACGGCCGGACCCCCGCCCGGTCGGAGGACCTGGCGGGGGCGGCGGCACGGGAGCGGTTCGGCTCAGAGGTCGAGCTGCTGCCCGGGCATGATCAGATCGGGGTCGCCGCCGATGACGGCCTTGTTGGCGGCGTAGATCTTCCGCCAGGTGGTGCCGTGTTCGGCCGCGATGCCGCTGAGGGTGTCGCCCTGGCGAACGGTGTAGTCGCCGCGGGACGTGCCGCGCGAGGCGTTGTTCGTGCCGCGGTCCGGAGTCTTCGCCGCGGGCTTCGAAGGGGCCGCCTTCTTGGTCGACTTGACCGTCGACTCGGTGGACGACTTCTTCGTCGTCTTCGCGGACTTGTTGGACTTCGTCTTCGTGGACTTCTCGGTGACCGTGCCGGAGGAGGCCGCGGGTGCGCTGCCGCTCGCTCCTGCCCGTACCGAACAGACCGGCCAGGCGCCCCAGCCCTGGGCGTGCTGGACCTTGGTGGCCACGGTGATCTGCGCGGACCGGGAGGCCTGGTCGGCGGTGGCCGCGTAGGCCGAGCCGCCGTAGGCGCGCCAGGTGCCGGCGGAGAACTGGAGTCCTCCGTAGTAGCCGTTGCCGGTGTTGATGTGCCAGTTGCCGCCGCTCTCGCACTGGGCGATGCGGTCCCACACTCCGCTGTCGGCCGCCGCGGCGTTGCCGGTGGCCGCGAGCACGCCCAGGGGGGCGAGCAGGGCGGCTCCGGCGAGGACCGCCGTCGTCCGTGCCTGACCCTTGCGGTGGGTCTCAGGCGTGTTGTCGCGAGTGGTATCGGCACATTCGGACATGTAGTTCCCTCTCCAACAACTCGGGGTCCCCCAAGGCGGTTCGCGGCTCCCACGCATCGACGTGGTCCTCGCGCTCCTCCCCGTCCGCCGGCGGCTGTGCTGTTGAACTGGCTTGATCGGCCGGCGGACGTTCCCGAGCGGTGCTCGTTGCACACGGCGGAGGAATGTACGGACGTGGACGAGCCGGTGTCGACCAACGGCCCGTTGTGCCAGGCCAGTTGACTGTTACCCCAGGTAGCGGCATTTTCCGGCCACCCACTACATTCCCTCATTTACTGATTTTTCGACCAACTACCCCTTCGCACTGTGACTCGGTTCACGCAACCAACTCCCTTGCATTTCCATGCAGTTGACAGGGAGTGCCCGATTCCGCACCCGGTGTGACGCTGTGCTGCGGTTGGTTGGATTCGGTTCGCTCTGGAGCGTGACTCCCGCCACAGATCCTCCGTTGTCTTCTTCATGAGCCCGGGACCCACCGGGCACCGCATTCCGAGGGAGCCCCCCGTGCCGCGCATGCTCGACGTCAGCGACGACGTACGCGCCGAGATCGGCGACGAAGAAGCCGACCGGCTGCTCGCCGGAGACAACGCCCCGGGCAGCTACGACTGCACGTCGTGCCGCACCCAGGGCGACTCCGATCAGGAGCGCACCAGCACCGTCCTGTTCATCGGCGACGAGACCGCCGTTCTCGCCTTCGCCCACGCCACCTGCCTGCCCTCCCAGATCGTCCAGGTCACCGAGGAGCAGCTGCAGGGCGCCGTCCGTTCCATCAGCGGCAACGCGCACACCCCGGCCGGCGAACCGGAGAAGGCCGTACCCGAGCAGGCCGTGCTCGGTGTGACCAGCGGACTCGTTCTGATCTCAGGGGAGTTGCACCCCGCGCTGGTGGTGGAGCCGACCGCGGCCATCGTGCGGCCCGGCTCGACCGGTGCCGGCGACGACTTCCTGCCGCTGCTGATCGAGCAGGGCTTCATGCCGCTCAGCGAGATCACCACCGTGCCGCCGGTACTGCACGGCTGGTCGGTGCTGCTCGCCGCGGGCCAGCTGCACGCGGTGCTGCAGCCCAGCAGCAACGGCGGTTCCCCGGTGGCCTGGTGGCAGGCGCACCAGCCGCTCCAGGTCACCGACAGCTGGCGGGCCGCCGCCAACAAGCACCAGCAGGTGCTGATGTTCGCGGCGCCGGTGGGCTCGATCGGCCGCCAGCCCCGCGAGGACCTGCTGCGCGGCGCGCTCGACAAGGCGGCGGCGAACGGCCAGTTGGTCGGCTCCGCGCTCCCGCTCGCGGGCACCTGAGCCGCATCCCTTCAGGTCACGCGTCGTTTGGACATACGTGCACGCATACGATGTTCCCCGCAGCCGGCCGTACCAGTCGATCCCGTCCTCGCGATCGGACCGGGACAGCTCCGGCGGCCCGTCGGCCACGCCGATCTACGACCGGCTCTACTCGGAGTGGGTCAAGACCTTCCGCTCGCTGCCGGGCGACCGCAGCGGCGAGGAGGAGCTGGGCTTCACCGCCTTCGGGCACAGCCCGCACAGCACGGGCTCGTTCGGAGGCTCGTTCGGCGGCGGCTCCTTCGGTGGCGGCTCGTTGGGCGGGGGTTCGTACAGCGCGTACAGCGCCGGGGCCTACAGCGCCCGGCAGCAGTCGCAGTGGCAGCGCGTGGGACAGCTCGGCCATGTCGGCCAGCAGCAGGGCCACACCGGGATGCACCACATCCCGGCCCTGCCGCCCGGCCCACGCCGAGGGATCTGACGCGGCACGCACACGAGGAGGGCGGCCCCTGTTTCCACAGGGGCCGCCCTCCTCGTCGTAGCAACTGCCGTATGGCTACGGCTACTTCTTCTTGCCGCGCTTCTCGCGCACCCGGACCGAGATGTGGATCGGGGTGCCGTCGAAGCTGAACTCCTCGCGCAGGCGGCGCTCGATGAAGCGGCGGTAGCCCGCCTCGATGAAGCCGGAGGCGAAGAGCACGAAGCGCGGGGGCTTGGTGCCGGCCTGGGTGCCGAAGAGGATGCGGGGCTGCTTGCCGCCGCGGACCGGGTGCGGGTGGGCGGCGACCAGCTCGCCGAGGAAGGCGTTCAGGCGGCCCGTGGGGACGCGGGTCTCCCAGCCGGCGAGGGCGGTCTCGATGCCCGGGACCAGCTTCTCCATGTGGCGTCCGGTGCGCGCCGAGATGTTCACCCGGGGCGCCCACGCGACCTGGGCCAGCTCGGTCTCGATCTCGCGCTCCAGGTAGTAGCGGCGCTCCTCGTCGAGGGTGTCCCACTTGTTGAAGGCGAGGACGATCGCGCGGCCCGCCTCGACGGCCATGGTGACGATGCGCTGGTCCTGCACCGAGATGGACTCGGAGGCGTCGATCAGGATGACCGCGACCTCCGCCTTCTCGACGGCGGCGGCGGTGCGCAGCGAGGCGTAGTAGTCGGCGCCCTGCTGGAGGTGGACGCGCTTGCGGATGCCCGCCGTGTCGACGAACTTCCAGGTCACACCGCCGAGTTCGATCAGCTCGTCGACCGGGTCGCGGGTGGTGCCCGCGATCTCGTTGACGACCACGCGCTCCTCGCCCGCGACCTTGTTCAGCAGCGAGGACTTGCCGACGTTCGGACGGCCGATGAGGGCGATCCGGCGCGGGCCGCCGGTCGCGGTGCCGAAGGTCTGCTCGGGCGCCTCCGGCAGGGCCTCCAGGACGGCGTCCAGCATGTCGCCGGTGCCGCGGCCGTGCAGCGCGGAGACGGGGTGCGGCTCGCCGAGGCCCAGGGACCACAGGTAGGCCGCGTCGGACTCGCCGCTGAGGCCGTCGACCTTGTTGGCGGCGAGCACGACGGGCTTGCCGGCCTTGCGCAGCAGTCGTACGACCGCCTCGTCGGTGTCGGTGGCGCCGACCTTGGCGTCGACGACGAAGACGACCGCGTCGGCGGCCTCGATCGCGTACTCGGCCTGGGCGGCCACGGAGGCGTCGATGCCGAGGACGTCCTGCTCCCAGCCGCCGGTGTCGACGACCTTGAAGCGGCGCCCGGCCCACTCGGCCTCGTACGTCACCCGGTCACGGGTGACACCCGGCTTGTCCTCGACGACGGCTTCCCGCCGCCCGATGATGCGGTTGACGAGAGTCGACTTGCCGACGTTCGGGCGGCCGACGACGGCGAGCACGGGCAGCGGCCCGTGACCGGCCTCCTCGATGGCGCCCTCGACGTCCTCGATGTCGAAGCCCTCTACGGCGGCGAGCTCCATGAACTCCGCGTACTCGGCGTCGCCGAGCGCCCCGTGCTCGTGCTCCTCGCCGGAGCCGTCGGGCTGGATCTGGTCGTTCATGAAGTCGGTACCTCGTTCATCGTGGTGATCGGTGGAACCCCCGGATTTCGGGTGATCCACTACTCAAGTGTCTCTTAGCGCCCGGTGAGGCGCCTGGCATCGTCCAGGTGGGCGGCCAGCTGCTTCTGGATCCGCTCGGTCGCCTCGTCCAGTGCCTTGCGCGTACGGCGGCCGGAGCCGTCGCCCGCGTCGAACGGGTCGCCGAAGACGACGTCGACGCGGGAGCGCAGCGGAGGCAGCGCCTTTATCAGTCGTCCGCTCTTCTCGGCGGTGCCCAGCACGGCCACCGGCACGATCGGGGCGCCGCTGCGGACCGCGAAGTAGGCGAGCCCCGCGCGCAGCGAGGCGAAGTCGCCCTCGCCGCGGGTGCCCTCGGGGAAGATCCCGAGGACGCCGCCGGCCGCCAGGACGTCCAGCGCCCCGGTGATCGCCGTACGGTCGGCGACCGAACGGTCCACCTTCAGCTGGCCGATGCGCAGCAGGAAGGGGTCCAGCGGGCCGACGAACGCCTCTTTCTTGATCAGGAAGTGCGTCGGCCGGGGTGCCACACCCATGACCATGGGGCCGTCCACGCCGTGGGAGTGGTTCACGGCGAGGATCACCGGACCGGCGGCGGGCACCTTCCAGGAGCCCAGTACGCGCGGCTTCCACAGCCCGTACATCAGGCCGACGCCGATGCGCCGCCCGACCTCGGCGCCCCGCTCCGATGCGACGGTCGGAGCTGTTGAAGCTTTTGGAGCTGTCACTTGGCGGCCCGCTTCTCCCCGACCAGGGTGACCACGCACTCGATGACCTGCTGGAGCGTGAGGTCGGAGGTGTCCACCTCGACCGCGTCGTCCGCCTTCGCGAGCGGCGAGGTCTTGCGCGAGGAGTCGGCCGCGTCCCGCTTCAGCAGCGCCTCACGGGTGGCCTGGACGTCGGCGCCCTTCAGCTCACCGCTGCGCCGGGCGGCCCGTGCCTCCGGGGAGGCGGTGAGGAAGATCTTCAGATCGGCGTCGGGCAGCACGGTCGTGCCGATGTCCCGCCCCTCGACGACGATCCCGTGTTCCGCGTCGGCGGCCAGCGAGCGCTGCAGCTCGGTGATCCGGGCCCGCACCTCGGGCACCGCGCTGACCGCGCTGACCTTGGAGGTGACCTCCTGGGTGCGGATCGGTCCTGCCACGTCCACGCCGTCGACGCTGATCGTCGGGTGCGCCGGGTCGGTGCCCGAGACGATCTCCGCCTTGCCCGCCGCGTCCGCGATCGCGGTGGGGTCGGTGAGGTCGATCCCGTTGTTCACCATCCACCAGGTGATCGCCCGGTACTGGGCGCCGGTGTCCAGATAGCTCAGCCCGAGCTGCGCGGCCACGGCCTTCGACGTGCTCGACTTGCCCGTGCCGGAGGGGCCGTCGATGGCGACAATCACTGCCGGGGCGGTCCGGGCGGCGCCGTTTTCCACGGGAGGACACCTTCCTGGTGAAGGGTGGTGAGCGGGGTGGGGACGCGAGTGCGCCCCGGACAAGGTTACTGGCTCCCCGCACGGCGTATTACTGCCGGATGGCCGACCGGCACTACTGCCGGATCGCCCAGCCCCGCTCCCGCAGCGCGGCGCTCAGCACCGGCACCGACTTCGGCTCCACCATCAGCTGCACGTAACCCGCCTGCTGCCCGGTCGCGTGCTCGATGCGGACGTCCTCGATGTTGACCCCGGCCATCCCCGCGTCCGCGAAGATCCGGGCCAGCTGCCCCGGCTGGTCGTCGATCAGTACGGCCACGACCTCGTACACCCGCGGCGCGGACCCGTGCTTGCCGGGGACGCGGACCTGGCCCGCGTTGCCGCGCCGCAGCACGTCCTCGATGCCGCCCGCACCCTCGCGGCGCTTGTCCTCGTCGGCGGACTGCAGCGAGCGCAGTGCCCGTACCGTCTCCTCCAGGTCCCCGGCGACATCGGTGAGCAGGTCGGCGACCGGCCCCGGGTTCGCGGACAGGATGTCGATCCACATCCGGGGGTCGGACGCGGCGATCCGGGTCACATCGCGAATCCCCTGCCCACACAGCCGTACGGCTGCCTCTTCCGCGTTCTCCAGCCGCGCGGCGACCATGCTGGACACCAGGTGGGGCATGTGGGAGACGAGGGCGACCGCGCGGTCGTGGGCGTCGGCGTCCATGACGACCGGCACGGCACGGCAGTGCGAGACCAGTTCCAGCGCGAGGTTCAGTACCTCGGTGTCCGTGTCCCGGGTGGGGGTCAGCACCCAGGGGCGGCCCTCGAAGAGGTCGGCGGTCGCGGCCAGCGGGCCGGACTTCTCGCGGCCTGACATGGGGTGCGAGCCGATGTACGACGACAGGTCGAGGCCGAGCGCCTCCAGTTCGCGGCGCGGGCCGCCCTTGACGCTGGCCACGTCGAGGTAGCCGCGGGCCACGCCCCGGCGCATCGCGTCGGCGAGCACCCCGGCCACCAGCGCGGGCGGGGCGGCGACGATCGCGAGGTCGACGGGCCCCTCCGGCTCCTCCTCCGTACCGGCGCCGAGCGCCGCGGCCGTACGTGCCTGCTCGGGGTCGTGGTCGGCGAGGTGGACGACGACGCCCCGGGAGGCGAGGGCGAGCGCGGCGGAGGTGCCGATGAGGCCGGTGCCGATGACGAGCGCGGTTCTCACTGGGCGATGTCCTTGCGGAGGGCGGCGGCGGCACCGAGGTAGACGTGGGCGATGTCGGCGCGGGGCCGGTCGGACTCGATGTGCGCGAGGACGCGGACCACGCGGGGCATGGCACCCGCGATGTCGAGTTCCTGCGCGCAGATCAGCGGTACGTCGGCGAAGCCGCTGCCGAGCTTGCGGGCGGCGGCGGCCGGGAAGTCGCTGTGCAGATCTGGCGTGGCCGTGAACCAGACGCTGATCAGGTCGTCGGCGGTGAGGCCGTTGCGCTCCAGGACGGCGGTCAGCAGCTCGCCGACCCGCTCGTCCATGTGGCCGGCCTCGTCCCTGTCCAGTTGGACGGCGCCCCGGACCGCTCGTACCGCCACTGCTCTGCTCCTCGCTGATGTACAACCCGGCTCTGCGCATCCAGCCTAGTCAGCCCGTCCGGTACGGGTGCCCGGCGCCCGCCTCCTGAGACGGGCCAGGGGTGGGCCGGAGCGGGCCTCGCGAACCCTGCCAATGTCACCTGAATCACTCTGTTCCGCTACTGGTCCGCTACAGGTGGTGAGATCATCCCGGTATGCCTCTTTACGCACGGCCCCGAGTCCGCTCTCATGGGCTGGTAGCTCGCCTCGGGGGAGGACAGTAATGAAGCGTCCTGGACCACTGCTCACACTTCTGGCGGGCCTGGTGCTGGGCCTGTTCATGCTGACGCTCAATGTGACGTCGGGGACGAAGACCGCGTCGTCCTCGTACAGCGAGGCATCGCCGTCGGCGTCGGCGTCCCCGAAGAAGTCGGCGCCCGCGTCACGGACGCCGACACCGACCGTCACGCCCAGCCCGACGCCGTCCAAGTCGGCCGTCCCGAACGCCAGTTACGCCGGCCGCACCGACGACGACACGGCCTCGGTCGCCGTGACGATCCGCGACGGCAAGGCGGTCGCGTACTTCTGCGACGGCCGCTACAAGGAGGCCTGGCTGCGCGGCCCGGTCGCGGACGACGGCACGATGAAACTCACCGCACCGAACGGCGCCGTACTCGACGGAAAGCTCCAGCAGGGCACGAAGATCCGCGGCACCGTCAAGGACGAGGGCCGGAACTACGCCTTCACCGCCGACAAGGCCGTCAAGCCGTCCGGACTGTGGCGGGCCACGGCCAAGGTGCGCGGCGCCAAGATCGACGGCGGCTGGATCGTGCTGCCGAACGGCCGCCAGACCGGCATCGTCACCCGCGACGGCAAGGTTTCCGCCGCACCCCGTATCGACCCGGAGACCGGCGCGGTCACGGTCGACGGACAGCAGCTCACCGCACAGCCCGTCACCCCCTGACCCACCATCCGCCTCGGGAGCCGATCATGACCGCCGACCCGAACGCCGCCACCCAGGCCTTCCCGCCCCCGCCCGGACACCGCCGCGACAGCGCCGCCCGCTATCTGGTCCCGGCCCTGGTGGCCGCGGCCGTGGCCGTCGGACTCGGTGTCTACGGCAAGGTCCACGACCCGGCCGGCACCGCCTTCAACCTCGCCGGCTTCAGCAGCACGGGCGCGGTGAAGTCGTGGCTCGCGACGACCGCGTTCTTCTTCGCCCTCGTCCAGGTCGTCTCGGCCTTCATGGTCTACGGCAAGCTGCCGGGACCGAGCTGGTCGGCGACCCTGCACCGCTGGTCGGGGCGGATCGCGTTCCTGGTGGCGGTGCCGGTCGCGGTGCACTGCCTCTACGCCTTCGGGTACCAGACGTACTCGACACGCGTGATGTGGCACTCCCTCCTGGGGTGCCTGTTCTTCGGTGCCTTCAGTGCCAAGATGCTGCTGCTCCGCTCGGAGCGCCTCCCCGGCTGGCTGCTGCCGCTCGTCGGCGGGCTGGTCTTCACCGGCCTCACCCTGCTCTGGCTGACTTCCGCCCTCTGGTTCTTCCGCACCTTCGGAGTGAGTACATGACCGACAGCTCGACGCGCCGCACGGTTCTCGTCACGGGTGCGGCCGCCGCGCTCACCGCCGGATGCAGCAAGTACGGCGACAGCAACGACTCCTCGGGCTCGTCGTCCGTGAAGGCCTCCGGCGGCCAGGAGTTGGCGAAGACCGCCGACATCCCGGTCGGCGGCGGCAAGATCCTCAAGGCCCAGAAGATCGTGGTGACCCAGCCGAAGAAGGACGAGTTCAAGGCCTTCTCGGCGATCTGCACCCACCAGGGCTGCACGGTGAGCGCCATCGCGAACGGCACGATCAACTGCCCCTGCCACGGCAGCAAGTTCAACATCGCCGACGGTACGGTCGCGGGCGGCCCGGCGCCGAAGCCGCTGCCGGCGGAGCAGATCACGGTGGAGGGAAATTCGATCCGCCTGGCGTGAAGTGCCGCGTACGCTCCCGGAATGCAGCCCGACACTCCCGTCATGGACCCCGAGTCCCTGGTCCGCGACCACACGATCTACTCCTGCGTGATGGGGTCGCGCGCCTTCGGCCTGGCGACGGAGGGCAGCGACACGGACCGCCGGGGCGTGTTCCTCGCCCCCACTCCCCTGTTCTGGCGCTTCCAGAAGCCGCCGACGCATCTGGAGGGCCCGGCGGAGGAGCAGTTCAGCTGGGAGCTGGAGCGCTTCTGCGAACTGGCCCTGCGCGCCAACCCCAACATCCTGGAGTGCCTGCACTCCCCCGTCGTCGAGCGCATCGACGACACCGGCCGTGAACTCCTCGCCCTGCGCGGCGCGTTCCTCTCCCGCCAGGTCCACGAGACGTTCACCCGCTACGCGTTGGGCCAGCGCAAGAAGCTGGAGGCGGACATCCGCCTGCACGGAGCGCCCCGCTGGAAACACGCGATGCATCTGCTCCGCCTGCTGATGAGCGCCCGCGACGTGCTCCGCACGGGCACCCTGACCATCGACGTGGGCGACCAGCGTGACCCCTTGCTGGCCGTCAAACGCGGCGAAGTGCCGTGGCCGGACGTCGAGTTGTGGATGACCCGCCTGGCGACGGAGACGGACGAGGCGGCGACCCGAACTCCGCTCCCGGCGGAGCCGGACCGCGCTCGCGTGGAGGACTTCCTGATCGGGGTGCGGCGCGCTTCAGCGGGGTGACGCCACCGGCAACCCGGCATCGGCAGCGGCCTCGCCCTGCCGCTTGTCGTACGTCACGAACCAGCTGACGCCGTGGCCGAGCTTGAGGGCGGCCACGGCGTGGATCGCGTCGAGGCTGCGCAGTGCGGAGCCGGGCGCCAACTCCCCCGCTTCCAGCATCAGTTCAGGCGTGAGACGAACATGGGCGATGGCGTTCAGCAGAGCGTCCGCGGCCGATCGCTCGACCTCGTCCGCGCCGAGCCGGTGCAGCAGTCGCCGCACTTCGGTCTGTGCCAGGTCGCAGGTGACCACGCGACGCATCCCGCCGTGCCGCCCGATCCACTGCTCCAGCGCGGTCGTCTCGGCCTCCGCCCGCAGCAGCTTGGCGATCGCCGAGGCATCGAGGTAGAGCAGCGTCACCGCGTCTCCTCCTCGCGCTGAGCGAGCAGTTCCGCGGTGGGCCCATGTCCTTCCGCGTCCCGCCTGACCGCGCGCAGCCGCTCCAGCGCGTCCGCGGCCTCGGTGCCGTGGCTCTCGTCCATGACCGAGGCGTCGAGCAGGCCGATGGCGATCGCGGCACGGATGTCCCGTTCGGCCGGCTCCAGCGGAGACAGTATGGCGACCGGTACACCGTCCCGAGTGACCTCGATCGACTCACCCGCCGCCACCGCGTCCAGCAGAGCCGCCGTGTGCCGAGCCAGTTCTCGGGCCGGCACTCGCCTGCGCTTCGTTTTGCCCATGCCTGCCACAATACGCCTGGCGCATGACAGCGTCCATCGATGTCATGCGCCGTCGCGGACCGTCAGGCGTCCCAGAGCGCCCCCAACGCCAGCAGCTCCCCCCGGTACTCGATCCGCCCCGCCCACTCCTCCGGCCAGGCGTCCGCGCCGAGGTGTGCGCCCGCGAAAGCTCCCGTGAGGCAGGCGATCGAGTCCGAGTCGCCGGACGTACAGGCCGCGCGGCGCAACGCGGTCACCGGTTCCTCCACGAACAGCAGGAAGCACAACAGGCCGGTCGCCAGGGCCTCTTCGGCGATCCAGCCGGCGCCGGTGGCCAGACAGGGGTCGGTCTCCGGGGAGTTGGCGCGTACGGCCTCCTGGAGGCGGTCCAGGATCTCCAGGCAGTCGTCCCAGCCGCGCGCGATGAAGTGCTCGGGCGTGGGGTCCTGGCTCCGGGTCCACAGGTCGCCCAGCCAGCGGTGGTGATAGCGGGTGCGGTTCTCCACGGCGTACGACCGCAGCAGCCCGACCAGTCCGGTCGGTTCGGCGCCCTGCGCGAGGAGCCGTACGGCGTGTGCGGTGAGGTCGGACGCGGCGAGCGCGGTCGGGTGGCCGTGGGTGAGCGCGGACTGCAACTGGGCGGCGCCGGACCGCTGTTCGTCGCTCAGGCCGGGGACGAGTCCGATCGGTGCGACGCGCATGTTGGCCCCGCAGCCCTTCGAGCCGATCTGGCTGGCGTCCTGCCAGAGCCGGTCCTCGGCCTTCAGCAGGTTGCAGGCGACGAGACAGGTCCGGCCGGGGGCACGGTTGTTCTCCGGCGACTGGTACCAGTCCACGAACTCCTCGCGCACCGGCCGTTCCATCCGCTTGGGCCCCAGCAGCCCTCGATCCATGGCGGTTCGCAGCCCGCGCCCCAACGCCAGTGTCATCTGGGTGTCGTCGGTGACGATCGCCGGCTTCGGCAGCTCCATCTCGCGCCAGGGACCGAACTTGGCGAGGATCGCGGGCACGTCGTTGAACTCGGTCGGGAAGCCCAGCGCGTCCCCGAGGGCGAGGCCGATCAGGGCTCCGGTGGCGGCGCGCTTGCGGACACTGGTCGTGGTCATGCGGGGCTTCCTTCCCGGGTCGGGCGGAGCAGCGGCGGGTACAGGGTGGTGGCGGTGCCCGCGCGGTACAGCGCGGCCGGCTTGCCGCGACCGCCGGTCAACTTGGCGCCGCCGGGCACCGGTTCGACGAAACCCGGCGTGGCGAGCACCTTGCGGCGGAAGTTGGGGCGGTCCAACTCGGCGCCCCACACGGTCTCGTAGACCTGTTGCAGTTCCCCGAGCGTGAACTCGGCCGGGCAGAAGGCGGTGGCGAGGGAGCTGTACTCCAGCTTGGCGCCCACCCGTTCGTGCGCGTCGGCCAGGATCCGGTCGTGGTCGAAGGCGAGCGGCCCGAGCGCGTCGTAGGGCAGCCAGCGGGCCTGTGCCGCGTCGCTGCCCGCACGCGGTTCGGGCGGGTCGGGGAGCAGTGCGGCGAAGGCGACGGTGACGACCCGCATGCGGGGGTCGCGGTCGGGCTCGCTGTAGGTGCGCAGTTGCTCCAGGTGGAGCCCGGAGACGTCCGACAGGCCGGTCTCCTCGGCGAGTTCACGCCGGGCCGCCGTCTCGGCGGACTCGTCGGGTGCCACGAAGCCACCGGGGAGCGCCCAGTGTCCGGCGTAGGGCTCCTGGCCGCGCTCGACGAGCAGGACGTGCAGGGCGCCGGCCCGGATCGTGAGGACGGCTAGGTCGGCGGTGACGGCGAAGGGTTCGAAGGCGTACTTGTCGTAGGCCGATGTTGCGGTCATGGTGATCAACCCCGTTAATAGTCACTTCGACTATAAAGAGCGATCGCGGTCCCGCACAACCCCCCGCACCCGACGAAAACGAGACGAGGAAAACGAAACGGCCGGCCCCGGAGAACCCGGAACCGGCCGCACCCAACTCGCGCTTCTGGAGATCGACTTACAGATCGACTTCCTGCATCAGCATGCCGACCTCGGTGTTCGACAGCCGCCGCAGCCAGCCCGACTTCTGGTCGCCCAGGGTGATCGGGCCGAAGGAGACCCGCACGAGCTTGTCGACCGGGAAGCCGGCCTCCGCGAGCATGCGGCGGACGATGTGCTTGCGGCCCTCGTGGAGGGTCACCTCGACCAGGTAGTTCTTGCCGGTCTGCTCGACGACCCGGAAGTGGTCCGCACGCGCGTACCCGTCCTCCAGCTGGATGCCGTCCTTCAGCTGCTTGCCCAGGTCTCGCGGGATCGGGCCCACGATGTGCGCGAGGTAGGTCTTCTTCACGCCGTACTTGGGGTGGGTCAGCCGGTGCGCCAGCTCGCCGTGGTTGGTGAGCAGGATCACACCCTCGGTCTCGGTGTCGAGCCGCCCGACGTGGAAAAGACGCGTCTCGCGGTTGGTGACGTAGTCGCCGAGGCACTGCCGGCCCTCGGGGTCCTCCATCGTCGCGACGACACCGGCGGGCTTGTTCAGCGAGAAGAACTGGTACGACTGCGTCGCCACCGTCAGCCCGTCGACCTTGATCTCGTCGTGCTCGGGGTCGACGCGCAGCCCCTGCTCGACCACGATCTCGCCGTTGACCTCGACCCGGGACTGCTCGATCAGCTCCTCGCAGGAGCGCCGGGAGCCGTAGCCCGCGCGGGCGAGGACCTTCTGGAGTCGCTCGCCCTCCTGCTCGGCGCCCGGGAAGGTCTTGGGCGGCTTGATGTCCTTCTTGCCCGCGTAACGCTCCCGGTTGCGCTCCTCGGCCCGCGCGTCGTACTCACGCGAGGTCGCCGGCGCCCAGCGCCCGCGTCCGGTGCTCTGGCCCTGCTTGGGGCCGCCCTTGGCGCCACCGCGCGCGGAGGCACCACGCCCGGTCTTGGGGCCTTCGTGGGACCCCGTGGGGCCTACGTCGTAGCGCCGCTCCTCGGGACGCGGCTTTCCGGCGCGCTTCGGCTTGTCGTCGCGGCCTCCCGCGCCCCTCGGCTGGGAGCCGCCCCCGCCGGCACCCCGGGAGTTGCCCGCGCCGGAACCACGACCGCCGCCGCCCCCACCGGAACCCCGGGGGTTGCCCCCGCCGGTCCCGCGGGGGTTACCGCGCCCGCCGCTCCTACCGCCGCCACCACTGCTGCCACTGCCACTGCTTCGCATCAAAGTTCCGTCGTCGTCGTGTCGTCTGCATCTGCATCCGGTGCATCCGGATCGAACGACGGGACCCCTTCCAGCGTCTCCGCCTCGATCGCCTCGGCCTCAGGGAGGAAGGGCGCGAGCTCCGGGAGCTCGTCCAGGCCTCGCAGGCCCATCCGCTCCAGAAAGTAGTTCGTCGTCACGTACAGGATCGCACCTGTTTCGGGTTCCGTCCCCGCCTCCTCGACCAGACCGCGCTGCAACAGGGTGCGCATCACGCCGTCGCAGTTGACTCCGCGGACCATCGAGACCCGGCTGCGGCTGACCGGCTGGCGGTACGCGACGACCGCCAGGGTCTCCAGCGCCGCCTGGGTGAGCCGGGCCTGCTGACCGTCCAGGACGAAGCCCTCGACGGCCGGCGCGAACTCCGGCCGGGAGTAGAAACGCCAGCCGCCGGCGATCAGCCGCAGCTCGAAACCGCGCCCCTGGACGGTGTACTCGTCGGCCAGCTCGCGCAACGCGTCCGCGATCCGCCGCTTGGGCCGCTGGAGTATTTTCGCGAGGTGCTCGACGGTCGCGGGCTCGTCCACGACCATGAGGACGGCCTCCAGGGCGGGCTTGAGGTCGAGTTCCGCGACGGCTGACGGGCTCGCCGGTACTCCCGTGGACTCCTCGCTCACGCCGACTCCTCCTTGGTCTCCTTGGGCACCTCGGGCGGCCGGTCGAACTCGTCCGTGACCACGGGCTCGGCCTCCCCGTCCCCACCGGTCCAGCGCACGATCAGATCGCCGAGCGCGGTCTCCTGGTCGAGGGCGACGGCCTTCTCCCGGTACAGCTCCAGCAGCGCCAGGAACCTCGCCACGACGGTCAGGGTGTCGTCGACGTCCTCGACCAGCGTGCGGAAGCTGGCCTCGCCGAGCTCCCGCAGTCGCGCCACCACGATCCCGGCCTGCTCCTGCACGCTGACCAGCGGCGCGTGGATGTGGTCGATGTAGACCTGCGGCCTGGGCCTGGGCTGCATCGCCTTCACGGCGAGCCTGGCGAAGCCCTCCGGGCCGATCCTGATGACCACCTCGGGCAGCAGCTCGGCGTGGTGCGGTTCGAGTCCGACGGTACGGGGGTAGCGCCGGGCCTCCTCGTCGAGGCGCCGGTTGAAGATCTCGGCGATCTGCTTGTACGCCCGGTACTGCAGCAGCCGCGCGAACAGCAGGTCCCGGGCCTCCAGCAGCGCGAGGTCGGCCTCGTCCTCGACCTCGGCGGCGGGCAGCAGCCGGGCCGCCTTCAGATCCAGCAGGGTCGCCGCGACGACGAGGAACTCGGTCGTCTGGTCCAGGTCCCAGTCGGGCCCCATCGCCCTGATGTGCGCCATGAACTCGTCGGTGACCTTGGACAGCGACACCTCGGTGACATCGAGCTTGTGCTTCGAGATCAGCTGGAGGAGAAGGTCGAAGGGCCCCTCGAAGTTGGCGAGCCGCACCTTGAAGACCCCGTCGTCGGGTTCTTCAGCGCTTTCGTCCGCGACTTCTTCGACAACCTCTTCGACGACCGCTTCTTCTACGACGGCCTCGGGCTCCGGCTCCGGAGCCGCGCCCGGCCCTTTCCCGAGCGCACGCCGACGTCCGGCGGGTGCGCCGGCGGCGGGAGCGTCGTTCGAGGTCATGGCCCCCGCAGGCTACCGCTACCGCCCGCGAAGCCGGCGGACGAGAATGCTCGCGTCCCCCCTGGACTCCAGATCGGCCAGCACCACGGCGACCGCCTCGCGGACGATCCGTCCGCGGTCGATCGCGAGGCCGTGCTCGCCCCGGAGCACCAGCCGGGCGTGCTCCAGGTCCATCAGTTCCTCGGCGGAGACGTACACGGTGATCTTCTCGTCGTGTCGCTCCCGCCCGCTGGGACGCCGCTGGGCGGGCTGTCGGCCGCGCTTGCGGGGCTGTCCGGCGGCAGAACCTTCCTGCGCCTCCTGACGTCGTACGGAGCCCTCCGCGGCCCGGCTGCGGGACTCGCCCGCGTCCGCGTCGGCCGCCACATGCTCCGCGCCCTCGCCGTCACCGCCCTGTGCGGGTACGGAATGCGGGGCGTCCTCCCCGGCGGCGGCACCGTCGCTCTCCCCCGCCGGAGCCGGTACCCGCGCCTCGCCGTTGGACTGGCGCCTGGGGGTGGACGCCTGGAGCGCCATCCCCCCTGTCGTACGGAACAGTTCGTCGGCCCCCGGCAGACTCACTCGGCGTGACACCGGGCGAGCACCTCCCTGGCGAGCTGGCGATAGGCGGCGGCACCGACGGAGTTGGAGGCGTACGTGGTGATCGGCTCACCGGCGACCGTGGTCTCCGGGAAGCGCACCGTGCGGCCGATGACCGTGTGGTAGACGTGATCGTCGAACGCCTCGACGACGCGGGCGAGCACCTCACGGCTGTGCACGGTCCGGGAGTCGTACATCGTGGCGAGGATGCCGTCGAGCTCCAGCTCGGGGTTGAGCCGCTCCTGGACCTTCTCGATCGTCTCGGTCAGCAGCGCGACACCGCGCAGCGCGAAGAACTCGCACTCCAGCGGCACGATCACCTTGTGGGCCGCCGTCAGGGCGTTCACGGTGAGCAGGCCGAGGGAGGGCTGACAGTCGATCACGATGTAGTCGTAGTCGGCCATCAGCGGCTTCAACGCCCTTTGCAGGGTGGACTCGCGCGCGACCTCGCTCACCAACTGCACTTCGGCGGCGGACAGGTCGATGTTGCTCGGCAGCAAGTCCATGTTCGGGACAGCTGTCTTGAGGAGCACCTCGTCGGCCGACATGCCCCGCTCCATGAGCAGGTTGTAGACGGTGAGGTCCAACTCCATGGGATTGACGCCCAGTCCGACCGACAGCGCGCCCTGCGGGTCGAAGTCGACGAGCAGTACGCGTCGTCCGTACTCCGCGAGCGCGGCACCCAGGTTGATGGTCGACGTGGTCTTGCCGACGCCGCCCTTCTGGTTGCACATCGCGATGATCGTCGCGGGGCCGTGACTGGTCAGCGGGCCCGGGATCGGGAAGTAGGGCAGCGGGCGTCCGGTCGGGCCCACGCGCTCGCGGCGCTGACGGGCCGCGTCGGGCGCGAGTGTGGCCGCGTACTCGGGATCGGGCTCGTACTCGGCGTCGGGGTCGTAGAAGTGCCCGTCGGGCAGTTCGTCGTAGTCGGCGAAATGGTTGTGGGGCGCGCCCCTTCCGTCGCCGGCCATGGCGTTCACGTGATGGCCATCCATGCTCTGGTGTGCTGGCTGGGTCACCCCTGGCTTGTGGTGACCCCGGTGGGCTGCGAAGGTGCGCACAGCGACGGAGCCGACAGCCTCGAACCCCGCGGGCTCCTGGCCCCTTGCCGGCATTCCTGGTTGACCACCCCCGGGAGAAAATGTCGACTCATTCACAAGTCGTCTTACCTCCTTGGTGACCAGGGAACTTCTCGATAGGTCAGCGTGGCACCATGCCGACGGTTGGCGACTCTATGGCGTGTCGGGTGTTCGCAGCAACACAATCCGCCGGACCCGGCCCGATGTGTCGGCAATGAAACATCCCTCTGTCAAGGGCGTACGGCAGTCGCACGGCAGGTTTCACCGGTGCACGAATCGGTTCAAGGGTTATGTTCGGGGCGAGTTGACCGATCGCCGCAAAGTGACCATACACACACTTCCGGCCGGGCCTGTCGAGCAAGGCCCGGCCGGGTGCGCGGTGTTGACGACCTGTGTTGACGTATCGCCTTTTGCTGAACGGTGACTTAGTCGACAGAGTCAGCCGAGCAGGCTCTCCAGCTCGACGTGCTCCAGTCCGTGCGCCTCGGCGACCTCGCGGTAAATCACCTTGCCGTCATGGGTGTTGAGGCCCTTGGCGAGAGCAGGATCACGTCGCAGCGCCTCGACCCAGCCGCGGTTCGCGAGCTCCACGATGTACGGGAGCGTCGCGTTCGTGAGCGCGTAGGTGGACGTGTTCGGCACCGCGCCGGGCATGTTGGCGACGCAGTAGAAGACCGAGTTGTGGACCGGGAAGGTCGGCTCGGCGTGGGTGGTCGGGCGGGAGTCCTCGAAGCAGCCGCCCTGGTCGATCGCGATGTCGACAAGCACACTTCCGGGCTTCATCCGGGACACGAGTTCGTTGGTGACCAGCTTCGGGGCCTTGGCGCCCGGGATGAGCACCGCGCCGATGACGAGGTCGGCGTCCAGGACGGCCTTCTCCAGCTCGAAGGAGTTGGACATGATCGCCCGGACCTTGGTGCCGAAGACCTTGTCGGCCTCGCGGAGCTTGTTGATGTCGCGGTCGAGCAGTGTGACGTGGAAGCCCATGCCGACGGCGATCTGCGTGGCGTTCCAGCCGGAGACACCGCCGCCGATGACGACGGCCCGCGCGGGCTGGGTGCCGGGGACACCGCCGGGGAGCACACCGCGGCCGCCGACCGAGCGCATCAGGTGGTAGGCGCCGACCTGCGGGGCGAGGCGGCCCGCGACCTCGGACATCGGGGCGAGCAGCGGCAGGGCGCGGCCCGGCAGTTCGACGGTCTCGTAGGCGATCGCGGTGGTGCCGGACTCGATGAGCGCGTCGGTGCACTCCTTGGAGGCGGCCAGGTGCAGGTAGGTGAAGAGCGTCTGGTCCTTGCGGAGGCGGTGGTACTCCTCGGCGATGGGCTCCTTCACCTTGAGCAGCAGGTCGGCGGTGGCCCAGACCTCGTCGGCGGTGGCGAGGATCTTCGCGCCCGCCGCCACGTACTCGTCGTCCGGGATCGAGGAGCCGACGCCGGCGTTCTGCTCGATGACGACCTGGTGGCCGTGGCGCACCAGCTCGTGCACGCCGGCGGGTGTGATGGCCACCCGGAACTCGTTGTTCTTGACCTCGCGGGGGATGCCGACCTTCACGTGGATCACGGTCCTTGGCTCAGAGGGTGTGGGGCAATACATCTCATACCCGGACATGCGTGAGCGCACCGGGAGACCGCAGGAGAAGGTGCGGCAGAGCCAGTTTAATGAAGGTGTTCTCGCTGTCTAGCCTTTCAATGCATCAATCTTCAGCGGATGTACTACGGATTTCGCAGGCGTTAGCGTCATGTTCCAGGGATTCGGGGGCCGGATCACCCTCCTGGAGCTCCTCACCGAGCATGCGTTCGGCCGTGCCGCGGTGCAGCGCGGCGGACGCCGGATCGCCCAGCCGGTCGAGGGTGTCGGCCAGCCGCAGCTGCAGCGCCGCCTGCAGCCGTACGTCCTCCGCGCGGCGCGCCCACTCGACGGCCTCGTGACAGGTGAGCAGCGACTCCTCGGGGCGGCCCGCGTACTCCTGGACCCGGGCCAGCTCGCTCAACGCCCGTGCCTGGGCGGGCACATCACCGTTCTTGCGGTACCCGGCGACGGCCGCCCGCCAGTTCCGCAGGGCCTCGCCGTAGCGGCCCGCGTAGGTGTGCGCGGCGGCGATCCGGCCGTACAGCCGGGCGGCCTCCGCGCGCTCGTCCCGGGCCAGCCGCTGGGCCAGCGCGCGGCCGAACCAGTCGGCGGCCCGGTCGTAGTCGCCGAGCTCCTGGTGCGCGCACCCTACGGATTCCATCGCGCGCCCGGTCGCATACGGGTCATTTGCTTCGCGTCCGGCGTCCAGCGCGGCCCGATAGCGCGCCAGCGCCTCGGTCGTACGGCCCGTCTGCGCGTCCAGATCGGCGAGGTTCAGCAGCGCGGCGGCCTGCTCGCGGGGCAGATTCCGCCGCTCGGCCACGTCGAGGACGAGACTGTGGATGCCGTAGAGCTCGGGGGCGGCGGCCTGGGTGCCGAAGTGGGCGACCATCGCGCGCACCAGCTGGGACATCAACCGCCGCGCCAGCGTGTCGAGTTCGCCGTCGGCGACCGCGAGGCGGGCGGAGGCCAGCAGGGCGGGCTGGCGGACGCGCAGCCAGTCGGCGGCGGCCCGGGGGTTGGGGAAGCGCAGCGAGCTGGGCATGCCGAGGAGTTTTTCCTTGGCCTGGGGGCTGTCGGTCTCGGTGATGGCGCGGCAGGACTGGAGCAGCCGTACGGTCCGCTCCAGCATGCGGGCGCGGGCGAGCTGGAGTTCGGCCGGGCGGTCCTGGGTCTCGGCGAGGGCGTGCAGCAGGGGGTGAAGGCAGCCGGGGACCTCGTACTGCGGCAGCGGGGAGTCCAGGGCGCGCAGCAGGCCCGCGGTGACGAAGTCGTCCAGGGTGGCGCGGGCGCCGTTGACCGAGCAGCCGGCGAGCGCGGAGGCGGTCTGCGGGTCGACCAGGCCGGCCGGGGCGAGGGAGAGCAGTCGCAGTATCCGGGCGGCGGGGCTGGGCAGCGAGCCGTAGACGAGCCGGAAGACTCGGCTGAGCGCGGTGCCCTCGTCGCTCTCGGCGTGCAGGTGCTTGGCGAGGTCGGCGACGGCGGCCTGCGGGCGGGCGGCGAGCCAGCCGCCGGCCAGGGTCAGCGCGGCGGGCTGGGCCCGGCAGACCTCGACCAGGCCCTCGGCGGCGAGCGGGTCGACGGTGATGCGGACCGCGCCGGTGTAGCGGGTGAGCAGTTCCAGCGCGGACTTGGTGTCGAGGCCGCCCAGAGTGCACGGGCGGACGTCGGCGATGCCGGTGAGCGGGCCGCCGGAGACGGCGACGACCAGGCAGTCGGGCGTGTCCGGAAGGAGCGCGTCGACCTGTTCGGCGTCGGCCGCGTCGTCGAGCAGGAGCAGGGCCCGCCGGTCGGCGAGGGCGGCGCGCAGGATGTCCGAGAGGTCGTCCTCGGAGGCGCCGGCCGGGGTGGGCAGTTCCAGGGCGGTGAGCAGTTCGCGGGCGGTGCGTTCGGTGGGGACGGGGGTGCCGTCGGGTTCGCTGAGCCGGGCCCGGAGCACACCGTGGTCGTAACGGTCAGCGACCTGCCGGACGAGTTCCCCGGCGAGGGCACTGCGGCCGGAGCCGGGCTTGCCCGCGATGAGGAGGACACGCGCGCGGGGCGCCTTCCGGCCGGCGATGGTGTCCAGGCCCGCGCGCTCGATGTCGGCCCGCAGCTCCTTCAACTCTCTTGCGCGGCCCAGGAATTGACCCTCGGCAGAAGTGTCCTCGGACAGCTTCACGCCATCTGTGTCCACTGCCTGATCCGTCACGGGCCACACTCCCGTCCCACTGCACGCGCATAGCCCGCCGGGACTCCGGATCGGGTGATTCCAGAGCCTAGTTCACGCTCTGCGACGAACCGTGCGGAGCGCGGCGGGCACATCCCCCGATCGGATCAGCCGATGGTCACACCGGAAGACGCCGAAGGACGCCGAAAGGATGAGGCGTGGCTTCAGGGGAATTGCGGCTTCAGGACTCGAAGGGACGCGCGGGCCACGGCGCCTCGGCCGGGCGCAGCGCGTCGATGCCCTCGCCGTGCCGGGCGGCGACCAGGGAGAGGACGCCGACGACGAGGCAGTTGTTGTGCAGCTCGCCGGCGAGGACCCCGCGGACCAGGTCGTCGAGGGGCACGCGCGCGTGCTCCATGTCGGCCTCCTCGTCCTCGACCTCGAAGCGCTGTCCGTCGGCCTCGGAGAGATCGCGGGCGAGGAAGATGCGAATGGCCTCGTCGCAGCCGCCGGGCGTGGTGTAGACGTCGGTCAGCACCCGCCAGTCCTCGGCCTTGACGTGCGCCTCCTCGTACAGCTCGCGCTGGGCCGCGTGCAGCGGGTTCTCGCCGGGGATGTCGAGGAGTCCGGCCGGGATCTCCCACAGCTTCTGCCGCACGGGGTGGCGGTACTGCCGGATGAGCAGCACCCGGTCCTGCTCGTCGAGGGCGAGGACGCCCACGGAGCCGGGGTGGACCTGGTAGTCGCGGTGCACGACCGCGCCGCCGGGCATCACGACGTCGTCGGTGCGCACGGAGGTCTTGTTGCCGACGAAGGGGGTCGCGGTCGCCCGGACCTCCCACTCCTCCGGGGTGTCCTTGATGGTCATGCCCTGTCCTCCCGCGCACGTGCCTGCATTGCAAAGACCTGTATTACGACCTGTATTACGACCTGCATGACAAAAGAAACCGGGGTGCACACCTCTTGAAGGCGCGCACCCCGGTCACCGTACAACCCTCGTACTACTTGCCCGTCTTGCGTGCCACGGCCGCCTTGACCAGGCCCGCGAAGAGCGGGTGCGGCCGGGTCGGGCGGGAGCGCAGCTCCGGGTGGGCCTGCGTGGCGACGAGGTAGGGGTGCGCCTCGCGCGGGTACTCCACGTACTCCACGAGCTTGCCGTCCGGGGACGTGCCGGAGAACTGCAGCCCGGCCTTCTTCTCCAGCTCGGCGCGATAGGCGTTGTTGACCTCGTAGCGGTGGCGGTGGCGCTCCTCGACGTACTCCTTGCCGTCGTACACCTCGCGCACGATGGAGCCCTCGGCGAGCTTGGCGGGGTACATGCCCAGGCGCATGGTGCCGCCCATGTCGCCGTCGCCGGCGACGATGTCGAGCTGCTCGGCCATGGTGGAGATGACGGGGTGGCCGGTGGCCGCGTCGAACTCGGTGGAGTTGGCGTCCGCGATGCCGGCCAGGTTGCGCGCGGCCTCGATCACGATGCACTGGAGGCCGAGGCAGAGGCCGAGCAGCGGGATCTTGTGCTCGCGGGCGTACTGGATGGCGCCGACCTTGCCGGAGACACCGCGGTCGCCGAAGCCGCCGGGGATGCAGATCGCGTCGACGTCACCGAGCTGCTTGGCGGCGCCCGCCGGGGTCTTGCAGTCGTCCGAGGTGACCCACTTGATCTTCACCCGGGCCTTGTTGGCGAAGCCGCCGGCGCGCAGCGCCTCGGTGACCGAGAGGTAGGCGTCGGGCAGGTCGATGTACTTGCCGACCAGCGCGAGGTTGATCTCGTGCAGCGGGTTGTGGACGCGGTCGAGCAGGTCGTCCCAGGTCCGCCAGTCCACATCGCGGAACGGCAGGTCCAGCTTGCGGACGACATAGGCGTCCAGGCCCTCGCTGTGCACGGTCTTGGGGATGTCGTAGATCGAGCGGGCGTCGGGGCAGGCGACCACGGCGGCCTCGTCGACGTCGCACATCAGGGAGATCTTGCGCTTGATCGCGGTCGGCACCTCGCGGTCGGAGCGCAGCACGATCGCGTCCGGCTGGATACCGATGTTCCGCAGGGCCGCAACCGAGTGCTGGGTGGGCTTCGTCTTCAGCTCTCCCGAGGGGCCGATGTACGGCAGGAGCGAGATGTGGACCACGAACACGTTGTCCCGGCCGACCTCGTGGCGGACCTGGCGGACCGTCTCCAGGAAGGGCAGCGACTCGATGTCACCGACCGTGCCGCCGACCTCGGTGATGACGACGTCGACCTCGTCGGTCGCCATCCGCCGGATGCGGTGCTTGATCTCGTTGGTGATGTGCGGGATGACCTGCACGGTGTCGCCCAGGTACTCGCCGCGCCGCTCCTTGGCGATGACCGTCGAGTAGACCTGGCCGGTGGTGACGTTGGCGCTGCCGTCCAGGTCGCGGTCGAGGAAACGCTCGTAGTGGCCGATGTCGAGGTCGGTCTCGGCGCCGTCGTTGGTGACGAAGACCTCACCGTGCTGGAAGGGGTTCATCGTGCCGGGGTCGACGTTCAGATACGGGTCGAGCTTCTGCATCACGACGCGCAGGCCCCGGGCCTTGAGCAGCATGCCCAGGCTGGAGGCCGTCAGACCCTTGCCGAGCGAGGAGGCGACACCCCCGGTGACGAAGATGTGCTTGGTCGTCGTGGATTTGGGTGGCATGGCCAAGAGGGGGCTCCCGTGGTCGCGGTTCGAGTTGCGGTCGGGGGTTTTGTGCCCACCGGTCCACGGGCTACCAGGGTATCAGCGCCCGGACGAGATGGCTTCCGGCCACGCTCCGCACTCGCCTCGACACACTGGTGACTCGCGTCGACACAGACGCGCCCTGGTTACCTGCTTCTCACGTGCTGCTCACCCGTTCGGCCCAGGTCCGTTGGCGAGAGCGGCACACAGATCATCTACGTGCGTCGTATCCTGCTCGGACACTCGCTGCCGAGCCGGTCCGGAACACGGCACCACCCCCGCCCGTATATCCCGGAACAACGAGAGCTCGTCGGCCCGTTGGGCGACGACCCCCATTTGCTTCATGGCTCAACGACGCACTACAAACGATCCCTTGACCGCACACAGCGACCGCCCCCTTCTTGGTGGGGCGACGTGGCCGTTCGACTGGAGTTGCACGTGGCCGGGCGCATCGAAGATTACGCACTCATCGGAGACATGCAGACCGCTGCCCTGGTCTGCCGGGACGGCACGGTGGACTGGCTGTGCCTGCCCCGATTCGATTCCCATGCCATCTTCGCCGGTCTGCTCGGCACCGAGGAACACGGCTTCTGGCGGCTGGGCCCGGCCCACGCCGCCGACGCGCCGCCGCCCACCGCGGCCCGGCGCGGCTACCGAGGTGACTCGCTGATCCTGGAGTCCGAGTGGGACACCCCGCGAGGCACGGTCCGCGTGACCGATTTCATGCCCCCTCGTGACGGCGCCCCCCAGCTGATCCGCATCGTCGAGGGCATCTCCGGCCGCGTCCCGATGCGCTCGGCGCTCCGGATGCGTTTCTCCTACGGCCGGGTCGTCCCCTGGGTGCACAAGCACGAGGGCCGCACGGTCGCCGTCGCGGGCCCCGACTCGGTGTGGTTCGACACATCGGCGGAGACCTACGGCAAGCAGCTCACGACCTACGCCGACTTCACCGTCGCGCCGGGTGACCGCATCGCGTTCACCATCTCGTGGGAGCCCTCGCACAAGCAGCCCCCGGCCCTCCCCGAGCCGGAGCAGTCCCTGGTGGCGACCGAGGAGTTCTGGCGCGACTGGGTCGACCAGTGCACGTACCACGGCCCCTACCGCGAGGCCGTCGTCCGCTCCCTGATCACCCTCAAGGCCCTCACGTACGCCCCGACCGGCGGCATCGTCGCCGCGCCGACCACCTCCCTCCCGGAGGAGATCGGCGGCGTCCGCAACTGGGACTACCGCTACACCTGGCTCCGCGACGCGGCCATCACCCTCTCCTCCCTCCTGCGCACCGGCTACCGCGAGGAGGCCCGCGCCTGGCGCGAGTGGCTGCTGCGCGCGGTGGCCGGCGACCCGGAGAACCTGCAGATCATGTACGGCATCGCCGGCGAGCGCGAGCTCGGCGAGGCGGAGCTCGACTGGCTGCCCGGCTACGAGAACTCCGGCCCGGTCCGGGTCGGCAACGGCGCCGCGCACCAGCTCCAGCTCGACGTCTACGGCGAGGTCACCGAGGCCCTGCACCTGGCCCACATGACCGGCCTGGCCCGCAACGACTACGCCTCCCTCCTCCAGCTCAAGCTGATCCGCTACCTGGAGAAGCACTGGGACGAGCCCGACGAGGGCATCTGGGAGGTCCGCGGCCCGCGCCGCCACTTCGTGCACTCGAAGGTGATGGCCTGGGTCGCGGTCGACCGCACGATCAAGCTGATCGAGTCGGGCGACGCGGACGGCCCGCTGGAGCAGTGGCGCGAACTGCGCGACGACATCCACCGGGACGTGTGCGAGCGCGGCTACGACAAGGAGCGCAACACCTTCACGCAGTCGTACGGCTCGAAGGAGCTGGACGCCTCGCTGCTGCTCATCCCGCAGATGGGCTTCCTGCCTCCCGACGACAAGCGCGTCATCGGCACGATCGAGGCGATCCAGCGCGAACTGTCCACCCCGGACGGCTTCATCCTGCGCTACCCGACCTCGGGCGAGGACGAGGGCGTCGACGGCCTCCCCGGTGACGAGGGCGCGTTCCTGGCCTGTTCGTTCTGGATGGCGGACGACCTCGCGATGATCGGCCGGGTGGACGAGGCCCGTAAGCTGTTCGAGAAGCTGCTCTCGCTCCGCAACGACCTGGGTCTGCTGGCCGAGGAGTGGGACCCGCGCCTGCAACGCCAGGTCGGCAACTTCCCGCAGGCCTTCAGCCACGTCCCGCTGATCGACACGGCCCTGCGCCTCACGGCTTCGGGGGCCTACGGCGGCTGACACCGTCGCCGGGGTGATGAATCCGCGGACCACTTGACATCACTACCGGGAGAACCATGACCGTCAGCAAGAACATCAACAACCCCGTGGGCCAGGGCGGCGGCAAGCGCAAGAAGCAGTCCCGCGCCGAACGGCAGAACCACGGTCCGCACCGCAACCTCGACCGCCAGGGCGCGGCCGACCTGAAGGCGGAACTCGTGCGCAAGATGCGCGAGAAGGCGGCCGAGGCCGCCGGGCAGGCGGGCGACGACACCGCGAAGGGCTGACGCCCGGCCGGTCCTTACGGCTTGGTGACGTGCGGCGGCCCAGCGCGACCGCCGCACGTCACCCGCCTAGGCTGGAAGCCGACAAAAGCCCCTTTTCTGAAAGGGGGGCGGCCATGGCTTCCCTCTCGACGGCGAGCGCGGCTCTCACCGCGTTGCGCGAGGATCTGGTCGGCGACGTGTTCGCCCCGGGGGATCAGGGTTACGACGACGCCCGTGTCGTCTTCAACGCGATGATCGACCGGCGTCCCGCCGTGATCGCGCAGTGTGTGGACGAGGCGGATGTCGTACGGGCCGTACGCTTCGGGCGCGACCTGGACCTGCCGATCGCGGTGCGCGGCGGCGGCCACAGCGTCGCCGGCATGGCGCTGGGCGACGGGGCGCTCGTCGTGGACCTGCGCCATATGCGCGAGGTGACGGTCCATCCCGCGGCCCGGGCGGTACGGATCGCCGGCGGGGCCACCATGAGCGAACTGGACGGCGCGACCCAGGAGCACGGTCTCGCGACCACCGGCGGCCGGGTCTCCACGACCGGGGTCGGCGGCTTCGTCCTGGGCGGCGGCTCCGGCTGGCTGGACCGCGCCTTCGGCCTCTCCGTCGACAACCTGCTCGGCGTCGACCTGGTGACCGCCGACGCGACCGTGGTGCACGCGAGCGCCGAGGAGAACCCGGAGCTGTTCTGGGCCCTGCACGGCGGCGGCGGGAACTTCGGCATCGCCACCGCGCTGACCCTGAGACTGCACGAACTGCCCGAGTTCTCCGTCGCGTTGATGATGTACGACCCCGAGCACGGCCCTGACGTGGTCCGCACCTACCGCGAGATCATCGAGAACGGCCCGCAGGAGGCGAGCGGCGGAGTCATCTATCTCACCGGCCCGCCCGAGGAGTTCGTGCCCGAGCACCTGGTCGGCACGCGACTGTGTGGCGCTCTCATCACCTACGCCGGGGCGGAGGAGGACCTGCGCAAGCTGGCCCAGCCGCTGCTGGCGCTGCCGCACGAGATCGAGATCGTCACCGCGCTGCCGTACACCCACTTCCAGACGATGCTCGACGACCCGCCGAACCTGCGGAACTACTGGTCGGCCGAGTATCTGACCGGCGCGCCCGACGAGTTCACGGATGTCTTCTGCGCGCTCGGGGAGAGCATGCCGGTCCCCACCGGCACCCAGCACGTGCTGTTCCCGCTGGGCGGCGCCATCGCCTCCGGGCCCACCGAGTTCCCGGTGCCCTATCGGGACGCGCCCTGGGCCGTGCACCCCTTCGGCATCTGGGAGGACCCGGCCGACGACGAACGCTGCATCGCCTGGGTCAAGGACGTCCGCGCCCGGGTCCAGCCCTGGAGCACCGGAGCGGTCTACCTCAACTTCGTCGGCGACGAGGGCACGGACCGCGTGACGGCGGGCCTGGGCGCCGAGAACACCCGGCGGCTCGCGGCCGTGAAGCGGGAGTACGACCCCGACAACGTTTTCCGCTTCAACCACAACATCGCGCCTGCCTAGCCCGAGGTGTGCGGAGGGCATCCGCGCAGGTAGCGTCCGCTGCATGGACAGCCGTACGGACAGCACATTCGACAGCCAGGGTGCCGGGATCACCGTTCAGCGGGCGCTGGAGCTGCCCGGGCTGCGCAGCGGGCTGCCGGAGATCCTGGCGGGCGCGGACCGGCTGCAGCGGACCGTGCGCTGGGTGCACGCGGGCGAGGTCCCGAACATCGCCTCCCTCCTCAAGGGCGGCGAACTCCTCCTGACCACGGGCTACGGCCTCGGCACGCGCCCGGCGGAGCAGCGCGCCTTCGTCCGCACCCTGGCCGAGCGGGGCATCGCGGCCCTGGTCGTCGAACTCGGCCCGCGGTTCACCCGCCTCCCCGCCACCCTCGTCGAGACGGCCCGGGCGACCGGACTCCCGCTGGTCCAGCTGCACCGCGAGGTGCCGTTCGTGGCAGTCACCGAGGAGATCCACACCGAGATCGTCAACGGCCACTACGCGCTCCTCCAGCAGGCCGAGGAGGTCCACCGCCGCTGCACGCAGGCCCTGCTGGGCGGCGGTGGAATCCCCCAAGTCCTGGGCATCCTGGCCGACTTCAGCGGCAACCCGGTCTTCCTGGAGACCCCGGACGGCCAACTCCTCTACGCCGCCGGGTCCGGACCCGAGGGCGCCGACCCGCTCCAGGTGTGGGAGGGGCTGCGCGGCCAGCACAAGGACGCCTCGCCGTCCGCCGGTTCGGTGCTGGTGGACGTGCCCGGGGGCGGTCCCGGCACGGGTTCGGTCCGCGCGCGGATCGTCCTCCTCCCGGTCCGCGCTCCCCTCGCCCCCGTGCACCGCATCGCCGCCGAACGGGCCGCCGGCATCCTCGCCGTGGTCCTGATGCAGGCCCGCCAGGAGGAGGAGCTGGCGGCCCGCGGACGCGGCGATTTCCTCACCGACCTCGCCGAGGGCCGTATCGCCGCCGAGGACGCCCCGGCCCAGGCCCGCGTGCTCGGCTTCAAGCCCGGCACCAGCCCGCTGCTGCCCGTGGTGATGCGGCTGGGCGACGCGCTGACCGCACCCGGCGGCGGCTGGGCGGTCCTGGCCCGCGCGGTCGCGGAAGAGCTGGCCTCGGTGGGAGTCCCGGTCCTGCTGGGCGTACGACCGGTCGAGGGCCGGGTCCCCCTTCTCCTCGGCCTGCGCTCGGAGTCGGAACGGTCGGCGGTCGCGGACCGGGTCGCGGCGGCGCTGCGGGCGGGCGTGGAGCGGGCCGGGATGCAACGCCCGGGCGCGCAGCCGCCGATCGTGGTCGTCGGGGTGGCCGGCGGCTGGGCGGCGGCGTCGGCGGGGCTGCGGCACGCGGCCGAGACGGCGACGGCGGCCCAGGGCCTGTCCGACCGCCCCTGGTACGACGCCCGGCGCCTGGACATCGAGCTGCTGCTGTGGCGACTGCGCGACCACCCCGACCTGGCGGCCTTCGTGGACCGCGCGATCGGCCCGCTCCGCGACCACGACAACCGCTCGAAACCGCCCCTGCTGCCCACGCTGGAAACGTACTTGGCGCACGCGGGCCGCAAGGCGGAGACCGCCCGCGAACTGCACCTCAACCGGCAGACCCTCTACAACAGGCTCGCCCGCATCGGCGAGTTGCTGGGCACGGACCTCGAAGACCCCCAGACGGTACTGGCGTTGAGCCTCGCACTGCGAGCGCGCAGGCTGGTGCCCTGAGTCCGCGGGCCGCTACGAGTTCTTCGCCGCCCGGGCCCGATGGGCCGCGACCGTCGTCCGGCTCGCGCACGCGTTGGAGCAGAACCGTCGGGTCCGGTTCCGTGACTGGTCCACGAAGTAGTTGCCGCATCCGGCCGCGGCGCAGCGCCCCAGCGTCACCGCCGGATCCCCGGCCGCGACCAGGGCGAGCTGGGCGGCGATCAGCTGACCGGCCCAGCGCTGGGCCGGAGTGCCGTTGCGGCTGAAATGGATGTGCCAGCCGCCGTCGTGGTCGGACAGGTGCATCTCGGGCGGATAGTCGCGCAGCAGGCGGTGCACGGCCTTGGGGGCGGCGCCGTCGACCGACTCCGCCAGGGCCGTGCGCACGAGGTCCGGCAGCTCGCCGTAATCGCCACCCGGCGGCGAAGTGACCTCGTGTTCCGTGAAGAACGCGGCGACCAGTTCGCCTTGTTCGTCGAGGGTCCCGGTATTGGCCAGCTCCACGGCCAGCCGCGTCACGTTCCCGATGTAGTCACCGTAGAGCACTTGACCACCTACGT
Organism: Streptomyces sp. MBT53; assembly: GCF_016654115.1. Classification (GTDB taxonomy): domain Bacteria; phylum Actinomycetota; class Actinomycetes; order Streptomycetales; family Streptomycetaceae; genus Streptomyces. Next base: position 103,019 of record NZ_JAEQAZ010000015.1, read on the forward strand.
CGCCGCTTCCTAATGTAGGCGTCATGTTACCCGATGACACCTACACGGCCCGCCGCCTGTTTCTGCTCGGGGAGTGGGACGCCGCGCTCGCCGTCCTGGGCCCGGACACCGAACCCGAACTGCGCGCGGAGATCGCCGTAGACCGCTGGTTCTTCCGGATCGAGGGGCACGAGGAGGCCGAGAAGGCGGTCGAGGCGCTCGATCCCGCGTCGCCGACCCGTCACCTGCTCACGGGCCGACTGGCCTACAGCCGCCTGCTGTTCCGGCGCGACCCCCGCGCGGACGACCGCGCCACGGCCGAGGCCGGCTACCGCGCGGCCGCCGAGAGCGGCGACGAGAAGCAGCGCGCCTGGGCCGAGTACCACCGGGCGGTCCTGCTGGACAACATCGACGAGGACGCGGCCGGGGCCGTCCCGCTCTACGAGTCGGCTCTCACGATCGCGACGAAGACCGGTGACGGCCTCTTCGAGTCCTACATCATCCGCCACCTCGCACCGCACAAGGAGCCCGCCGTGCGGATCGCGATGCTACGCCGCTCACTTCATCTGCGCGCCGCGCTCGGAGCCCGGCCCCAGACGGTCGCCTCGCAGGCCCTCCTCGCCGACAGCCTCCCCGAGGACGACCCGGAGCGCGCCGAGTTGATGCGCACCTTCCGTCCGGGCGCGGAAGAACTACGCATCGGCTGGCTGCTGTCGGAGAACTGATCCGCCGGGCCCGGACGCTCCGCTCAGGTCAACGGCAGCGGCTGGGTCAACTCGTCGTAGACACTCAGCACTTGGGCGACGGTCTCGTCCTCGGTGGGCCAGGTGGACGCCTGCCGGACGCCCTTCTCCCGGAGCAGTTCCCGGCGTTCGGGGTCGCGGAGCAGGCGGGTGACCGCGTCGGAGAGGGCCTTGGCATCGCCGTAGGGCACGAGTTCGGCGGCGTCGCCGACGAGTTCGGGGATGCCGCCGACGGCGGTGGCGACGAGCGGGACGCGCGCGTGGAGGGCCTCCTGCGCGATCACCGAGCGGGACTCCCAACTGCTGGGCAGGAGTGCGAGGTCGGCGGCGGCGAGCAGTTCACCCACGTCGTCGCGGCGCCCGATGAGCCGGACCGGAAGTTCCTCGTCCTCGATCCGCCGCTGCAACTCGGCCCGCAGCGGCCCCTCCCCCGCGATCACGAGCAGCGGGGTCGGATCGTGGCGGCACCAGCCGCGCGAGGCGTCCAGGAGGGTGTCGTAGCCGCGCTGCCGGTCGAGCGAGCCGACGGCGACGAGCAACGGGCGGTCGGCGGTGCCGAGTTCGGCGCGGAGCTTGGGGCGCAGCCGGTCGGGATCCTCGTGCTCGACGGCCTTGCGCGGCCCCGGCAGCGCGACGGCGGCGAGCCGCGCGTCCCGGGCGCCGGTCCGCCGCGCCCGGTCGACGAGATCGGACGTGGCCCCCAGCACGACGACCGCAGCCTTCACGACCCGCCGCTCCAGAAGCCGCAGCAGATGGGCGCGCGCCCCTTCGACTTGGGCGCGGTCGTGCCAGGTGACCACGAGGGGCGTACGACGGCCGCTGAGCGCGAGGACGGCGCGGAAGGAGGCGTGCAGTCCGTGCGCGTGCACCAGGTCGGCGTCGGCGCAGGCGGCTCGCAGCGCGGCCACGGAGGACGGGTCGCTGCTGCGCGGGACGTACACGTGTTCGGCGCCGGCACCCGTGAAGTCGTAGGTGTGATCGGCCTCGACGGGGGCGCACACCGTGACCCGCACGCCCCGCGCGACGAGCCCGGAGGCCAGGGAGCGCACATGCGCGCTGCTGGCGGCGTTGCCCCCGCCGAGCACCTGCACGGTGCGCAGCGGCGACTGGCCGTGCGGTGAGTGGCTGCTCACGGGGGTCACGTGGCCGGGGCTCCTGGTTCGGCGACGGGCGGTCACGAAGAAAGTACAGAAGGATCGTGCGGTGGGGGTGTACCGCACGCTTCCTACGCGTTCCAACTCAAGGATGCCAGTACGTACGGGTGTTCCGACAACGCGGAAAAGCCCGGAGGCCGAACGAAAGGGCAACACGGGCGGGGATGTCACCCGTACGAGTGAGGAGCGCGTACCTCCTGAACGACGAACCCGCCCTAGCCGTCCGCCCTCGCCGTCGCCAGCAGCTCCTCCGCGTGGGCACGGGCCGTCTCCGAGTCCTCCTGGCCGGCCAGCATCCGGGACAACTCCCGTACCCGTTCCTCGCCTTCGAGGACCTTCACGCCGGAACGGGTCACGGACCCGTCGTTGGTCTTCTCCACCAGCAGCTGCCGGTCGGCGAAGGCCGCCACCTGGGGCAGGTGCGTGACGACCACGACCTGTGCGGTCTTCGCGAGCTTCGCGAGCCGCCGCCCGATCTCGACCGCCGCCTTGCCGCCGACACCGGCGTCGACCTCGTCGAAGAGATACGTCGGCACGGGGTCCGTCCCCGCGAACACGACCTCCACGGCCAGCATCACGCGCGACAGCTCACCGCCGGACGCGCCCTTGGCGATGGGCCGCGGCGGAGCACCGGGATGCGGGGCGAGCAGCAGCTCGACCTCGTCGACGCCCGAAGGACCGTAGGCGACCGCGCGCCCGCCGACCTCCACGCCCTCCGGGTCCTCGGTCTGCCGGATCTCGAACGACACGCGCGCGTGCGGCATCGCGAGGGACGCCAGCTCGGCGGTGACGGCCGCGGCGAACCGCTCGGCGGCCTCCGTCCGCGCGTCGGTCAACGCCTGCGCCAGGCCGCCCAGTTCGGCCCGCAACGCGTCCCGCTCGGCGGTCAGCTCGTCGATCCGCTCGTCGTCGCCGTCGAGTTCGGTCAGCCGCGCGGCCCCCTGCTCGGCGTACGCGAGCACGGCCGCGATGTCCTTGCCGTACTTCCGCGTGAGCGCGTTGAGGGCGGCCCGCCGCTCCTCCACCGCGGCCAGCCGCAGCGGATCGGCGTCCAGGTCGTCGGCGTAGCCCGCCAGCTCCCCCGCCACATCGCCCAGCAGGATGCCGATCTCACCGATCCGGTCGGTGAGCGAGGCCAGCGCCGAGTCGTGCGACCGTACGGCCTCCAGGGCCCGCTGCGCACCCGCGACGAGGGTCGCCGCGTCGATGCCCTCCGGGTCCTCGGGGTTGCCGGCCAGCGCGGCATGAGCGACCGTCGCGGCCGACGCCAGCGCCTCCGCGTGCCCGAGCCGCTCGGCCTCGGCGGCGAGTTCCACGTCCTCCCCGGCCCGCGGCTCCACGCCCGCGATCTCGTCGAGGCCGTAGCGCAGCATGTCGGCTTCCTGGGCCCGCTCCCGCGCGCGCGTGGTGATCTCGTCCAGCTCGACGGCGACCGCCCGCAGCCGCCGGTAAGCCTCCGCGTACTTGGCCAGCGGCCCGGTGACGGCGTCCCCGGCGTACCTGTCGAGCGCCTGCCGCTGCCGGGACTGCTTCAACAGCCCCTGCTGGTCGGTCTGCCCGTGCACGGCGACCAGCTCGTCGGCCAGCTCCGCGAGCACGCCCACCGGCACGGAACGCCCGCCCAGGTGCGCCCGGGACCGCCCCTCGGCGGAAACGGTACGGCTGATGAGCAGCGTCCCGTCCTCCAGCTCGGCCCCGGCCTCCTCGGCGCGCAGCACGGCGGAGCCGCCCGGAGGGACGGAGATCCGCCCCTCCACGACCGCGTTCTTCGCCCCGATCCGCACCAGCGCCGGGTCCGCCCGCCCACCGAGCAACAACCCGAGACTGGTGACGACCATGGTCTTGCCCGCACCCGTCTCACCCGTGACAGCGGTGAACCCCGGCGACAGCTCGACGACAGCGTCGTCGATGACTCCGAGCGACCGTATCCGCATCTCTTCCAGCACGGTGAAGACCTTACGAGGTAGGGCGGGAGAAGCGCGAGGCACCCTGTCACCCGGGGGAGGGAAGCGCCCCAAAGGGGCGCGGGGCTGTATCGATTTGCGGCTCCGCCGCGTGGGCGCGCTCAGCCCCCACTCAGCCGCGCTTAGTGAGGAGCCCCCCGCCACCCCGAAACAGGCAACGCGAACTTCGCAACAAGCCGATCCGTGAACGACGCATGGTGCAGCCGAGCAAGCCGCACAGGCACAGCCCCCCTGCGCACCTCAACCCGAGCCCCAGCAGGCAGTTCCACAGTCCGCCGCCCGTCACACCACAACACCCCCGGAGGAATGTGCGGCAACACTTCGACGGCCAGCACAGAATCCGGCGAGGTCACCAACGGCTTCGCGAACAGCGCGTGCGCACTGATCGGCACCATCAACAACGCCTCCACCTCGGGCCACACCACAGGCCCACCGGCAGAGAAGGCGTAAGCGGTCGACCCGGTAGGCGTCGCACAAACGATCCCATCGCACCCGAACCCCGTCACCGGGCGCCCGTCGATCTCCAGCACGACTTCCAGCAGTTTCTCGGCGCCGGCCTTCTGCACCGCCGCCTCGTTCAAAGCCCAGTCCGTGTGCACGATGTTGCCGTTCTTGTGCACGACGACATCGACGGTCATCCGCTCCTCGACCTCGTAGGCCCGGGTGACCACCCGGTCCACGACCTTGTCGAGATCGTCCCGCTCGGCCTCCGCGAGGAATCCCACGCTGCCGAGGTTGACGCCGAGCATCGGCACCCCGGACGCGCGTGCGAACTCCGCGCCGCGCAGCAGCGTGCCGTCGCCGCCGAGGACGATGAGCAGTTCGCAGCCCTCGAGGCACTGCGGGGTGGCCTCGGTGACCGTCTCCACCTCGTCGGGCAACGGCAGGTCGCGTGCCTCGTACTCCAGGACCCGCACTCCGATGCCGGACTGCAACAACCCCTTGACGACCAGTTCGGCACTCCGGATCGCCGCGGGGCGACCCGTGTGCGCGAGGAGGAAAACAGTACGAGCTCGGTTCTGTGTCAACGCGGCCCCTCCGCCACTGCACGGTCAACATCGGCCGGGTCCAGTTCGGGTGCGCCGGCCCGCAGCCACAGAAAGTACTCGACATTCCCGGACGGCCCGGGCAGTGGGCTGGCGGTCACGCCCTGCACCCCGAGCCCCGACTCGGCCGCCCGCCGGGCGACTCCGCGCACGGCCTCGGCCCGTAGTTCCGGGCTGCGTACGACACCGCCGCTCCCCAGCCTTTCCTTCCCCACCTCGAACTGCGGCTTGACCATCATCACCAGGTCCGCGTCCGGCTTCGTGCACCGCGCCAGGGCGGGCAGCACCAGTCCGAGCGGGATGAAGGACAGATCCCCCACGACAAGATCCACAGGCTCCCCATCGATCGCTTCAAGCGTCAACTCGCGTACGTTCGTACGGTCCTTGACGGTGACGCGTTCATCGCTCTGCAGAGACCACGCGAGTTGTCCGTACCCGACGTCGACCGCCACGACCTGCGCGGCCCCGGCCCGCAGCAGGACATCGGTGAAGCCTCCGGTGGACGCGCCGGCGTCCAGCGCCCGCCGCCCCTCGATCACGAGCCCCTGGGGCACGAAGACCTCCAGGGCGCCCGCGAGCTTGTGGCCGCCCCGCGACACGTAGTCGGGGTCGTCGTCATCCGCCACGACGACGATGGCCGCCGCCGTCTCCACCTGGGTGGCGGGCTTGGTCGCGACCGTCTTGCCGACGGTGACCCGCCCTGCGGCGATCAACTGGCTCGCGTGCTCCCGCGAGCGCGCGAGCTTCCGCCGCACCAGCTCGGCGTCGAGACGTCGGCGTGCCACTCCTGCCACGTTCGGTTCAGCTCCTATTGCCGTACGACGAAGGGGGCGCCGGAGGTCCCGGGCGGGCGTCGAGCGCGGTGAGCGCGTCGCGCAGCCCCCGATGTACATCCTCGTACACCTCGACATGGCCGTCCGTGGCGAGGTGGTCGGTGTCGGCGAGGCGCCCCAGCTGGGCGTCGACGTCGGCGTTGCCGCTCGGGGTGCGGTCCACGTTCAGCGGGGCGGGGGCGGCGGGGTCGTACGTGGGCTCCGCCTCGGGTACTGCCTCCGCCTCGGGTACGGCCTGGGCCTCGGGAACTGAGTCGCTCATGCCCAGACGCTACCCCGCCGGCCTGGGGTACCGTCGATCACGATGGCAACGATCGAAGAGTGCCGCGTCGCACTCGAGAAGCTCTCCGACAACATGCAGAAGGCCGACGGGAATGTCCGCGCAGCCGCGGCCATGGACCGTTCGGTCAGCTGCCGGATCACCGATCTCGACGTCACCTTCGTCGGGCGGCTGACCGGCGGCCGGATCGTGGTGGACGAGACCGTGGAGGGCCTTCCCCCGGAGAAGGCCCAGATCAGGCTGACCATGGCCGGTGACGACCTGGTCGCCATGGTCGACGGCGGGCTGAACTTCGCGAAGGCCTGGGGCTCGGGCCGGGTGAAGCTGGAGGCCAACGTGTTCGACCTGTTCCGCCTCAGGAAGCTTCTGTAGCGGGCACCTTGTCGAGGTCGGTCCGCGCCCGCGTACGTGCCTTGCGCGCCGCCGGCACCACCAGCGGCGTCCCCGTCTCCGGGTCGTCGATGACCTGGCAGCGCAGCCCGAAGACCTCCTCGACCAGTTCCGCCGTGACGATGTCGCCCGGCGCCCCCTCCGCGATCACCGCGCCCTCCCGCAGCGCGATGAGGTGGGTGGCGTACCGGGCCGCGTGGTTGAGGTCGTGCAGCACCGCGACCAGCGTGCGGCCCTGCTCCTCGTGCAGCTCGGCGCAGAGGTCGAGGACGTCGATCTGGTGCTGGATGTCCAGATAGGTGGTCGGCTCGTCGAGCAGCAGCAGGGGCGTCTGCTGGGCGAGCGCCATCGCGATCCACACGCGCTGCCGCTGCCCGCCGGAGAGTTCGTCGACATAGCGATCGGCCAGCTCGGCGACCCCGGTCTGCGCCATCGACTCCCGTACGACCCGCTCGTCCTCCTGGGACCACTGGCGCAGGATGCCCTGGTGCGGGTACCGGCCGCGGCCCACGAGGTCGCCGACGGTGATCCCGTCGGGCGCGATGGACGACTGCGGGAGCAGGCCGAGCGTCCGCGCGACCTTCTTCGCGGGCATCGACTGGATGACCTGCCCGTCGAGCAGCACCCGGCCCTCGCTCGGCTTCAGCATCCGCGAAAGCGCCCTCAGCAGCGTGGACTTGCCGCACGCGTTCGGGCCGACGATCACCGTGAAGGAGTTGTCGGGGATCTCCACCGACAGCTCGCGCGCGATGACGCGCTGGTCGTAGGCGAGGGTGACGTTCTCGGCGGACAGGCGGTTCACGGTGCTCCTTCGGTTGGCCTCGTTCGCCGAGGTGTTCGTATTCGCGTTCTTCTCCGTGGTCATATCCGGCCCGCCTTGCGCTCGGTGACCAGGAGCCACAGGAGGTAGACCCCGCCGAGGACTCCGGTGACCACGCCCACGGGCAACTGGTCGGCGCCGAAGGCCCGTTGGGAGGCCCAGTCGGCGGTGACGAGCAGGGTGGCGCCCATGCACAGCGAGGACACCAGGTTGGGGCCCGGCGAGCGGGTCAGCCGCCGGGCCAACTGCGGCGCCGTGAGGGCGACGAAGCCGACGGGTCCGGCCGCGGCGGTCGCGGCGGCGGTGAGCAGCACGGCGGCCACCATCAGCAGCAGCCGTACGCGCTCGACCCGCACCCCGAGGGCGTACGACACGTCGTCGCCCATCTCCATCATCCGCAGCCCGCGCGCGTTGGCGAGGACGAGCGGCAGCAGTACGGCGCACAGCGCGAGCAGCGGCCAGACCTGGGTCCAGTCACGGCCGTTGAGGGAACCGGTCATCCACACGACCGCGCGGGCCGCGTCGACGAGGTCGGCCTTGGTGAGCAGATAGCCGTTGACGGCGGTGACGACGGCGGAGACGCCGATGCCGACCAGGACGAGCCGGTACCCGTGCACCCCCTGCTTCCAGGCGAGCAGATAGATCGCGAGCCCGGTCACCAGACCGCCGACGAGCGCCCCGAAGGTGACGGCGGTCGCGCTGCCGGAGAACAGCACGATCATGACGAGCGCCCCGGCGGTCGCCCCCTGCGAGAGGCCGAGGACGTCCGGACTGCCCAGCGGATTACGGGAGATGGACTGGAACAACGCACCGCCCAGCCCGAGCGAGGCGCCGACCAGCAGCCCGACGAGGACCCGCGGCAGCCGCAGCTCGTTGACGATGAACTCCTGGCCCGCGTCACCGCCCCCGAACAGCGTCTTGAGCACGTCACCGGCCGAGATCGGGAAGTCGCCGGTACCGATCAGCACGACACTCGCGGCGAGCGCGCAGACGAGGAGCAGGACGACGACCGTGAGGGCACGGAGATCGAGGCGGAGGGAGAGACCACCGGTCCGTACGGCCTGGACCCGGGAGGCCCCCATACGTGAAGTCTTCACAGCTGAGCCGTCCTTCGGCGCCGCACGAGAAAGATGAAGACGGGACCGCCGAGGACCGCGGTCACGATGCCGACCTGCAGCTCCGCGGGCCGCGCGATCAACCGGCCCAGGACGTCCGCGCCGAGCAGCAGCACGGGCGACAGGACCGTGGCGTACGGCAGGATCCAGCGCAGGTCGGGGCCAGTGAAGGAGCGCACCACGTGCGGGACCATCAGGCCGACGAACACGATCGGCCCGCAGGCGGCGGTCGCGGCTCCGCACAGCACGGTCGCGGAGAGCATGGCGAGCGCCCGGGTGCGGTTGAGGTTGGCGCCGAGGGCGCGGGCGGTGTCGTCGCCCATCGCCACCGCGTTCAGCGGCCGGGCGAGCAGCAGTGAGACGACGGTGCCGACCGCGAGGAACGGCGCGACCTGGGTGATGGTCGATCCGGTGGCCGAGGACAGTGAACCGACCGTCCAGAAGCGCATCTTGGAGAGCGCCGCGTCGTCCATGATCATGACGGCCTGGAGATAGCCGTAGAGCGCGGCGCTGATCGCGGTACCGGCGAGGGCGAGGCGCACGGGGGTGGCCCCCCGGCTGCCGCCGAGGAACCAGACCAGCGCCCCGACGACGGCCGCGCCCGCGAAGGCGAACCAGACGTAGCCGCTCAGCGAGGTGACGCCGAAATACGTGATCGCGGTGACGACCGCGGCCGAGGCGCCGGCGTTGATGCCGAGCAGCCCCGGGTCCGCGAGGGGGTTTCGGGTGAGCGCCTGGAGGACCGCACCGGAGAGGCCGAGCGCGGCTCCGGCGAGCAGCCCGAGGACCGTACGGGAGATACGGTCGTCGACCACGATGTCGGCGTACGTCCCCGAGTCATGGAACAGGCCGTGCCACACATCCCCCAACGGCAGCGATTTCGCGCCGATCGCGATGCTCGCCAGGGCGACGAGCAGCAGGAGCACCACGGAGACGAAGAGCCCAAGGACTCGTACCGCCCTGCGGGTCGGGGGCGCGGGGGCGGTCTCCGCGCGCTGTTCTGGGGGACTGTCGACCAACACGAGGTTAGGTTAGCCTACCCTCGCATACGGCCCGGAGGGCGAGTCCCTGTCCGGAAGGTGAGCCCCCTCGTCACAGCCCCAGTCGCGCCAGCGCCTTCTCCGCGTCCAGCGCGCAGGAGCCGTCCCCGGCCGCCGTCCAGGCCGCCGCGCAGAGCGCGCGCAGCCCGTCCAGGGGCTCGCCCTCACCGTCGAGTTCCAGCCGCTCCCGGCCCGCCTTCGCCGTCCAACCCCCGCAACGGAAGCCGTCTCCCGCCTCGCTGACCTCGGGCTGCCCGGTGAGCATGCCCCGCAGATCGGCGTCGACGTACGTCGGCCGGTGCTGCGGCGGCGCGGCAAGAAGCTGCGCTCCGTCGGTCACGCCCGTCAGCACGAGCAGCGAGTCGACCTCGCCGTTGAACGCCCCCTCGATGTCCGTGTCCAGCCGGTCCCCCACGACCAACGGCCGCTCGGCGCCCGTCCGCAGGATCGTCTCCTTGTGCATCGGAGGCAACGGCTTCCCCGCCACCTGCGGCTCGGCCCCGGTCGCGATCCGTACGACCTCCACCGCCGCGCCGTTGCCCGGCGCGATACCGCGCGCGCTCGGGATCGTCAGGTCGGTGTTGGACGCGAACCACGGCACCCCGCGCGCGATGGCGTAACAGGCCTCGGCGAACCGCCCCCACACCAGGTCCGGGCCGCCGTAGCCCTGCACGACCGCCACCGGATCGTCGTCCGCCGAGTCGACGGGCTCGAGTCCGCGCTCGCGCAGCGCGACCCGCAGCCCCTCCCCGCCGATCACCAGCACCCGGGAGCCGGCCGGCACCTGCTCGCTGATCAGCCGGGCGACGGCCTGCGCGGAGGTGATGACGTCATCGGCCTCCGTCGGTATCCCCAGCTCAGTGAGATGCTCCGCCACCGCGTCGGGCGTCCGCAGCGCGTTGTTGGTGACGTAGGCGAGCCGCATCCCGCCCGCGCGGGCCGTGGCGAGCGAGTCGACGGCATGCGCGATCGCGTTGCCCCCCGCGTACACCACCCCGTCGAGGTCGAGCAGCGCCGTGTCGTACGCCTCGCTCAGGGCCCGGCCACTGCCCTCGGGACTCGTCCTGACGCTCTGGCTCATTCCACATCGCTCCTCGTTCGATCGCTTTCACCCGATCATCCCGCACGCCACTGACACACGTACGATGCCGGGATGAACACCGCAGGTCACTCGGAAGCAACGGAGCGCCGAGGCCTGGAACTCACCCCGTTCCGAGGCCTCCGCTACGACCCCGACCTGGTCGGCAGCCTGGCCGCCGTGACGTCCCCACCGTACGACGTCGTCGTACGCCCCGACGGTCTGCACCATCTCCAGGACTCCGACCCGCACAACATCGTCCGGCTGATCCTCCCGCAGGCCGTCACCCCCAGTGCCCGCAACGAACAGGCAGCCGACACCCTGCACCGCTGGCTCTCCGAGGGAGTCCTCACCACCGACCCCGAGCCCGGCCTGTACGTCTACGAACAGCACGACGGCAACGGCCTGTTGCAACGCGGCATCATCGGCGCCCTGCGTCTGACGGACCCGTCGGAGGGCGTGGTCCTGCCGCACGAGGACGTCATGCCGCACGTGATCGCGGACCGCGCGGCCCTCATGCGCGCCACCTCCGCGAACCTCGAACCCCTGCTCCTCACCTACCGGGGCAACGGCTCACCGTCCGACACGACCACGGTCGTCGAGCGCATCGCCGAGGACCCCCCACTGCTCTCGACGACCACGGAGGACGGCTACAGCCACCGCCTCTGGGCGGTCACCGACCCCACCGAGCTGACCCGCATCCAGACGGACCTGTCCCACCACCAGGCCCTCATCGCCGACGGCCACCACCGCTGGGCGACCTACCGACGTCTACGCGCGGAGCACCCCTCCCCCAGCCCCTGGGACTACGGCCTGGTCCTCCTCGTCGACACGGCCCGCTACCCGCTCCGCGTCCGCGCGATCCACCGCCTCCTGCACGGCGTCCCGGTCGCCGACGCCCTGGCCGCCCTCGACGGCCTGTTCCGCGTCCAGCACCTCGAAGTGCCCCTCCCGGAAGCCCTGGAGGCCCTCGCCGACGCGGCCTGCGCGGGCAACGCCTTCCTCCTCGCCGGCGACGGCGCCTTCCACCTGGTGGACCACCCGGACCCGGACCTCCTGGCCCGTACGATCCCGGCCGACCGCCCCGCCGCCTGGCGCACCCTGGACGCCACAGTCCTGCACTCCACCCTCCTGGACCACGTCTGGCTCATCCCCGAGGATGACCCATCCCGCATCGCCTACATCCACGACACCGCCGCCACCGTCCGCAAGGCCGAACGCGACGGCGGTACGGCCGTGTTGATGCACCCCGTCCGCGAGGAGGTCGTACGCGACCTGGCCCTCCAGGGCGTCACGATGCCCCGCAAGTCGACGTCCTTCGGCCCGAAGCCGGCGTCGGGGCTGGTGCTGCGCGCGCTGGAACCCTGAGGCACCGGGAACGCGAGAAGGGCGGGACCCCGGTGTCGGGGTCCCGCCCTTTCGTCACTGCTGACGTGCGTCGCCGTCAGTTCTTGTCGTCGTCCTTGTCGTCGTCCTTGGCCTCGACAGCGGCGGTGGGCTCGGCGACAGGCTCGTCGTCGTCTTCATCGTCTTCGATGTCGTCGTCTTCGTCGTCGACATCCACCTCGTCGGCTACGGAGGCCTCGTCGGCGATCTCGGAGTCGGCATCCGTGTCGGCATCGACGACGTCGCTGTCGTCCTCGTCCTCGACGAACGCGTCGACGAACTCGACACCGTCCATCTCGGCGAGCCGGTCCGACGCGTCCGTGCTGCCGTCCTTGTCGGACTCCACGGCCTTGGCGAACCACTCCCGCGCCTCGTCCTCACGCCCGGCGGCGAGCAGGGCGTCGGCGTAGGCGTACCGCAGGCGCGCGGTCCACGGCTGCACGGTGTTCGAGGCCAGCTCGGGGCTCTGGAGGGTGACGATGGCCGCGTCGAGCTGGTCCATGTCACGCCGGGCACCGGCCGCGACGAGCCGCATCTCGACCTGACCGGCCTTGTCGAGCTTGTGCACCTCGGGGGCGCCGGCCATCTCCAGCGCCTTCTCGGGCCGCCCGAGCCCACGCTCGCAGTCGGCCATCACGGGCCACAGGTCCACGCTGCCGGTCATCCGCCGCGCGGCCCGGAACTCGGCCAGCGCCTCGCTGTACTTCTGGTTCGCGTACGCGGCGAACCCGGCCGCCTCACGTACGGCGGCGACACGCGACGCCAGCCGCAGCGCGATCTTGGAGTAGGCGTAGGCGCCCTCGGGGTCCTCGTCGATGAGCCGGGCGACCATCACCAGGTTCTTCGAGACGTCCTCCGCGAGCCCCTTCGGCAGGCTCAGCAGCTCCTGACGTACGTCCTTGTCGATCTCCTCGCCCGTAACGTCCTCGGGGATCGGCAGCCGCTTGATCGGCTCGCGGTCGCGGTCACGTTCCCGGTCGTCCCGGAACCGGCTGCCGCCACCACGGCGGTCGTCGCCCCGACGGTCGTCACGCCGGTCGTCGCGGCGGGGGTAGCTGCCGCGCTCACCGCGGTCGTCGTCACGGCGGAACGCGGGACGGTCGCCTCGGCTGTCGTCACGGCGGAAGCCACCGGGACGGCTTCCGCGATCGCCGCCGCGGTCATCGCGGCGGGGACCGGCCGGACGGTCGTCCCGACGCGGGGCCGCGGAACGGTCGTCGCGCCGAGGACCGGCGGAACGATCGTCACGGCGGGGGTACGGCTGTCATCACGGCGGAAAGCCGGACGCTCACCACCACGGTCGTCGCGACGCGGGCCTGACGGACGGTCGTCGCGACGGGGGTAGCTGCCGCGGTCACCGCGGTCGTCATCGCGCCGGAACGCGGGACGGTCACCGTCACGGCGGTCGTCCCTACGGTCATCGCGGCGGAAGGGCGGACGCTCGCCGCCCCGGTTGTCACTTCGGCTGTCGCTGCGGTCGTCACGGCGGAACGCGGGACGCTCGCCTCGGCTGTCGTCACGGCGGAAGCCACCGGGACGGCTTCCGCGATCGCCGCCGCGGTCATCCCGGCGGGGACCGGCCGGACGGTCGTCACGACGCGGGCCGGCGGAACGGTCTTCGCGCCCGCGGTACCCACCGCGATCGCCACCGCCACCGCTGCCACCACGGTCGTCGCGGCGGTCGTCACGCCGGAAACCGCCACCGCCACCGCGGTTGTCGTCACGCCGGAAGGGCGGACGCTCGCCCCGGCTGTCATCGCGCCGGAAGCCACCGCGATCGCCACGGTTGACGTCGCGACGCTCGCCGCCCCGGTTGTCACCTCGGCTGTCGCTGCGGTCGTCACGGCGGAACGCGGGACGCTCACCACGGCTGTCGTCACGCCGGAAACCACCGGGACGCCCACCGCGCTCACCACCACGGTCGTCACGACGAGGACCGGCGGGCCGGTCATCACGCCGCGGAGCCGCAGAACGGTCATCGCGACGCGGGCCGGCGGAACGGTCGTCGCGCCCGCGGTACCCACCGCGATCGCCACCGCTGCCACCACGGTCGTCGCGGCGGGGCGCGCCGCCACGGTTGTCGTTGCCGCGATCGTTGCTACGACTCGGGCCTCCGCGGTACCCGCCACGGTCGCCGCGGTCACCACTGTCCCGTCGCCGCTCGTCGCGCTCCGGTCGGTCCTCGGGAGAGTTGGTGGACATCGGTGACTCCTGTCTTCGGTACCGCAAGTCATTCTCGCGCAGCCAGGTACTCGGCGCGCTCCGGGCTGTGCTTGTGCTCAGCTGTGCTTGTTTCAAAGCACGAAAAAGAAAAGGACCCCTGGTCCCAGCGTGAACGCTGGGACCAGGGGTCCTCCAAAGATTGTTCGGCGGCGTCCTACTCTCCCACAGGGTCCCCCCTGCAGTACCATCGGCGCTGTAAGGCTTAGCTTCCGGGTTCGGAATGTAACCGGGCGTTTCCCTCACGCTATGACCACCGAAACCCTAATGGTTTCGAGCGAACAAGCACACTTTTCTGTTGTGTGGTTCAAGCTCTAGCCGACAACTGTTCGTTGTCTCAGAACTAACACAGTGGACGCGAGCAACTGAGGACAAGCCCTCGGCCTATTAGTACCGGTCACCTCCAGCGGTTACCCGCCTTCCAGATCCGGCCTATCAANACCCACATCAACCGCACCACTGCCGTGACCATGGCAATGGGGTTGTTCGTGGTTTCAGAACCAACACAGTGGACGCGAGCAACTGAGGACAAGCCCTCGGCCTATTAGTACCGGTCACCTCCAGCGGTTACCCGCCTTCCAGATCCGGCCTATCAACCCAGTCGTCTACTGGGAGCCTTAACCCCTCAAAGGGGGTGGGAACACTCATCTCGAAGCAGGCTTCCCGCTTAGATGCTTTCAGCGGTTATCCCTCCCGAACGTAGCCAACCAGCCATGCCCTTGGCAGAACAACTGGCACACCAGAGGTTCGTCCGTCCCGGTCCTCTCGTACTAGGGACAGCCCTTCTCAATGTTCCTGCGCGCGCAGCGGATAGGGACCGAACTGTCTCACGACGTTCTAAACCCAGCTCGCGTACCGCTTTAATGGGCGAACAGCCCAACCCTTGGGACCGACTCCAGCCCCAGGATGCGACGAGCCGACATCGAGGTGCCAAACCATCCCGTCGATATGGACTCTTGGGGAAGATCAGCCTGTTATCCCCGGGGTACCTTTTATCCGTTGAGCGACGGCGCTTCCACAAGCCACCGCCGGATCACTAGTCCCGACTTTCGTCCCTGCTCGACCCGTCGGTCTCACAGTCAAGCTCCCTTGTGCACTTACACTCAACACCTGATTGCCAACCAGGCTGAGGGAACCTTTGGGCGCCTCCGTTACTCTTTAGGAGGCAACCGCCCCAGTTAAACTACCCATCAGACACTGTCCCTGATCCGGATCACGGACCCAGGTTAGACATCCAGCACGACCAGACTGGTATTTCAACGACGACTCCACAACCACTGGCGTGGCCGCTTCAAAGTCTCCCAGCTATCCTACACAAGCCGAACCGAACACCAATATCAAACTGTAGTAAAGGTCCCGGGGTCTTTCCGTCCTGCTGCGCGAAACGAGCATCTTTACTCGTAGTGCAATTTCACCGGGCCTATGGTTGAGACAGTCGAGAAGTCGTTACGCCATTCGTGCAGGTCGGAACTTACCCGACAAGGAATTTCGCTACCTTAGGATGGTTATAGTTACCACCGCCGTTTACTGGCGCTTAAGTTCTCAGCTTCGCCAAGACGAATCCTGACTAACCGGTCCCCTTAACGTTCCAGCACCGGGCAGGCGTCAGTCCGTATACATCGCCTTACGGCTTCGCACGGACCTGTGTTTTTAGTAAACAGTCGCTTCTCGCTGGTCTCTGCGGCCACCCCCAGCTCAAGGAGCAAGTCCTCTCACCAGTGATGGCCCCCCTTCTCCCGAAGTTACGGGGGCATTTTGCCGAGTTCCTTAACCATAGTTCACCCGAACGCCTCGGTATTCTCTACCTGACCACCTGAGTCGGTTTAGGGTACGGGCCGCCATGAAACTCGCTAGAGGCTTTTCTCGACAGCATAGGATCATCCACTTCACCACAATCGGCTCGGCATCAGGTCTCAGCCTTATGTGCGACGGATTTACCTATCGCACGGCCTACACCCTTACCCCGGGACAACCACCGCCCGGGATGGACTACCTTCCTGCGTCACCCCATCACTCACCTACTACCACCTTGGGCCGGCGGCTCCACCACTTTCCATTCCCCGAAGGGTCCGGAACGGCTTCACGGCCTTAGCATCAGAAGGTTCGATGTTTGACGCTTCACAGCGGGTACCGGAATATCAACCGGTTATCCATCGACTACGCCTGTCGGCCTCGCCTTAGGTCCCGACTTACCCTGGGCAGATCAGCTTGACCCAGGAACCCTTAGTCAATCGGCGCACACGTTTCTCACGTGTGTATCGCTACTCATGCCTGCATTCTCACTCGTGAACCGTCCACCACTAGCTTCCGCTGCGGCTTCACCCGGCACACGACGCTCCCCTACCCATCCATACAGGCGTTGGCCCTGTTGTATGAATGACACGACTTCGGCGGTACGCTTGAGCCCCGCTACATTGTCGGCGCGGAATCACTAGACCAGTGAGCTATTACGCACTCTTTCAAGGGTGGCTGCTTCTAAGCCAACCTCCTGGTTGTCTCTGCGACTCCACATCCTTTCCCACTTAGCGTACGCTTAGGGGCCTTAGTCGATGCTCTGGGCTGTTTCCCTCTCGACCATGGAGCTTATCCCCCACAGTCTCACTGCCGCGCTCTCACTTACCGGCATTCGGAGTTTGGCTAAGGTCAGTAACCCGGTAGGGCCCATCGCCTATCCAGTGCTCTACCTCCGGCAAGAAACACACGACGCTGCACCTAAATGCATTTCGGGGAGAACCAGCTATCACGGAGTTTGATTGGCCTTTCACCCCTAACCACAGGTCATCCCCCAGGTTTTCAACCCTGGTGGGTTCGGTCCTCCACGAAGTCTTACCTCCGCTTCAACCTGCCCATGGCTAGATCACTCCGCTTCGGGTCTTGAGCGCGCTACTGAATCGCCCTGTTCGGACTCGCTTTCGCTACGGCTTCCCCACACGG